>CAZZLC010000282.1:0-1003 GCA_964655065.1 uncultured Enterobacteriaceae bacterium | reverse complement strand
GGCTCGAAGACCAGCGCCCGGGTGCCGTCCTTCCACACCGACTTGAGGGTCAGCTCGAAGCGACCATCCTCGCGCTCCCGGAGGCGCTCGTTGGCCACCGGGGGCCGGGTGATGTATCGGCACAGCCGCTCCAGCTGCCGGCGGTCGTGACCGTGGACGACCTGCTTCGCGTGGAGGTTGATGCCGCAGACCTCGGCGACCGGAGCATCGGGGCTGGTCGGCTGCTTGGGTGGAGTCTTGGAGCTGAGGAGCCTCAGCGTGGGCTGGCCGGCGCGGTCGCCGGTCACGGCGATGCCTCGGGACGCGGCGGCGTAGCAGCTGGCCAGGCCCGGCTCGTCTTGCTGCAAGGCCGGCGGCTCGCTCGCCAGCTCCGGGTCGAGGCTGCGGCCGTGAGCGGCGAGGGTCCGTTGCAGGCGCTCCGCCGTGCACGCGGCGACGTCAGCGACCTCCGCCGCGGTGGGCGTGGGCAGCTCGTGGAAGTGAAGCTCGCCGCTGAGCGGGTCTTCGACGTAGACGCCATCGAGCGCGAGGACGTGAAAGTGCACGTTGAGCCGCAGCGCGCTGTCCGTGCGCTGAATCGCTGCCACCGCCCCGGTGTGAGCCATCGATACGCTCCGCAGACCGAGCAGCTGCTTGGCGCGGTGGCGCAGGGACCGGGACAGCTCTCGCACGAACGCCGCCACCGCCTCCGCGGCGAGCTCCCGGTCGTAGCCCAGTAGGGCGCGCAGGCCCCAAGGCAAGGAGCAGATCCAGTGGCGGACCGGCACGGTCGGAAAGACCCGCTGCTCGAGGTGCACGGCCGCGTCGGCCATGCGCCGGGTGATGCAGGAGGGGCAGATGCCTCGTCGCTTGCAGCTAAAGGCGACCAGCTGGCCGTGGCCGCACTGGCGACACTCGAGGTGAAGACAGCCGTGCTCGAGGAGGCCGCACGTCAGGTAGTCCTCCAGCTCGGTGACCACGAAATCGGGCAGGCCGCCGAGCTCTTCGGTGCGCTCGCGGAACG
>CAZZLC010000281.1:0-1005 GCA_964655065.1 uncultured Enterobacteriaceae bacterium | reverse complement strand
CTCGAGGTCGCGGAGCAACTCCCACCAGGTGGGAAGGCCGCGTGCCGCACCAACGGCCACCCGAGGTCGAACGACGGACCATCGCCACAAGACCGCGCGGCGCACGGGAGATGGCCGCGATAGGACGGTTTCCAGTAGCGGAGACCTCCGAATGTCGTTTGCTGCCCGCCATCACGAGTTCATGGTCGAAGAGTACCTGGCACGCGATGGTCGGACGGAGGATCGGTTCGAGTTCGCAGACGGCCAGATCTACGCGATGTCGGGGGGGTCACCTCGACACAACCACCTGTCGGGTCGGGTCTATCGGCTGCTTGCCGAGCAGCTCGACGGTGGGCCGTGCGTGCCGTTGCCCTCGGACCAGCGCATCGCCAGTCCGGACGGGTTGTACACCTACGCTGATGGTTCGGTGTTCTGCGGAGAGCTCCAGATGGGCTTGGAGCAGACGGCCCTGAACCCCGTGGTGCTGGTGGAAGTGCTGTCGGACAGCACCCGGGCTTACGACCGAGGTGAGAAGCTGCGTCGCTATCAGTCCATCCCGTCCCTCCAGCACGTGCTCCTGATCGAGCAAGACGGGATGGACGTCGAGGTCTGGAGTCGGTCCGGCGACGGGTGGGCCCGGGCGGTGCACGTCGAGGCGAGCGAGGCGGTGGTGCTGCCGTCGATTGGGGCAACCCTGCCGGTGGGTGCGGTCTACGAGGGAGTCGAGCGTCTACCAGGTAAGTGAGGGATTCTCCCAAGGGGAGGGGATCGCGTGCTCGAAAGACGGTTTCTGGGGCGGTCGAGGGCCCCGGGAGTTCCTGGCGGTTCCCGAAACACCTGCCGAAGTCAACCACCTACCTGGCCGAGGGGCCGGGGCCGAGGTGAAGGAAGAGGTCCTCGACGCCGTTCACCATGCGCAGGGCCTCGTGCTCCTCGAGAGGCGCGGAGGGCCGTGCGTGGACCGCAGCATTCCGGACGTCGATGAAGTACGGCACGAGCCGCCACCATCGGCCGTACGCGGGAAGG
>CAZZLC010000280.1:0-1009 GCA_964655065.1 uncultured Enterobacteriaceae bacterium | reverse complement strand
GCCAGCCCGGGGTCGACCGGCCCGAGGCCGCTTGTCGATGACCTCCACCTCCTCGACCGTCAGCTCGCAGGTCTGCCACTTCAGACGCCCGAGGGCCGCCGCTCGCGCCTTCTCGGCATCCGCGTGGCAGCGGAATCCGCGCTGGTTCGCCTGCTTCACCGCGCTCATGAACGCGACCTCCTCCTTGACGAGGCGCTTTTCGAGGGCGCTGTCGAACTTGCGGGCCTGCGCGTCGGACCGCACGACCACAAGCGTCATCTCTTCGTCCCGCGGCGCCTTGGTGTGCGGGTCCACGACCGGCAGGGACCGACGGAACGACCGGCCGCGGTAGATCTCGTCGGGATCCGCCAGTGTCCGTCCCGGCGACCGGGCCAGCTCGGGCAGCTCGGCCCCCTCCTGTCGCACCAGCTCCACGAGCTCCGCGCGCACCCCGTACGTCCTGGGGACGAGCGAGACGAAGTGGAACCCCTCGTCGAGCAGGCGACCGAACAACGCCGGGTCCACCAGCTTGCTGTCGCCCACCACGGTCACGTCGTGCTCCTGCGGCAACACCTGGGCCAGCGCCTCGATGTTCCATCGGTTCGCCCGCTTGTCCGAGGTGTTCCCATCCAACATCGACGCCGTCAGCGGCACCCCCATCGACCCGTGAACCGACATCCCGAAGACCAGCTGCTTCAGATCGGGCCGGTGGTCCTTGGAGAAGCCTCGCGACGGTGTGGGCGCCCCCTCCGCGGGGATGACGTCGAAGGCGCCCTGCAGCGAGATCGACGTGGTGTCGCCGTGGACGCTGTAGGCGGTCGGCATCCCGGACCAGGACAGGATGTCCGCGACCAATCGGCCCAGCACGTAGTCCGTACCGGCGTCGAAGATCCGATCCAGCGTTCCCACCAGGCGCGTGTCGTTGAAGGCATCGGCCGGACAGGCCGTTCCCAGCACCACGTCGGTGTCGACCTGCGCGAGGAACTCCGGCATCGCGTACAGGGCGCACCGCCCCGACAGGATGTTCAGG
>CAZZLC010000279.1:0-1059 GCA_964655065.1 uncultured Enterobacteriaceae bacterium | reverse complement strand
GGACTCCGGGCGAGGGCACGACTCCACGGCGTAGGACGTACGCCGCTTGCAGCCACCGGTCCGTCCCGTCGTACCTCGGCTCGAAAGCGTCACGCGAATGGACGGCGCGGCGGTTGTCCAGAACGAGCACTCCGCCTGGTTCTTGAACGATACCCACCGCGACTGACCCCATCAGGGCCTCCAGCCGTTCGATCAAGGCGGCACCCTCACGGCACTGCGGAATCACGAAGTCGAAATCGACGGAGATTGTCGAGAACGGTCCTTCGTCGCTGACGAGGGGGACCAACGCGCTCAACTCCCTCATCTCCACGGAATGCCGAAATTCGTAGTCCAGGCGGTGCCGGAAGACCGCCCGTCGGGCGAGGGCCATCGCCGCAGGCCCGGCCGCGTCCTCGAGAGCCGAGAGAGCGGCGACGCGGGTCGCCACACCGTGCTCCCCTCGGTGACACCAGAGCACGACGAAGTCCGGTGGCAGAGGGTGGCTCGCCCCATCCGTGTGCATGCGGAGCGGTGCTCGCGAGGACTCGCCGGTCGGTGCGTGCTCCTCACCGGCTTGCGGGGCAATGTGGTGAAAGAGGTCACCGTTGCAAATCTCGGCGTGACTGAACAGCTCTCCGAGCTCCGCGCCGATCAGGGCGAGCCAGAACTCGGCGTTGCCTGTAGGAACCGGCTGGGGATGGCGACAGTCCACCGGCGTAGCGGGGAGCGCGCCAGGCTGTGGAAGACCCGAGAGGTGTAGAGCGACCGGTCCGTGGCCAACGGCCATGGCCGCGAGCGTCTCGCGAAGCTGGGCCGGTAGGTGCTGACGGTGGCGTTCTACACGGCGGAGCCAAGCCTCGTCACCCGCAGCCGGAGCTTCGCGGAGCTCGCGCCCGAGGTCTCGCGACCACGCACGACCATCGAAGCAGAGAACGGAGGGGCTGCTCGCTCTTCGCTTTCGTGCAGCGCCCTCCGGCGACCCTGACGTCTCACTCATCCCCCCGGGGGGCGGGGGGGGGGGGGGCGGGGGGGGGGGGGGGGGCGGGGGGGGGGGGGGCGGGGGGGGGGGGGGGGGGGGGG
>CAZZLC010000278.1:0-1071 GCA_964655065.1 uncultured Enterobacteriaceae bacterium | reverse complement strand
TAGAGCGGCTTCAAGATAACCCGAATCGTTGTGGGTTTTGCGCGGTGGGGGATTCCAGCGCTGTATGGCCCGTGATTCCGTATCCCGAGGCGATTCGGGAGGCGGGACATGGCACGGGCTTACGGTTTGGATCTTCGGCAGCGGGTTATCGAAGCGATTGATGCGGGGATGTCGGCGCGCGCGGCGGCGGCGCGGTTTTCGGTGGGCGCGTCCACGGCGATCAACTGGCACCGGCGCTGGCGCGAGACCGGGAGGCTTGAGCCCGGGCGTCAGGGCAAGCCGCGACGCTCGAAGCTCGACCCGCATGAAGCGTTTATTCTCGATCTGCTTGCACAGCGTAAGGACATTGCACTGCACGAGATCGCCGAGGCGCTGGCGGCCGAGCGGGGCGTGGCCACCTGCCCGGCGAGCGTGTGGTACTTCTTCTCGCGGCGCGGGCTGACATTTAAAAAAAGACGGGCCATGCCAGCGAGCAGCAACGCCCGGACATCCTCGCAAAGCGCCAGGACTGGTTCGACAGCCAACTCGATCTCGACCCGGACAAGCTGATCTTCATCGACGAGACCGGCGCCAGCACGAAGATGGCCCGCCTACGCGGCTGGGCAGCGAAAGGCCAGCGCTGCCGCGCCGCGGTCCCGCACGGACACTGGAAGACCACCACCTTCACCGCAGGGTTGCGGCTGAACGGTCTGACAGCGCCGATGCTGCTCGACGGTCCCATGCATGGGCCCGCCTTCCGCGCTTATGTGAAACAGGTGCTGGTGCCCGAACTCAAGCCCGGTGATATCGTCATCATGGACAATCTCCCGGCTCACAAGGTCGCCGGCGTACGCGACACAATCGAAGCGGCCGGGGCGCGGCTGCTTTACCTGCCGCCGTATAGCCCAGACTTCAACCCTATCGAGATGGCGTTTGCCAAGCTCAAGGCCTTGCTGCGCAAAGCTGCTGCCCGGACCGTCGATGACCTTTGGGACACCGTCGCGCAAAGCCTCGACGCCTTCACGCCAAACGAGTGCGCAAACTACTTCGCCGCGTCAGGCTATGAACCGGATTAAGTTGAATCGGCTCTAG
>CAZZLC010000277.1:0-1095 GCA_964655065.1 uncultured Enterobacteriaceae bacterium | reverse complement strand
AATCGCTCCGGCTCCTTCGTGAAGCTCTTGTCCGCCGCCCTGCGCTCATTCCTGCGGTTTCTGTTGTTCGACGACATGACCCAGACCGACCTCTCCAAGACCGTGCCGCCGGTTCGTCAATTGCGGCTGGCGAACGTGCCCTCGTACCTCACGGCAGAGGAGGTCGAGCGCGTGCTTGCGATGACGGACCGGTCTACGACGCGGGGGTGCCGCGCCTACGCGATGCTGCTCCTCCTCGCGCGATTCGGCCTGCGTGCAGGCGAAATCGCAGCTCTGGACCTCGACGACATCCGCTGGGATGTGGGCGAGCTCGTCGTCCGCGGCAAGGGACGCCGCCGCGACCACCTGCCACTGCTCGATGACGTTGGTCAAGCGCTGGCGCGCTACCTCCGCGAGGCGCGAGGCCCGAGCTCGTCGCGCCGCGTGTTCCTGCGGCGCTGCGCCCCGCACGTGGGGCTGTCGGGCCCGACTGCAGTGTGCCTTGTCGCGCGCCAAGCTGTGCGACGCGCCGGGCTGATCCCGACCGGCCGTGTCGGTGCCCACATCTTCCGCCACAGTCTCGCCACGCAGATGCTCCGGCGGGGAGCCTCGCTCGCAGAGATCGCCCAGGTGCTGCGCCACCGCTCGCTTGGCACGACGCAGCTCTACACGAAGGTAGAGCTCGAGGCACTCGGTGGCGTTGCCCTGCCGTGGCCGACCTCGGAGGTGCGCCCGTGAGCGCTCTGCATGACGCACTCACGGAGTATCTGCAGACCCGGCGTGTGCTGGGTACGCAACTCAGGTGGCCAGAGTCATCGCTTCGCAAATTCGTCGACTTCGTCGAAGCCGCGGGCGACGAGTTCGTCACGACCGAGGCCGCTGTGCGGTGGGCGCTCCAGTCAGTGGGTGTCCAGCGGGCGACGCACGCGAGGCGGCTCCAGATTGTCAGGGGGTTTGCGGTCTGGTTGCAGGCAACGGATCCGCGGACGCAGGTGCCACCGCATCGCCTTCTCCCGGCGCGAATGCGCCGCCCCACTCCGCACATCTACAGCGATTGCGAGATCGCCGGCCTGATGGCAGCGGCTGGTCAACTACGGTCGAAGTCCGGGCTTCGCC
>CAZZLC010000276.1:0-1099 GCA_964655065.1 uncultured Enterobacteriaceae bacterium | reverse complement strand
CGACGCGACCACGGTTCTCTCGCGGCGCATCGCCGAGTTCGGCATAAATGAGTCGGTGTACACCGTGTACTACACCAGCCGGATCCTCGAGCCCGCCGTCGTCGGTGACGAACACTACAAGATCGCCCGCGACGTCCAGCAGGTGCTCCAGCGCTACAAGGAGCTGCAGGACATCATCGCCATTCTCGGCATGGACGAGCTGTCGGCCGAGGACCGCCTCGTCGTCGCCCGGGCGAGGAAGATCCAGAAGTTCCTCTCGCAGCCCTTCCACGTCGCCGAGCAGTTCACGGGCCGTCCCGGCGTCTACGTGAAGATCGAGGAGACCATCCGCGGCTTCCGCGAGATCCTCGAGGGCAAGCACGACGATCTTCCCGAGGACGCGTTCCTGCTCATGGGCGGCATCGACGACGTGGTGGCGCGCGCCGAGCAGATGGCGCAGGAGGCCTGATCCATGGCGACGCCGATGCTGCAGGTCGACATCGTCACGCCCGAGGCGAGTGCGTTCTCGGGCGAGGCCTCCGAGGTCATCCTCCCCGCCTGGGAGGGCCAGCTCGGCGTCTACCCGGGTCACGATGCGCTGCTCTCATTGCTCCGGGCCGGTCGCTGTGTGGTGACCTCTCCGCAGGGAGTGAGGCGCTATGTCGTCGGGCGGGGGTTCGCCGAGATCGGTCCTGACCACGTCACGATCCTGACCGATCGCTTCGAGCCCCTCGAGGGCGTGGACAAGAAGCAGGCGCAGGCGGATCTCGAGGCGGCGGAGAAGGAGCTGCTCGAGACCGAGGCCTCCACCGAGCGATGGCGGCAGGCCGAGATTGCTCTGGAACACGCGCAGGCGAGGCTCGCAGGCGACTGAGGGGGTTGGTCGCGGCGCAATGGGCCGTGGCCCCTCGAATTCGTGGTGGGCCCCAGCGCGAGGCTCACAAAGTCGACGCGGATCGATCCGATGAGCCTGCCCTGGCAGGAGTCGCCTTGTCGATCCTCGAGGAGAAGGCCGAAGGCAAGCTGATGGGGTCCTACCGAGCGAGGTCGAGAAGGGCTCGACCTCTTCACGGTCCGCGTGCCCGTGGAGGTCCTCGCGCCCGCACAGGAGCCCCAGCCG
>CAZZLC010000275.1:0-1110 GCA_964655065.1 uncultured Enterobacteriaceae bacterium | reverse complement strand
GAGGACGATCACCATGGCGGTTCGGGCTTATCGGGAGATTCATCGCCGCCCTTGCCGGCAGATCATGGTGGGCAATGTGCCCGTTGGCGGGGACGCGCCGATTACGGTGCAGTCCATGACCAACACCCTGACCTCCGACGCGAAAGCGACGATCGAGCAGATCAAGGGGCTTGAGGAAGCGGGCGCGGACATTGTCCGGGTTTCCGTGCCCGACGAGGAGAGCACCGCAGCCCTGAAATCGATCGTGCGCGCGGCCTCCATTCCCATCGTGGCGGATGTGCATTTCCACTACAAACGGGCCATCGAGGCGGCGGAGGCCGGGGCGGCCTGTCTGCGCATCAATCCGGGCAATATCGGCTCGGCGGACCGGGTGCGCGATGTGGTGAAGGCCGCCAAGGACCATGGCTGTGCCATGCGCATCGGTGTGAATGGCGGCTCCCTGGAAAAGCACCTGCTGGAGCGCTACGGGGAGCCCTGCCCGGAAGCCATGGTGGAAAGCGCCCTTGAGCACGCGAAAATCCTCGAGGACAACGACTTCCGGGAGTTCAAGATTTCCGTGAAGGCCTCCGATGTGTTCCTCACCGTGGCGGCCTATCAGGGCCTGTCGGAAGCCTGCGATTATCCCCTCCATTTGGGGATCACGGAAGCGGGCGGGCTGATGTCCGGCACCATCAAGTCCTCCATCGGCCTGGGCATGCTGTTGTGGTCGGGCATCGGAGACACGATCCGGGTGTCCCTGTCCGCGGATCCGGTGGAGGAGATCCGGGTGGGCTTTGACATTCTGAAGTCCCTCAATCTGCGCCACCGGGGAGTGAACATCATTTCCTGCCCCTCCTGCGCCCGTCAGGGGTTCAATGTGATCGAGACGGTGAAAGTGCTGGAGGAGCGGCTCGCCCATATCTCCACCCCCATGAGCCTGTCGGTGATCGGCTGTGTGGTGAACGGTCCCGGCGAGGCCCGGGAGACGGATCTGGGCTTTACCGGCGGGGGCGCGGACAAGAACGCCGCCGGCGCGGGCGCGGGCATGATCTACCTGGACGGCAAGCCCGACCATAAGATCGCCAATGAGGAAATGGTCGAACACCTCGTGGCCCTGGCCGAAAAGAAAGC
>CAZZLC010000274.1:0-1130 GCA_964655065.1 uncultured Enterobacteriaceae bacterium | reverse complement strand
GGCCGTGGATGAACACGACGGGGGTGCGGCCGCTGGCGTTGGCGGCGTCGATCGAGGACTGCTCACGGATGCTGAGGCTCATGGGGGCACTCCAGTTTCGAGGTGTGCCTCATGATTAGGCGCGTAGCGGGTGGCAGGCTTGAGCTTGGACGACACGGGGTTTCGCCAGACCGCCACCGGCGGGAACGTCGCCAGGCACTCCCGCGGAGAGACGACGATGAACGTTCGGAACACCGTGAAGCTGCCGTAGCCGATGGTGTCCGACGTCTCGTGACCGACATGCCGCTGGCCAGACACTCCAGGCGCGAACGGGCTCGACCGCGGCGAACCGCGCAGAGCGCGCTTCGCGACGGCGAGCGGAGCCGGTGAACCGTGAGGTCCCCGAGGTCTACGGGACGAACTGTGCGTCGATCCAGCAGAACGCGAAGGGCCTCGAGACCGCGTCCGTGCCGGGAACCGTGATCGAGAGGAACTGGATCGCGGTTCCCGCCGACAACGGCGTCTGGTCGGCAGCGCCCTCCCAGCACTGCGCCAGGAACTCGTTCCAGGGGATCGTCACCCGGCCCGACCCCGAGAGCTCCTTACACCACGTGTCGCCGCTCGCGCTCTGGACGACGGCGCGAAGCGTGGAGCCGCCTTCGTCGAGGACCTCGATCTCGACCCCCGAACCCGTGACCGTCCAGTTGCCGGGTGGGTTGGGGGGCATGATGGCCTGGTTCAGGTGCCACCCGACGGCGGCGAAGCCGCTGAAGTCAGGCTGTGGGGCGACCGTACCCTCGACGCACACCTCGGGCCCCGACTGCGAGAAGCACGGGTCCGTACCATCCTGCGCGCAGGCGGGGTCGATGGTGGAGGCCGCAGAGTCCGTGTTGGTGAACAAGTAGCCGAGCCAGGGCCCCTGCTGCCCGTAGCCGTTGGCGCTGAAGGTGCTGTCGCGTGAGGGACCCGCGGTGTCTTCGGTCGGGTCGAGGTTGGGGTCGTCCGTGTCGACCATCCCCGTCGGGCCGGGCGAGGGGTCGCCGGTCTCCTCGGTCTCGGGGTCGGTCGATCCGCAGGCGGTCAGCAAGGCCATGAACAAGAAGGTGAACATTCGCACGAGGGCCTCCAGGGTACCGTGCGCAGCGTGGCAG
>CAZZLC010000273.1:0-1154 GCA_964655065.1 uncultured Enterobacteriaceae bacterium | reverse complement strand
CGGACCGGGTGGACGCGACCGTCGCTGTTCTCCTGGTACCAGGCGAGGGCGCCCAGCGGGACCTCCGCGCTCGGCGCCACCAGCGTCGCCCGCGCCGCGTACTCCCACTCCACCTCGAACGGCAGGCGCACCCGCCAGCGAGCGGGCGCCGCGGCGTCCAGCCACGCCGCGAACGCCGCCGCCTCGTACCAGGTGACGTTGTACACCGGGTGCTCGTCCGGACGCTCGCCCCACTGCGAGAGGCGGTCCGCGGCGTGCCCCGGGTCGAACCGCTCGTACATCGCATTCGTCACCGGCACGTCGAGCAGCTCGAACGGCGCGGTCACCTCGACCGCGTGCTGCGGGTGCTCGGCGTCGTAGCCCTCGCCCTCGGGGCTCCCCATCCGGAACGACCCCGCCGGCAGCCGCACCCACGTGAGCTCGGCGAGCAGGGCGCTGCGCTCGGGGGCCCGGTGCTCGGCCCATCGCCGCGCGGCCCACGCCCGTGCTGCTCGCTGCACCTCGGGGGTGGGGCTCCCCCACGTCCCCTCGCCGAGCCACGTCGCCACCCGGTGCACCCAGTACTGGTCCGCCCCGTGTGTCGACCGCGCGGCCCGCTCCTGCAGCACCCGCAGCACCGCCCCGGGCTCCGCCAGCAGGTGCGGCAGGTCGAGCAGCACCGCCCGACGCTGCTCCCAGTGCGGCCCCTCCCCCATCGCCTCGAACAGCCGGTGCACCGCCTCGGCGTCGAGCCCCTCCAGGGCCCGGCCCAGGCGGGACACCAGGTGCGGGGCCAGCCGCCGCGACAGCACCGCGTCGAGGAACCGGGTGGCCGAGGCGGACTCCCCCTCTGCAATCAGCACCCCGTGCGTCAGCGCCACCACCTCCGCCGTCGTCGCCTCGTGCTCCGGCCGCAGCGTGAACTCGAAGGCCTCCGGGTAGCTCGCCCAGCTCTCCTTCGCGCTCTCGGTGAACCCTCGCACGGGCCACTGGCTCGCACCTTGGATCCCCATTCCCTCCAGCTTGTCGAGGTACGGCTGCCACGCCGCCTGCTCCGCCGCCTCGTCCCACGCCGCCGACGCCAGCACGCGCTCCAGGTCCGCGGCTCCCGTCCCGGCCGCGAACCGCCGCGCCAGCGCCGTCGCCGCCAGGTACTCCGCGAACGTCCGGTGCGG
>CAZZLC010000272.1:0-1157 GCA_964655065.1 uncultured Enterobacteriaceae bacterium | reverse complement strand
CCGTCCGTTCGCCATCACCTCACAATGCGCCTCACCGTCCCGGCGCCGGCCTCAGCCGGTTGTTCGTCTCAAGCGGGCGTGGGGCGGTAGCTCTCACCCGTTCTGATCAACGCCCAGACCACCCTCGCCATGCGATTGGCGAGCGCGATTGCGACGACTTTCACAGGCTTTCTTTGCAGCATCCGCCAAAGCCAATCGTCTCCCGGCCGTTTGCCCCGGCGCGCGCTGATCTGCGCCATTGCGCCCAAATACAAAAGCCGTCGCAGATACCGGTCACCGGCCTTCGATATACGGCCTAACCTCTCTTTGCCTCCGGTGGAGTGGGGCTTGGGCGTCAGGCCCAGCCAAGCCGCGTAGTCCCGCCCTGAGCGGAAAGCGTCGACCTCGGGCGTGGCGGCGGCGACAGCGCTAGCGGTCAGAACGCCGACGCCGGGGATCCCCGCCAGCCGGCGCGCCAACGCATCCTCAGCCTGGGCGGCGGCGATGCGACCGGTCACGGTGGCGATCCGGGCGCGGGTGTCGCGCAACTGGGCGGCGAGGAGATCAAGCGCGGGGCGCGCCGCATTGGGGGCGTCACCAGCCGCGGCGAGCAGTCGATCGACGTTGTGGATCCCCTTGGCGATCACAATGCCGAACTCCGCCAGGTGCGCCCGGATCGCATTGACGATCTGGGTTTGCTGGCGGACGAGAAACTCCCGCATCTTGTGGTCCAAGAGCGCCGCCTGACGGTCAGACGACTTGATGGGGACGAACCGCATGGTCGGGCGCGTCACCGCCTCGCAAATCGCTTCCGCATCAGCTCGGTCCGTCTTGCCCCGCTTCACATAAGGCTTCACATACGCGGCCGGCATCAGGCGCACCTCATGGCCGAGAGCGGTCAGCTCCCGCGCCCAATGATGGGCGCCGGCGCAGGCCTCCATGCCGATGAGGCACGGATCAAGATCGGCGAAGAACGTCAGCACCTGGCTGCGGCGCAGCTTTCGGCGTAAAACAACAGCGCCGTCAGTGCCGACGCCGTGAGCTTGGAAGACGTTCTTGGCGAGATCGACGCCGATAATGGTGGGCTGCTCCATGGAAGGCTCCCTTGGGGTGGATCGTGCGACAACGCCCACCCTGCCGCACCGCGACGCCGCAAGCGGGAGCCATCCACTCCATCA
>CAZZLC010000271.1:0-1172 GCA_964655065.1 uncultured Enterobacteriaceae bacterium | reverse complement strand
TCCCCGTCGTAGGCGGCTCGAACCTCGTCGCCTCGCTTGCGGAGCAGCCTCGCGAGCGCGTCGGCCGAGGAACGGTTGTCGTCGACGACCAGGATGGACAGGGCCCGATCGATGCCCACGGCTACCTCCTTGCCCCTGGACGATCAGACCGGGCTGTGGTGCGGGTCCGCACTGTCGAATCGTAGATCGGTCTTCAGGGGGATGCGTGCCTCGAAGCGCGCCCCGCCGAGCGCGGAGCGGCCGTGGCGAATATCGCCATGATGCGCCTCGAGCACCCCCTTGACGAGCGCGAGCCCGAGCCCCGTCCCCCCCTCCTTGCTCGTGACCTTGGGCTCGAAGATCTGGTCCCCCATCGCCTCGGAAACGCCGGGTCCGTTGTCGTCGACAGCGATGAGCACGTGCTCCTCCTCCTCGATGACCGAGACCTCGACGTGGCCCGTGTACGACGGCACCGCCTGCAGCGCATTGAGCACGAGGTTCTCGATGGACCGCTTGAGCAGCGTCGAGTCGAACGGGGCGGGCGCCCACGAGATGGGCCCGGTGGTCAGGCGAATGGAGCGCCCGTTGGCCTGCGGCGTACGCAGCGCGATGACCTGCTCGACGAGCGGCGCCACGGGCTGGGTGGTCACCCGAAGCCGCAACGCCCCCCGGGCCGCCGACTCGCGCAGCAATCGGTGCACCACCTGCTCGAGCGTCTGCACCTCGGTGCGGATCGACTTTGCGATCTCCTCGCGCTCGGCGTCGTCGTCCTCGGACGCGATCAGCGACGTGAGCAGCTCCAGTGACTGCAGGGGGTTCCGGATCTCGTGCGCGACCATGCGCGCCATCTCCTGGACCACCTGGATGCGGCCGACGATGGTGTCCTCTCGATCCTCGACGGATCGCGCCGCCGCGTTGAGCCGATCCACGAGGTCGTCGAGCTCGGCGAGACCGGTCCACGACATGCGCACGCCGCGCTCACCGGCCCCCACCCTGGCGAGCGCTCCGCTGATCTCGGACAACGGCCGCAGCAGCCGCAGGATCCCGAGCGCCGTGATGATCCCGACGGAGAGCCCGAGCGACAGCACGAGCAGGAGTGCCTGCTGGGCGGGCGACGCGGGGTTCAGCCCCACCGCGGCCACCACCGCCACGTCGTCGCGGTCGATGCAGGCCACGGCCCACAGCTTCCGACG
>CAZZLC010000270.1:0-1181 GCA_964655065.1 uncultured Enterobacteriaceae bacterium | reverse complement strand
CTACAGCGCGTGGACAGTTTCAGCATCTGGTCAGAAACTGACCTCGACACACTGGACGCGTGAGCACTGAACGTATACGGGTGCCCTCATGAAGGGCATGGACTCCTATCTCGAGCACCTCCTCGCTCACGCGCCCTCTCTCCTCGGGCGTGGGCCGACTGGTGACCTTCGTCGCTTTCTCGAGGGCGTGCTCTGGATCCTTCGAACCGGTGCGCCGTGGCGAGACCTGCCCCGCGACTTCGGCTCCTGGAACAGCGTCTTCCGGCGGTTCCGCCGGTGGGCGGTCTCCGGCCGCTGGGCTCGGCTCCAGCTCTCGATGGCTCGCGTCGATGAGCAAGACCAGGTCGTGCTCATCGACAGTACGGTCGTCCACGCCCACCCCGACGCCGCGGGGTCGCGCAGTGGTGACGCCGAGCACGAAGCGCTCGGCCGCTCCCGCGGTGGGTTCACCACCAAGGTCCACGCACTGGTGTCGCCACGAGGTCGATGGCGAGCGTTTCTGCTCACCCCAGGCCAGCGGGGCGATGTCACCCAGGCGGTCCCGTTGCTCGAGACGCTCCCCTCGCCCTCGGCCGTCGTGGGGGACCGAGCCTACGACGCGGATGCTGTGTTGGCGTGGTGCGCGGAGCACGAGGCGGCCGCCGTCGTGCCATCGCGTCGTTCACGCCGGCTTGCCCGCGGCCTGGATCGCGGCGCCTACGCGCTGCGCAACGTCATCGAGCGCTTCTTCGGGCGCCTGAAGCGCTTTCGACGCGTCGGCACGCGGTACGACAAGACCGCCGCCTCGTTCTCGGCGTTCCTCGCACTCGGAGCCACGTACGTGGAACGAACGGCATGGGCGTGACGGCCGAGCCTCGGTTCACCAGCTTCAAGTTCACCTTGATGCCCACAGCCGAACAAGCCGCGCTCTTCGCGCGCCACGGCGGAGCGGCACGCTTCGCGTTCAACCGGGTGATCGGCGAGCACATCCGCATCAAACAGGCCAACCGCGAGGCGCGCGAAGGGGAGCCTACGGGGATCGTGCCCTACGGCAAGCTCGGCGGCATCGATGCGTTCAACAAGTGGAAGAAGCGGGCGATGGCGGAGTCGCCCGAGGAGTACGGCTGGCTGGGCGAGCTGTACCAGCTGGTGCTGGAAGAGGCGAGCAAGGACGCGGGAGAGGCGCTCGACGCCCGGCGGCA
>CAZZLC010000269.1:0-1227 GCA_964655065.1 uncultured Enterobacteriaceae bacterium | reverse complement strand
GGAGACGGGGTCGACGCAGCCGTCGGCGGGGGGCTCGCGGTTTCGCACGCCAAGGGGCGGCGGGTGCATAGCGCCCGCGTCTGAGGACGCCGTGGCGCCGGCCCCTAAACGGTGCGGACGTCTCGATCACGGACATCTATGCGCCCGTCGATCCGCACTCTCTGGATAACGCGGTGCGGGCGATCGATGCGTTTCTGAAAGAGCTGCCGGTGTCCCCGCAAGCACGGGCGTGATCGTCGCCCACTCGTCGCCCATCGAAGTTCGGGCCGCACGATAAATCGTTGAAAACTATGGCGCCGCCAGAGTGATTTGAACACTCGACCTCACCCTTACCAAGCGAGCCCAAGAAGGCTAAGCCATTGATATCTCGAGATATCATCGGCGCGTAACGTTGCCCAAACGCGCACAGCGTAGCCGGAAAACGACGCCATTCGTTGCCCACTCGTTGCCCACGCAACGTACACGGATGAGCCGACTGTTCTGGCTTGACCGTGCGCTTAAGCCGGTGTGCGTCGCCAGGGCCACGCCCACAGATGCGGGTGTCGTCCCTGGGCGTTCGGGTCGCCCTCGGTTGCGTCACGCTGATCGGTGAGGAGCAAGGTCAAGCGCTGACGTTCCGCCGCTTCGCCGTCGAGACGCCGGCGCAGATCGTCGATGGTGTCCTGCAGCTGATCGCGTTCCCGCCGACGTTCGGCCTTGAGCTGTTCGAGTTGGTCGTCGCGGATGGCGATTTCTCGCTCCAAGAGCCGCGTCTCCTGCAGAGGCGCGTCGTGTCTCGTCGAGGCCGGTTGCGCCGGCGCGCCGATCTTGTCCCCAGGCTTCGGCGGAAACACCCGATGAAGCTCGGCGGGATCAATCTGATAGGGGCCGTTGGGACGGTCCCGGTTGGCGGACAGCTTGCCCGCCTTGATCGCCCGTTGAATGGTCATTTTGTCGACGCCGACCTGACGGCGGCTTCACGCATGGAATACATCATTAAATCTGCTCGAATATTCGCTGTCTCTTAATGTCTACAAACTTACGACTTGTCTCAGATAGGTGTCACACGGTGTAGTGTAGCAGAAAATCGAGTCGCGCAGAGGTCTCTGTGCGAGTTTTCAACAGAAAGGTTTGAGTATGACATAAGAAAGCCCGCCGAAGCGGGCCTCGTATTCGTAATTTGTGAGGTGGCATTCGGTCACGTCCCTTGACGTGGTGTAAGAGTCGTCCGGCCGGATGGGTCGGTCA
>CAZZLC010000268.1:0-1234 GCA_964655065.1 uncultured Enterobacteriaceae bacterium | reverse complement strand
CGGGAGATGTGGGCGCGAAGGGCGTCGAGGGCACCCGCCTCGCCGTGCACGAGGTAGGTGCGCGCGGGAGGCGCGGGCCAACGCCTCAACCAGGCGATGATCTCGCGATGGTCGGCATGGGCCGACCAGGCGTCAATCCGGGCGACCTCGCACGCGATCGGCACGTCGGTGCCGTGCACCCGCACCTCGTCAGCCCCATCGAGGATCGCCGCACCACGGGTGCCTGCAGCCTGGTATCCGCAGAAGAGCAAAGTGTTCTTCGGATCCGGAGCGAGGTGCCGGAGGTGGTGCAGAACCCGCCCCCCCGACAGCATGCCCGAGGCGCTGATGATGATGCACGGTCCCTCTCGCCGGGTGAGTGCCTTGGATTCCTCCGCCGTGCGCACGTAGATGGCCCTGGCTCCCATCGCACGGGCCTGCACGGCCGAGAGCCGGTGTTCTTCGGGGTGACGGAGCAGCAGCTCCGTGGCGTCGATGGCCATTGGCGAGTTGATGTAGATGGGCACTTCGGGATCGAGGCGACCGGTCTCGACGAGGCGGTGCAGGGCCCACAGCAGGATCTGGGTCCGGCCCACCGCGAAGCTCGGAATCAGCACGGTCCCCCGACGCTCGAGGGTGCGCTGCACCACGTCGTGCAGAGCATCGATGGGGTCGTTCCGGACGTGGCTCCGCAGGCCGTAGGTCGACTCGAGCACGAGCACGTCGACGGGGTCGCGAGGCACCTGCGGCGCGTACATCAGCGGGTCGTTGGGGCGCCCGAGGTCCCCCGAGAACCACACCGCGCCGTCAGCGGCGGCGACGCGAATGCCCGCCGCGCCCAGGATGTGACCCGACGAGCGAAAGCGCACCCGGAGGTCACCGAGCGCCTGTTCGTCGTCCCAGGCCACCGAGCGGAGGCGTTCGAGCGACGCCCAGGCGTCTTCCTCCGTGTACAGCGGGAGCGGCGGATGGTGTCGCGAGTACCCGTGGCGAGCGGCGTAGCGGGCGTCCTCCTCCTGGAGGTGGCCCGCGTCGGGCAGCAGCAGGCGCAGCAGGCCCGCCGTCCCCTCGGTCACCCAGACGTCCTTGGAGAACCCCTGCTTCACGAGGCGCGGGAGGTAGCCCGAGTGGTCGATGTGAGCGTGGGTGAGCAGCACGGCCGACAGCCGCTCCGGGTCCAGCGGCAGGGGAGCCCAGTTTCGCCTTCGCAGCGCCTTGAGGCCCTGGAACAGCCCGCAGTCGACCAGGACGTCCT
>CAZZLC010000267.1:0-1246 GCA_964655065.1 uncultured Enterobacteriaceae bacterium | reverse complement strand
TGCGGTCGGAGGGCAAGGAGTACGTCGTGAAGGACGGAGACGTGATGCACTTCCGGTTCAACGTCTAGATCGCGAACGGCTGGTCCCGCGACATGCTCGTCGTCCACATCGAGCGGCGCCTTCACGAGCGGCAGGGCTCGGCCCCGAACAACTTCAGCGAGACCCTGGTAGTCGCCCGGCGGGAACGTTCCACCGCTCGCCGCCCGGCCACACGACCCGGTAGCTCGGGTCGAGCCGGCGCAGGTCGTAGAGATCCGCGACGTCGTGGCCGAACGTGCCGAAGAAGCGCTCGAACACCTCGGGCATCCAGTACCAGCTCGGCCCCATGTCGAAGCGGAAGCCCTGGTCCTCGAAGGTGCGTGCCCGGCCACCGGCCTGCTCGTGGTGCTCGACGAGGTGGACGGTCGCGCCGCCTCGCGCGAGGTGGCAGGCGGCCGCGAGCCCGGCGAAGCCGGCGCCGATGACGCTGACGTCCTTCATGCGGACGGCGTATCCGCTTCCCCGCCCATTGGGTTCAGGAGGCCTACGCCTTCCGGAGATGCTCGACGAGTTCTCGTTGCGCGGCGGTGACCGTGGCCCGGTCCAGCAACGACAGCAGGAGCCCGAAGTCCAGCCCCGGGAACGCCTCACTGGTCTGGCGCTCCTCGTAGGCTTCGCCGCGAAGGACGTGGACGTGCAGCTGGCCTCGCCGCCAGGTCCAGACTTCGGGAACGCGCAATCTCCGGTAGATCTCCAGCTTGGAGAGCCCTCCCGAGGTCCACACCACCTCGATGGCGAGGTCGGGACGGTCCTTCTCTTCGGTCCCGATCTGGTAGCACTCGTCCGGCTCGGCGCCCGCCTCCTCCGCACGGTCTTCGATCGTCCATGATCCGAGCGGGAGCACCTCGATGCCCTTCTCGAACGCCCATGCTTCGAGGAGCCTGCCGATCATCGACTTGAGCCGCTCGTGGTGTCGGGAAGGGCTCATGATCTGAAGCGCTCCGTCGAGGTAGGCGAGTCGGGGCGCAGAGGAGTCGCCGCGCGCCTCCTGGTGGCGCACCCAGTCGGACCACCGCATCCCGCGCACGACCACGAGACGATCGACGCGCTGAGGATCGTCGAGGTCGAGGGGCTGGGCGGCGGACGTTGGCATGTTGGCCCTCCGTGGTCAGTCTATACCGCCCGCCGCGCGTGGATGTCCGACGAGCCAGATAGAACCGCGGCCGGATGGCGAACGTCCAACGCCGCGAGTCGCTCGCATGGCATC
>CAZZLC010000266.1:0-1250 GCA_964655065.1 uncultured Enterobacteriaceae bacterium | reverse complement strand
ACCCGCACAACTTGAACCGGGCTGGGCTCGACCCACCTTGCCGCTCCCGAGGTACAGTCCATCCTGGGAGGGTTGGACTGTGTCCGCTTCGCTGCGTCACCACATCCTGACGTTGGATGACTACTTTTCGGCCGAGCGCAACTCGCCGGATCGCCACGAGTTCACCGACGGTCAGATCTACCTGATGGCAGGTGGGTCCCCGCGGCACGACTTCCTGGAGACCCGCATCATCCAGCTCCTGGGCCCTCAGCTGGAAGGCGGTCCCTGCTACGCCATGTCCTCGAATCGCCGGATCGCCACGGCCGACGAGCTCTACACGTACGCCGACGGGTCGGTGTTCTGCGGGGAGATGACCCTGGGACCGATGCAGACCGCGACGAACCCTGTAGTGCTCTTCGAGGTCCTCTCGGACGGGACGCGGGCGTACGATCGCGGCGAGAAGCTGACTCGCTACCGTTCGGTCCCGTCGCTACGTCACGTGGTCCTGATCGAGCAGGACGGGGTGGACGTCGAAGTCTGGAGCCGGAATGGCGAGACCTGGTCGCGCAAGGTGCACGTAGACCGGGCGGATCGGGTGAGCCTGCCCGGCATTCAGGTCGAGCTCTCGGTCGGCGACATCTATGAAGGTGCGGAGCAGTTCCCGACCGGTGGTTCGGTCGAGGGGGCCTGACACGGTGGGGTGCTTCGGCCGTGGCAAGGTCAACACGCGCTTCAGGTCGTCGGCAAGCTTGGCCCCCAGTGCCGCACCCGCCGACCCTGACGACGAACCATCGAGGGCCTGGGGCGACGACGAGGTGAAGGCGATGGAACACCTCGGCCGCACCCTGACGAACCTGTCGAACGCGCTGAAGGCCGCTCACTGACGGCCAGGTCGAACCGTCGTGCAGGTTCGATTCCCTGGCGCCTACAGCGATTTCCCGCATCAAGCCGGAGGAATTCGGCGAGTACTCCCAGGGGGGGGATCGCATGCTTGAAAGATGGTTTCCGGGGCGGTTGAGGGTCCCAGGAGTTCCTGGCGGTTCCCGGAGTGCCTACAGGTTGCCTACAGCGTTGGAGGGGGAAGCGGTGCACCCCATCCTCCTTCCTCGGCGGACGAACCTACTCTTCTCCAACATCGGGAAGCGCCAGCTCCTCGGGCTCGAGGGGTTGCCTTCGTGCCGGCCAGACCCGGAGCACGTAGACGATCTGCGCGGCCTCGTCGATGGTGAAGAACACGAGGTGCTCCGAGACCACCCGCCGCCTCACCTCGT
>CAZZLC010000265.1:0-1253 GCA_964655065.1 uncultured Enterobacteriaceae bacterium | reverse complement strand
CTGCAGGACGTGGTCTCCGAGGTGCACGCGGTGAGCGCCTACCGCTGGGAGACCGGCGCGACGGGGTGGACGTTCCGACGGGTGATGAACGCCTACCTGTCGGTGTGTCGCGCGGTCGCCTACGCGCACGAGCGCGGGGTGGTGCACCGCGACCTGAAGCCGAACAACGTGATGGTGGGCCCGCTGGGCGAGACCTACGTGCTCGACTGGGGGCTCGCGAAGATCGTGGGTCGTCCGGACGCGGCGGCGGAGGAGGGGGCGCTCGACGTGGTGCAGACCTCGCGCGGCAGCTCGGACGACCACCGCACGCAGATGGGCCGGGTGGTGGGCACGCCGGCGTACATGCCGCCCGAGCAGGCGCGCGGCGAGGTGGACCGCATCGACGCGCGCAGCGACGTGTACGCGCTCGGCGCCATGCTGTACGAGATCTTGTCGGGCCGCGCCCCGTACACCGGGGACAGCGCGGCCGCAGTGCTGCACCAGGTCGTGCAGGGTCCGCCGCTGCCCGTGGGCAAGGCCGCCCCCATCGCCACGATCGGGCTGTTCTCGACGCTGGACGAAGACACGCCGGCGCGGTCGGGCCCGCCGCTGCCGGCGGAGCTGGTGGAGGCGTGCGAGCGCGCGATGGCGCGGGCGCCCGACGACCGGTACCCGAGCGCGTCGGACCTCGCCGACGTCGTGGAGGCGTGGCTCGACGGGGCGCGCCGGCGGGAGCAGGCGCTGAAGCTGACGGAGCAGGCGCTGGCCGGCGTGGCCGAGGCCGACGCCCTCGTCGCCGAGGCCGCCGCGCTGCGGAGCGAGAGCGAGGGGCTGCTCGAGGGCATCGAGCCGTGGCGCCCCGAGGAGGACAAGGCGCCGGGCTGGGCGAAGGCGAAGGCGGCCGACGAGGCCGAGCGCGCGGCGGCCCTGAAGCAGCTCGAGGTGGACCAGGGGCTGCACGGCGCGCTGCAGGTGGCGCCCGACCTGCCCGAGGCGCACGCCGCGCTCGCGGACCGCTACCGGCAGCGCCACGCCGAAGCGGAGGCCGACCGCGACCGCGAGGCGACCGCGCGCGCCGAGCTGCGCGTCACCACCCACAGCGTCGCCCTGCCCGAGGACCACCCCACCCGGCGGGCCTGTGCGACCTACCTGAAGGGCGACGGCGCGCTGACCCTGGTGACCGACCCGCCGGGGGCCGAGGTGCTGCTGCATCGCTACGTCGAGCAGAACCGCCGGCTCGTGCCGGTGTTCGAGCGCAGCCTGGGCACCACACC
>CAZZLC010000264.1:0-1258 GCA_964655065.1 uncultured Enterobacteriaceae bacterium | reverse complement strand
ACGTCACGACTCACCGCCATGTAGTCGGACCCCGGCTCGCCGATGTCGTCGCAGCCGGTGGTCGGTCCGACGATGGACGAGAACGAAGTGAAGCGCCCGCTCGGGCGGGCGGTGCGCAGGTACTCGACGAACTCCGAACGGGAGACGAGCCTGGAGCCCCCCGGTCGGTTGGTGGCGTCGTCCTCGTCGCTGATCACGGCAATGTGGAGCGCCGCGTCCTCGCGCACGAATCCCTCGTTGGCCTCGCCGGAGTCCACGAGCAGCTCGACGGCGGAGTACGCCGCGGCGATGCCTTGCTCGGTCGGCGAGCCCGACACGCCCAGGGACACCATCTGGGAGAACGCATCCAGCGGCTCGTCGACCTCCGGATCGACCCAACGGAGTCCGTTGGCTTCCTGGAGTCGGCCCGCGTGCAGAGGGTCGTTCATGTCGGTCGACACGACTCCGATGTGCCAGTCCAACTCGGAGTCGACGAAGTACTGCAGCATCACGGGAAAGTTCGTCGAGAGCGCGACCTGCTCTTCGGCCATCGAGCAGGAGTTGTCGACGACGAAGAGGATGTCGGCGCTCGGGATCGTGACCTGCACGATGCGGTCGGTGCGGAGCTCCGGGTCGAGCGGCTGGGGGTCGGGAAGCGTCACCGCGTCGCCATCGGCCGCAATGACGACGTCGCGAGCGCAGGCTGCGGCGACGAGGACAACCGGGAGCAGACGCATGACACCTCCAACCGCCGTTGTACCGCCTGGGGCAGCCGCTTGGCGAGACCGGAAACAGAAAACGCCGCCCCGGACGAGCCGAGGCGGCGTTTGGGAAAAGGAAGCCGGCGACACCTACTCTCCCACAGGGTCACCCCTGCAGTACCATCGGCGCGCTAGGGCTTAACTTCCGAGTTCGGAATGGGATCGGGTGGGACCCCCGCGCTATCATCACCGGCCAAAGCGGGAAGAGGGTATGCGAATAGAGATGGGGTCGACGCGGCGTCGAGGCGAGGATCAAGCGCGAGGCGAGCAAAGCCGAACGGGTCATTAGTACGGGTTAGCTGAACACATTGCTGTGCTTACACACCCCGCCTATCAACCAGGTCGTCTTCCTGGACCCTTCAGGGAAAATTCATCTCGAGGGGGGCTTCCCGCTTAGATGCTTTCAGCGGTTATCCCGTCCGTACGTAGCTACCCAGCCATGCCGCTGGCGCGACAACTGGTACACCAGAGGTACGTCCATCCCGGTCCTCTCGTACTAAGGACAGCTCCTCTCAATT
>CAZZLC010000263.1:0-1295 GCA_964655065.1 uncultured Enterobacteriaceae bacterium | reverse complement strand
CGGCCTCGGTGCTTCTCGCCATCGCCTTCGTCCCGCAGGGGCTGGGCCTCCTCCGCGCGCCCCGCACGTTGGCCACGAGGCCCGGGCAGCCTGGCGAAGCGCCACTGCGTCGAAGCGCGTAGCGGGGGCTCGCGATGCGGACGTTGTCGGAGAAGGTGGTGGTGTTGACGGGAGCCGCCTCGGGCATCGGACGGGCGCTGGCAGTGCGCTTGGGTCGCGAGGGCGCCGCGCTCGCCCTGGCCGATGTCGACGAGAGAGGCCTGCGTGAGACGGCTGCCCTGCTGCCCAACGAGCGTTCGGTGACCACCGACGTCGTGGACGTCGCTCGCTGGGACGAGGTGTCCGCGTGGGCTGACTCCGTCCAGGATGGCCACGGCGGGGCCGACGTGGTCATCAACAACGCCGGAGTCGGCTGCGTGGCGACGTTCGAGCAGACCACCCTCGACGACTTCGACCACGTGCTGGGCGTCAACCTGTGGGGGCCCGTGCACGTGCTCAAGGCCTTTCTCCCGCAGCTGCGTCGCGCGTCGAGGGCCCACGTCGTCAACGTCGGCAGTGTGAACAGCTTCGTCTCGTTTCCGACCAGCGTTGCGTACAACGTGTCCAAGCACGGGCTCGCCGCGCTCACGGACACGCTGGCGCAGGAGCTCTCGGGCTCGTCCATCACGGTGAGTGCAGTGTTCCCCGGTGGGGTGGCGACCAACATCGCCCGGCGAGCGCTGCACAACGAGGACGCGGACCACGACGCCTTCGCGCGGCGTGCGATGACCACGCCGGAGCGAGCCGCAGACGTCATCGTGCGGGGGATCCTGCGCGGGCGGAGGCGCATCTACGTCGGGCTGGACTCTCGGCTGCTCGCGTTCCTGCGCCGTCTGGTCCCCGGCGCGCTCTTGCGCGGGATCGCCTGGGGATGGCGGCGGATGGACCCCAACGCGCGATGACGGCTCCTGGCAACGCCCCCCTGCGGACCGGATCGTGCAAACTGCACGGATGCCTGGTCAAATCGGCACACCCTGGCCGCACGGCGGTCGGGGCGCCTCGGCGGAGCGGTCGGGCGAAGGCGTCGTCAAAGCGGAGCATCCTGTCTGGCCGCATTCGATTGCCGTCGGCGCGACCCTTCCGCTATGCTGCCGAGGCTCCGTCGAGAGGGGAGTTGTCGGATGTGGTGGATCGCTGGGCTCGCGCTGGTGGGATGTAGTGTCGAAGACGATCGGGACAGCGACGGGTTCGCGGCCGAGGTCGACTGCGACGACACCGACCCCACGGTCGGCGGACCCGAGGTGCCCTACGACGGC
>CAZZLC010000262.1:0-1298 GCA_964655065.1 uncultured Enterobacteriaceae bacterium | reverse complement strand
TTGTTGGTCGGTTCCACCGCGTCCGTCCTGACGAAGGTCCAGAGCGCCTCCTTGTGCAGGAGAACGTCGGCGCACGAGCCCGACAGACCCTCGATGTTCGCCGCCGCCGCACGCGCCAGCAGCGCCTCGGTCTGCTGTTGCACCGGTGCCATCCAGGCGATCAACTTCGCCCGGTCCAGTTTCCCCGCCTTGAACTCGTGCCAGTACTCGAACATGAGCCCCGTGTAGTCGAGCAGTTGCCGACCGAACTCGCCAGCTGGACCGTCGCGCTCGGAAAAGGAGACGAACTTGCGCAGCAGATGCGCCCAGCAAATCTGCCGCAAATCCATCGCCCAGAAGTTGAGCGCCTTGGCGCGGTCGCTCACCAGGATGCCGTGCAACTCGCTGAACAGCGACTTCAGCGTCGCCTTCGTGCTGTCGCCGACGATCTTGAACACGGTCGCGGCGGTCGTCGCAACCGTCCACAGCGCCATGCTGAGTCCGGCCTGCGCCCAGCTTGTGCCGTCGGTGTGCTTGACGTCGGCTTGCACGACCTGCTGCCACGCTGCGTCGACCGCTGGCTGCACGGCATTGCTCACCCGTGACTCGACGGCGCTGAGTGCGCCGAGCGAGACCCTGACGCCCATCGCGTCCGACAGCAGCGTCGCAGCCTTCCGTCGGCTCAGGTGGTAGACGCCCGTCAGCAGCGCGATGATCGCCATCAACCGGGGGCCGAACGACGACGCTGGGATCACTTTCTCGTCGTAGGCGGCTCGCGTCCGATGCCCGCAGCACGAGCATGACACGGCATGGCGCCGCCACTCCGTCGTGTACGGCTCGAGCGGCGGGATCTCAGTTTGCTGATGACGCTGCGGCTCAGCGTCAGGCACCTCTGGCAGCGAGGCCCAGCAGTTTTCGCACTCGGGCGGAAACAGGTCGACGAACTTGCTGACCTTGTCCTCGGGCACCAGCTCGCGGTGCGAGCCACGGTGGCCCTTCTGCGCCCCGCGCTTGCGCTTGTGCTTGCGCTCAGCCTTCTGCTTGTTCTTGCGCTTGCGCCGCGCGTCGGGGGCGTCAGTCGAGGGCGGTCGATGCGAGTTGCTCGAGTTCTGGCCGAGCTGCGCCTGGAGCTCGCTGATCATTCGCTCCAGCTCCGCGATGCGTGCGTTCCCCGCCTCGATGCGCGCGTCTCGTTCGCCAAGCTGTGCCTCCAGCTCCTCGATCCGCCCGTCGCGCCAGTCGCGTTCCACGCGAGATTGAATGCCTGAAGCTCGATCCCATGGAAAGGCGAAAATTTCTTATGGAACGATTTCGATCAC
>CAZZLC010000261.1:0-1327 GCA_964655065.1 uncultured Enterobacteriaceae bacterium | reverse complement strand
CTGCTTGCTTTTCAAAGACCGACCCGCTCGAGTCTTTCGACTGTTGGGGTGGTGATCGGCCGCGTGGGTCCAGACGCCAGGAGGGTCGGCCAACGCGGTTGCTCTGCCAGTCTATCGACAGCGAGAGCATCATGTCAAGACCAAGTCCAAAATAAATTGGGCGAGGTCAGCTCCCGGAAGCACGACGCGCCGCCGGGACCCCCACTAAGTACAACTCCCCCCTGGTCGCGTCAACGAACTTGATCACGCTTTTTGGGATGATCAGGAGAAACCAGGCGAAAGCGGAGCCGTGTCCGGAGTGTGTCGCCTCGGGGGCCCTTCGAGCCGGGGAGGACGGTGAGGCGTATCGAAGCGGTCACGGCGTATCGGTGCGCATACGGTTCGGACTGTGATTGTCGGCGTTCAAAGGCGTTTCGTGGTTGGCGCAGGACGTGCACTCCCGGGCGCCCGGGAGGTTCCATGGCTACGACGAGGCCCCGCGAGGGTCGGAACGCCATCGTGACGAGGCACTATGGCCTCGTCCAGCGCATTGCGCGGCAGATCCACGGTCGGCTGCCGCAGAGTGTCGAGCTCGACGACCTGATCAGCGTCGGTGTGGTCGGGCTCATCGAGAGCATCGCGCGGTACAACCCTTCTCGGGGCGTACCGTTCGATACCTACGCCCGTCATCGGATCCGTGGCGCGATCTTGGATGCGCTTCGCGCGGTCGACTGGGTGCCCCACTCGGTCCGTCGCAAGGCTCAGGCCATCGAGCACGCTCGTCGCAGCCTGCGGACCGCGAACGGGCGGGCGCCGACCGAGCGCGAGCTCGCGGCCCGGCTCGAGATCGAGCTGGTCGACTTTCGCAACCTGGTGCGGGACGCGGAGATTCGACAGCTCCTGTCTCTGGATGCCCCGGCCGCCAACGACAACCCGACCCCGCTCATCGAGCAGGTGCCGAGCCATGTCGACGTCGAGGACGAGACGGGAGACGCCGAGCTCCGCGAGCTCGTGGTCGGCGCGGTGGGAACGCTGCCCGAACGCGAAGCCACGGCCATCACCCTGTACTACTTCCGGGAGCTCCCGCTCAAGGAGGTTGGTCGGCACCTGGGGGTGACGGAGTCGCGGGCGTGCCAGCTCTGCGGTCAGGGGGTCAAGCGACTCCGGCGCAAGCTCGCCCACGTCGCAGCGAGCTGACCGCACTGTCGACCGGTCCCGCTCGCCGTCGCGAAGCGCGCTCCGCGCGATTCGCTCGGTCGTCTCCCCCTCGCTTCGCTCACGCGAGAACGCGGGACCGCGATGTCGACCGGTCCCGCTCGCCGTCGCGAAGCGCGCTCCGCGCGATTCG
>CAZZLC010000260.1:0-1335 GCA_964655065.1 uncultured Enterobacteriaceae bacterium | reverse complement strand
TAGGCATCCCCGAGGCCGATCATCGCGACGGGTTCGCCCCCTTTCACCGCTCTCCAGAGGGTGTCGACGGCTTGTTTCGGCTCTCGGGGACCCCCGAGGCCGAAGAGCATCATCACCCCGAGCTCGGCTGCGGCCCGCAGGTCTCCGGCCTCGCTGGCCGCCGAGAACCAGTGCCGGGCTCGTCGGGGGTTGGACGGCCTCGACCCGAACCCATCGAGCCAAAAGTATCCGAGCCACGTCATCGCCACGGGATTGCCCAGGTCGGCCGAGAGCAGGAACCAACCGTAGGCTTCGTCGGAGTCGTTCTCGAAGAGGATTCTCCCGAGCGCCACCATCGCATCCCGTTCACCGTACTCGCTGGCCCGCCGGTACCACGTCGCAGCGGCTTCCTCGTCGGGCTCGGTGGCGACACCCTGCTCGAGCAGCCGGCCGAGGTGCAGCATGCCCTGGGGATTCCCGAGGAGGGCCGCCCTCTCGTAGAGCCGCAGCGCGTGCTGCAGGTCCTGATCGACGCCGATGCCGTACTCGTAGGCAAGCCCGAGGTTCGAGACGCCCTCGATGCTACCGAGGTCGGCTGCCCGTTGGTAGAGCTGGAACGCCTCTCGAAGGTCGCGACGCACCCCGAGCCCGTGTTCGTAGTGGAGGGCGAGATTGTTGATTGCCGAGATGTGACCTGCCTCGAGTGCGATCGCATAGAGCTCGACCGCTCGTTCCTGGTCACCGCTGATGCGCGACGCGATCCAGGCTCGCGCGTAGGTGAGGAAAGGGTCACCCTCGACGTCGAGTCGCTCGAGCTCGGATTCGAGGTCGCGGAGGTGGTACTCGCCCGTCTCTCGCGCCTGCGGCCCGCCGGCAACCATCAGACCGAGGAACTGCATCTTGGCGCGTAGGAAACGCGCGTAGGGGTCGCCGAGCTCGTAGGGCTTCGCGACGGTCTTCCAGGCGAGCTCGTGATCCTGTCCACCTCCGTCGGCGCCGAGGTAGTAGACGTCGGCGAGCAGAGCGGCGGCCCGAACGTGCCCGGCCGCTGCAGCTCGACGTAGCGATCGAGCAGCCTTCGATCCGTCGTATCGCCCGTATCTGCCCAGCAGCGCCGCCACGCCGGCCTCGTAGTGCTGCTGGCCGTCCATGGTTTCGTCCTCTTCTTCGTCGTCGGCCGCCCGCGCCGCGTTGCCAACGTCGAAGACGAACTCTCCTTCATTGAGCCGAGGGTCCCGGATCTGCCCGTGACGGGGATGCTGAGCGCCCCGGGAGGCGTCGACGACGGACTGGTGGAGGTACTGACCCAGCTCCGTGCCCGTGACGACGCCGTCGTCGTTGAGATCGGCGGCACCA
>CAZZLC010000259.1:0-1338 GCA_964655065.1 uncultured Enterobacteriaceae bacterium | reverse complement strand
CCGTCGCGTGGATGTCGTTCCCCCCCTTCAGCACCTCGCGGCGGCGCTGCCGGCAGCATCAGGGCGCCCCCTCGTCCATCCGGAGTGCCAGGGCTACGTCGAGCAGCTCTCGCGCCTCCACGAGTCGGTCCTCGGGCACCATCACGTCAATGGGGACGCGGGGATCGAACGGTCCGGTGAGCGTGCGATAGTGCAGACCGCGCAGGAAGTGAGGGATGCCGGCTTGCTCGAGAGCAAGGCGTGCAGGGCCGACCCGGTAGGGTTGGTGCAGGGGCCAGGCAACCACCCAGGAACCCCCGCGGCGCAAGCGCTCCGAGACCTCTCTCGCGAGGTCGAGGGACAGGGCCAGGGCCGCGAGGAACGCGGTGAGTACGGGTGCGGCGATCAGCGCGTCGACCTCGCCGGTACTCCGGATCAGCACGAACAACAGACCGATGACGAAGGTGATCAGGACGAACGCACGGACGACGATTCGCTGGGCTGCTCTCTTGCGGCGTTCTCGATGGTCCGCGTTGCCCAGGGTGGCCACGAGCTCGGGCCGGCGCGCGGCCCACGTCACGATGAACATGCTGGCCACCAACGCGGCGGCGGAGCCGCCGATCTGCCACGGCTCGAGGACGAACTGGGCCCGGGTGGTGGGGGCGAGCCAGATTGCGATGCCGAGGGGGTTGAGCAAGCCCCAGAGCAAGAGCGGCGGCCTGGCGTAGCGGACCATCAGGATGGCAACGATGCCGACGACGACGAGTGGAGCGAGTCGTTCCTCCGTGACGGCGCCCACGGAGTGCGACCAGAGCCCCCGGACGCCTTCGACGAGCAGAAAGACGACGAATCCGTGTCCGATGCCGGCCCGTCGCACCCACCGAACCAGCCCGACGAGGATCGCGGTGGACGCCATCAGGGTGAGCGTGATGACGATGCGAAAGCCGAGCGGGGGACCGTCCCAGGTGAAGATGGGCTGAAGCCCGACCCTCATCTGCTCGAGCCCGATCGCGATGGCCCAGGCCTGAAGGCCCGCGAACGCCAGACTGACCAGGATGGCCATTCGCCACAGTACCTCGCGGTCGGCGGGACCTCCGCGGATCCGGGCGCGGCCACGAACGAGGAGCATCGCACCGAGTTCGACGAGGACGAAGCCGGTGAGGAAGGGAGCGGTGCCCAGAACCGTGAGGGAGAGCCCGAAGTCGGCGAGCGAGGCGTCGATGAGGACCGACTGTCCGATCCACTGTTCGAGCAAGGCGACGTCGAGGTAGGGGAGCGGAATCTCCCCCATGGCGATCCAGATGCCTACGGCGAGCAGCGTAACGAGCCCTCGTCTCACGACCCCTCCAGCCCAGGGGT
>CAZZLC010000258.1:0-1340 GCA_964655065.1 uncultured Enterobacteriaceae bacterium | reverse complement strand
GGTGTCCGAGATCTCGAACATCCTCAAGCGGATGCGCGAGCTCGCCGTCCAGTCCTCCTCGGAGACCCTGGCCGATCAAGAGCGCAGCTACGTCCACGACGAGTTCGTCGCGCTCGGCAGCGAGGTCGACCGGATCGCCGCGGTGACCGAGTTCAACGGCGTCGCCCTCGCCAACGGCTCCACCACGCTGAGCGTCCAGGTCGGCATCGACAACACCGCGAACAGCCAGATCGACATCGCGCTGTTCGACCTTCGCGCCACCGCGCTGGCCATCGACACTGGTAACGCCACGCTCGATAGCGCCGCCAACGCCCAGGCCGCGATCGTCAACATCGACTCCGCGCTCGTCACGATCAACACCCATCGGTCCTCGTTCGGTGCGGCCCAGAACCGTCTCGAATCCGCGTTCCGGCAGACGGACAACTACTACCTCAACCTCAAGGACTCCGAGAGCCGCATCCGCGACACCGACTACGCGCTCGAGTCCGCCGAGCTGTCGAAGTACCAGATCATGCAGCAGGCGGGCGTCGCCGTCTTGGCCCAGGCCAAGACCATGAACGCCTCCGCCGCCCAGCTCATCTGATCTCGGCCCGACCCATCGCGGATCGGCTCCGCCACCGCGCGAGCTGATCTGCCCATTCTCTTTCGGCCCTCCCCCACCACCGCGTGGGGGAGGGCTTTCTGCGTTCTGGTGAGGCCAGGCTGGGGACGCCCGCGCAAGACGCTGCACGACGAGCTCCCGATTCTTGCCCCTCCCGTTGTTCGCCGGGAACGCAACCCCCTCGGAGCGGGGAGGCCGCCTCGCGCGTGCCTCCCCGTCACGAAGAAGTTGCCACGACCAGCGGCTTGTCGACGGTGCGTGGCAAGGGCCGTCGCCTCCCGTCTCTTGCGCCAACGGCAAGGCCAAGATCCACGAGAACGTAGTTCAGAAGCGGAATTCGCAATGTTGGTGATCGCTGCAATTGCGCTTGGCGTGATCCGAGAACGGGGGCGTACCCAGGACCGTCGAGCGGACGGCCCGGGACTCGAACCCTCTGCTTGGAGAGCACAATGGGTCTCACCGTCAACACGAACATCGCGGCGCTCAGCTCCATCTCGAACCTCAACACGACGCAGGGTCATCTCACCAAGACCCTGGCCCGCATCAGCTCCGGCGTCCGCATCACCCAGGCAGCCGACGACGCGGCGGGCCTCGGTGTCGCCGAGAACCTGGATGCGATGACGCGCTCCCTCAAGATCGCGCAGCGCAACACCAACGACGGCATCTCCGTCGTGCAGACCGCCGAAGGCGCGGTGACCGAGATCTCGAACATCCTCAAGCGGATGCGCGAGCTCGCCGT
>CAZZLC010000257.1:0-1374 GCA_964655065.1 uncultured Enterobacteriaceae bacterium | reverse complement strand
CCCCTCGAGTTCGTCGGCGAGCTTCTGGGCGTCGTCGGGCTCGAGTGCTGGCGCGAGGACGTGATCCTCGACCTTCAGGAACAGGTGCGGCTGGGCGACGATCCGCTCCTGCCGCTCTGCGTTCCCGGTGCGCCAGCCGAGGTAGAGCTGCTCGACCTGGCGGTCGGTGACGGGCGTCCCGTCGAGCCCCGCCACCAGGCGCTCGGCGTGCTCGGCGTTGGCGCGCGCCAACGGCACCAGGAACTTCATCGCCGCGTGGGCGGGGACGACTCCGGTGCGCACGGCCTCCTGGGCCGACGCCGACAACACGCCCACCAACGACAGCCGCCGCGAGATCCAGCTCTTCGAGCGGCGGAGTCGCCGTGCGAGCTCGGCCTGCCGCAGCCCGTGGCCGTCGACCAGCTCCTGCAGCCACCAGGCGTCCTCGAGCACGCTGCGGCGCCGGGTGCCGAGCTGCCACGTCCACAGCAGCGCCTCGACCGTCGACAGCTCCAGCACCACCGCCTCGACGAGGTCCTGGCCCAGGCCCCGCAGCGCCTCCACCCGACCGTACCCGTCGATCAGCACGAACGCGTCCGTCTCGGCGTCGCCCACCACGAGCACCGGGCTGTGTTGGCCGTCCTGCGACAGCGAGGCCGCCAGACGCGCCTGCCGCGCGGGCTCGAGCACCCGAAGCGGCGCGTACCGGAGGTCCAGCTCGGTCAGCTCGATCTGCACGGGCAACTCCAGCGGCGAGATCTCGAGCTTCACGGGTTCGGCGGGCCTCGATCGGACTGCGTCTTGCGCTCGGGCGACCGAAGTCGATCGGCATGTGGAGGTTGCCCGCCGATCCTCGGCGGCACTGCGTCTTGCGCACGTCCTTGGGGAAGTCGATCCAGGTCTCGGCGTTGGACCTCGGCATTCGAGCGCACTGCGTCTTGCGCCCACTTCACGACAAGTCGGCCGGCCTCCTCCGTCGCCACGCGGTGCGCTGGGCCGATCGCACGCTCGATCCCGTCCCAGTCGACATGGCCGAGCGGATCGTCCACGACGTCGTCGTGCGGCTCCTCGGCAGCCGCGCCGGGCTCCAGCTTCTGCTTCAGACGCCGCTTCTTGTCGTAGTCGGGGTTCTTCGCCCGCCACGCCTTGTCCGACCGCCGATGCCGCTCCGCCTGGCAGGCCTCGTTGCCGCAGACGCGCTGTCGATCGCCGGCACCTGGGTGCGGCTCGAACCACCTTCGGCAGATCCCGCACGGCCGCTTTCTCGGCGCCACGGCCACCTCCGTCAGGAGGATGGCCGCTCCGTCAAGCGAGCTCGCCGCTCACGCGATCTCCGACTCCCGGGGGTTCGTTCTCGCGAGCGAAAGGGGGTTCATTCTCACGAGCGACGAAGGC
>CAZZLC010000256.1:0-1415 GCA_964655065.1 uncultured Enterobacteriaceae bacterium | reverse complement strand
GACCGATAAGTGCCGTCTCGTGGCGGTGTGTGATTTCGAACACCTCCACACCGCCGCTGGGTCTTATTGCAACTCAGTTGCAAAAGCGGCGGCGCTCATCTAAGCTCCTTGCCGATGGTCGTTGCTCACCAGACACGCCTTCCCCCCTGCGGGTATCCCGGATGGCCTCTCTGGCTCACCTCTGGGTCCCGGTGGATCGCCGAGCCCTGCGTCGCGCGAGCGTCGAGGTCGTCTCCCCACGTCTGGTCGCACGACACCCCCGAAGGCCCCGTTCTCGCCAGTACCTGCGCGCCGTGTGGCTCGGAGGCGTCGAATCTACCGTGACGATGATCGGGACGAGACTCGCCGGCGACGTCCGGAGATGTTGCGGGTGTCTGCTCCTTTGCGCTTGCGGGACCGGTCTCTCGGCGTCGGTGGCCCGTGCAGACCCGCTCGATTCGCCCATCGAGTCACCGCGCGCGGCCGGGGTGCAGCCACCCGTGCCGCTGAGCCGCCCGGTCGCCAACTATCCCGACGAGGCCTTGCAGGAGGGCATCGAGGGCGACGTGGTCGTCGAGGTCGACATCGATGCGTTCGGCAACGTCGTGAGAGCCGACATCGTGGAGGGGCTCCCCGTGTTCCGGGACGCTGCACTCGAAGCGGCCCTCCTCCTCTCCTTCGAGCCTGCTCGACAGGATGGAGCCCCGGTACCCGCTACCATTCGGGTCCGCCTCGACTTCTCGCCGCCTCAGGAGATGGTGGTGCACGCCGCGGACCCTGACATCGAGGACGTGCGGGCGCGAACGACGCTTCTCGCGAAGGATCTGGAGCGAAGCGCAGGCGAGGGCCTTGCCGACTCGGTGGAGAGCGTGCCGGGAGTCCGGGTCGCCGGCGGCACGGCCGACGCCGCCAAGCCCATCATCCGGGGCCACGCTGAGCGTCGGCTCCTCGTGCTCTACGACGGCGTGCGCCACGAGAGCCAGAAGTGGGGCCCAGATCATGCTCCCGAGATCGATCCGTTCGCGGCCGGCTCGATCGCCGTGATCCGCGGTGCGGCCGGGGCACGGTACGGTCCCGACGCGATCGGCGGGGTCATCCTCGTCGAGCCCCCGCCCCTGCGGACCCGGCCGGGCGTCGGCGGGACGGTTCTCGCGGGCTATGCGGCGAACGGCCGTCGACCTCACGCCGCGCTTCGTCTGGTGGTCATCGGGAGGACGGACGTCCCCGAGGACCTCTTCGTCATCGGCTCCGTCTGGCGCTGAGGCGGTGCCCCGAGGCCGGACGCCAGGGTCTCGTGGCTCGGGGACTCGCCAGATGGTGCACGTCGATGGCGGCCGACCCTGGGTCAGGCGAGCCCGCGTTACGAGCGACCACCCTCGGAGGTCGAAGCATGGTTGGGATCTGGCTCTTCTCCTCGCTGTGGGGCTGCGCGTCGC
>CAZZLC010000255.1:0-1416 GCA_964655065.1 uncultured Enterobacteriaceae bacterium | reverse complement strand
CCAGCGGAGCCTGGACCTCCGAAGCCGCCTCGCCGAGGCGGACCCCAGCAATGCCCAGTGGCAGCGTGACCTCGGCTGGTCCCACGCGAAGCTGTTCCAGGCGACGGCGGACTTTGCCCACTTCGAGCGATGGCTCGCGTTGTGGTCGGCCCTGGAGCGTTCCGGCAAGCTCGCTCCAGGTGACCAGGCGCTTCTCGCCAAAGCCCTAGAGATTCTACCGTGAGTGACGTCTTTGTGTCCTACAAGCGCGAGGATGAGGAACGGGTCCTCGTTCTGATCGAAGCGCTGCAGCACGAACGGCTCGATGTCTGGTGGGACCAGCACATTGGGGGCGGCGAAGCCTGGCGGCCGACCATCCTCGCCGCACTCGAGGACGCCCGGTGCGTGGTCGTGTGCTGGAGCGCCGCATCGGTGCGCTCCGAGTGGGTTCTGGAAGAGGCCAGTCGCGCCAAGGATCGTGGCGTCTTGATCCCGATCTGCCTCGACGACACGCCTCCTCCCTTCGGCTTCGGCGAGTTGCAGGCGCTCGACCTGCGGCACTGGCGGGGGCGCCGTGATGACGCCTTCTTCCTCGATGTCCTCGCCGCCATCCAGGCGAAGCTCGCGGGGGGCCCGACTCCAAGGCCGAAAGGCCCGACGAAACGCCTACGCTCTCGGGTGACGCTGGCGAGCGTCGCGACCACCGTGGCTGTGGTGTCGGGCGTACTCGGCCTCAACGTCCTCGGGCTTCAGGACCAACTGTGTCGAGCTCCAGTTGTCCGCGACCTGTGTGGGCTCGGACGGTTCGGTGGGGCTCCAACCCGGGCGGATCGGCTCGACTGGGAGGCCCTGCCAACCGGTCGGGGGAGCTGCGAGGCCCTGAAAGCCCACCGCGATCGGTTCGTCGAGACCTGCGTTCACCTCGACCAGGTGACCGCCTTGCTTGCCAACCCCGACCTCGACAGCGATGTGAAGTGGAGCCCGGCGTCGAAGCCCCTGCGCCTGTTCGTGGGCATGGACGGCGACGGCTGGCCAACCGAGGCCGAGGCCCAAGCCGACCTCGACCGTCGGGCGCTCGCGCTCGGCCAGGAAAAGTGCCGTGGATTCTCCAGCGACAACGCGACCGTCCGTAAGGCGACGACGGGTTCGGTGACCTGGGACGCCAACGGCCCGACCTGCGAAGCATTCTCGGATGGTTGGCGGTGCAAAGCCAACGGGGAGGCTCGCTGCGACTTCGAACGTGCCCAGTCCCACCCCGTCTGTCTTCGCGAGGTGCCCTGATGTCCCGGAGCGGAACGTGGTCCCGATGGCTTGTGGTCCCCTTGATCGGGGGACTCTCGTCGAGTGGAGGAGTGGTCACCAGCTGTGCGGTCCCCACCGCTGCACACGCTGCGGCGCCGGTGAATGCGCTGAACGAGGTCGCCGAAGCGTTGTGGG
>CAZZLC010000254.1:0-1430 GCA_964655065.1 uncultured Enterobacteriaceae bacterium | reverse complement strand
ACCCCCGAGACGATTCGAACGTCCGACCTACTGATTAGGAATCGGTAGGCTCCGCCCGAAATCAGGTCGAATGCCCAGTCTGGGGCGATGTGCTCGGCGAGGGAAACATTGGGGGAACATCAGCGATGATGCAGTTGTGGTCAGCATCTCTCACGGTACCCGATCGAGCCAGTACCCGGGCTCTCGTTTGCCATGAGCAACGGCGACGATGGCGACTGCATCATCGGAGTCGATGACGTAGACGACGATGAAGCCGAAGCGGTGGACGATGTGACGGCGAACGCCAAGCGAAGGATCTATGTCGGACAGGAGCGGCCAGCGTGTCGGGGACTCGCAGATCAAGGCGATCGTCGCCTCGACCTCGAAGAGGAGCTCGAGACCGAGACCGTCCCTTCGCGATTCGTAGTAGTCGATGCTCTCGTCGAGCTCGTCGCGAGCCGACGGATGGAAGCGGAAGTCGTAGCTCACGATTTGCGAGCGGCAAGTCGCTTTCGCGCGTCGGCGAGAACCTGACGACCATCGAGTAGCTCGGCCCCGTCGCGGATCTCGCGAACGCGCCGCTCGATCTCCTCGGCCCACTCCTCATCGGTGGTGGCGGTCAGGGGTGGCGGTCCGAAGACACTCTCGAGCAGCCGATGACCAAGCTGGGCCCGCTCCTCCTCTGGGAGGGCCAGCGCGGCCTGAAGGATGTCGTGGATCGTCATTGGGAACTCGCTTATGGTCACGTCGACGTATCCCGGCCGGTGGTCGGGTTCCACGATGGGCCCCGAGGGCTCCATCACGACGACGACCCGTCGGGCTGGAGGGGGATGCGAGTCAAGGCCTTCGAGTATGACGAGAGAGTGGATGGATTTGTCGTTGGCGGGCTCTTCGAGAAGATCTCCGATGAGTTGGGCCTGACGGAATGGTCACCCGTGATCTGGATCGGCCGGCTGTTCGCCAACGACAACGACTTCGGCGAGCACTGGTTCGACAACTGGGATGAGCGAAGTGAGCGTGAAGGGACTGCCTCCGAGTTCGGAGTAGAGACGGGGAAGCTCCTGATCGTGAAGCCCGAGCGGTTCGCAGACGGTCGGGATGGTCCCTGCAACACGCCCGAATTCCGCCAGCGATTCTGGACGGATGTGCTCGATTCGCTCTCATTGAGTCCAGAGCTACTCTTCGACAAGGCTCGTGAATTCAACGAAAGGCGTCGGGCGCATCCTGGTTGGGGCGAGGCGCCTATCGAAGATCCGGAGTTCCGGATCGAGTGCTGGAGAGTGAGGCTGGCTTGAAGGGGCTCGAACTGGAGCAACCTGCGCCCAATCAGTTGCTCTGTGGCCCGCTGGGGGAACATCTCGGAGCGGGAGACGGCCTCGATAACCAGCCTTGAATCAGTACCCCCGAGACGATTCGAACGTCCGACCTACTGATTAGGAATCGGTAGGCTC
>CAZZLC010000253.1:0-1434 GCA_964655065.1 uncultured Enterobacteriaceae bacterium | reverse complement strand
AGCGGGACCGGTCACCAGTGCGGTCCACAGCCTTCAGGCCAGCTCGACGTCTCGGTCCTCGGCCCACGCGGCCGTGACCCGGTCCCGGCCGGCGGTCTTCGAGGCATACATGGCGCGGTCGGCACGGTCGATCGTGGCTTCCACGGACTCGCCCCGCCGATACCTGGCCACGCCGAAGCTCGCGCTGATGGGCACGCGCTCCCCGTTTGGGGCCGTGATCTCGATTGTGTGCAGCATCTGACGGGCCGCCTCTGCCACCTCCAGCCCTCGCGCCCCGTCGCCGCGGACGAACACCAGGAACTCTTCTCCGCCCCAACGTGCCGCGCAGCCTCCCGCGGCTGCTTTGGCGAGGCAGGCACCGGCGGCGGCCAGGACCTGGTCGCCGGCAGCGTGACCACACGTGTCGTTCACCTGCTTGAACAGGTCGAGGTCCATGAGCACGAGACAAGCGGTGGGGGTCTCCTGCAGCGCCTCGGTGAGCCTCCGTGCGAGGTGGTCCCGGCGCATGAGTCCGGTCAGCGCGTCGGTGGTGGCGAGCCGGTGGGTCTCCTCGAGCAGCGTGATGATGCGGAGCGCGCCGCCGAGCTCACCGGCCACGAGCGTCACGAGGTCGCGGATGCCCTCGGAGTTCGCCACCGGGCAGACCGCGATCGCGCCGAGGGTGGTGCCGGCGAAGTGGATCGGCCTCGCGAAAGCGTCGACACCCGGCGCGTCGCTCGCGTCGTCGTCTTCCACGATGGTCCAGTCGCCCTCGGGCAGCTCGCCGAGCTGCTCGGTGGCTTCGGCGATCGCTTGCTCGCGGACCTCCGGTCGACAGTGAATCCCGACGTGGCGGCCCTGGCTCGTCAGGACCATCCACCGGTAGCCGGTGAGCTGCACCAGGACCTGGCTGAGCTCGTCGACGAGTTGCTCGAAGCTTCCCACCGACCCCAGCGCCCGCACCTCGCTGGCCACGACCGACTCGAAGAGTGCGCGGTCGAGATGCGAGGCGATCCGCTCGCGAACGTCGACCTCGTTGCTGAGATGCAGGAAGAACATGGACTCCTGGGTGAAGGGCAGGCTCTTGAGCGCGCGGAGGAGCTCGCCGACCCGCCCCTTCTGCACGACGCGGCTCGCCCCGGCGTGCCTTGCCCAGAACCGGTTCCGAGGCGTGTCGCGGGAGACCCGCAGCACGATGGGGATCTCGGACGTCGCGGCCTCGCCCGTGAGCAGCCGGCAGAGCTGGACTCCAGAGATCCGGGGCATCCACAGGTCGGCCACGATCACGTCGGGGGGAGAGGCGAGAGCGGTGCTGATACCCTGTTCCACGGACTCGAAGACCTCCACGGCGTAGCGCTGAGCGCGCAGTCGCTTGGCCAGCACAATCCGACGGGGATCGGGATCGATCAACAGAAGACGGCGGGTCACACGGAACCTCTCCGGTCTCTTGTCGGC
>CAZZLC010000252.1:0-1470 GCA_964655065.1 uncultured Enterobacteriaceae bacterium | reverse complement strand
CTAGTGGGTCGTGCCGCGAGTGAGCAGACAAAGAAAATTCTCAGTTCAAGGAAATAGCCGTGGGGTGTCGGGCGAATGGCCGGGTACAGGAGGTACCCATGGCGTCCGGGCCCGAACCCCAGCACATCATCGAACTCACCGAGCAAGAGCAGCACTTGCTCGAGGCTCATCGTGTCGGAGACCATGCGAGGCTGGCCATGCGAGCAGGGATCGTCTTGCTCTGCGCCGAGGGCCATTCGAACTCGGAGGTTGCCCGTCGCATCAACACTTCGGTGGTGACGGTGAGGCGATGGCGCGCCGCCTTCGCGTCCGAGCGTCTGGCCGGGCTTGGAGACCAACCCCGATCCGGACGCCCGACCGCCGACATCGTTCTGTCGGACGAGGAGCGAACCGAGCTTCAGAGGTACGTCCGGAGGCGAACCATCGAGGAGCGGTTGGCCACGCGAGCGAGGATCATCCTGCTCTGTGCGGATGGGCTCAACAATGCCGAGGTCGCGCGCCAGGTAGGAAGGGGCTCGAGCACGGTGGGAAAGTGGCGGAGGCGATTCGCGGAGGAGCGCCTCGACGGGTTGTCCGATCTCGACCGCCCGGGCGGCCCCAGGAAAATCGGCGATGAACTCATCGAGGAGTTGGTCGTCCGGACGCTGGAGACCACGCCGAAGGGCGAGACGCACTGGAGCACACGCAGCGCGGCGAAGGTGTCAGGGATGAGTGCCAGCACGGTCGGTCGGGTGTGGCGCGCCCTTGGCTTGAAGCCGCATCGAACCGAGACCTTCCAGCTCTCCACCGACCCGCACTTCATCGACAAGGTCCGTGACGTCGTGGGCCTGTACATGAGCCCGCCCGACAACGCGTTGGTGCTCTCCGTCGACGAGAAGTCCCAGATCCAGGCCCTCAACCGGACGCAGCCCGTCCTTCCCCTGGGGCGGGGTCAGGTGGAGCGGCGCACCCACGAGTACCAGCGCAACGGGACTACCTCACTGTTCGCGGCTCTGGACGTCGCGACTGGCGAGGTGATCGGTCGATGCTACCGGCGTCATCGAGCCATCGAGTTCAGGAAGTTCCTCGACCACATCCGCAAGAACGTCCCCGAGGACCTCGACGTCCACGTCATCGTCGACAACTACGCGACGCACAGCGCCCCAACGGTGAAGCGGTGGTTGGCCAAGAACCCCCGCTTCCACCTCCACTTCATCCCGACCCACTCGTCGTGGCTGAACGAGGTCGAGGCCTGGTTCTCGATCCTCACGGCCAAGGCCATCAAGCGAGGCTCTCACACCAGCGTCGAGCAGCTCGAGGCTGCGATCCGCGAGTTCCTCGATGCCTGGAACGAAGACCCGAAGCCCTTCGTCTGGAAGAAGACCGCGGACGAGATCCTCGCCAACGTCGGCCGCTACTGCTACCGAACCTTGGAAGGTCGCGAGAACCAGGACGAGACTTCCAGCGATCACTCCTGATTCGACCCACTAG
>CAZZLC010000251.1:0-1500 GCA_964655065.1 uncultured Enterobacteriaceae bacterium | reverse complement strand
AGCACGCGCCCGAGGGCGGCCCGGTCCCTCGGGCTCGGGCAGAAACCCACGATGTCCTCCAGGAGCGCGACCGTGGCCGACTCGATCGCGTCGCCGGCCATCGCACGCCCGAACTCCTCGTCGCTGACGCCGCGCTCGTCCGCCTGCGGCTTGCACACCGCGTAGAGCACGTCGCACAGCAGGATCGGGTCGGACGCGAGCCGCTCGGCGACGCTGGTGTCCATCGACACCGCGAGCGCGATCAGGTCGGTGCCGGTGAGCCCCTTGACGCGCTTGAGCGACGCGACGTTGATCTCGATCACCCAGTCCCGGCCGGCGTTGTCGGTGAAGGTCTTCATGGGTCAGCCTCCGATCCACGACGGCGGCGTGTCCGAGTACGTCACCTTGGCCGTCACCGACACCGTGATCGCTTCCTCGAGCGACTCGGACCGGCTGAAGCTCGTGATCATGAAGTCGGCCTGCAGCCCCTCGCCCGCGCCGCTGCTCGACCCGTCGAGGATCTGCATGCCGATCGGCGCGTTGTTGAGGTAGGCGTCCTTCACCGCGCCGAAGCCGGCGTCGGCCGTGTCCCACACCATCTCGAACTCGACGCTCGCTTCCTTGAGCGTCGCCACCACCGCCCGCCAGCCGCTGTTGGCCCGCGTCGTGACATCCGCCTCGCCCGCTTCGAGCGAGAGCGTCACGTCGCGGACGTTCGCCAGCTCGACCCACGACCCGGCCCCGTCCTGGCCGCCGGTCTTGTAGTTGAGCACGGCCTCCATGCCGAGTCGGATCGCCATCGGTTACCTCCTGACCCTGTAGGTCACGCTCATCACCGTCGTCAGCGTCGACCGCTCATCCAGGTGCTCGGCCGCGACGACGGGCTCGTGCTCGATGCTCACCCACGCGGCCTGCGGGTAGCCCGTCAGCCGCTTGTGCCGGAGCTGGTCGCCGATCTCCTCGGCGAGGTCGAGCAGCGCATCGAGCCGGGCGTCGTCGCCCGCGTCCACCCGCTGCTGGAGCCCGACGTCCACCGTGCAGTCCACCTGGCTCTGCTGGCGGGCGAGGTTCGCGGTGTTCACCGAGCGCGGGACCACCGTCACCTTCAACTCGCCGAGTTCTTCGAGGTCGAACGACGGCCGGTACGCCCGCTCGGCCGTGACCGGCTCGGCGTACGTCCCGTCGTTGATCGCCGCCGCGACGGCGTCCGCGATCTCCACGATCACGCTCATGGGTCGGTCCTTTCGGGGTGTGCTGAGACGCTCTCGCGCCCCTCGAGGAATGCGACGCGGCGTTCCATGTCGCGGTACTCGCTGCGGAGCTGGCTCGCCTCGGCGATGAACTCGTCGAGCCGCTTCTCGACCTGGTCGAGCTTGGTGGTGACCACGCCCCACTGGACGATCAGGGCCGCGATCGCAAGACCAGCCGTCAATGCCACGCCGGCCCATCGGACGCGACCGTTCCCGTTTCCGTTGCCATTCGTGCTTCCGTTGCTCACGCCGCTCCCGTCCGAACGAACTT
>CAZZLC010000250.1:0-1507 GCA_964655065.1 uncultured Enterobacteriaceae bacterium | reverse complement strand
CGCTTCGCGGCATCGGCGAACCGACCCCGGCGGCTCGTGCACGCGCCCCTCGAGCCGCGTCGGGTACTCGCGTCGCAGTTCCACCTGCCCGACCTGCTCCCCTCAAACGGCGGCACAGGAGAGGCTGGCTTCGTGGTCGCCGCGACGGGCGACCCCCACAATCTCGGCGACATCAACGGCGACGGATTCGACGACCTAGCGGTCGGCGATCGGGTCGTATTCGGCGCGGCGAGCGGCATCCCCGCAGGAATTGACGCCGACGCGTTCTTTGACGGCGCCGGCGGCTTTACCGTCACTGGAGCCCTGCTCGGCGACGACCTGCTGCTGCGTGGCGGGGTGCGGGGCGCCGGCGACTTCAACGGCGACGGCCTGGCCGACTTCGCCTTCGCACGCGAGCTCGGCGGTGGGCCCTCCGCCGGACTCCGGCTATTCGTGGTCCTGGGCCGCGGGTCCTTCGGCGCGGAGATCGACGTCGCAGCGCCCGGCGTCACCGGCGTGATCGAGATCACCGGAGCAACGCCGCTCGGACCCGAGATTGACCACGTCGGCGACGTGAACGCGGATGGACTCAGCGACGTGGGCTTCGCCTCGGCCGCGTCGGAACTCACGATCGTCTACGGTCGGCCGGAGCCCACCGCGGTGATCGACGCCGCAACGGCGCTCGCCGCGGGCGACGCGACCAAGCTCACCGGCGTGCCGACCGAGCCACGCCCCGAGGCGGTGGGTGACCTGAACGGCGACCGAGTCGACGATCTGGCGGTGGTGGGCGGCACCACGGCGGGGCGGGTTCGTGTTTTCTACGGCTCGGCGTCTGGGCCCGCGGCGGGCTACGAGATCGCGCCGCCCAGCAGCCTTGCCGCACTGGGCAACGAGGCGGGTGTGGCCGGGGCGGGAGACTTCGACGGCGACGGCGTGGACGACCTCATCTACTCGGTCACCCGGCCGTTTGACGGGGCCGCGATCGGCCCCGCGACCGTGTACGTGCAGTTCGGCAATCCCGACGGGATCAGCGGCGGCGTGCCGTTCAATAGCATCGACGACGACCCGCTCACGGTGGGCGTCTCCCTGTCGGCCAGCGCCCTTGGCACGAACCTCGGCCTGTCAATCGACGGGCTGGGCGATGTGAACGGAGACGGGATCGACGACTTCCTCGCGGGGAGCCCGGGCATCCAGGACGACCGGGCCTACCTGGTCCTCGGCCCCGGAGACCGCTCCCTTACCGCGGGCGCACTGGTGGAAGAGCTCGCGCTGACCGCAGCGGCGCCGCTGCCCCGGGGCTTGGCCCTCGCGGGAGTTTCGCCCGAGACCGGTCTGGCCGTCTCCCGCGGCGGCGACCTGAATGGGGACGGCCTGCAAGACTACGCCCTATTCGGCGACGGTCGCGTATGGGTGGTCTACGGCGACGATCTGACCGGCGCCATCACCCACCGGGGGGACGCGGGGCCGGATTCGCTGTCGGCCACCCCGACGCCGGACCGCATGGTGGCCGGGCCCGGCGATGACGACC
>CAZZLC010000249.1:0-1513 GCA_964655065.1 uncultured Enterobacteriaceae bacterium | reverse complement strand
CGCCCGTAGCTTCGCATGGTGGACGGGTGAACGGCCGTGAACGAAGGAGGAAGGCCAGCGGAAGAGGCGAACGGCCACGCGTTGGACCGCCTGCGGGCAGGATCGCCGAGCGGCGAGGTCGTGGGCATCGAATCCTGAGGGGACCCGGATCCGAACCTCGCGGATCTCGACGATCAGCTCGGACGCCTCGAGCTTGGTGACGAGGACCTCGAGGAAAGTCGGAGCCTTGGGTTCGCGCTCCGCGGCAGCCCTTCGAGTCTGGAAACGCCAGCGCCACCAGGGCAACGTCGCGGCGGTACCACCGCGGCTGGTGCTGGACTCTTCGGCCTCGAGCCCCTGTACCCCCATTCGTCAACGAGCCCGCGCCATTTCGCAGCGCTCCGGCGCCTCGTCGCCATCGACGACCTCCGCTCCCGCCGAGGTAACAGACACGGATCGCACGGTCAGGACGGGGTTCGCCGGACACCTGCACCTGATCGGCGCTCCCCAACCCGACGACGCCGGTACGTTGAGGAGATGGTCGCGTTCGCCGATGCAGAGGATGAGCCAGCATCGACGGAGCCTCCGTGTCCAACCATTTCGCCGTGGTCGTCGGCGGACGCTTCCTGCTCAAGGCAGCGCCCAGGGGCAACGTCCAGCTCCTTTGGCGGCAGACCGACAGCGGCCGGTGGATCCGTCGCCGGGTGCGCATCGGCAGCGACGCCCATCGCCGCTACACCTGGGTCGACCAGAAGCCACAGGGCAAGCGGGAGACGTCAGGACGTGATCGAGCGCAGTCGACCAAGGTGGAGATCGAACTGTCAACCGAGGCGCTCGCGAAGCTGAAGGCCCTGGCCGAGCGCGAGGGGTCGATGGGGTCCGCCATCGAGCGGCTCCTGCGAGCGGCTCCTGCAAGCGGCCGCCGGCGGCCTCCACGGACGACCGAACCGAAGGCGGATCAGCCTACCGAGTTCCACCAGATCCAACGGTTGGCGAGAGACATCCGGGTTCGGACCAACGGGATGGTTACCAGCGCGGTCCAGGTGCGACACGCGTACGGGGTGCTGGTGAATCAGGTGGAGGACGATGTGCCTCCGCCTTCGAAGGTGAAGACCCTTCGTGCGCTCTACGACGTGTTCCATCCCCTGGTGGGGACGCGGCCCATCGAGAAGGCGCTGCTTGCGGCTGCAGCTGCGTTCGGAAGCGCGCACTGACTCGCATTCTCGGCCCGTCCTCGCCGATGCAGAGTGGGAGCCTCTTCAAGGAGTGACGCATGGCCCTGAAGTCCGTGTGGCCGTTCGCCGACGCTGACGACCTCGCCCGCGACCGGCTTGGCCAAGACCCCAACACGGGGATTCAGACCGAGCGGTGGGGCGGCTTCACTGCACAGGACTGGCGGGTGTACCGTTCCGGCATCACCGCGGACGACGACGTCGCGGCCTTCACCCTCCTCGACGCAGCGCGGCCGTTCATCAAGCAGCCCAAGATCGAGTGGCTCGTGCTCGCGCCACCTTCCGTGACCTCCTACACGATC
>CAZZLC010000248.1:0-1515 GCA_964655065.1 uncultured Enterobacteriaceae bacterium | reverse complement strand
AGGCGGGTGGACACAGTATCGGCCATCTGCAATAATCGCAACAACTGAAATGTACGAATTGTTCGGCCGGCCGGTTCGCTCCGATGCGGATATCCTATCGAGTACCGAACATGGAGTGTTCGGACTCGCAGGGCAGGCCGCCCGTCATCCCGGTTCCGGGCCCGAGAGGGCCCGTGGCATGGAGGCCCGCCCTTGAGCTCAGCCGTTCGATTCCAGCCCCGCTTCGCGACCCCCGGCGTCCTGAACAGCCTCGACCCCGAGTTGCTTCGGCGGTTCCTCCGTCCGCACGGCGACTGGCTGAAGGGGACGGGGATCGATCTCGCCGGACCGCTCGATCTCGACGCACTGTCGCTGCTGCTCATGGCAGGATCCGGGTTGCCGGCGGACCTGATCGAGTCGCTGTGCGCGATCGATGAGTTGTCGAAGCCGGCGATGTACGACGGTCTGCTCGGGTGTGCGAAGCGGGCCAAGGTCACGCTCGACGGGCCGGTGGCGGGCCCCGACCTCGCGCTGCGGGTGATGCTGGCCGACCCGAGTCTGGTCCAGGAGCTTCGCGTCGAGACCGCGTCGCTGCGCCCGAAGCGGATCGAGCGGTACATGGCGATGACGCCGGAGGCACCAGATCCGAAGCGCGACATTGACAAGCGCATCAAGAAGCTCGAGGCGGCGCTCGACGAGGAGTTCCAGAAGCGGCAGCGCGGCCGGGGCGCCCGGCTGTACCACTACGACGAGCCGCGCGGCTTCAGGCTCATGGTTCGGCGGGGCGACACGCTCCGCAGCCAGCCGGTGATCGACGACGACGCGCAGACCCGGCGGCTGCTGCTCCGACCGGAGCTCTACGACGTGGTGCGGTACGACCGCCGGCACGGTGACCTCCTGGTCAACGCCAAGGCGAAGGCCGACGTCCGCGCGTACTGCTTCCTCGTCGGCGAGCACCTGTTCGCGGACCGGTTCCTGTTCGACCCACACCTGGCTCCGAAGCGGTACACGCTCGAGCCAATCCGCGAGCATCGGCTGGCCGCCCTCACGCACGCGGATATCGCGGGCATCGAGAGCGTTCGGCTCGTGCTGCTCCAACTCGCCCACCCAAACGACGGCGACGCGAAAGTGACGCTCGACGCCAACGACGTGCTCGCGTCGCTGTCGCTGCTCGGCGGGCACATCTCACCAGAGGCGGTGTTGAAGCGGGCCATCTTCAAGATCCGCCTGGCGGGTGAGGAACGCGAGCGTCGGGTCACGATCACGCCTCCGATCGGCGCGGTCTACGAGCGCGACGACGGCGGTGAGGCGGTCGAGTCGTTCATCGAGAACCGGGGCTTCTTGCTGCCGAGAGAGGAGTCGCTGCGTGGCGCGCCCGACACACTGTTTACGCTGTATTGAGCTGTTCGGGCCGAACGGGGCGCCGATGATCGTCTGGCGCGGCGAGTCACGCGGCACCTTCGACACGATCGAGCCACTGCTCCGGCCCGCCGGTCGGCTCGCGGGACGGTATCCGCCGCCGCGACCCGGCTGGCC
>CAZZLC010000247.1:0-1548 GCA_964655065.1 uncultured Enterobacteriaceae bacterium | reverse complement strand
CTAGGCTCACGCGGCGGCGGACGCCGCGAGCTCCTGCAGGTACCGCCGACGGAAGGCGAGCGTCGGCGCGTCGGTGCCCACGGAGCGCTCCTCTGCAGGGGCCGGCACCGGCCGAGGGTTCGACTCGACCACCGCACGGTCCTCGTACAGCACCCGCCGGTTCGTGTAGTGGAACAGCGGATCCAGGAGCGGCCAGCGCAGGAAGCCCCGCACGGAGAGCTGCAGGATCCGCACGTGCCCATCGTCCTCGGGGATGGCGGTGAAGTGGATCCCGAGGAGCTGGTTCGGCACGGGGATCCGAAGCAGCATCGTGTTGGGCCAGCGGAACTCCGCGCGGTGCCCCTGCGTCACGCCGTCCACCTCGGTGGTCCAAGACCAGCCCCAGGGCTGCTCGTCGATCGTGTAGGAGAGGCGGGAGTCGGCCGTGGGCCGCAGGTCGCGGCCGATCGTGCGCGCGTGGACGAACGGCAGGTGGGAGTCGTCGAGCATGTTCTCCATCGCGCGGGTCCAGTGAGCGTCGAAGCGGTAGGCGAGCCCCGCGAGGCGTACGTCGTCACGCAACAGCTCGTCGGGCACCGAGGGCTCCCCGACCGGCGCCTCCCCGACCGCGGTGTACACCCACACGAGGCCGCCGATCTCCCGCACGGGCAGCGCCTCCGCGCCGAGTCGATCGCGGCGCACGTCGGGGTTCCAGGGCACGCCGACGTTCGTGCCCCTACCGTCGAACCGCCAGCCGTGGAAGGGGCACACGAGGCAGCCGTCGTCGACCTTGCCGAGCGACAGCGCCACCCCTCGATGGGGGCACCGATCGACGAGCGCGGCGGGCTGGCCCTCCGTCCCGCGGAACAGCACCACCGGCACGGTGGCCACGACCCGGCGGATCGGCTTGCGCCGCACCTCCGAGGACAACGCGAGGGGGGTCCACTGGTGCGCGAACCCGGGGAACGTCGTGGGCATCGAGACTCCAGAGCATTAGGAGGGGGACTCGGACGGACCATCGCTAGATGGTCTAGCTACTAATCGACCGAGGCAGGTGCAAGGGATGGATCGGGAGGCCCGCGAGCGGCAGTGGGTGGAGGAGAGGGGCGAGGCGGGGTGGGCCCTTCGCGCCGTGCTCGTGCGGTACGGCGACGTCGCGAGGGTCGTGGCGGAGCGGCTCGGGCTGTCCCCCACCGACGTGTCGGCCCTCGAGCACCTCCTCGGGGACCCGAGCCTCGGGCCCGTGCAGATCGGGCAGCGACTCGGCATCACCTCCGCGGCGGCGACGGCGCTGGTGGATCGGCTCGAGCGTGCCGGTCACGTGGTGCGGCGCGCCCATCCCGAAGATCGGCGGCGACGGGTGTTGGAGGTCACGCCGCACGCGCTCGCCGAGAACCTCCGGGTCCTCGCCCCGCTGTTCGAGGCGCTGGCGGCGCTCGAGGCGGGCTTCGACAACACCGAACGCGCCGCGGTCGTCCGCTACCTGCGCGGCGTCGTCGCGGTGTACGACGCCTTCGTGGCTCCAGGAGACCCCTGATGGAGATCACGGAGACCGTCGAGCCCGTCACG
>CAZZLC010000246.1:0-1553 GCA_964655065.1 uncultured Enterobacteriaceae bacterium | reverse complement strand
GGGGCGAGCGCAGGCGGGCCACGGATTCACGGAACGCACGTCCCATCCGCGTCTGCTGGCGGATCATGGCGACGCGGGGCCACACCGAGCGCTGGCCTTCGCGAACGAAGGTCCTCAGGTCACTGGGGGTGGGGTTGGTGAAGACCCGCGTGAGCAGCGCCCACCGGAACCGGGGATGGATGTCGGCGTGCCCACGGTAGTCCTGGGTGAACACGGCGTTGACGGCCGCCGCGAGTCGTCCGACCGCCGGCCGCGTTCCGGCCACGCGCCGAACCAGGTCGGTGGCCCAAGTCCCCTGGGCACGCCAGGTCGCGCCGACGACCCTCACGGCGGCGGGGACGAGGCCTCGTCGGTCATAGTGACGCACGAAAGGAACGACGTGCGGGTTGGTCTGGCTGACGATGTAGTGGTTCACGTTGTGGAGTCGCGACAGCCGGCGCTTCGGCAGATCACCGGCGATCGAGCCGTCGACCCACCGCTCGCCGGGGACGTGGGCCACTACGGATCCGTCGGGAAGGCGTCGCTCCAGCTGCACGGGCGGAAAGAGGCCCGGGAGCGCCGACGACGCCAACGTCGCACTGGTGATCAGCACATCGGGCGCCGTGAGGTGGGACAACAGGCGAGCCTTCTGGCGGTGACGGGTCGGCGACACACTGATCGCGAGCTCGCGCCCGCTACGCCGGTGGGCCTCGGCAAAGGTGACGGCGCCGATGTTGTGGTCCAGCACGTCACGGAGTTGGTGAGGGTCGAGCAAGGCACGGCGCCCGAATGCCTCGCGGGGCGCGACGAGACGCAGCCCATCGAGCCGGAGCTGGCGCACGGGGTCGGCGAAGAGGTCGGCGAGCTCACCGTCGTTGCGGGCACAGAGCCCGGCCGCGATCATCGCGCCCGTGCTCGCCCCACTGAGGATGTGGGGCAGCAGCTCGAGCTCGAAGAGCGCCTTGCACACACCCAGGTGATGGAACCCCCAGGTGGCGCCTCCCGAGAGAAGCAGGGCGGTTCGGCCGAACACGTGCCAGGCGCGTTCGAACCGCTGCAACAGCACTTCGCGCGGGACGCCGGGGGCCTGAGCGAGCCAGCGCAGGCTCGCCTCGGCCTCGTCGAGGTAGCGCTCGGCGAGGTGCTTCGTGCCGGTGAGCGCGACCTGGTAGAGCTCGGGGGCGAGGAGCGCGTTGAGGTGGCGGTAGAGGTCGTCGGTGAGGTGCTCGGCCATTCCCTCGGCATCACCTTCCTGGCGGAGCCGACCCATGGCGAACATGCTCTGCCGGAGCTCATCGGCGTCGTAGTAGGCCGACGACTCGTCTTCTCGCCACTGGGCTGCGCCGGTCTGCTCGTCGAGGGCCTGTGCGACCTCGCGCCAGGTGTCGTAGGTCGGGGCGTCGTCCAAGGCCGCTTCGAGATCGCGTCGGGTAGGTTCCACGTTCCCTTCGTAGCCTCGTTCGGCCAAGGAACGAGAAACGCCGCCCCGGACGAGCCGAGGCGGCGTTTGAGAAAAGGGAGCCGGCGACACCTACTCTCCCACAGGGTCACCCCTGCAGTACCATCGGCGCGCT
>CAZZLC010000245.1:0-1558 GCA_964655065.1 uncultured Enterobacteriaceae bacterium | reverse complement strand
TGCTCGGCAACGTCTGGGAGTGGTGCGCGGACCCGTGGGACACCCAGCGCTACGCGACCCAGGCGGCTCGGCAGCCCCACCGTCACGACCCGCAGCATACGTCCGTCCAGCACCCGACGACCGACCCTCGGAGTCTCGGCGCGAGGCGGGTGGTCCGTGGCGGGGGCTGGGACAGTCCAGCGGGCGTCGTGCGCGTCGCGTACCGCGACAGGAGCATCCCGGGCCTCCGCAACTACGGCCAGGGCTTCCGCCTGGTTCGCGTCCTCGTCCCCCCAGCCGGGACCGACCCTCGGTCGTAGACCCTGGACCATAGAGTAGGGGCAGGAAATCGGCACGACCTGCCGCATGCATGCCGGATCTTGCCGGATCTTGCCGGAGGGTGGCATCATCCGTGCCGACCTTGCCGCGCTCGGCCGGACGGGTCGCGCGATCGCCCGGCCGCGGTCCGCGATCGCGGTCAGCCCCTGCGCCGCCAGGGGTCTCGCCACGAGGGCCGCGCGTGCAGGGCGTAGTTCCTCACCGCGCGCACGGAGTAGGTCCGGAAGCCTGGAATCACCACCGCGGACAGCGCACCCCCGTGATCGACGCCGGTGTCCAGCCCGAGCGCTCGCGCCCCCATCCACTGCGGCGTCCGCCCCACCGGGTGGTGACCGAAGACGATCGGCACGTCGCCCGTGTAGTCTGCGGCCCAGTCGCCGTGTGACCGCAAGTGCCGCATGCCCGCACCGACCCCGACGAGAACGTCGGCCTGCGCCTGGATGCGCCGGTGCTCGGCCTCGGACAACGGCAGCACGTCGCGGGGGACGATCCACCGGCCACCGCGCTTCCGCCCCGGCAGGTCACCCCGTGCGAGACGGGCGCGAACGGTCCGGGGACTCTGTCCGAGCAACTGGGCCGCCTCGGTCACGGTGAGCATCATGGTCACGACCACCTCCGCGCTTGCTGGGTGAGACACCATGGTTCCCGATCGGTTCCCAACTTCGGCGATCGGCGTGATCGGATCGGTTCGGCAGCTCGCGCGCCGCTGGCGGCAGATTCCGGCATACGTGCGGACGGCCATGCCGACTTTCTGCCCCTACTCTATGGTCCAGGGTCTACGACCGAGGGGCGGTCCCGGCTGGGGGGACGAGGACGCGAACCAGGCGGAAGCCCTGGTCGTTGACGCGGACGCCCGGGAAGTTCCTGCTGCGGTACGCGACGCGCACGCCGTCCGCTGGATCGCTCCAGCTCCCGCCACGGCTCACCCGCCTCGCGCCGAGACTCCGAGGGTCGGTCGTCGGGTGCTGGACGGACGTATGCTGCGGGTCGTGACGGTGGGGCTGCCGAGCCGCCTGGGTCGCGTAGCGACGGTCATCCCACACGTCGGCACACCACTCCCAGACGTTGCCGAGCAGGTCAAAGAGCGGCGGCGCATCCGACCGCCACGGGCTCGGCGACTTGCCAGACCCGAACAGGCTGGCGAGCCAGCCGGTGCTCGCCCCGGGACGTGCCGCCGGCCGCCCGCGGACCGGGTGGACGCGACCGTCGCTGTTCTCCTGGTACCAGGCGAGGGCGCCCA
>CAZZLC010000244.1:0-1591 GCA_964655065.1 uncultured Enterobacteriaceae bacterium | reverse complement strand
CGCTCGACATCCAGGTGGGACGGGTCGTGTTCGTCGAGGTCCTCATGGAGGAGCTGCGAGTAGCCGATGATCGCGTTCAGCGGCGTGCGCAGCTCGTGGGACATGTTGGCCAGGAACGTACTCTTGGCGCTATCGGCGTGTCGCCCCGCGTCCCCGAGGATCGTCCACGGAACACAGCGCGAACGCGATGACCCCTTCACCACGCGCGTCCAGCACGGGAAGGAGCCCATCGTCGATCGCCCTCTCGATGTGCTCTGGCTCCAGGAGGCCGAACGGGATGACGTCGATCCCGGCCTCGAGAAATCGGCGTCCCGCCTCCCGCTCGACGTGGCGGATTCGAGCGAGGTCGTGCAGCTCGCCATTGCGAAGGGTGGCGTTCACGAACCATCTCCAAGAAGCTAGCCTGGCCCGAGTGGCGGGAGGTTGCATGTCACGGGGCGTCGCGCGCGTGGGCCTCGAGTACACGCTGCAGCGCGTGGCGGGATTCGGCGACGTCGTCCACGACGGGCCGGTGGTTCAGCTGCTCACGCCAACGTCGAGCTTTGGCCCCTTCAACTGCGCCTACGGCTACGACGGGAATCTGCCCCGGCTCGACCGGGTGCTGGCCCGGTTCGCCGAGCGGGGTTGCGCGCCGCGGGTGGAGGTGAGCGACCGCGCCCCCACGGGGCCGGTCGTTGCCGGTTTCGACGCTCGCAACCTCGTCGTCACGGGGGAGCGGGTCGTCTTGGCCGCGCCGATCCGCGAGCTCGTGGGAGGCGAAGGGCCCCGCATCTCCGTCGAGCGGGTCACGGCCGCATCGTTCGACCGCTTCCACCAGGTGGACCAGGCGTCCGGTGGCAACCCCCAGGCATTGCCCGCCGATGCCTTTCGCCACTGGACCACGCTTCCAGGCTGGCACCTGTTCCTCGCACGCGACGATGGCATCGACGTCGCCGCTGGGGTGCTCTTCGTGGAGGACGACACGGCTTGGCTCGCATCGGCAGCGACCCTTCACGCCCATCGGCGGCGAGGAGCCCAGCGTGCGCTGATGGCCGCTCGTGTGGCGTACGCCCGAGAGCTCGGCGCGACGCGGGTCGGCGCCCGGACCGAGCCCGAGGGCCCGAGCATTCGCAACCTGATCTCGGCGGGACTACGCCCGGTGGGGTTCGTCACCATCTTCACCGTCCGGACTTAGGCGCAGGCACCGTCCGGACCATAGAGGGGCCTCCTCACGACCGGAGGAGCAGTGTCGGCAGGCTTGGCTGGCAGGACCCTCGCGCTGTGGAGCGCGATCGCCCACGGCTCGGGGGCGGGCGATCTCCTCACCCGCATCGATCGGCTCTACGTGGTCGGCAACGTGCTCTACGTCGCGGCCCACTCCCCACGAGCCACTGGGGTGCGAGCCCCACGTGCACCGACGCGCCGGCGAAGGCCCCCGAACCCACGGAGACGTTGCGGACGTCGACGGGGCTGGCGAATCGGGCGCCCACGTTGGCGGCCCACCCAAAACGCCCGACCCGCTGACCGACCGCGACGACAGGCGCAAGAGCGGGGGTAGGGAGCTCATCCAAACCAGATCGAACACCCGTCGCACACCGGTGTCACCCGCGGC
>CAZZLC010000243.1:0-1595 GCA_964655065.1 uncultured Enterobacteriaceae bacterium | reverse complement strand
CAATACCTGCACCTCGAGTGCCACCATTGGACCCCAGGGTGGGGGCCGCTGCGAGCAGAGGGCCGTAGTGACGCCTGCAACCGTTCGCCAAAACGAGGCATCTCATAGGTTCGCCCCACGACTCGCAGCGGCGTGCTTCACGTGGGAGAAGCAATGCAAGCATACGTCGGCGCCGACTGGAGCGCCAAGCGGCTCGTCTGTGCCGTGGCGGTCGGAGACGGCAAGCCACGGCGGATCGGAGGGGCCGAGCCCTCACTGGCCAGCGTGCAGGAACTGATTCGACGCGTTCGTGATCTCGAGCCACAGATCACCGAGGTGCTCGTCGTCATCGAAGCCGGTGCACCGGGGTGGGTCAAGCTCCTGCACGAGGCAGTTGCGATCGTCCACGTCGCGGATCCGAAGCAGGCGAAGCGGTTCGCCGAGTCGTTGTCGTCGAGTGGCGCGAAGGCGGATGGTCGGGATGCCACGACGTTGGTGCACATGCTGCGGAGTCCTCCGCATCGCCCGCGGGTGTGGGAGCCGGAAGCCGAGCTCGAGCCGCTGCGGCGCCTGTCGGCGATGCACGAGCAGCTGACGAAGCAGCTGACGCAGACCAAGCAGCGCCTGCGCGATCGCCTGAAGGAGCTGATGCCCCTGGTCAACGCCGAACTCAACAACCTGGCGTCGGCATGGGTGGTGCGGTTCCTCGAGGCGGTTCCCACGCCCTGGCACGCCACGGGTCTCGACGAGACCGCGTTCACGAAGCTGACCAAGGGCGGGTCGGTCGAGCGAAGGCAGCGGTTGTGGCAGGCCCTGGCCGCTTCCCAGGCGCCGTGGTTGACCGAGGAGCTCGCCGAAGTGGAGGCCCTGCACGTCCTCACCCTGCTCGAGCAGCTGCGACAGCTGACCGAGCAGCTCGGGGCCGTGAGCGATCGGATCGAGAAGCAGACCAAGGCCTTCGCGGCCCGACCGCTGCTCGAGTCGGTCACGGGGATCGGCCTGCTGCAGATGAGCGCCCTCCTCGCGTTCGCCTTCGGGATGCCCGTGACGAGCCGCGATCACGCGGGGACCCAGATGGGTGCTTGTCCGGTGTTCGTGGGGTCGGGAACCCGGGCCGACGGATCGCCCAAAGGACACGCGCGAATGCGTCGCTCGGCGAACTACCGGGCCCGTCGGACGATGTACCTGCTCGGGTTCATCTCGACGCGTCACCTGACCTGGGCGGCTGCGATGTACGCCGACGGCCGACGACGTGGGCAGAGCGCGGCGACTGCGTACCGACGCATCGCTCGCAGCCTCCTGCGGATCCTCACCGCCATGGTCCGCAACCAGCAGCCGTACGACGAGGCTCGCTACGTCGCTGCCCTGAAGGCCAAGGGAGTCGCGTGGGCCGAGTCGCTGTGAGGCTCCGCGACGAGGGGATGGCTACGCCAGGCCCTCGCATCAGCCAAGGGACCGAAGTGGACGCGCAGTCAAGGCCGGGTCGGCACGAGCCCCTCGGATCGGCGAACGCAGAGCCTTGACGGCGAGGAAACGAAGGTCACTCCAGCGTTCTCGGGCCCGTCATCTACGGCCCCGAGAACCCCGTTCCTTGACATTGTAGTAGTGACGTCCAA
>CAZZLC010000242.1:0-1606 GCA_964655065.1 uncultured Enterobacteriaceae bacterium | reverse complement strand
TCTCTCCGGAGGTGGCCGGGAGCCGGATCTCCATGACGGCCGCGTTCGTGACGCCCTTCGGGAACCAGGCGTACTGCTTGCCCACCTTGCCCTTCCCGGCGACGGACTTCGCGGATCCGTGGTTCCAGTCTTCGACAGCCGAGCTTCCTCTGGAGCTCCAGGGGTTCACGATCAGCTTGCGAGACGTCACGCTTTCCGGAGCCTTTGCCCCCGACGGCGAACGCATCGACGCCATGGCGCTGACTGCCACCCTGGACGTTCGAGACGTGGAGCCGTTCCTCGTCGACGTGGATCTCTGTGCTCTGGTGGCCGAGCTCGACCGTCCGTGCTTCGCCTGTCCCGATGGCGAGGAGGCTTGCGTCAAGGTGACCGTCGAGGACCTCGACGTCCAGTGGGACCCAGAGGCCACGCTGATCGAGCGCACGCCGAAGGACATCGCCGAAGACGACTTCTGCGTGGGCTACCCGGCTTGAAGCGCAGCGCGGACGGCGTCGACGATCGCGTCGTCAGCCGGAAATCCGTGCTCCCGCGTCTTTCGGGCCACAATCTGGCCGTGCACCTCGATGACGAAGATGCCGCCCGAGCCCTTGACGAGCTCGGGACTGACGTCGAGTTCCTGCTTCATCTGGGCCGCCACCCGGACGGCTCTCGGCAGGTAGCCTCAAGAGCTGCAGTACGTGATCTTGACCGAAGTCACGCCATCCTCCTTGGTCGGGTCCGCATCGTCGTGTCGAGCTGTTTGCCGCATCGTAACGTTTGCGACGCCGCTGGCGGGTCAGGCTGTCGCTCATGGTTCTCTGGTTGGTGTTCATCGGATGCAGCGCCTCGGACACGGTGCGTACGATCCAGGTTCGGGGGTCCGACTCCGAGGTGAACCTCGTGCAGCGGCTCGGTGAGGCCTTCGCCGCCTCCCACGCCGACCGGGCGGTGGCGGTGACCGGGGGCGGCTCGGGAGTCGGGATCGCCGGTCTCATCGACGGCACCGTCGACATCGCGAACAGCTCGCGGGACCTGAAACCGGCCGAGCGACTGCTCGCCATGCGAAAGGGCGTCGAGCCGGTCGCCACCATCTTCGCGGCTGACGCGCTCACCATCATCGCACATCCCGACAACCCAGTGGACTCGCTGACCCTCCAGCAGCTCGCCGACCTCTACACCGGCTCGTCGACCACCTGGCCCGACGGACAGCCCGCGGTTCCCTTCGGTCGGCAGTCGAGCTCCGGGACGTTCGGCTTCTTCCGAGACGTGGTCCTGAAGGCCAACTACACCGACCAGCTGCGCCAGATGAACGGCAACGCCCAGATCGTCGAGAGTGTGGCCACGGAGCGCGGGGGCATCGGCTACGTGGCCGTAGGATACCTGAAGTCGGCTCTTGCCGACGAAGCCGAGGCGCCGCGGGTGCGCGCGCTGGAGATCCGTCGGGGGCCGGACGCCCCGGCCGTGAGTCCGCTCGACGCGAGCGCGGTGGCACGCGGCGATTATCCAATCACCCGGCCGCTCTTCCAGTTCACGTCGGGACCGCCCACCGGTGCCGTGCTCGAGTTCCTGCGGTACGAGCTCTCGGACGAGGGAGAGCAACTCTCGGTCGAGATGGGCTTCTACCCGC
>CAZZLC010000241.1:0-1615 GCA_964655065.1 uncultured Enterobacteriaceae bacterium | reverse complement strand
GACCGCGTCGTGCAGGTGAGCCTGCAGCTCTTTCCGCTCACCAAGCCGATCCAGGGGGAGTAGCCGCGCCGTTGGCGCGGGCCCGGACCACGAGCTCGACGAACGAAGCCGGTTCGTAGCTGCCGTAGATCGTCGATCGGAATTGGATCGGGATGAAAGGCCAATCATCGAGGAGTCACTCGCTGGTCTACGCGAGTGAGTCGGTCCATCCTGCTCCAGGCGCCACGTGGCGTCTCTGGAGAAAACACATGACCGTCCCGACTCCTCTGATGTTCTTGTTCCTTACTGCCTACCCCAGCTTTGCTGGCGTTGCCGTGGGCACTCCGTGGCCCAATCTGGCCCCTCATGACTCGGTGGATGTCCTGTCCGCCGAGGCGCCGGTCTCCATGCTGCTCCTGACCGATCAGGACGGCGAGACCCACGAACACCCGATCGACGCCACCCTCGATCTTCTCGAGGGGGAAACCCTCGACGTCCCTCCCGGACTCTGGGCCCAGGCGACGATCGTGCTCGACGGACCGATCCGGATCCACGGCGCAGTGCCGCAGGCGGGGACGTTCGACCTCACGGTCGAGATCGGGGCGATCTTCCTCGAGATGCCCAGCCCCATCGATACCGGCTCCGCCGTCCCGACCGCGATGCACCTTGGCCAGATCGATTGGCTCACCGCAGACGTGATCAACAGCTACGCCGTCGACCACCTCGTTGTTGACGCCACCCACCCGCTGCACGACGAGCTCCGGAACGCCTTCCGCTACGGGTCTCGTTGGGAGTGACCTTGCGCCGCACTTAGCCTACGAGCTCGGGTCTGGCGCAGCGATCGCCGTGCGTCGCGCGTCGTTGACGCCCCACCAGACGGTGAGGGCGTCGATGAGCTGCGCGCGCACGAAGCTGCTCGGGGCCTCGTGGAGCCCCACGCACCGTGCCCGGTACGAGTCGAGCCAGACGACCGGCGCGGAGTGCGTCGAGCGCGCTCTGCCACTCCCTCGAGGCGTCGCGAACGAGATCCGAGAGGTAGTGGCTGGCGTTCGTCTGGCCCTCGGCGATGGCCGACGGGAGGTCGTCGACGTCGGCCTCGAGACTGATGTTGCGACGGGACTTCACGGGTTCCCTCCCGCGAGGTCGACGACGCTTCGGAGCATGGTGAGCGCCTTCCGCCGAGGCCCTGGGGCCATGGCCTGCACGTTCGACCTCGTCTCGGCCACGTCGTCGTCGAGGTCAGGTCCAGCGGCATCTTCCTCGGCCAGGACGAGCACGTTGTCGAGCAACGCGCGAAGTGTTCGCCCCGTCGATGGCAGCGACGCGAGCAGGCGCTGCGCCAGCGCGGCGTCCTCACTCGTGGCTTCCTGGAGCGGAGTTCACAGAGGCCGAAGCGGCCACGCTGGCCACGCCGCCCCGGATGGGCCAATCTGCGGGGGCCGAACTCCGACCTCGGATCGCCGATGTCCGACCCCGCTCCGCCCGTCTTCCTCTCCTACGCCCGCCGGGCCTCAACGGATGCCGTGTTGGCCCTCGCTGCGCGCCTCGGTCCCGAGACGGCCTTCGTCGACACCGAGAACATCGCCCTCAACGAGGCGTTTCCGCGCGTACTCCGCGACGGCGTCCTCGACGCTCG
>CAZZLC010000240.1:0-1628 GCA_964655065.1 uncultured Enterobacteriaceae bacterium | reverse complement strand
GCGCTTCTTGTCCTTCTCGTAGTCCTCGAAGTTGCCCTCGAACCACTCGACGTGGGAATCGCCCTCGAAGGCCAGGATGTGGGTCGCGATGCGGTCGAGGAACCAGCGATCGTGGCTGATCACGACCGCACACCCGCCGAACACCTCGAGCGCCTCCTCGAGGGCGCGCAGCGTGCCCACGTCCAGGTCGTTCGACGGCTCGTCGAGCAGCAGCACGTTGCCGCCGGACTGCAGCAGCCGCGCGAGGTGCACCCGGTTGCGCTCCCCGCCCGACAGGGTGCCCACCTTCTGCTGCTGGCGGGTGCCCCGGAACCCGAACAGCGAGCAGTACGCCCGGCTGTTCATCTCCTTCGTGCCCACCCGCATCACGTCGTGGCCGCCGCTGATGTTCTCCCACACCGACTTGCCGTCGTCGAGGTCCCCGCGACTCTGGTCCACGTAGGCGAGCTTCACCGTGTCGCCCACCTGCAGGGTGCCCGCGTCGGGCTCCTCCTGCCCCACGATCATGCGGAACAGCGTGGTCTTCCCGGCCCCGTTGGGCCCGATCACGCCCACGATGCCGCCGCGCGGCAGATCGAAGGTCAGGTCGTCGAACAGCAGCTTGTCGCCGTAGGCCTTCTGCACCCCCTCGGCGCGGACCACGATGTCGCCGAGCCGCGGCCCCGGCGGGATCTGGATCTCGGTGGTGGTCGTGTTGCCCTGGCTCGCCTCGTCGATGCCGGCCACGAGCTGCTCGTAGCGCGCGAGCCGGGCCTTGTTCCGCGCCGACCGCTTGCCCTGCCCGAGCTTGACCCACTCGAGCTCGCGCGCGAGCGCCTTCTGGCGGTCCAGGCTCTTCTTCTGGTCGGCCAGACGCTTGCCCTTCTGGTCGAGCCAGCTCGAGTAGTTGCCCTCCCACGGAATGCCCTTGCCGGCGTCCATCTCGAGGATCCAGCCCGTGACGTTGTCGAGGAAGTAGCGGTCGTGGGTGATCACCACGACGGTGCCCGGGTACTCGACGAGAGTGCGCTCGAGCCACGCCACCGACTCGGCGGCGAGGTGGTTGGTCGGCTCGTCCATCAGCAGCAGGTCGGGCTTCGAGAGGAGCAGCCGGGCCAGCGCGACCCGCCGCTTCTCCCCGCCCGACAGCTTGTCGACGGGGCTGTCGCCCGGGGGCACGCGGAGCGCCTCCATGGCGACGTCGACGGTCTGGTCGATCGACCAGGCGTCGGTGGCGTCGATCTTGTCCTGGAGCGCGGACTGCTCCTCGATCACCTTCTCCATCTCGTCGTCGGTGAGCTCCTCGGCGAACTTGGCGCTCACCTCCTCGAAGCGGTCGAGCAGGGCGCGGATCTCGGCCACCCCTTGCTCGATGTTCTCGCGGACGGTCTTGTCCTCGTCGAGGTCGGGCTCCTGGGCGAGGTACCCGACCCGGGCGTCGGGATCGAGCCACACGTCGCCCTGGATGTCCCGGTCGATCCCGGCCATCACCTTGAGCAGGGTCGACTTGCCCGCGCCGTTCGGGCCGATGACCCCGATCTTGGCGCCCGGGTAGAACGACAGCGAGATCCCCTTGAGGACCTCGGTGCCGTTGTCGAGCACCTTCACGAGGTTTCGCATCTGGTAGATGTACTGGCGTGCCATGCCGC
>CAZZLC010000239.1:0-1648 GCA_964655065.1 uncultured Enterobacteriaceae bacterium | reverse complement strand
ACGCTCGCCGGGGTGTCTCGGTTGAAGAGGTCATAGGCCTGCTGGCTGTGCTGCAGGAGCAGTCGATCGTCTTCGATCTGGAAGATCAGCGGGTCGATCGGACGTAGGCGACCGTCGGAGACCGCATACGCACAGAACCCGCCGTAGGCCGGGACGTACTTCTCCGGGTTGACCTCGAACGTCGACCGGTTCGCCTTGCTGGCGAAGTGGTAGGTCGCTCCTCCATAGGAGCTCGCGTGCTCGGGCAGTCCGAGCATCGGTGCTCCCTCGCGGTAGCTGATCACGTCGTAGCCGGAGACCGCGACCCCATCCGCGTCGACGTTGACGAGCAGGTGCTCGGGGTGGCCGTTCTCGGCGACGAGGTCCGGCCAGTTGGCTCTCGCCTTGGCGAGGTTGCCCTCCACGTCTTCGAGCCAGAGCTGGTGGGCGTGTGCGTTGTGGTTGAGCACGAGGCGCTCCTCCACGATCTGGAAGTTCTCGGGCTCGATGGGCGACAGGCGATCGATCGACACCGCATAGGCGCAGAACCCGCCGAACAGCGGTGCGTAGCGCTCGGGATGCTCCTGGAACGTCCAGAGCCGCGCCTCGGTCGAGAAGTGGTAGGTCGTGCCGAGATAGGTGGCGTGGTACCGCGGGTCACCCTTCACGGGTTCCCCCACCTCGAAGTAGGCAACCGGATCGTAGCCCTGGATGCCGATGCCGTCTGCGCCACGATTGAGAAGCCGGACCGCCGACGGACTCGTGGCCTGGTGAGCGATCGTGGTCGCCGGGCTGCGCGTGGTCGCGCACGCAGTCAGTGCGCCCGTGGCGAGGCCCAGCGCCGGCAGCGCGAGGACGAGCATTCCGAGTCGGGACGACATGGTTCCACCTCCGGGCGACGGGGTCGCCTCTCGGAAGAACCTTGCATCGTCTCTAGAACGGCGCTGTGACCGAGGTCACACCCTGCGAGATTTCTGGATCGGGTCACCGCCAGCCCCGCTCACGGATGCCCGGCCACGGTGGTCAGAGGTCCCGAACCGTGAGCGCGACCACGGCGCTCGGCAGCCCCAGCGCGAGCCCCAGCACGAGCCCCAGGGTCGCCGCGACGTGATGACCCTCGAGGACGAAGCCGAGCGCCGGGGCCTCGCTCGCGATCCAGAGAGCCGCCAGCGCAGCGGCCACGATCGTCACCAGACCGGTGTAGGCGCTGCGGTAGGCGCGATTGCGCACGCCCTCCATTCGGTCGTGGAGCAACCACTCGGGCAGGTCGGCCATGCTGCGCACGACGCGCCCGAGAAATCGCGCAGCACCTAGCACCACGAACACGAGGACGCCCGAGAGGACGAGCTGGTCCATCCAGGTGGCGGCAACCAGCGCGGCCACCGCCGCGAACCAGCCGGAGAGGGCGACCCATCGACCGAGCGGGCCGCGGAACAGGTTCAGCGAGGTGTCGGAAAGCTCACGGTCCGCTCGGGTACGCAGCCGGTCCAGGGAACTAGGGGAACTCACTTCGACGACTCCTTGCCCGTGCACGAGGGAGGGTGCGCGGCCCGGGTGCCATGGAGTATTCACCCCGCTCCGCGCGAGGCCCGTTGGGCAGCCACCAGATCGGTGACGGTGATGTCTGGGGCGCCCTCGGTCTCGGCCGGCAGTCGACTTCGTCGCCTGC
>CAZZLC010000238.1:0-1675 GCA_964655065.1 uncultured Enterobacteriaceae bacterium | reverse complement strand
GTCGGCGTCCGCGGCGACCCCGACGACCCGTTGTCGCGCGGCCACCTGTGCCCCAAGGCCACCGCAATGGTCGACCTGCAGCACGACCCGGACCGGCTGCGCCACCCGGTGCGGCGCACCGACCGCGGCTTCGTCCGGGTGGGCTGGGACGAGGCACTCGACGAGATCGCAGACCGCACCCACGCCCTGCAGCAAGCCCACGGGCTCGACAGCGTGGGCGCCTATTTCGGCAACCCGAATGCCCACAACCTGGGATCCCTGCTCTTTGGCCCGACCTTCTTGCGCGCGCTTCGCACGCGGAACAAGTTCTCAGCGACGTCCCTCGACCAGCTGCCCCAGATGCTCGCAGCGAGTCTCGTGCTCGGGCACCAGCTGCTCCTTCCGGTCCCCGACCTCGATCGCACGGACCTGCTCTTCGTCCTCGGCGCCAACCCGGCCGTCTCGAACGGGAGCCTCATGACGGCACCCGACGTCCGGCGGCGCCTGAAGGCGATCGCCGAGCGCGGGCAGCTCGTCGTCGTGGATCCCCGACGCACCGAGACGGCCCGACTTGCCACCGAGCACGCGTCCATCCGCCCGGGGACCGACGCGTGGTTGCTCCTCGGCCTCCTGCGTGCGGTGCTCGACGAGGGCCCGCCTCGTCTCCGCCACCTCGAGCCGCGAGCCACTGGACTGGACGCGGTCGTCGCGCTGGCCCGCCGCGTCGACCTCGCTCGGGTGTCTCGCGAGACCACGATCGCGACCCCCACTCTCCGACGCTGGGCGAAGGCGCTGCTCGACACGCCCCGGGCGGCGGTCTACGGCCGACTGGGTACCTGCGTCCAGACCCAGGGGGGTCTCGCTGCGTGGCTGCTCCTCGTCGTCAACGCCGTGACGGGCCACCTGGACGTGCCCGGGGGAATGATGGTCACCGACCCCGCGGCCGACGCGCTCTACCCTCCGGGCACGGAGAAGCGAGCTCGCCGGCGGTTCGGCCGCTGGCGTTCGCGGGTCCGGGGGCTTCCCGAGTTCGCCGGAGAGCTGCCCACCGCGGCCCTCGCCGAAGAGATCGTCACCCCGGGCGAAGGACGCCTCCGGGGGCTGTTCGTGTGGGCCGGCAACCCTGTGCTCTCGGCCCCCGATGGCCGCGCGCTCGACGCGGCGCTCGCGAAGCTCGAGCTCTGCGTCAGCGTCGATCTGTACGTCAACGAGACGGGACGACACGCCGACTTCGTGCTGCCCGTGCTCCCCCCGCTCGCCCGCGACCACTATGACCTCGTCTTTCACGCGCTCGCGATCCGGAACACCGCACGGTTCGCCCCGGCCGTCCAGCCAGCCGACGACGAGGAGCGAGCCGACGAGGACGTGGCCCTCGACCTCGCGATCCGGCTCGCCCGCCGCCGGGGCCAGTCGACCTGGCGGCTACGGGCGGCGCGACTCCTCGGGGTTCGCGGCCAGCTCGAGGCCATGCTCCGTCTCGGCCCCTACGGACTGCGACGGGGCCTCGGAGGGCTCTCCCTGGCGCAGCTCCGGCGCCAGCCCCACGGCATCGACCTCGGCCCCCTGCGATCGTCCCTGCTCGACCGGATGCCGGGCGACACCATCGACCTCGCCCCATCGCTCTTTCCCGGGGCCGCCGAAGCGCTGCTCGACGCCGACGAGGCTCCCCCACCCGAGCTCGTGCTGATCGGGCGTC
>CAZZLC010000237.1:0-1695 GCA_964655065.1 uncultured Enterobacteriaceae bacterium | reverse complement strand
TCAGCTCCACGTCCCGCACCCGCCGGACCTCGCCCATGCCTCCCGTCCCGATGGGTCCGAGGTCCTCGTACCGCCCCGCGATGCGTGGCCCCGGCGGCGTCGTGGGCGTCGTGGGCGACGGAGGGCCGAGGCTCACGCTGGGGCGGTCCGAGACCAGCTCGTCGACGGTGGTCCGGCCTTCGTCGGCGGCGCCCGACCGCACGAGCTGTCGGAACAGCACCTCGAGATCGATGGCGGCCTGCGCCGGCCACCCGCGGGACTCGGTGAAGGCGCGGATCTGTGCGTGCACGTTCGGCTCCCGGTTGACCTGACGAGCATACGCCGACCGACGCTGCGGCCCCACCTGACCCAGGCGCCCCGTGAATCCGACGTCCGCTACTCCGGGCGGCCAGCGATGCTCATGGTCCTGGAAGCGACCGGGGTCGCGACGTCAGGCTCCGCCCAGGATCTCGCCCAACCGATGGACGAGGGCGGGCGCGTAACGCTGAACGTAGTCCCGCACCTCCCGCAGCCGCGCCCGGTGGATCATCATGAGGCGATGGACGTCGTCGCGATCCCGGGGGCGATTGGCATCCAGCTTCAGCAACACGAGCGCGGGAAGCGAGATCACGGGCATGTCCCACTCGATGGCGAGCTCCCCGTCGAGCTGGGTCAGGTCGGGAGGAACGCTCATCAAGTCGATGAACCCGATGCGAACCAGGTCGGTCAGCTCCTCACGGAAGACCAAGCGGGGCGACATCGAGGCGAACGCCTCCCCTCCGACCAGGAAGTCGACGTCCTTCGTCGCACGCACGTGGCCGTGCACCCCCACCGCGAGACCGCCAATCAGCGCGTGGCGCACCCCCAGCTTCCGCAGCTCGGCGCTGACGTCGCTCGCGCGCTGCAGAATCGTCGGCGACACCACATCGGCCAGCGCATCCAGCTTGCTCACGCGGCGCGGCCCCCTTCGAGGATCACCGCACCATTCGCCAGCCGCCGCACCGACACCGCGTCATCATCGGACGCGGGCTCGGGTGCGGCATCGTCCAGCTTCAGGACGCCTCGGGGGGTGAGCAGCACGTCGGGGTCTGAGTCCCATGGTGTCACGGCCTCGGTCAACGACGGGTCGCCGGCGACGACCTCGGCGTCGTACTCGACCTGCATGACCAGGAACCACCTGGCCGGGACACCGAAGAACGCACCCAGACGGGCCGCCATCGGCGGGGTCAGCGGCTGCTCGCCTGCGAGCAGCCGGCTCACCGTGCTCCGGTTCACGCCAATGCCCCTCGCCAGGTCGCTCGGGCTGATGTCGAGCGGCTCGAGGAAGCGTTCGCGGAGCCGCTTGCCGGGATGCTCTACCATCGACCGCCTCCACCGGTTGCATAACACGCAACAGGTGGAGAGGTGACGCCGTGCCTCAGTGGGAATCGGACTGGACAGAGCGGCTCTGGATGTCGGGGTGTTCTTGTTGATGCCCGCAGTGACACACCCTGGCCTCGACGCAACGCCGCGGGGGGCTGTGACGGAGAAAAGAGAAAGAAGAAAGCCTAGAGTTCGTGCTGGGGGGGCCGGGGCGAAGACCCCGCGGAACCCGAGGTTCGGGTCCCGGTAGCCGGGACCGAGCGCGTCCCGGCCCGCGCAGCGGACGTCGCGGGCGCCGCCGTACCAGGCGCCTCCGCGACTCGCCCGCGAAGAGCGGGACAGGGTGTCGCCGAG
>CAZZLC010000236.1:0-1696 GCA_964655065.1 uncultured Enterobacteriaceae bacterium | reverse complement strand
CTCGAGCTCACCGCCGCGGACTGTGGCGGCGACGAGCTGAAGCTCCGGGAGCTGCGAAAGAGCCGAGAGCTCGCGCGCCGCCTGGTCGAGGATGTAGAGCGCTACACCGCGGTCCCCGACAGCGCCCCCACCGACTGCCGCTGCGACGACCCGGAGCTCGCTCTGCCAGCATGGCTGGCCGAGCAGACTCGACCATGAGCCGACAGCTACTCGCGCCCGTGGACCGCTATCCGACGATGCTCATCGCCACTGGATCATCGTTCGTGGGCGCATCCGGATTCCTGGGCCCACGTGCCCCTCATCCACCACCCAGATCCGGCGAATCTGGCCCCACAGCGTTCGACGACAAGACAAGAAAGCCCGCCTTCCGGCTAGCTTTTGATGAGTGGTGACCCCAACGGGATTCGAACCCGTGTTGCCGGGATGTCCCGACTGTCTCTTCAATGAGGCACTGTCCGTGCAGGCCCTTGAACGTATGTTCAGTTAGTGGGTCCATGGTGGGCCCATGGGAGGTCGGGGTGCCGGTTCAGGCAGATGCGAGTTGGACGGAGCGAGCGGTGCAGGTCGGGAAGACGCCGCTGACGGTGTTGGAGTCGCCCGACGGGAAGCGATTCCGGCTGCAGGGGTGCATCGGGACGATCGACCTGCGGGGTCGGGCGTTCGCGGTGCGGTGGAAGGAAGCGGAGGTGCTGACCGACGAGGACGGGAACGCTACGCGGCGGTACCGGAAGCGGCGGCGGGCGGTGAGCAACCTGAAGGCGGCGGTGGCGCTGCTGCTCGAGATCAACGCGAGCCACGACGCGGGGGAGGTGTACTCGGCGCCGCGGGAGCGGCCGATGGCGACGATGGGTGCGATTGCGGTGGCATACATCCGGGCGTCGGCGCAGGGGCGGCCGGCGAGCACAGTGCGGCATCGGGCGACGCTGCTGCAGCGGTTCCTGGACTGGGCGGGCGACGACCGGCGGGTCGGGGACCTGACGACGGGGCTGCTGTCGGAGTACGCGACGTTCTTGAGCGGCGAGGGGCTGCGGACGGTGAGCCGGTACGTGTCGCAGGTCGAGCGCCTGTGGGCGTGGGCGTGGAATCGGAGTGACACGTACCCGGGGGTGCCGGAGCCTCGACGGGTGACGGGGCGGGACGGGGATCTGCCGCATCGGGTGGAGCCGGTGGCGACGGATACGCCGAGCTGGACGGAGGTCGACGCGATGATCGCGGCGCTGACGCCGGAGGGGTGCGCGGCGTGGCTGGCGCGGCGGAGGGCGGCCGGGGAAACGGACCTCCGGAGGTTCGGGTACCGGCCGCAGTGGCGCGTGCACTGGCAGGTAGCCGTGGTGCAGCGGTTCACCGGGTTGCGGGTGAGCCAGATCGCGTCACTGATGCGCGAGGACCTGGACCTCGAGCGGGAGCGGCTGGTGATCCGGGCCGGGCGAGTAGGGGCGAAGGGGCAGCGGCGGGACCGGGTGGTGCCGATGCATCCGGAGCTCGCGCGGGTGCTCGGGGACTGGGAGCTGCCGGTCGAGGGTGTCGTGTTCGGCCGGGTAGCGACGAAGGGACCGCGGCGCGGGGAGCGGATCGCGCTGGTCGGAGCCGAGGTGGCGGACGTGTTCACGAGGGCGTGGGAGCGCGCAGGGGTGCCGAAGTCGCGGTGGGGAGCGGTCGGCGGGCGGAACAACGCGCGGCCGACGAACGCGATCCG
>CAZZLC010000235.1:0-1703 GCA_964655065.1 uncultured Enterobacteriaceae bacterium | reverse complement strand
GCCGGGGCAGGTGCCTCTTCCGTCACGACAGGTGCCGCCGGAGCGGATTCCTCGACAGCCGGAGCAGGTGCTTCTTCCGTCACTGCCACAGCCGGAGCGGATTCCTCGACAGCCGGGGCGGATGCCTCCTCGGTGACCTCAGGTGCTGCCACTTCCGGCTCCACTGGCGCTACGTCCAGCGTGACCGCTTCCACCTCAACCTCTGCTGGCGCTACTTCTGCCGCTGCTGCTGCCGGGAACGCTTGCACGTCCGTGCTCGCGGCACCAACCGACGGGCAGCTTAGCCCCGTGATGCCGTCGTTCGGGCGGCTCTGTACGCTGAAGTCGTCGATGAACAGCACCGGCGCTCCGTCTTCCAGGAAAAACTCGAAGCTGGTGTTCGTCCAGTTGTTCTGCGCCACACCCTGCATCACATACTGTGCTGCTGGCGTGAACGCGGGCAGCTCGAAGAAGCAGAACAGCGCGTCACTCGGGTCGTCGAAGTTGTACAGTTGCAGCGCGACGCCCTTCGTTTCTGCCGTCGGGTTCTCCAAGATCACCGATACTTCAAACGCGCTGCCCGCTGGGGCATCGAAGAACACCGGCTGGAAGATTGCACCCACGTCGGTGCGCTCAGGCGTGTTCGTCGTCGCCCGCAGGAAGAAGTCTGTGAAGCCCGGGGCAACGTCGGTGATGATGGTGCCGAACGTGCCGAAGAAGATGTTGCCGTACTCGAAGTCGCCGTTCAGCAGCAGGTTGCGCTCGTCCACCAGCGGTGTGGTGCAGGTCACTTCACTCACGCTCTGACCCTGCTGGAAGGACAGGTTCACATCATCAACTTGCAGCCACTCCTCCGCGAAGTCCTCTACGAACAACTGCACATCGGTAGCGAACCAGTCGCCCGGTGTGACCGCTTGCAGCGTGTACGTTTGCAGGGACGTGCTCGGCGGCACCACGAACAGGCACACCTGGCGCGATGCTTCGACGCCCGTTGCCAGTACGTCCAGGCGCACGAGCTTCGCCTCGTCAGAGGTGTTGCCCATTTGCACGCTTGCCTGGTACTGCGTGTTTGCCGGCGGCGCGAAGCGCGTCGTCTGCGCCAGCAGACCGATTTGCGGGGTGCCGAAGCCGTCGAACAGCGTGCCACGGGTCATCTCCAGCACGTTGTTGGTCACCTGGCGTGTCGTCGCGTCGGAGAAGAAGTAGAAGGCATCCTCGAAGCCCGGCACGATGTCGAAGCCGCCGTTGACAACCATGTTGCCGTTATCCACCAGCGGCGCACCACAGTTGGTCTGGGTCACGGGCGTCTGGCTTGGCGTCACGCTGACGTTGTCCACCTGCAACGATGGGTTGGAGAAGTCGTCGATGAACAGCCACAGGTCTGCCTGGTTCCACCCGGTCGGACCGACGTTGGTTTGCAGCGTGTAGGTGGCAAGCGGGGTGTTCGCCGGGACGGTGAAGAAGCAGATGCCGAAGTTGTTGAAGTTGTTGAACTCCCACAGCAGCAGCGTGACGTACTTCGACTGGTTGGAGGTGTTGCCCAGGTCGATGCTCACGTCGTAGCTGGTGTTTGCCGGGATCGCGCCGCCCGTGTTCAGGTTCTGGGCGAGGATGCCGTTGTCGAGCGTGTCGTTGCGGGTGAGTTCTGCTACGCCTGTGGACGCATCGCCGTTGAGGTTGAATGCCACCCAGCTATCCAGGTTGTTGGCAAAGTCCCCGTTGGT
>CAZZLC010000234.1:0-1704 GCA_964655065.1 uncultured Enterobacteriaceae bacterium | reverse complement strand
GTAAGCGTCCGAGCAACTACGTCTTGTCAGCTATTCTGGGACGGTCTAGCTTTGCGCTAACACGGATTGCTCCGCTACCCACTGATCGGGCAGTAGCTCCTCGATGCGATTGATGGGATGGGTCGGGATGCGCTGCAGCACGTCGCGCAGCCACTCCCAGGGGTTCACCCCGAGCGTTTTACAACTAGCAAAGAAGGAGTACATCATGGCGGTGCGCTGGGCTGCTTGGTGCGAGCCGGAAAACAAGTAGTTTTTACGTCCCAGCGCGAGCGGACGGATGGCATTCTCGATCAAGTTGTTGTCGATTTCAATGCGACCGTCCTCCAAGCAAGCCGCTAGCAAGGGTAGCTGCTCTTTGGCATAGTGGAGTGCTTTACCGATTGGACCTTTGGTTAGGTTGTTCGCTTGTTCGGTTCGCACCCAGCCCAGCCAGGCTACGAAGATCGGCTGGGCCTTAGCTTGGCGTTGTTTCTGACGCTGGTTCGCATCAAGCCCTTGCTCCCGCCAGGTACGCTCCAGGGCATAGAGCTGGCGGATTTGCCCGAGCGCATACTCGGCCAGCTCGGGATGATGCTCGCGCGCCTCGTAGAACTTACGACGGATGTGGGCCAGACAGCTCACCAAACGGATCTGTCCGGCTGACTTGCGGGCGATGCTCGCATATACCTTGTAGCCGTCGCACTGCAAGGTGCCGGCAAAGTCGGCTAGGCGCTCTCTGGGCCCGTGCATGCCACGACCGCGGCGATAGTCAAATAAGACTAGTCCGTTACCGGGGTTGCGATAGACCCACTGGTAGCCTTGGTGAGTAGCCCCTTTTTTGTCCGCATCTTGTACTTTGATGGGCGACTCATCCACTTGCAGGTAATCGGTATCTAAGACCCGCTTTAGCAGGGCTTCATAGAGCGGCTCCAGTAAGGTACAACACGCACAGAACCAGTCGTTGATGGTCGATTTGTGGATCACCCAGCCGTGCTGCCGCTTGAACTGCTCGATTTGGCGGTAAAATGGCAGGTGGTCCACGTACTTGGCTACCAGCAGATGGGCCAGCAGCCCGACTTCGGGGATGCCCTTCGGGATGGGGCGCACCGGTAGCTCACCGATGACCACCTCGGCTTGCTCTTCGCTGGGGGTCGGTCGCGCGTACTTGCGGCGGATATAGCGCCGCTTAAGTAAGACACCCGGACGGTAGTCGATCGTCTCGGTAACTTCGGTGCCGATTAGCTCCAGCTCCGCTGTATCCTCTGCGGGCTCGATGACGACTTCCTCGGTGGGGATATTCTCCGGCAGTGCCGTGCGACCCGGATGCGGCTTTTTGCGGCGCTGGTAGGTGATCGTCTCGCTACTGGGAGCAGCAGCCTGCGGGGTGGATTGATCGCCCAGCTCCAAGGCCAGTTGCTCGGCCGAAGTCGGGGGCACGAAGCGTTCCTGCTTACTGGCGAAGATCAGTCGCTTGAGCTGTTCGAGCTCGTAACGTAAAGCGGCATTTTCCGCCTTGAGTGCATCGTATTTCGCCTTGGATATCGTTACTTCCACGGTGGAAAGATACTCCTTTAATCCGATTTTCAGGCTACTCTACGGTATCGTTTTCGCCGCACGACCGATTTCATTTCAATGCCTTCCAAAAGTAAGACCAAATCCGACCAGCGCAGCTCCACCGAGCCATCCCGGGCCGCGCCGGGCAACTCGAAGGTGCCCCGCTCCAGT
>CAZZLC010000233.1:0-1706 GCA_964655065.1 uncultured Enterobacteriaceae bacterium | reverse complement strand
TCACGAGCCCAGAGTTCCAACAGACGCAGATCCACAAGGACGCGGGGGTCGAGATGACCCGAGTCATGTTCACCGAGCTGCAGCCGCTCCCGGCGCCGCTGGACCCGGACCAATCCGAGGCGGCCTTCCCCCCAACCGCCGAGGACCCGGCCTTCGACCTCATGCACGTCATGGACTTTCACGACATCGCTCAGTACGAGCCCGGCGCGAACGAGCCGGAGCGGACCGGTGCGGAGGCTTGGAACCTCTACCAGTCCAGCGGCACGGGCGCGTCCGCCGAGCTGGGGCACTACCCCACGGCCTTCTTCAAGGTCACCGGCACACTGGTCGGCGAGCACGCGGGCTGGGACGAGATCCAGATCATCCACATGTCGAGCCAAGCCGGCTTCCAGGCCCTGCTCGACGACCAGACCCGGCAGGAGAACCGCTACCACCGCTACGCCGCCTTCGCGGACAACGACTCGATGATCATGTTCCCCGCGATCTCCGCCATCCCCTACGTCGACGACGACGGGGGCCCGACGATGCCGGAGGTGACCCCGAACGGGACCGGCTCGCTCTGCCAGCAGGACAGCGACTGTCCGGACGACACTTTCATCTGCCTGTCGGACGGGGGCGCGGGCGGCTTCTGCACGCCCCAGGGCTGTGAAGCGGGCACCTGCGAGGGCTCGTACCTGTGCTGCCACGACTGCAACCCCGCGGTGGAGACCCAGCTGCCCTTCGAGGGCTCGGCGTGCTTCCCGAGCGCGTTCACCACCCCCCTGACCAACGCCCCGGTGTCGTGCACATGCGACTGACGAAGCTCCAGACGCTCTTCGCGGCCTGCCTCGTCGGATTGATGGCCTGCGAGGGGACCACCGAGCCCGACGACGCCGTCGGGGAGCCCGACGGTGCGTGGCGGTCTACCGGCTTCGAGATCATCGACGGCCCCCAGGGCATCGCGTGGATGGCGGTCGACATCACGGACGTCGAGTTCGAGGCCCTGGCGCTCCCCGCCGGGTGGATCTCCAACCCCCGGGACCTCGAGGCCAGCCTCGGCGAGTTCCTCATGTCGCCCGGCGAGACCGAGCCCGGTCGCTTCGACGAGATCGACCTCCTCGGTCACCGCTGGCGCCACGTGGCCACGCTCTCGGAGCGGGGCCAGCCCGCCGACGACGGCGGTCTGCTCGTGAGCACGCGGGTCGACAAGCACCACCGCCTGACCTTCGAGGCGGGTCTGCAGATGACCACCCTGACGTCCCCCGAAGGTGAAGCTTACTTGCGGATCACTCGGGATCCGGCGCGGACGCAGGAGGTCCCCACCGTCCCCGACGGCTGGGCGCTCGCTACGTTCGCGCCCGAGGAGACCACGGTCGTGGTGCTGACACCCCCAACGATCCTGCTGCGGACCGACAACCAGGACTCGTTCCAGGGCCCGGTGGACCTCGACGGGGTGGCGCCATGACCCGTCGGGCCTGGCTGCTCGTCGCCTCCGTGGGGCTGGCCGCCGCCTGCGAGACGTCGACCGAGGTCGACGTGCCCGACGAGGGGTCTTGGTGTCGGCGCTCCCAGCTTGTCGACGGACGGATTCAGGAGCACCGCCCTGCGAAGGGGCGAACGCTTCTCGGTAGCGTTTCGCCGAGCAGGCACAACTGCTCCGGCCAGTTCTGGGGACCCAGGCCAGGTTGTTGAACTCCTAGTGTTGGGCGGCCTGCATCACGAGTGGG
>CAZZLC010000232.1:0-1716 GCA_964655065.1 uncultured Enterobacteriaceae bacterium | reverse complement strand
TTGGGTGCGGCTCCATGGCGACGACGCGATTTGACGCAAATTCGCTGGGAATTGGCGGATAGGGCTCGTACGAATGGGCCCTTCTGGGTAGGTTCGGGTTGACAGACACGAAACTCCCAGGAGGACCCAATGAGCGCAGCATACCCGATCGAAACCGCCGCACACGACCCTTTCGCGATGGCTCGGAAGCAGGCCGAAACCACCGAGGAGTTTCTGCGCTCCAGCGGTGCCTTGCAGGCCGCGCACGACGAGCTGGAGGCGTGCATCGAGCGAGACGGCCGGGAATGGATGCGACGGATGATGCAGGCGCACCTGGAGCTTCGAGGTGCAGCGGAGCGCCCGGTCGAGGTTCGGGGTGCCGACGGCATCCGCCGCACGCACCAGCGACGCGACACCAAGCGACCGCTGCGCATGCTGTTCGGTGACGTCGAGGTGATTCGCCTCGCGTATCAGGGACCCGGGGTGGAGGGACTGCATCCGATGGACGCCTCGTTGCACCTGCCGGACGAGCTGTACTCTTACGGAGTCCGACGCCTGGTGGCAGAGCGCGTGGCTTCCGACTCCTACGAGGACGTCGTCGAGTTGCTGGGAGAGCGGACCGGGGCGGCGGTTGCCAAGCGCCAGGTCGAACAACTCGCCATCCGGGCGGCAGTGGACTTCGAGGAGTTCTACGCCACACGAACGATGCAACCGGAAGCGTCCACTGACCTGCTGGTGCTCACCTTCGACGGGGCTGGCATCGTCATGCGCCCGGATGCTCTGCGCCCGGCGACCCAGAAGGCCGCCACCAAGTCGACGCGCAAGCTTGGCACGCGACTGACGAAGGGCGAGAAGCGCAACCGCAAAAGGATGGCAGAAGTCGGCGCGATCTACTCGGTGGCCGCCTTCGTGCGCACCCCCAGGGACGTCATGCACGAGCTGCGCCCGCCGCCCGACGTGATCCGCAAGCGGCGACCTCGGCCCTTCAACAAGCAAGTCTCGGCCAGCGTGGTCAACGACGCCGAACAGGTCATTCGCCAGCATTTCGCGGAGGCGCTGCGACGGGACCCGAAGCGTGAGCGTCGCTGGGTCGTGCTGGTCGACGGAAACCGTGACCAGATTGCGGTGATCCGCAAAGTGGCCAGAGAGCTGGGCGTCCAGATCACGCTGATCCTCGATGTCATCCACGTGCTCGAGTATCTCTGGAAGGCAGCCTACTGCTTCCACCCGGCAGGCACGAAGGAAGCTGAGGACTGGGTGCAGCAACGTCTGCTCGGGTTGCTCCAAGGACAGACCGCGGGCTACCTGGCCAAGGGGATGCGCTGTAACGCCACCGCGCGAGGGCTGAGCGAGAAGGACCGCAAGCCCGTCGACGACTGCGCACGCTACCTCGTCAACCACACCCGACTCCTGCGCTACGATCGCGCCCTTCGCGACGGGCTGCCCATCGCCACCGGCGTCATCGAGGGGGCGTGCCGCTACCTCGTTCGGGATCGCATGGACCGCACCGGTGCGCGATGGTCACTCGCTGGTGCCGAGGCGGTGCTCCGCCTGCGTGCGCTGGTCACCAACGGTGACTTCGACGACTACTGGCGCTTCCACCTCGAACGTGAACAGGAGCGCACCCACGTCAGTCGTTACGCCGACGGCACCATCCCATGCCCGCTACCTCCCTCACGACCGAAGCTCAGACTGGTGAAATGACGGGGAATCCGTCGTTCCATGAGAGCCGCACCC
>CAZZLC010000231.1:0-1729 GCA_964655065.1 uncultured Enterobacteriaceae bacterium | reverse complement strand
GGCGCGTAGGTAAATCGAGCGCCCCTCCCGACCCCCGTTCTCAGGTCGACCCTCGAGCCAACTCCAGCATCGGCCTCGAACCTGGCGCTCCGTCGTCCACTCCGGCTCGTCGCCCCGCGTCGGCCAAGGAGCCCACGCTCCGACCCAGGGCCCGGCAGGGCCTCCGGACGCACCGCTGCCCGGACGCGCTGGGCGCGCGCCGGGCATTGCGTCCTCAAGCCACCAGCTCGAGCTGACGGGCGAGCTTGCGGCGGACGACGTGACTCTTGAAGTACGGCGGATCGCGAGCTGGCGTCCGCGGCGGTAGCTCCGTCGCTTCGTCGAGATGGCGCAGGTACCGGCGCACGTTCGCCGCATCGGTGACGATGGCACGCAGCTTCATGGGCGCGCCGCACAGCGTGCACTTCTCGAGCTCCACCTGAAACGTGCGCTTCATCAGCTCCGCCCAGGGACGCCAACCGCAGCGCTTGCCGCCCGTGGTGGTTTCACCACGCGCTGCCACGGACTCATCGCCATCCTCATCCTTCGCCGCAGGCTGCGGCACGATGCGGGGGCGCAGCTTGCTCGCCGAGGCCAGCACTCCCGAGTACCTCACCGTGTGAAACCGCGGTGGCGGGATGGTCGTCACCAGCCGACACAGCAGCGACAGCGGGTCCAGCTCCAGCGCGAAGGTCCCGTCCGAGAATGGCCGCTTGAGCGTCAGCCTCAGGAGGTCGTCCTTCGCGGGCGTCAGACGCTCCTGCGCCAGCGGCGGTCGCAGCACGTAGCGCACCAGCGCTTCGCGGCCCGCGGCGTCGTGGCCGGCCGCGACCGTCGCGGCGTGAAGCGTGAAGCCGCCGTCCGTGGCCAGCAATGCGCCACTGACGCGGACCTCGCCGCGCTCCCGGAGCGTCACGGGTGGACGCTGGCGCAGCTCTGGGCCCGCCGGCACTCGTCCCGTCACCGCAGCTGCCGTGAGGTGACGGAGGCCTGGCTCCGCATCGCTACCGGCGTCGTCGAGCAACTCGTGGTCCTCCGAGTCCGCGATCACCCCCTGCCGCGTCAGGAACCTCACGATGCGCACCCGCGCCGCCTGCAGGATTTCGGCGACGTCCATCGAGCTGAGGGACGGCAGCTGGTGGAACGTTGGTGGGCCGTCGTCGTCGCCGTCGTCGCCGTCGTCGCGCGCGACGTACACCCCATCCAACGCCAGCATGTGGTAGTGAGGGTTGAGCCGCAGGTCCGAACTCGTGCGTTGCACCACCGTCACTGCTCCCGTCTGACCTCCCGCCGTGCCCAGGAAGGCGAAGCGGCGTTGGTGGAAGTCCTGCACCGCACGCGACAGCTCTCGCGAGACGCCTCCCAGCAGCGCCTTGTCGTACGCCAGCCGAGCCCGCAGCTCGAAGGGCACCGTCAGCACGTACTGGCGCAGCGGCACCCCCTCCGGCAACACGTGGTCCATCAGGTTGGCCGCCGTCTGCGCCATGCGACGACCCAGGCACGACGGGCAGAAACCCCGCCCCTTGCAGCTGAACGCCACCAGGTGCCGCGCCTTGCACTCCGGCTCCGTGCACGAGAGCAGCGCGAAACCGCGACAGAGCAGCCCGCACTCGAGGTACCCCTCGAGCTCGCTCGTCACGAAGCTGGGCAACGGGCTCGCGAGCCCCTCCTCGGACGCCGCCCGCAGCGTCTCCAGGTTGCCCTGCACCACTTGGTACAGCGTCGTCCGCTCCGGACGGCGGCGCTCGTA
>CAZZLC010000230.1:0-1817 GCA_964655065.1 uncultured Enterobacteriaceae bacterium | reverse complement strand
CGCGCCAGCACTCGAGCCCGACGACGCCCAGAAGCTCGCCGACGAACTCGAGGGGGGGGCGGCGGACCCGGTCGTGGGGCACGCTGTAGTCGTTGCGATCGAAGCGGACGTAGGGCTGCTTGCCGACCTTGACCTCGACGCGCTCGACGGCGGGGAAGGGGTCTCCGGGCAGCGGCAGGAGGCGGGTCCGCTCGTCCTGCCACGCCTCGACGACGGTCAGCGTGTCGTCGTCGGGATGCTTGCGAGCCCCGGCGATCTCGAGGCACCAGCGACGGACCTGGGCGTTGAGATGGGCCAGATCGTCGTAGGTTCGAGCCGGCCAGAACGAGGTCCGCAGGTAGCGGATCATCCGCTCAGTCCTTCCCTTCTCGTTTCCCCTCGCCACGGCGACGGGCCGCGGCTCGTAGCCGTAGTGGGCCGCCAGCTCCAGGGCGGTTGAGTGGAAGCGGATCGCGTCTCCGCGACGCTCCAGTACGACGGACTCGAGGTTGTCGTACAGCGCGCGGCGGGCCACCCCGCCGAAGAAGTCCCAGGCCTCGACGTGTCCCGCGAGGAAGCTAGCCATGCGCTGATCGTAGAAGAAGCGCACGAACGGCATCCGCGAGTGCGACAGCACGATGACGAAGGCGGACAGCTGCCGCGTCGCGCGTCCGATCTGGACCTTGCCGAAGTGGGCCCAGTCGACCTGGACCTCCTCGCCGGGCAGCGTCCGGATGCGGAGGAACGCCTCCGCGGGCTTCTTCGGGCGGATCTGGGCCACGATCGCGCGGAAGTGATCGGGCTTGCCGGGGTAGCCGCGCTCGACGACCATCGGGTACAGCCGGCTCGCGGGCAGCGTCGGATAGGCCTCGAGCTGCTCGTGCAGGAAGGCCAGGAAGGGGTCGATGAGGCGCGGGCGACGCAGGATGGGCTTGGGCACGCCGTGGTCGCGCAGCACCCGGGTCACCGTGCTGTGGTGCAGGCCGAGCTGGCGGGCGATGGTGCCGACGGTCCACTTCTCGGTGTAGTGCAGCCGGAGCACCTTCTGTTCGAGGTCCTCGGGGATCACAGCCGCCTCCCGGGAACGAGGGAGCGGCGGTCACCCTGGCCGAAGCGACGCCGTCGGGGGAGGGCGTGCTCGAGGTCGCCGTCGAAGCGGCCCTCGACGCGCGAACGGTGGCAGGACGCGCTGGCAACCGGAGCAGCGAGGGCGGGGTCGGGGACGGCTCGTGTGCGCCGCCTCCTGGCGGTGAGGTGGGACGGCCCCGCCTTCCGGGAGCCGCGTACGATCGGGATGTGGGTCATTCGGATCCTCCGGACCTCCAGCCGCTCTGGCCGGGATCGGCTCCGAGGATGGGGCCGGCCCTGTCGGAGGTGAACCCTGATGCGTCATCTTCGCTTCACGGCGTTCGAGGTGCCGTTGCTGCCGAGCGGCATGGTTCGACCGACCGCGCTCGGACTGCTGGTACCGACGCCCTGCCCGCCGCAGGCTGTCCCGACGCGCCTCGGCCGCGCACCCGTCGAGGCAGTAGATGTTCCCTCGATCGCAGCGAGAGCACAGCGAGATCTGCTTGCCACAACGCCGGCAGTTGTAGAGTCGGTACGAGATTGTCGGCCTGGCTGGCCTCGACGACGCGGGCGCCCCAGGTGACGAACAAGGCGGGTGTGCCCTGTTGATTGTCGGCGGCGCGCCCAGAAGGTCCGGAGTTGCAGCTCCGGGCCTTCACCGTTGTGGCCAGACGGCCCTCATAGCCTCCCCGGGCGGCTGAGCGAGAGGGGGACACCCCCTCTCGCGCTCACCCCCCGCGCTTGCCCCGTTTCACGGGGCTAAGCGCGAC
>CAZZLC010000229.1:0-1842 GCA_964655065.1 uncultured Enterobacteriaceae bacterium | reverse complement strand
TTCGCTCGGTCGTCTCCCCCTCGCTTCGCTCACGCGAGAACGCGGGACCGCACTGTCGACCGGTCCCGCTCGCCGTCGCGAAGCGCGCTCCGCGCGATTCGCTCGGTCGTCTCCCCCTCGCTTCGCTCACGCGAGAACGCGGGACCGCGATGTCTGGGCGCCTCGGTCTCGGCCGGCAGTCGACGTCGTCGCCTGCTCCGCGCTCGGCTTCGCCAAGCGCGCCGGCGCAGAGACCGAGATCGAGGGGCCTAATTTTCGCTGCGCATCCGCGCGTCCTCGATCGCGGCGCGGAACTGGAGCGCCCGGTTGGCGGGGGGAAACTCGATGGCGCCGTCACCCGTCCCCGAGATGCACAGCCGCCCGTGCCCGAGCAGACGGCCCCAGAAGTCCTGCGAGAGGTTGATCTCCTCGATGGTGTCGAGCGGAAGCTCCTCCGTCCGAATCGTCAGGAATCCCTGCTTGAGCACCACGCGCTGGCTCGTGACTGCCATCTCCGTCACCCACGCTCGGACACATCGCTGAACGAAGACGACCAAACCGACCACGATGATGCCGAGGACCAGCAGGTAGACCGTGCTGACGAAGTGGTAGGTCCACGGAAACCCGGCCTCGTAGACGACGCGCTCGTCGCTTCCGAGGCTGCGACGCACATAGCTCATTGCTCCTCCTGCTCGTGGCTAGGCACTTGGCGGCTCCGTTCAAGGCCGTGCGGTGGACGTGCTCGGCATTCGGTGCGCACGACACCCCGTGCGTGCAACCCATCCGCTGCTTCGGCGGGGACCGGATTGCCGGGAGCTGTCGAAGTGGAAGCGACCCCTTCAAGAGCCCGGGACAGACCCTACGCCACCAGCGTCGACCGGTTCCGCTCGCCGTCGCGAAGCGCGCTCTGCGCGATTCGCCGGGTCGTCTTCGCTCGCGCGAGAACGCGGGACCGCAGTGAATCACTCGTCACAGTCAGGAGGTCTCGTGACCCGTTGGATAATCATTTCCGCATCCCTCGCCGCTACTGCGTGCAGCACGGAACGAACAGAGGTGGAGCTGACCGAGGCGGAACCCGGCACGAAATCGGTCGGTGAAGAGATCGAGGACGTTGGCGAAGCGCTGGTCGATCGTCGCCACGTTCTCGAACAGCGACTCAACGAGGCAGGCGAACGCCTCGACACGATGGCCCACGACGTGGAGAACTCTGCGAAGGACGTGTCTTCCGACGTGGCCGACCGTCTGGAGGATCTCGGCAAACGCATCGACGCGGCACGCAAGGAGATCGGAGACACCTCGAGGGAGGTGGGAGACGACGTCGAGCGTTCCGTGGACGAGATCGAACGAGAGCTCGACGAGATCTTTCGTGGCGAGAAGGGTGATTCGGCCCAAGCAACAAAGGAGAACCCATGATTTTGTCCATTCTCGGCTTTCTGCTGCTCGGCCTCGTCGCTGGTCTGATTGGCCGCTTTCTCGTGCCCGGCCCCGACCCGATGGGACTGGTCGCCACGACGCTGCTCGGCATGACCGGCTCGCTCCTCGGCGGGCTCGTCTACAACCTGGCGACGGGTAGCCCCGACGTATTCGCTCCCGCAGGACTCCTCGGTTCCGTGGTCGGCTCGATCCTCCTGGTCCTCGTCACGCGTGCTGTCGCGCGTCCTGCAGCGTGAGTGGTGGCCGCGGCGGGCTCGGCAGTCCAGGCCTCGCCGTCGGACCTGACGCTGCCGTCTCCGTCGGCCTCCAACGCGCCCGAGTTCTGGTCGACGCCCGATGAGCCTGAGTGGCTGATCCGCGAGGCGGCGCCCGCACCAGCAGGACGTGCTCCCGGGTCTGGAAGCTGGGTGCGTCCACGATGCTGAAGAA
>CAZZLC010000228.1:0-1858 GCA_964655065.1 uncultured Enterobacteriaceae bacterium | reverse complement strand
TCGGTCGAGAACCGAGGTTCGCGCTCCGCCCTGCGGAGGTGACCGTTCTCGACCCCGAGTCCCGAAACGCCCTTCCGGAGATGGCCGTGACCGCGACTGCGCTGATCCTCGGCATGCTCGGCAGCCCGCCCGCCCAGGCCCAGGCGACGCACGACGTCGCGGTGTGGACCGCTGTCCTGGCCTCGCCTGACCTCGCGGGCCGCACGCGTCTCTGGTTCGACGGCCACGCGCGCCGCAATGACGCAAAGTTCCTCGCCATCGTCCGACCCGGACTCGGGTTGCAGCTCACTGACGCCGTCTCGGGCTGGGTCGGCTACGGTTGGATTCCGTCGGTACCCGACGAAGGCCAGACCTTCCACGAGCACCGGATCTGGGAACAGATCATCGCCGACGTGAAGCTCGGCGAGCGGCTGGTCCTGCAGTCCAGAACCCGCCTCGAACAACGGTTTCCCGGGAGCGGCGGGCCCCTCGCCCTGCGCCTTCGCGAGTTCGTTCGGCTCACCCTTCGACCGGAGAAGCCCTCGCGTGCGCGCCTGGCGCTGTGGGACGAGCTGTTCGTAGGCCTCGACGACACCGACTGGGGCTCGGTGCGCGGCATCGATCAGAACCGACTGTTCGTCGGGGTCGGGCTCCCGGTGACCCACGGCGGACGGGTCGAACTCGGGCTCCTCAACGTCGTGCTGCCACGCGACGACCTGAACGTCACCTGGGCCGTGGCCGCGAACTGGTTCCCGCCGCGCGCCTGGCGCCGAGACCGAGGCACCTGATGGCGGCTGACGACGGCGCACCGAGCCACCGCGCAGGACCCTCCGAGGCGAAGTCCGACGCCTCGTCCGCGGACCATGGCCAGGATCCTTCGTCGATTCGCGTCGAGACCCGCAAGCTGGATCGACTGGTCGATCTGGTCGGAGAGATGGTGATCAGCGTGGCCCACGCGAGCCGGGCTCTCCTCGACGACGAGCTCGACCGGGGGGCCCGGAGCTCGGCCGTCGAGTCCCTGGACCAGCTCTCGCGCGACCTGCAAGAGCGGGTGATGGGGCTGCGAATGGTGCCCGTCATGGGCACGTTCGAGCGCCTGACCGAGATGGCGCACGGCCTGTCGCGTGAGCTCGGGAAGCAGGTCCGGCTGGAGATCCTCGGCGACGACACCGAGCTCGACAAGAACGTCATCGAGAGGCTCGCCAGTTCCCTCGGGCACCTCGTGGACAACGCTGTTCGACACGGCATCGAGCGTCCGGAGGTTCGCCTCGCGGCCGGAAAGCCCGCCGAAGGTGAGCTGCGATTGCAGGCGTTCCGGCGCGAAGGCTCGATCGTCGTCGAGGTCGCCGACGACGGTGTGGGGCTCGAGGGCGATGGTCCCGACGAGCTCGGACGCCCCGGGTCGGGCCTCGACGTGGTGCGGCGAGGGGTCGCCGACCTTCGCGGCCGGGTGGAGATGGAGTCCATCCGCAGCCGCGGGAGCTGCTTCCGCCTGTGTCTTCCCCTCTCCATGGCGATCATCGACGCCATGACCGTCCGCGTGGGTTCCGAGATCCTGTGCATCCCGCTGCTGTCGATCGTCCAGCAGCTGCGTCCCCGGCGCGACGATCTTCGGACGGTCGAAGGCAAGGGCGAGCTCGTCAAGGTGCGCGGCCGATTCGTGCCGCTCGCACGCGTTCACGCCATCTTCGGCTTCGACACCGAGCACACCGATCCCACCGAGGCCCTCGTGGTCGTCCTCGAGACCGAGGGACGCATGTACGGCGCCCTCGTGGACGACGTCCTCGGACAGGAACAAGCCGTGGTCAAGAACCTGGACCGCAACTTCCGTCGGGTGGACGGATTGGCGGGCGCCACCATCCTCGGAAACGGCGAGGTC
>CAZZLC010000227.1:0-1885 GCA_964655065.1 uncultured Enterobacteriaceae bacterium | reverse complement strand
GGCGCTCGCCGAAGGCTCGGCCTTCTCGGTGCTCGCGGAGGGCTCGGCCTTCTCGGTGCTCGCGGAGGGCTCGGCCTTCTTGGAGCTGGCTGGCGGCGCGGCCGTCTCGTCGTCGGACGCGGACTTGCCGCGGGCCTGGGCCCGTGGCGACGGCGGAGCGGCCTTCGGTGCCCGCTTGCGCTCTGGCGCGGGCGCAGCGGCTTCGGCCCGAGGGGGTTCCGGCTCTGACTTCGGGGCCGACCTCGACGGTTCCGAGGTCGGCTCGGGCGCCGCGGCCTGGACGGACTCGGGCGCCTCGGCGACCGATTCCTTCTGGGGAGCCGGCGTAGCCTGGACGGGCTCCGGCTCGGGCGTCGCGGGCTCGGGAGTCGGCTTTGGTTCAGGCGCTGGAGTAGCCTCCGGCTGTGGCGCCGGAACGGGCTCGCTCGTTGCTGCAGGCTCGCTCTTGGCGACGGGCTGCGCCTCGGGAGCGGGTGACCCGGCTCGGGCCGGCGCCGGGGCGTCGCCCGCCCCCTCGGACACGACTGGCGCCTCGGCCGCCGCGGGCTCGGGAGCAGTCTCGGGGGGCGCCGCCGACGCGGGCTCCTCGCGGGCCGGCTCGGGCGTGGCCTCGACCGGCTCGGCGGTCGCTTCGCCGGCGTCCGGTGCCTGGTCGTCCGGCTCGTCACGGCGAGCCCGACGCATCACGCGCTTGCTCTGGGACGTCGAGGTGGAATCTGCGGCCGCTCCGTTCGCCGCCGGCTCCTCGCTCGCCGCCTTCGCCGAGGCGGGTTCCTCGGCGGGAGTTCTCTTGCTCGGACGCCGACGCAACACGCGTCGTCCGACCCGGGTAGTCGTCTCGCCGCTCCGAGGCGCACTTTTCTCGGACTGGCGCGCGTTGCGCACCGGCGCGTCGGACGAAGAGGCCCGGTTCAAGCGTTCGAGGAGGTCCTTTTTCGACATGCAGCCCTTTATAGAAGTTCGACCGCTCGCCGGTGCGTCAGGCACCGAGCGGGGGTTCGGCGTCGACCAATCGACCAGCGGTTTCCCCTGGGGGTCGGAGAGCGCAGGAGCCACTCGCCGAACCGGTCGATTATGAAGTTGAGGGATGGATCGCCGCACTCCACCCGTCCGCAGAGCCCTAACCCAAATCCCGGAAACGTTGCAACTGGGCACGCAGATAGTCGGTGGCCGGCACGGCGACCACCCCGATGACCGCACATGGGCCCTGACCAATCTGGGTACCGACGTTCTCCCGTGTCCACGGGATGGTGAGGGCAGGATGCTCGGGACGGTTCTCCTCGATGACGCGACCCAGCGCCTGGACCGTTCGGGACGCGGTATCCTCGGCCACCAGAACGTCCTGGACCCGCCCCTCGACGATCGCGGTGACCAGTCGTTCGAATCCGACGACCAGGCCTCCGCCCGCCGCGGCTAGCGAGAAACCGTGGAACATCGCGTTCCGAACCGCCTCGCGTACCTTGGCCGCGAGCCCCGACGCGTCAACCTTCTGGCGCAGCGCTCGGTGCAGGCCGTGGGGACGGGCCTCGGCGGACTCGACACAGCTCGCACGCGCATGTACCCAGGCTCCCCGACCGGGTAGCCGTCCCTTGAGGTCGACCACCAGCCCGCCGTCCGGGGCGACGACGAGTCGAACCATCGACGCCCGCTCGGTGCGCTCGCCGCAACCGACACACTGGCGGACCGCCGACCGCTCACTCGGCATCGGACCTCACGGTCTCGAGCTCCTCCTCGTCCTCGCCCATGAGGTCGAACTCCTCGGTGGGGACGGGATCACCAGCCTCCTCGTCGTCGGCCTCCGGTGGAAGCTCCTCGTCGTCGGCCTCCGGCGGAAGCTCCTCGTCGTCGGCCTCCGGCGGAAGCTCCTCGTCGTCGGCCTCCGGCG
>CAZZLC010000226.1:0-1989 GCA_964655065.1 uncultured Enterobacteriaceae bacterium | reverse complement strand
CAACGACCCGGAGATCTATCCTGGTCGGACCGAGGTGCCCTACGACGGCGTCGACGGGGAGGAGCTCGACTTCCTCGACCACCTCGAGCAAGACCGAGGCAACAGCGTCACCACCCGGAACCTGCGGCTTACCGCGATCCGCTCCTTCCTGCGCCACGTTGCCGTTCAGGATCCCGCATCGCTCGGCGTGGCCCAGCGGGTGCTCGCCATCCCCAACAAGCGGGGCACCACCCAGGCCCTGTGCCACCTCTCCACCGACGAGGTCGATGCGCTTGTCGCCGCCCCGGATCGACGGACGACACAGGGTCGGCGTGACCACGCGTTGCTCTTGTTCCTGGTCCGCACCGGCGCCCGGGTCTCCGAGGCGATTGCGGTCGACGCCGCAGATCTGCAGCTTCAGGGTCCGTACCAGGTGCTCCTGCACGGCAAAGGCAGGAAGCAGCGTCGGGTGCCCCTCGCGGCACCGCTGGTCCAGGTCCTTCGCTCCCTCTGCGAGGAGCAGGGCGTCGGAGCAGCCGAGCACCGGGCGATCTTCGTAGGGCGACGTGGACATCGGCTCACCCGCTTTGGCGTCACGCATCTCCTTCGTCGAGCCGTCGCGACCGCGACCCTGCAGGCCCCGAGCCTCGAGCACAAGCGGGTCTCCCCCCATGTCCTGCGGCACACGCTGGCCATGCGGCTCCTCCAATCCGGCTCCGACCTGGTGACGATCCAGGCCTGGCTCGGCCACGCCCAGGTCGCGACCACACACCGCTACGCCGAGGCCGATGTCGAGATGATGCGCAAGTGCCTCGACAACGCCGACGTCTCTCCGATGCCGGACCGATTCCGGCCCGAGGACCCGGTCCTGCAGCTGCTCGAGCGCCTCGCCTGACACGACTATGTGGCGAGGGCGAGAGCACCGGCAGGCGTTGCCAACTTCCTCACTAGTTCGCCCGCCACATAGTGCAGCCCGCCACATAGGAGTGGCTCCTCGCCGAGTTCCCGCTCGCACACTGACGCCAATCCGTCGATCTGTTTCCGGAAGTCCACCGGCGCACGCGACACCAGGACCCGTGGCGGGACCCCGATCACGACAGGGCTCCGACGACCCGCGCGAGGAGTGCCAGATCCGTGTCGGGCTCGACCTCGATGACGGCCTCCCCCACACGCACTCGAAGCTCCGATGTGGGACGCACCAGCGCCTCGACGAAGGCGCTCTCCTCCTTCGAGGCCCGCGACAGTCGCCACTTCCGCCACGCCAACGTCTGCGGGTTCAGCCCGCGCGATCTTGCGAACGCACGCAGCGATAGTTCCGACTCCTCCGCCTCCAAGAGCACCGTGGCCCAGCGGCGAGCAGCGGGCGTTTCCATCCTCACCTCCTTGCCCCATCTCACCCGAAGCTTCATTCGCCGCGAAGGCCGTCAGTGACTGGATACATTAGTCCGGAAGCAAGATTTCCCAGGTGAGCGCCGTGCTGGCGCTCGCGTCCTGGAGAAAAGCATCGAGCGCTGTTAGCGCATCGGCAGTTGAGATCATGAACCGCGGATGCACCTCGTATTCACTCGTGGCAGAGATGATGCCCACCATTTCCGTCTCGGTCGTGGGTTTCACGACGTACTTCGCAGGATCTGCGTTGGCCGAGTGGTCGTGGTAGCTGCAGAGCATTCGGTTGTTACCGTGCCCCGCGAACCGGAGTTGTCTTCGAGGTGAGAACGTCGGGTCGGTTGGTTCGAGGGCGACAACCGTCACGGTATTGACGGTATCGTCCATCTGGAGAATCCGTTGCTCGACGGCTTCCCTGGAGAACGGCTCAATCGAGACGTACCCGCCCATACGATAAAATGTGGCTTCAAACGTCCAAGTCATCATGGTCCCAGCATGCGGAAGGTGTCGATAAGTTGCTCAACGGTCTCAATGTCATTGCCCGTCAGCAGTGTGCCGTACTTCCAATCTCTCGTCGAATTCGATGCGCGTGCGGCACTATCGAACCGGCGCACCCTCCACGGG
>CAZZLC010000225.1:0-2003 GCA_964655065.1 uncultured Enterobacteriaceae bacterium | reverse complement strand
ACTGGCGACCACTACCGAATCGTCGCCGTGTGCTCCGACGACCAGCCGCTGATCAGCTCCTTCCGGGCCCTCCACTGAACCCTCCAGGTCACTCGAGTGCGGCGAGAACGTCTCGCAGCGTGGATGGATCGCCGGGCGGCTCCGGGGTGGAGTGGACCCCTGGCGGGGTGCCGGCACCGGGCTTCAGACCCGCCACCACGACGTGCGCCTCCGGACAAAGGGCGACGAGCTCCCACAGTCGCTCGAGGGCCTTGGCGGACTCCCGTCCGGCATCGACCACGAGGACCTCCGGCTGCAAGCTCCCGGCGAGCTCGAGGGCGTCGTCCAGATCCGAGCCCGCCGCCGGGCAGTCCTGGGCGACGAGGCCCTTGACGGCGCGGTCTCGCCGTCGTGGCCCCGCGCCGACGACGAGCACCCTCGGCAGTCCGTCTTCGACCACCGCAGCAGCCTCCGGGGGCCGAGGCTCCGGCCGAGCGTCGCCGAGCTTGCGCAGCAGCGTCTTTGGTGCGACGGCCCGGTAGGACTCGTCGACATAGTCGAGGAGCTCCTCCAGCGTCACCGCGCCCAGGTCGGAGAAGGAACACCACCCGTGCTTGCCGAGGCCGTACCCCATGGGCTCGACGCTCGCGTTGGCGAGCGCCCGATCGCGCGACGTCGTGAGCTTCACCGACATCTGGGGGTCGGCCGTCCCCAGGGCCGAGCAGAAGACGAAGACCTTCTTGCGGACCTTGATGGCGGGGTGACCCCACGGGAGTTCCTCGTAGGCCTCGGGGTAGCCGAGCGCCGAGGCGTGCAGTGACGCGAGCTTGTGGGCGGGATCGTCCATAGCCGCCTGATAACCACCGATCTGACCCGCATGCGGCAACGTGTGGGAAGCGTCTCGCCGGGGACCCCTCGATCTGGAGTGTGCTCCCAGGGTCATGGAGGGGATTCGGATGCACCAGACTCCTCATGCCGATTCAGCAAACGAGCGCACGGCGAAGCGTCGCTCGCCGGCCTCCAACGGCCAGAGTACGAGGAGAGCGGAGGTTGGAGTGGACAACCCCGCGTTCCAGAGGCGCCGACTCACCGTCGACGACGTGCTGCGGATGGTGAAGGCCGGTGCGCTCGATGAAGACGAGCCGCTGGAGCTGCTCGACGGAGACCTGATTGTCGTTAGTCCTCAGGGACCCTTGCATCGAGGTCTGACCGTCCTCGTTCACCAAGCCCTCGCACGAACGTTCAGCGACGGCCATCACGTGCAGGACCACTCCCCCATCGTGGCAGGCGAGCACAGCATGCCCGAGCCGGATTGCACGGTCATCCGTGGCTCCGCTGCCGACTTCCTCGAGGTCCATCCAACGGGGCACGACGTCGTGATGGCGGTCGAGCTCTCCGTGACGAGCCAGGCCCTCGACCAGGCCAAGGCAGCCATCTACGCCGCGGCAGGCGTACCTTGCTATTGCCAGGTGGACGTCCCTGCCCGACGCGCCTCCGTGTTCACGGTCCCGCGAGAGGGCGCCGCCGAGTATTCCCGAGTCGCTCTGCTCGTCGACGGCGAGGGTTTCGAGGTCGAGGGTCGAAGGATCGAGGTGAGCGACCTCCTTCCGCCACGCTGAGGCGTTTCCTCGCTCGAGTGGTTCAGGCGGACGGCGATTCGGATGCACCTCGATGCACCCGGATGTTGGCATACGGAGCGGGCATACGAGCCCTGTACGGCAGCCGCGGACGAGAGTACGATGCCCGAGGAAGGTGACCGGATGTCGCAGACCGCCGAGGAGCCCCGTCGGCTCGACCCGGTGGAGCTGCGCGCGCTCGAGGAGCAGACGGGTGAGCGCCACGAGCTGATCGATGGCGTGCCCTACGCGATGTCGGGGGGCAGCCCGAGGCACGCCCGGATCAAGACGAACCTCCTCGGTGCCGTGTTCCCTCGCTCGAAGGGGTCGGGCTGCCACGCGGCGGACAGCGACCAGAAGGTCCGGGTTCCCGCGACCGGCGGTGGCTTCTACGCCGATCTGACCATC
>CAZZLC010000224.1:0-2012 GCA_964655065.1 uncultured Enterobacteriaceae bacterium | reverse complement strand
ACGAGGACAACTACCTGATCAACGAGGAGCTCAACCTCTTCGTCGTCGCCGACGGCATGGGGGGCCACGCGGGTGGCGAGTACGCCTCGGCGATCGCGGTGAACACCGTCGAAGAGGTCGTGACCTCGCTCGAGCTCGAGGGGGTCGCAGGCGAGGGCGCCGACGATCCGGTCGAGCTGACGCGCCACAAGCTCTCGCACGCCATTCGGCTCGCGGGGCGGCGCATCTTCGACAAGGCGCGTCAGCAGCCGAGCTACCACGGCATGGGCACCACGGCGGTCGTGCTCCTGCTGCAGGGCCCCAATGCCTTCGTGGCCCACGTGGGTGATTCGCGGCTCTACCTCCTCCGCGACGGCGAGATCCGCCAGGTCACCGAGGATCACTCCCTGATCGCCGAGAAGGTGAAGCACGGGCTCATCACCCCCGAAGAGGCCAAGAACCACCGCATGCGCAACGTGATCACCCGCTCGCTCGGCTACCAGGAGGAGGTCGACGTCGACCTTCAGGTGCTGGTGGTTCGAGAGGGGGATCAGTACCTGCTCTGCTCGGACGGGCTCTCGGGCTTCGTCACCCCCGAGGAGATCGCCGAGGTCCTCGCGACCCACGGCACCCAGGAAGCGGCCCGCCAGCTCGTGATGATGGCCTGCGACCGCGGGGGCGACGACAACATCACCGCGATCATCGCCCGGGTCGAACTCGCGGCATGACGCGAGACCTGCTCGTCCGCTTCCTCGTGGTCGCTGTCGCGGTGCTCACGCTGGCCCTCGTGATCGCCATGCCGCGCGCGGTCGCCTACGGACGTCTCTACCGGTCTCACGCCGAGCTCCAGGACCGACTCCGCTCGGTCGAGCGCGACATGAACGAGGTCGATCGGATCCTGCTCCGACTCCGGCTCTACGACGCGCAGCTCGAGTCGCTCGGGGGAGCGACCGGCGCCTCGGGGCCGCAGTCGGGGGTCGATCCGAGGGCGTTCGAGGACGACGCCCCGCTCGGACGACCGCTGCCCCAGGACGTCGGAGAGACCACGGGAGGCCGGGTCCGACCCGTGACCGACTGGGCGCGGGGCCTCGAGGCGCGCATCGATACGTTCCTCTTGCTCTTCGCCGATGCGGAGCCCGATCTCACGGTCCTCGTCGAGGAGCTCGAGTCGCTGAAGGCCCTCGACCGGGCCCTGCCTTCGTTCTGGCCCGCCGCGGGCACGCTGACCTCGGGGTTCGGCTGGCGTCGTCATCCGCTGGGTCTGCGATGGCGACACCACGCGGGAATCGACCTCGACGGGGTGCCCGGCGACCCGGTCTGGGCGGCGTCGGAAGGGACGGTGCTCGTCGTGGCCGAGGTGCCGACCTACGGACGCTTCGTCGAGCTCGACCACGGATTTGGTGTGTCCACGCTCTACGCCCACCTCGACGAGGCGTTGGTCAAAGTCGGTCAGCGCGTCGAGCGTGGACGGCCGATAGGTCGGCTCGGCAACACCGGCCGGAGCACCGGCCCCCACCTTCACTTCGAGGTCCGGCTCGATGGCCATGCCGTCGACCCTCTGGACTACCTCCCCGGTCGGTTGGGGTGGACTCCGGCTTGGCAGGGCGCGCCTCGCGATTAGCATTGCGGAGCCGCTGCGACGTGCTCGCTCTGGTTACTCGGACGGACAGGGGCGGTTCGTCCACCACGAGGCTACGTTCGCACCTCTTGCCCCGCGACCCCCTTAGGGAAACGCCATGTTCGACGCCATCAGCAACCTCACCAAGCGCATCTTCGGTGATGCGAACGAGCGTGAGCTCAAGAAGCTCCAGCCGCTGGTCCAGCGGATCAACGACCTCGAGCCCGAGTTCGAGAAGCTCTCCGACGAGGATCTCGCGGCGAAGACCGACACCTTCCGCGCCAAGCTCGACCAGGGCGCCGCGGTCGATGACCTCCTGGTCGAAGCCTTCGCGACCGTGCGCGAGACCGGACGCCGCAAGCTCGGGATGAGGCACTACGACTGCCAGCTCGTCGGCGGCATCGTGCTCCACCAG
>CAZZLC010000223.1:0-2057 GCA_964655065.1 uncultured Enterobacteriaceae bacterium | reverse complement strand
GGCGTGGCCGTTGATGGCCCAGGTGCTTCGCCACCAGCTCGTTCGGCACACGTCGGGCGAACCGGCCGACGTGCTCGCGATCTCGTACACGAACCTCGGCGCGTTCGCCTCGATCATCGCGCACGCGCGGCGCGCGATCCGGGCGTGGCGCCCGGGCGTGGCCGCGCGACGCGACGCGGTGGATCTCGTCGGGATCTCGATGGGCGGGCTCGTCGCGCGCGGGCTCGCCACGGAGCTGTTCGGATCGCCCGCGCTCCGCGCGGCCCGGGTGTTCACGATGGCGACGCCGCACCGGGGCGCGAAGATCGCGAATAAGATCGCGCCGGATCCCGCGGCGCGCGCGATGCGGGCCGGGTCGGCGCTGCTGCGTTCGCTCGACGAAGCGTTGCCGCGCGCGGGGTACGACCTCGTTCCGTACGCGGTCCTCAACGATACGTGGGTCGGTGCGCGGAACGTCTCGCCGCCGGGGCGTGACCCGGTGTGGACCCCCGGCGCGCGGATCCTGAGTCACTTCACCGTGTCGGAAACACCCGGGATCATCGCGGACATCTGCCGCCGCCTGCGGGGCGAGCCGCCGATCGCGGGGCCGTCGTCGCCCCCGTCCTCGGACTAGGTCGTGTCTGACGGCTCTGATTTTCGGCGCGTGAGCGGGTTGCGCTTCGATCGTTCTTGTGCGACGGTACCGGTGTCGGAGGCCACGGACTCGGTCTCCGGGCTGGAGGCCGGATGCCGCCCAAGAAGCGATACGAGCTCAGCGACGAGCAGTGGGACCTCATCGGGCCGCTGATGCCCAAACCCAAGCCGGGCGGACGCTGGAACGACCACCGCACGACGGTCAACGGGATGATGTGGGTGCTCAAGTCCGGATCACCCTGGCGCGACATGCCCGAGCGGTACGGCTCGTGGAAGAGCGTCTACGACCGCTTCCGCCGCTGGACCGACGATGGCACGATCGACAGGATCCTCGACCGCCTGCGCTACAAGCTCGACGCCGACGGCTACATCGACTGGGACGTCTGGTGTGTCGATGGCTCGAGCATCCGGGCGCACGTCTCGGCTGCCGGGGCGTCGGAGACCTCGAAAAAAACAGGCCCGAAGAGCCTGTGGACCACGCCCTTGGTCGTTCACGTGGTGGGTGGGGATCCAAGCTCCACCTCGTGACCGACGGCTCGGGCCTCCCGCTTGCCGCGACGGTGACCGCGGGCCAGGCCCACGAGTCCAAGCAGTTCGAGGCGTTGATGGACGCGGTCCGGCCGAGGCGGCGGCGGCCGACGTGGATCCTCGGCGACAAGGGCTACAGCGTCCCTCGGATCCGGGCCTGGTGTGAGCGTCGCGGCGTCTTCGATGTGATCCCGCTGCGTCGCGACGAACTCGGCCGCGGCGTGCAACGGGTGTTCAGCCGATCGATCTACCGCGGCCGGAACGTGGTCGAGCGATGCGTCGGCTGGCTGAAGCACAACCGGCGGCTCGGGCTCCGCTACGAGAAGCTCGCCACCAGCTTCCTCGCGATGGTCAAGCTCGCCTTCATCCGGCGGTACCTGGCCATCCTGGAGCCGTCAGACACGACCTAGTCCTCGTCGAACCCGCGGTGGACGAGATCGGCGAGCGCCGCCACACACGCCTCGGCGTCGTCGCCCTCGGCGGTGATCTCGAGCTCGGTGCCCTTGATCGCCGCGAGCATCATGATGTGCATGATGCTCTTGCCGTCGACGGTTTCGCCCTCGCGCGAGACGCGGACGGCGGACCGGTACGCGGCGGCGGTGTCGGCGAACAGCGTCGCGGGCCTGGCGTGCAGGCCGAGGTGGTTGCGGATGGTGACGCGCTGCGTGGCCTGCTGGGGCATGGAGGTTCGTTGGGGCGGCGTGGGCGTGGGGCCGGGCGGTTGGGGCCGGGTTAGCCCGGAGGCTGGGTTTGGCGCGCTTCCTCGAGCAACTCGCGGACTTCTTCGACCGAGCCGGCGTGGCGGAGGAAGCGCCGGAAGGTATCGAGTCCGAGATTCTTGAAGATGATCTCCATCGCCTGGAGGTGTTCCTCGGGCTTGTCGGCGGGGCTGAGCA
>CAZZLC010000222.1:0-2058 GCA_964655065.1 uncultured Enterobacteriaceae bacterium | reverse complement strand
GGTACCTGATTAGCGGGCCAGCTGTCTGGAATTGTGCGCGGCGCCCTCATTGCCACATGTCAAACCTGGTTCTGCCCGGGGTGTGTTGGCAAGCTGGCGGGCATGGAGCACGACGCGACCAGTGACCGCGAGCGGATCGAGCGCCTTGAAGCGCAGGTGGCTGCCCTGCTTGCCGACAACGAGCGGCTGCGCGCCGACAACGAGCGGCTTCGGGCCGACAACGAGCAGCTGCGCGCGCGCATCACGGAACTCGAGGACGAGCACCGCGGCGGCAAGTCGGCCGCGCCGTTTGCGCGCCGCAGGCGCAAGCTCAAGCCGAAGCGGCCCGGGCGCAAGCCGGGCGAGGGCGGGTTCACCCGCAAGCTCATGCCCGAGCCGAACCGGCCCGAAGAAGCCGCTGCGCCGCCGGCAGGCTGCGCGCAGTGCGGCGCCGATGCCGGTGCGCTCGAGCACGTGCGCGACGAGGTCGTCACCGTCACCACGCTGCCGCCGCCCGTGCCCGTCGTTACGCCCGTGCGCGTGCCGATCTGTGTCTGCCGTCGGTGCGGGCGCACCACGCGCGGCGCGCATCCGGCTGTTGCGCCCGATCAGACCGGCGCCACCGCGCATCGCTTCGGAGCCGACGTCCACGCGCTCGCGCATACGCTGCAATACGCGGCAGGCATCCCGGCGCGCAAGCTGCCCGGCGTGTTCGCCGCAAGCACCGGCATCCGCATCACGCAATCGGCGATCACGCAGCATGCGCTCAAGCAGGCCGCGCCCGACCGCCCCGTCGGCAAGGCGGTGCAGCGGCTGCGCGAGCAACTCGCAACCGCGCCGGTCGTGCACACCGACGACACCGGCTGGCGCACGACGCACGAGCCGGAACCGCAGGCGTGGCTGATGGCGTTCGAGTCGGCCGGCGAGCCGGCGCGCGATCCGGCGGTGACGCTGTTCCAGATCCGCCCGCGGCACCGCTCGGACGAGGTGCTCGAAGTGATCCCGCCCGACTGGCCGGGCACGCTGGTCACCGACCGCGGCCCGAGCTACGACGCGGCCGCACTCGCCGGCGTGAAGCAGCAGAAGTGCCTCGCGCACCTGGCGCGCAACATCGCCGACGTGAAGGCGAAGCAGCACCCGGGCGCGCGCTCGTTCCCGCGTTCGCTCGAGCACGTGCTGCGGCAGGCGCGCGAGCTGCACGCCGCGTGGCACACGGGCTCGTTGACCGCACGTGCCTTCCGCAACCGCGCCGGCCCGCTGCGCACGGCGCTCTCGCACCTGCTCGTCGACCGCAAGCTGCGCGACGAGGGCAACCAGCGCCTGCTCAACGGCCTCGGCTGGCACGACGATCGCGGTTCGCTGCTGCGGTTCATGGCCGATCCGTGGGTGGAGCCGACGAACAACCGCGCCGAACGCGCCTTGCGCCCGGCCGTGATCGCGCGCAAGGTCTCGCAGTGCTCGAAGACGACGCGCGGCGCCGACGCCCACGCGGCCTTCATGACCGTGCTGGCGACGATCAAGCGCCGTACACTGGACGCCGTCGGCACCTTGACGCGATTGCTGAGTGGCGAGCCGCTGCCGGAGCCGGCGCGCTAATCAGGTACGACACCTGTTCAGTCTAACAAGCAAATGCATCCGCATGACTTCACGCCCGACCGTGAGCTGGCAGATCGGTACAAAGATGACGGAAGATGCCGTTGAAAGAGGAAAGACCGGTTCGATATGCAGATTTCCCGGACGACCCACGACAGAAGGCCGAGGTGCTGCTCGATCTGATGGGAGAGAGTATCGCCGCATTGCGGCGGGCGGTCGCAACCAACGCGGCAACTCTATTACTGTCCGCTGATCAAAGAGCGTCGCTCCCGAATCGGGCGACTGAGTTTCTCGCATTCCTGCGCGAGGTGAAATCGCAGATGCCGGCCGGGATGGACGTTCATGTGATCGTAGACAATGCGTCGTCACACAAGACGGAGGCGGTGAAGCGGTGGTTCGCACGACGGCCGCGCTGGCAGATCCACATCAAGGCGACGAAGGCGTCATGGCTGAACATGGTGGAGCGGTGGTTCGGCCTGCTGACGC
>CAZZLC010000221.1:0-2086 GCA_964655065.1 uncultured Enterobacteriaceae bacterium | reverse complement strand
CAGCCATCTGCCCTGCAATCAACGCGGACGGAACTTGGGATCTCGCGTACTAGGCACGGGCCGGTAGCCGATCGTGACCGGCCGAGCGCGGCCTCCGCGGACCCCGGGCGCGCGGCGGTCAGTTCAGCGTCTGGACCTCGGCGCAGCCGCTCCCGTCGCACATGAACGAGCCCGCCCCCAGCGAGAACTGCTGGCCGCCGGCGCGCACGTCCGCCGGGCTGTTCCCCGCCCCGCTCACCGGGTCGACGAAGTCACAGCCGCTCACCACGAACGTGCCGCTGTCCATGTCCACGGCCCCGTTGCCGTCGTTGGTGGACGTGTTGCCGAAGATGCCGCCCGACGCCGTGCACGTCATCGTGGTGGTCTGCGCGCTGCCCGTCGACATCAGGGCCGCGCCCCGGGCGGCGGTGTTGTCGGCCAGGACCGTGTCCTCGAGGACCAGCGGCTCGTCGGCGAACTTGTGGATGCCGCCCCCCTGGGTCTCGGCCGTGTTGGCCACGACCCGGGAGCCCCGAAGGGTGAGGTCGCCGTTGTCGTGCACGAGGCCGCCGCCTTCGCGCGCGGCGTTGTTCTCGATGACCACGTCCTCGAACACGGTCGCCGACCGACCGCCGAGCTGGTAGAACGCCCCGCCGCGGTCCGCCTCGTTGAACGTCAGCGAGCCGCCGATCATCGTGAGCTGGCCGTTGGGCCGGATCCGGATGGCCCCGCCCTGCTCGGTGGCCGTGTTTCCGGTCAGGTCCACGTCGAGGAACGTGACCACGCCACCGTTCATCGCCAGCGCGCCGCCCTCCGTGGTCGAGACGTTGTCGCGCAGGACGAGGTTCTCCCCGGTGAGCTCCGCGCCACCGCTCACGCAGATCCCGCCGGCGTTGCAGTCGTTCTTCGCGTCGCCGCCGAACCCGTTCTGGATCGCCAGATCCGAGAGCGCATGGGTGCCGCCGTTCTCGTAGCGGAGCACGGTGCCGGCCTCGGTCCCGTCCAGGAACGTGCGGTCGGGTCCCTGCCCGACGATCGCGAGCTCCGCCCGCACGTCGAGGTGCACGAAGTAGGTGCCGTCGCAGAGCTCGAGGGTGCCGGGCGCCTCCATCACCAGCGAGGCCGGTGCCTCGGCCGTGCCCGCGAGCGCGGCGGTCAGGTCGGTGACGCCCTCCTCGGTCTGCAGGCGGGCCAGGCCGATCTCGGACGTCTCGGCGCTGCAGTCGTTGTCGACGCCGTCACACACCTCGAGCGCGTCGGGATGGACGGCCGCGTCAGCGTCGTCGCAGTCGTCGGCGTTGTCGACGAAATCCTCGGGCACCGTGCAGACGACCACGCTCGCGGTGCTGTCCCCGAAGCCGTCGCCGTCGAGGTCCGGGGCCGCGATCACGCCGTCCAGAGGCTCCTCGTCGACCGATCCGTCGCAGTCGTTGTCGACGCCGTCGCACACCTCGTCGGAGGCCACGCAGTCGTCGGTGATGGGGGGAACGCCGGTATCTTGCTCCGTCGGGTCCACCCCGTCGGATGGGTTGGCGCAGGCGACGAGCAGGGCGAGAGAGACCGTCAGGGTCAGACGCATCGTGGACTCCAGTGTCGAAGGACACCTCCACCGGAACCCGTGGCTGACGCATAATCGACTTAAGCGCAGTTAATCGCGGCCCCGGCGGACCTCGACGGACCCACCCGATACAGGGGCCGGCATGGCGGTCGACCGCGAGACGGCGCTCTACGGGCCGGTCAAGCACTTCCTCGAGGCGCTCGGCTACGCGGTCAAGGGCGAGGTCGGACCCGCCGACGTGGTGGGGGTGCGCGACGGCGTGGACCCTGTGGTGGTCGAGCTCAAGCTCGGGTTCTCCCTCGGGCTCCTCCGGCAGGGGGTGGCGCGGCAGGCGCTGACCGACACCGTGTACCTGGCGGTGCCGCGCGGGAAGGGTCGCGCGGGCTGGCGCACGTTCGTGGGCAACGTCGGGCTGTGCCGCCGCCTCGGGCTGGGCGTGCTGTCGGTGCGCCTCGAGGACGGGTTCGTGGAGGTACACGCCGACCCGGAGCCCTCGTGCTCCGCGAATACTCGATAACCACGGTTCTATGGTTGGAAGCCGATCCCAGC
>CAZZLC010000220.1:0-2092 GCA_964655065.1 uncultured Enterobacteriaceae bacterium | reverse complement strand
ATCATCAGGGCCTGGGCAGCGCAAGCTGCAGCGATTGCTGCCCAGGCGCTGAGAGGTCGGGTGGGCCCGGGTCGTCACCGACCCGGGCCTCCCACAGATCCGGACGTGCGCGACTAGCGCATCCGGCTCCTCAGAGGCGAGGATTCGCTACGTGTCGGCGGTAGATCGAGTGCGGTGCGAAGGCCGGGGGAAGCGACCAGCGGCGCTTGAACGCGTGCCACCAGTCCCAGTTCCGGCGCCGTGCTCCGCCGGAGCGGCGCATGAGCCACCGCCGCCAGGTCTCCTCCATCCCACGACGAAACTGCCAGAGCGCACGCGAGTTCCCGGTGATTCCGTAGTACGCGCAGTGGCCCCGAAGCTTCGCAGAGAGGACGCGATGTTGCTCGCGAACGGGCAGGTGCCGATGGGCTCGGCACCAGGCTGAAACGGCCTTCAACGCCCGAGCGAGGCGAGGCGCCATCGTCTTGCGCTTGACCACCCAGCGTCCGCGACGCGACATCGACCAGAAGTGGGTGAACCCCAGGAAGTCCCAGCTGTCGCCCGTCGGCTCCACGCTCGACCCAGGGGGACGGCGGGGCGGCTTCTGGAACGGAATCAGTCGGGTCTTCGCGGGGTGCAGCTCGAGGCCGTACCGCCCGAAGCGGCCTGGGAGCGCGGCGTGGAGCCGGCGCGCGTCGTCTTCGTGTTCGCAGAGGATCACGAAGTCGTCCGCGTACCGAACCAGCTGCGCGCCACCCCGGAGCTGCGGTCGGGCGAACCTTTCGAACCACACGTCCAGGACGTCGTGGAGGTAGATGTTGGCGAGCAGCGGCGAGATCACGCCCCCCTGGGGCGTTCCCGCCGTCGGCGTCGCCCGCTGTCCATGCTCCATGACGCCCGCGTTCAGCCACTTGCCGATCTGGCGAACGATCACTCCGTCACGTATCCGTCGGCCAAGGATCTTCCGCAGCCAAGCGTGGTCGATGGTGCCGAAGCAGTCCCTGATGTCTGCTTCGACGACCGCTCCACCGCCCATGTCCATCAATCCCTTCCAGGTGGCCTCCAGAGCCTGGTGAGCCGATCGTCCGGGGCGGAAGCCGTACGAGCAGGGCAGGAAGTCCTGCTCGTAGACCGCCTCGAGGATCATGGCCACGGCGCGCTGGAGCACCTTGTCCTCGAAGGTCGGGATACCGAGCGGGCGAGTGCGTCCATCTCCCTTCGGGATGTGGACTCGTCGCACGTCCGGTGCGCGATAGCGCCCTGACTTGAACCGATCGAGCAGGTCCTGGAGGTTCCCCTCCAGGTCCCGGCCGTAGTCCTCGCCAGTGACGCCGTCGACGCCCGTCGCCCCGTCCTTCCGCGTGAGCCGGTAGGCCTCACGGAGGAAGTCGAGGTCGATGTGATGGGCCAGGTTGGTGAAGGCACGCTCGGGGTGCTCCTTCGCCATTCTCGCTATCCGTTGCAGTTTCGTTGAGACGCTCATTCGAGCTCCGGGTCTCGGCATCTGTCCTTGCCACGGGTCCTCGTCTCCAGCTCGCCCTTCCCTCCAGCGGGTCCCCGCGGCTCGGGTTCCCCGCGTTCGGCGGTACTACGGCTCGCTCCGACGCCTCGACTCCGTCCCGCGTCGCTTCGTTTCCTTCGGTCGGCGGTACCTCGGTGCGTCCACTGGCTGAGCAAGGTCGAAGGACGCGTCTTCCCTGCGCGGTTTTCTACCGGACCGCTGGCCGGTTCCTTCCGAGGAGATGTCGAGGCCTCCCAGGTTCCTGGGGAGTCCGGTGCGTGCATGCCCTGCTCTACGACCCCGGCGAGGCCGGAGTCCTCAGGTCGTCCAGAGGATCCGGTGTTGCCTTCCGCGCCCACGAATGCGTCGGCCCTCGCGGGTGATTTCATCTCGGGGCTCAATCACACGGCCTACACGCTCGCTGTCTACGCTTCGCAGCGCGGGTCGCCCGCACGCCGCGCAAGACTCGCTTCCGCCTGGGGACCAGCCTTCGGCGGGCGGGGTTGGGTACCCGCGGGACTCCAGTGAAGGTTTCAGAGTCAGGTCATCGTCCTCCCTCTCCAGGCTTGGCCTGGCGCACCGTGGGCAGAAATGCCCACGCGAGCGCGCATC
>CAZZLC010000219.1:0-2133 GCA_964655065.1 uncultured Enterobacteriaceae bacterium | reverse complement strand
CGGGGCCGAAGGGTTGAGGGTCGAGCCAGCCAGCGCGGCGGGGGGCGGGGGCGGGGCGGGCGGCGCGGCGGCGGGCGCGGGCGCCGGCAAGGCGTGGGCGGCGGCGGGCAGGATCCCGGCCGGGTCACCGTCGGGCAGCGGCGGCGGCGCGTCGTCGAGATCGGGTGGCAAGGGCGGGGGCACTTCGCCCCTGGCACCTTCCGGAGCGGGGGGTAGCGGAGGCAACGTTGCCTGCGACGAGAAGAGGACCGTGTCGCCCGTCGACGGTGCTGGTGGCTGCGCGTCGTCGCTGGGATCCTGATCGTCGTCGAGCCAGCCGAGATCGTCGTCTCCGAAGAAGTCGGCTTCGGCGTCGCGCTCGTGCTTCTTGTTGCCCACTTGCCCCCCGTGAGGCCGCCTCCGGCCCGCGCGGTTGTGACGTACGCCGTTCCCTTAATGGGGCAAGCCTGCCACGGCGCGCCCCGCCGGGAGCCTCACAGCCGGAACTGGACGCCGCCGTTGACGGCCACCGTGGACGACTGGGTGGCACCGAAGGCGGGTTCGGTGTAGTCCCAGGAGCCGGCCTGCGTGCCTTCGGAGGGCGCGGCGCGTGGTCCGAAGTGCTGGGTATAGGTCGCCTCTGCGAACAGGCCGACGATGGGGCCTGCGTCGATCATCATGCCCGCGCCCCCGAACGCGCCCGGAACCACGTCGGCCTCTGGGGTCACGAACGTCGTGCCGTCCCCTCCGGCGATCGCGTAGCCGTCGATAAAGCGGAACTCGGCCCCGCCCACCACGAACGGCTTGGCGGGTCCGAAGGGGACGAGGAAGACCCGCAATCGAGGCTGCAGGTAGACGTTCAGCGCAAGGCTCTCGTCGGCGTTGGACCGGCGCTCCACCTGGGGACTGTCGGGAATCGGGCTGTAGACGCCGGTATTCACCGTGCGCTCTCCGTACTGGAGCCCCACGAGGGCTCCGATGTCGAACACGGTGGTGGGCGCGTAGCCGAGAACGAATTCCCCCCGGAAGCTCTGTCCGACGGCTGGTCCTTCGCGGTACCAGGCGTTCTGCTGCTCGCCGTCGACGACCTCGGCTCGGAGGCGTGCTTGCCGGTTGATGTCGCCGCTGCCGAATCCGGCGCGGACCTCGATGGTCACGCGCCCGGCGTGGGGGGTGGCGACGTAGAGGTAGTCGCGGGGGTCGAGCCCCGACTTCTTGAAGTGTCGCTCGGCGCCGACCAGGTAGCGGCGCTTGACCTTCGTGCCCTCGATCAGGTCGGCGATCGGGGCGGTGTGCGGCGTGGAGCCGTCTCCGCGGGGGCCGACGATCGGCGCTGGCTCGGCGGGCGTGGCGGGTTCGGGCTCCGGTTCGGGGGCCGGGGCCTCGCCGTCGAACGGGTTGGGCAGGAGGGGATCGCTGGACTCGGGGGCCGCGGCGACGGCGCTCGCTGCGGGAGCCGGCTTCGGGATCTCGCTGGCTCGGCCCTCGGCTACGAGCTGGCGAGCCTCTTCGCGCATCGCGTCGGGGCTCGGGCCGGTCAGGTCGATGATCTCGCTCGTGTTGCGGGCGACCTCGTCGGCGAACGCGACGGCGTCGCCGGGGGCGACGGAGGCGTCGGTCACGCGGACCGCGGCGGTCTCGGAGGCCCGGTAGTACTCGACGTGACCGAGGATCGTGCCGTCGGACAGCTTGTCGATCCGGGCCACCACCGAGAACCGGGCCGGGAGCTGCGGCAGCACCTCGCCCGGGCACGTCGGCAGCACGGCGCAACGCTCGATGGCTGCGGGGCCGGTGACGGTCTCCGCGACGTCCGCCTCGATGACGACGTGACCGTCCTCTCGCAGGCGGCTGACCACGGCCCGCTCGAGCGACCGCGCGAGCGCGGCCTCGTTGGGCGTGTTCGGCGTGAACGAGGGCACGAACAGGGGCTCGCCGCCAAAGGCAGTCCCCGACCAGGCCAGACCCAGGAGCGTCAGGATTTGCATGCGCGCACTTAGCCCCTCGGACTCGGGACGGCACCATGGGATGCGGACCCGCCGTTGACGTCCTCGTCGTCGGCCGTTACGACCCCTCCTCGTGGCGGGATAGCTCAGTTGGTAGAGCAGCTGATTCGTAATCAGCAGGTCGTCGGTTCAAGTCCGATTCTCGCCTCTT
>CAZZLC010000218.1:0-2252 GCA_964655065.1 uncultured Enterobacteriaceae bacterium | reverse complement strand
CACGAAGTGGTCCAGGTCGTCGAGGACGACGTGGGTGGCCAGGACCTGGCTCGTGTAGGCTCCGACCGGGAGGCCTCGGCCGGGAGGGGGCCAGTCGGGGGGCACCCCGAGGAACTCGCGCAGACGGTGGCGATCGACGAGGCCCACCCCCGCCTCGAGCACGTGGTCGAGCACTTCGAGGAAGTGACCGTCGCGGATCCGCCGCGCCAGCACCCGACGCAGCGAAGCGAGCTCGATGCTCGGAAAGAAGGCGCGGATGTCGAGGTGCATCGCGAAGCGATGGCGGCGCATCGCGCGCTGCAGCGCGAGGCGCGCACGATGCGTCCCGAAGCCCCGCCGGCAGGCCATGTTGCACGTCATCAAACGAGGGCCCCACGCTTCTTCGAGGCGCAGCGCGAGGGCGGCGTGGACCACGCGGTCTTCGATCAGGGCGCGGGCGATGATGCGCGGCTTGGGGTCGCGGATCTTCAGAATGTCGAAGCCCATCGGCCGCCACCGCCCCGTGGACAGCGCCTCGCGCAGGCGGACGAGCTCGGCCTCTGCGCGGTAGAGGAACCACGCCACGTCGGGCCTCCGGCGCTTTCCGCGCGTGGTCAGACGCATCGCGCGCTCCAGCTCGGTGGGGTCGCAGAGCCTGGCGAAGAGGCCGCTGACGGTCTTCACGCTCGCGTCCTCGACGAGGGTGCCCGCCCGGACGGTCGGCACCCGAAGGCGCCTACTGGAACGGGCGGGCGGGGTCGGGCGAGGCGAGCCTCGCCGCCAGGGAAGCGCCTGCTCGGGGCAGAGTCGGGCCTTCGCACGCGAAGGTCGCGGTCGCCGCGGGCTGGGGGCAGAGGCGCGGACGAGCCGGAAGCCCTGGTTCGAGTTGCGATTGCCCGGATGGTTGTCGTTGCGGTACGCCGACCGGGCGTTCTGCGGGTCGTTCCTGAACGTGCCACCACGGATCACACGCCTGACGCCGGTTGCGACGCCTCCCCTCGCTCCGGAGCCTCCGGGCCCGTCGGCCCGGGGCGCCCCGGAGCTGCACCGCGCCTTGGCGCGGGCGGATCGGGTGGCCCGGCGTGTCGCCGTTGCCACCCCCCAATCATGCGGCCCATCGCGACGAGCTCCTCGCCGACGAATCGGCCGCCGCGCTCGTCGAGCACCCCGACGTCGCGCGCGAGCCGCACCAACACCTTGAGCCGCGTGATCGCGTGGTCGGCGGCCTGCTGGTGGGTACGCCGTCCGTCGACGAAGGACAAGGCGAGCGAGACCTCGCACAACAGCTCCTGCGCCTCGGCCGCGATGCGGTGGCGCAGTGCGGGACACGGCCCGTCCTCCACCCTGGGGAGCAGGTCTCGGGCGAGATCGTGGGCGCGGATGTAGATCGGAGCGTCGCGCCAGCTCACGGGCGCCTCTCGCCACGGCTACGCTCGGCCCGGCGGAACAGACCTGCGATGGGCGGCAGCACTTCGTGCTCGAGGGCCACGACCCAGCCGCGGACTGGATCCTCCGGCGGCATCGGTGCGTCGAGGAGCAGCAGCACCGTCGCGCGGGACATCGCCGCACGCGCCTCCCGCAGCGCAGTGAGCCGGGTCTCGGGCCCCCACTGGTGGAGCGCCGCCCCGAGGTGGATCAGCCCGTCCTCGACGGCGTCGGCCGCGGGCGAGGCGGCGGGGTGCGCGGAGGCGCGCAGCGACTGGCGGAGGGCGTGAGCGGCTCGAAACGCGATCTCGTCGACCACCGAGCGGCGCGTCCGGGCACCCGTCGCTCGCGAGGGGAGGGCCGCGTCGACAGTGCGACGGATCGCATCGGCGGTCTGTTGCAGCCGGCGGTGCTCGGACTCGGGCAGCGGCAGCACGTCACGAGGCACCACCCACTGGCCGCCGCGCTTGCGGCCCTTCAGCTCGCCGCGGGCGAGGCGCGTGCGCACTGTTCGCGCGCTGACGCCCAGCAACTGGGCCGCTTCCGTAACGCTCAGCAGCATCGGGTCCTCCCGTCCGTCCTATCGGCCGTGGCGCCGGCCGCTGAAGGGCGATCTTGACCGTGATCTGGACGGCCATCCGTCGGTGTCCCCTCAGCCGACCCAAGATTCCGACTCGTGCACGAAGTGAACAGCCACAAATGGCCGTGGAGATCCGACGTCGGAAGCGATCGGCCGGATCTGGCCGCACGTCGGCCTTGAGACGTCCACGCGCGGATGCCACGGCCGACTTTCGAGACAATACCTATGAACGAAAGGCGTGATGACGCAGGATAGTTCTGTTTCGCAC
>CAZZLC010000217.1:0-2273 GCA_964655065.1 uncultured Enterobacteriaceae bacterium | reverse complement strand
GCAGAACAAGCTGCCCGCCACCAAGGTCAACGGCCGCTGGCGCATCCAGACCGACGACCTGCCGCTGTCCGAGGCGGAGCTCCGCAAGCGCGCCCGCCGCGCCGAGGAGCTCCGCGAGACCGTCGACACGGCGCTCGGTCCCACGGGCCGTCTCGCCCGCCGTCGCTACAGCGTGCGCGCCTTCGACGCGGCCCGCAAGCTGTGGTCTCCCTTTGTCGACACGCTCGGTCCCGCCCACCCCGCGACCGTCGCCCTGCGAGACGCGCTCGTCGCCATGGGGCAGGGCTGCCACCGCTTCCACGAGGGCGACAAGCGCGATGCGTATGTCGCCTCCCGCGAGTATCTCGCCCGCGCCGCGGTGCTGGCCCTGCTCACGGGCGACGAGGCGGTCGCCCCGCTCGTCGACCACCTCGAGAACGAGGTGCTGGCCTCGCTCGCGGGCCTCATCCGCCGCGCCGAGCGCCGCACCCGCAAGGAGGTCGCGTGAGCCGAGGCGAGGCCACCATCTATGTCGACACCTTCGACCTCGCGACCTGGCTCGTGCAGCACCTGCAGGGCGGCGTGGTGGCCGAGACGGCCCACCGCGACGTGCTCGCGCTGCTCGACCACGTCGTGCTCGCGCTCCGCGGCGTCGACCGACGCGCCAACGTCGACGACGCCGAGAGCCGGCTGACGCTGCTGCGCGTGCGGCTCCGCCTCGCGAACGCCACCGGGCTGCTCGACGACCGCCGTCTGCTGTTCGTCACCGAGCGTGTCGACACCATCGGTCGCCAGCTCGGGGGCTGGCGACGCCACCTCGACGCGCGTGGTACGCTCGCGGAGCATCACCGATGAGTCCCGCTCTCCGCGGGCGAATCGCGGAGGCGCCTGGAACGACGACGCCCGCAACGTCCGCTGCGCGAACCGGAACGCGAACGAACCCGGCAACCGGAACCCGAACCTCGGGTTCCGCGGGGTCTTCGCCCCGGCCCCCCAACACGACGGCTGCCGTACGGTCCCCTCGTGCAGGTGGTGCAGGGTCCCTGGGGGCCCACTTCGGCCCGTCCCCGCTGGTAGCTTCGGCGAATGCCGGGACGGGCCATCTCTCCAGGGTGGGGTCGTGAAGACGGTGCGCGCGTGGGGCGAGGTCGTCGATGTCGACAACGTCTACGCCGCGTGGCGCGACTACGCGCGCGGCAAGCGGCGTCGCCCCGCGGTCGCCCGGTTCGCGCTCACCGCCGAGTCCCAGGTGCTGCAGCTCGCCCGCGAGCTGTCCCGCGGCACCTTCCGCCCTGGTGACTACCGCCTGCTGCGCATCACCGACCCGAAGCGCCGGCTCGTCGCCGCCGCGCCCATCCGCGACCGGGTCGTCCATCACGCGCTGCACCGCGTCGTCGCCCCCCGGCTCAACCGACGCCTCGTCGACCACACCTACGCGTGCCTGCCCGACCGGGGCACCCACCGCGCCATCCTGCGTTTCCAGCGGGGACTGCGGCGCTATCGGCACGCGCTCGCTCTCGACATCCGCCGCTACTTCTACAGCGTCGACCGCGACCTCCTCAGTGACCTGCTCGCGGGCTGGCTGCCCGAGCCGCCGATGCGCGCGCTCGTCGACACGCTGCTCGACAGCGGCGCGGGGCTGTACACCCGACCCGAGGTCGCCGCCTTCCTCGGCTGGGACGCGCCGCTGCCGTGGGGCCGGGGCTTGCCCATCGGAAACCTCACGAGCCAGTGGTGGGGCAACCTCTACCTCGACGGGCTCGACCACTTCGCGATGCGCGAGCTTCGGGTACCGCTTTACCAGCGCTATATGGACGACCTCACGCTCGTGGGTGACGACCGCACGGCCTTGCTCGACGCTCGCGACGCCATCGCCGACTGGCTCGCCGTGGAGCGCCGGCTCGAGCTGTCCGACCGCTTCGCGGTGCCGCGCACGACTCGGCGGCCGCATCGCTACCTCGGCTACGTGGTGTCACGGGCGGGCATCGCGCCCGGACGTCGGCTGCGGCGGCGCCTCCGCGCGGCGATGCGGGACGGTGACCGGACCGCGGTGACCTCGCTCGCGCGGGCATGGGTGTGGCCCGACAGCCCATCGAGAGGCTCACCCGGACGGGACGGCGGCCGAGGCCAGGCACCGGGCCCCCACACGTCGGACGTTCATCACTGACGACGTCGTGGCCGCCATGGCGCGTGCCGTCGAGGCCGACGCGACGCGCGTGGCGGACCGCGCGGAGACGCCCTGGCGCCAGACCGTCGGCTTCTTGCAAGACCGCCACGGCGTGGCGGCGTCCTCG
>CAZZLC010000216.1:0-2304 GCA_964655065.1 uncultured Enterobacteriaceae bacterium | reverse complement strand
GCACCCGCGGTCGCTCGTGAGCCCGAGCCGGCTCACGCCCGATGGACCTGGGACGTCACCTTCGACACCCGCGGTGACGAGATCGCGCGCGGCATCAGTGACGTCCGCGGGTTCGTGCGCAACGACGTGGCGGTCTGCCTTCGGCGGCAGCCGCTCGGCCTTCGGGTGCCGCCGCCGTCGCGGAACACGCGGGTGACGCTGCAGTTCGAGCTGCCGTAGCCCACGCCGCGGGTGTCACCGTCCCCGCAGGCCAACTCAATCGCGATCACGGCGGCCCACTTCGGCCGGTTCTGGTGCACCCTCGCCCGCGGTGCCGAGGACGTAGGTGGCCGTGGAGGGCAGCAGCGTCGCCCCTTGCAGGTAGACGCCGTAGTTCCAGCCGCCAGCGCCAGGGCTCGCGCCGAGTCCGTGGCCCGCTGCCCCCGTGGTGATCCAGCTGTCGGTCAGCTCGAGCACACCGTTGATGACCACGACCCCCGCGCTCGGTCCGCCTGCGCCCCCACCGCCGACGCCACCGGGTCCGCCAGGTCCGCCGGGTCCGCCGTCGCCGCCCGCGCGACGCTCGGTGTCCGCGCCCGACCCTCCCTCGCCGCCCGACCCTCCGAGGCCGCCCGGCCCCCCTGCCGCGCCATCTCCCCCATCACCTGCCACAATCCGGCTACGTTCGACAACGACGAGCTTCACGTCGTTGACGAGCAGGCCAAACGACCCACCCCCGCCGGGGCCACCGCCTCCACCTTCGCCACCCTCACCGCCTTCGCCGCCGCCGCCACCGCCGCCGCCGGTGTCGAGGTCGATGCCAGCCCCCGCGCCGCCGCCGCCACCGCCGCTACCCCCGAACCCCCTGCCACCGTCGCCGCCGTTACCCGCCACGTAGCGGCCTGCGTCGTCGAACCCGATTGTGGAGCTGGCCGGCGTCCCCGGGGCTCCGGCGGCTCCGGCGGCGCCTTCGACTCCGTTCTCGGCTTGCACCACTTCGCAGTCCGTGTAGGGTGGCGGCAGCGTGGCCAAGGCTCCCGGACCCCCGCTTCCGCCGTCTGGCCCCTCCCCCGCTGCGCCGCCCTCGCCGGACGTGCAGACGACCGCTCCCCCGGGCGCGGTGGCCCCACGGCCCCCCGAGGCGCCGTTGTGACTCGACGAGCCGCCCCGTCCACCGAGACGGCTGCTCGCGTCCTCACCGTTCGTCCCAGCCCCGCCACGTCTACCCGCCACGCCGTCCGGGCCGGTGGCCCCGAGTCCTCCCAGGAGCTGGCTGTCGACGATATCGAGCCGGAGGACGTCGTGCGCGCGGACCCCGAGCGACGAACCTGCTGCGAACCCCGCGATCGGTCCAGGCTCGGTTCTGACGTCACCGCCGGCCGCCACGACGTGCTCGAGCCGGAGCCGATCCACCCCCATCACCTCCAGCGCGACCGAGTCCTCGCGGCCGTCCACCGGCGGATCTGCGGCCAGCGCGAGCCCGGAGAGCACGAGCGGTTGCCGGTGGTCGGAGGCGAGCGCCGCAACCGAGCTGGCCACGACGATCGGCGTCGGCGAGAGCGCCGGTTCCCTCTCCCAGTCGACGTCGAAGCCCCCATAGACGTCGACGCCATCGGGGAGCACCAGGGTCGCGTCAGGCTCGTAGGCTCCCGCGTCGGGAGTGTCGAGGTAGACGTCGCTCTTCATCTCGGCGGCGACATCGAGGGCGCTCTGCAGCGTTCGCAAGGGGGAACCCGGGGTGCCGGCGTTGTCGTCGTCGCCGACGTCGGCATCGACGAACATCGCGCTTGCTGCGTCCGCGGCGACGATCAGCCGCACCTCGTCGGAGGCGGTACGTCCGTCACGCCGATCGGTCACCTCCACCTCGACGAACACCGTGGTGACGTCGCCAGGGGCATCGAACGACAGCGTGGCTCCCGGAGCGGTCTGGTCGAGAGGCACACCGTCGCGGCGCGCCCAGGCGAAGGTCACCCCCGTCTGGTCAGCGTCACCCCCGACCTCGGCGGTCAACGTCACCATCTCGTTCACCGAGATCACCCTGTCGCGACCCAGATCGACCGTGAGCTCGTCGGGCTCGTTCGCGCGCTCCGTGCAGCCCAGCATCGCGAGCCCGAGGATGGGACCTACGAACCCTGCAGACACCAATCGAATCTGGTTCATCGTTCCCCCGCGACACCGTCGCATCGGCGTTCTCCGAACCCGATACTGGCGGGGCGGAAGGCAGGGCCATTGCCGCTGATTTCGACCTGTTTCAGTCAGGACTCGCGTCGACGACAGCGGCGGCCTCGGTTCCCTGCTCCTCGCAGACCGACAACGACGATGGCT
>CAZZLC010000215.1:0-2314 GCA_964655065.1 uncultured Enterobacteriaceae bacterium | reverse complement strand
TCGACGCCTGACCCCACCGCGATTTGCCCCCTGCGGGCGCCCGTCCATTCGTGCACCACCGCCCACGGTACCGAGGTGATCCCCGAACTCACCGACAGGTGATTGGCGAACGCGACCTGCCGCGCGTTCATCGACGGGCTGGTGCAGGCAGCCCCGTCACGGTCCGCACGGCGAGTCAGGTGGTCCTGGGCCGAGGATCCGCGCCCTGCTCCGCCTCCTGGTCGCCGAAGCCGTCCGGCAGCCGGAGCTGGTCGCCGGGTTCTACGACCGACTGAAGGGGCCTTGGTTCGCGCCGTGGATCGCGTGGGCTCCAGGGAGGCGTCGTCACTGATGACGAGGCACGCGAGGAGAGGGCGACCCCCGGTTCCACCGCCGCCACGTCGTAGGGCTCCCCGCTGCCCTGGACACCGAGGAGCGGGACGACCCGGTCGAATAGGGTCGGGGAGAAGCCCCGGCTTCCTGCACCCGACGCAGGCTGGACGCGCCCTCTTCAAGGGGTGCGCACACCGACGAACAACCCGGGCCGCAGGTCGGTCGCGGCGTCGCGGAGGGGGCCGAAAGCGTCCGCGTCGACCGCCAGGCCGCCGATCCACCCGCGCACCGACAGCCCGACTCGGAGCTGGCCGTACGAGTAGAGGTGCTCGTCGAGGGCCAGCGCGGTCCCGACACCGGCGACCACCTGCACGAAGCCGTCGACCCTCGCCGAGAGGCGAGGCGTCGAGGCGGCCATGGCGAACCACTCAAGGCTCCACGCGTCTGCGCCGGCCCCGGCGGGGTTCCACAGCACCGTCGGGAAGACGTTGACGTACGAGCGCCCCGACGGGTCGACCCACAGAAGCGACAGGGCCGCCGACGGCCCGCCCCCAAGTTCAGTCGCTTGGCCACCCAGTGCCACGCCCACGCCCGGTGTCAGGTTCACGATGGCCTGGGTGCTCGCGAAGACCGATGCCCGGCCCTCTTGCTCTATGGCGAAGCGGCCGAAGGTGAAGAGTCCGAGCCGCCCGGCCGCGTCGAGCGGCGCGTTCAGGAAGAACTCATGCTGCAGACGGTCGGCCATCCCGACTACCTCGGCCTGGACCATTGTGGGGGTGCTTTCGTCCGCGACCGCCTGCTCCACCTCGCCGGTCGTCTCCGGCGCATCCGCCGACGCCGCAGCGACCCCCCACGCGACCCACAGCGCCATCATGGCTGCGACCCGCGGAACAGCTCGGTGCCGAGCAGGTACTGGGCGCTCGCCACGCGGCCCTCGAAGTCCGCGATGAAGTCGTCGTAGCCCACAGCCATCTCGGCTTCGATGGCCTCGGCATCCCCGCGCCGCTCGGCGACGACAAGGTAGCGGGGCCGCGCCAGGGCTCCCTCGAGCGCGCGGTCGAGCCGCAGGTAGCGGGGGTTCGACAGGGTCCGCATGCGCGCATACCCCGGGCGGTCGACATCCCGAAGCCAGGCCTCGAAGTCCTCGGGAGATTGGTCCTCGGCGAGCTCCATCACCACGCACATCACGTCCATAGGTCCTCCTGGGGCGTTCACATACGCGCCGTATGTTGCAGCGGCGCCGTAATGACATACGCCTCGTAGGTCAAGGAGGACGTGCGGTGGGAACGCGAGAGGAAGCAGCCAGACACAGCATCGACCGGCTCATCGCCGCGGCACGGCAGGCCTTCGCCGCGCAGGGCTACACCGACGCGTCCATGGACGCGCTGTGCGCCAGCGCGGGTCTCACGCGCGGCGCGCTGTACCACCACTTCGGCGGCAAGAAGGGCCTGCTCGATGCGGTGGTTCTCCAGATCGACCGCGAGATCGGCGAGAGGCTGTGGGCGGAGCACGCGCGCCACGACGAGCCCTGGACGGCCTTCAAGGCGACGTGCGCCGCCTACCTGTCCATGGCGCTCGAACCCGAGATCCAGCGGGTGTATCTCCGCGACGCGAACGCCGTTCTCGGGGGGCGGCTCCGCGAGATCGACGCCGGCTCCTCGCTGGGCGCAAGCATCGAGCTCGTGCAGGACCTCATGGCGCGGCACCTGCTCCCCCAGACCGACCCCGAGACCCTGGCGCGACTCGTCAACGGCGCCCTGCTCGAAGCTGCCCTGTGGATCGCCGAGTCGCCCGACCCTCCCTCGACCCATCACCGCGCCCTCGCCGGGCTCGACGCGCTCCTCGAGGGGCTTCGTGCGGGAGCGGGCGCCCTGCGCTGAGCACCGCCTTGACCTTCGGGTCCGGGTCGGTTTCGGCGGTGACCCGCCTGGGCCGGCTTATCGACAAGGCCTAGTACGCGAGATCCCAAGTTCCGTCCGCGTTGATTGCAGGGCAGATGGCT
>CAZZLC010000214.1:1281-2348 GCA_964655065.1 uncultured Enterobacteriaceae bacterium | reverse complement strand
TCCCGTCAGCGTGCTCGAATCGCTGCTCTCTCGAGGTCACCGGCGACGTGTTCGTACAGGACCTGTTCCTGACCGACCTGACCGCCCTCGCCTGCCTCGTGCGGGTAGGGGGCCGCCTCGCGATCGAGGACAACCCCGTGCTGCGAGAGCTGAACGGGCTGCAGCTGGTCGGCGAGGTCGGGCAGCTCGTGATTCGCGGGAACGATCAGCTCGTGAACCTCCTGGGGCTCGCCGTGCTCGACGACGTCCTCACGAGCGTCACGATCGAAGGCAACCCCTCGCTGTCGGGCTTCCAGGGCTCGGCCATCGCGCGGGTCGGCGAGCGGGTGATCATCCGCAACAATCCGGCGATCGAGTCGCTCGTCGGGCTCCAGTCACTGGTCGATGTCGACCTGGTCGAGATCGACGGCAACTTCTCCCTCACGTCCCTCGACGGCCTCCAGGGGCTCAGCGGCTCGATCCCCGAGCTGACCATCACGGGCAACCCTTCGCTCGTCGACTTGACGGGGCTGAGCGGGCTCACGGCCGTGACCTCCGAGCTCCGGATCACCGACGCCGATGCGCTGGCTTCGCTCGAGGGGCTCCACAACGTGTCGACCATCGAGCATCTCTCGCTGGTCAAGCTCTCGGCACTCGAAGATCTCGACGGCCTGCGAGGCCTCACGAGGATCGACGGCAACCTGACCATCGAGCTCAGCGCGATGCCGACGCTGCAGGGCCTCGGCTCCCTCGGCACCGTGGGCGGCCTCGTCTTTCTCACCCAGAACGACGGGCTCCAGAACCTGACGGGGCTCGACCAGCTCACGCAGGTCGATGGCGCCTTCATCGTGAGCCTGTGTGGGGTGACGTCGCTCGACGGACCAACCGCACTCTCGCAGGTCACCAACCTGGGGCTGATCAGCAATCCGAGCCTCGTCGACGTCTCGGCTCTCGAAGGGCTCACCGTGACCACCACCGCGGTGATCCAGGACAACGTCGCTCTGGGCAACGATACCGCGCAGGCTCTGGTGGACACCCTCATCGGGCTCGCGGGCGGCGCGGTCGTCACCGGCAACGACCCTCCGTGA
>CAZZLC010000214.1:0-1181 GCA_964655065.1 uncultured Enterobacteriaceae bacterium | reverse complement strand
GTCACGAACGATCAGGAGCCGAGGTACTTGCCGATCATGTCGTCGGTGAGACGAGCGGGATGGCCACGCCACACGACCTTGCCGTCCTTCACCATGGCCGCGGCGGGGATGCCGCGAACGCCGTAGTGGCGGGAGAGGGTGTCACCCTCCTCCTTGGCGATCGGGTAGTTGACGTTCTTCTCCTCGATGAAGGACTTGACCTCGTCCTCGCTGATGCCGCGAGTCATCTTGGTCAGGCCCACCATCGACAGCCCCTGCGACTTGAACTTGTCGTAGGTCGCGGTGAGCTTCGGCACCTCGCGCTTGCAGTGCGGGCACCAGACCTCCCAGAAGACGTAGAGCGTGGCCTTGCCACCTTCGACGTCGGCCTTGCTTCCCTGGAACCACTGCTCGATCGCGAGGTCGGCCTCGGGCTTGCCGACGACGTCGAGCTCGGTCGAGAGCCGCTGAGCCGCGCGAGCCGCGCGCGTGGTGCCGTACTTCTCGCTGAGTTCGGCGAGCTTGGCCTTGGCGCCGTCGACATCCAGGGCCTCCGCTGCGGCGGTCGCGGCCTTGAGCAGCTCGGCTGCAGCCTGCTCGGCCGCAGGATCGGCCTGACCCGGACGAGCCGCTGCCCTCGGGCTCTGCTCGAGCTTCTCGACCCGCTCTTCGAGCTTCGTCAACTTCTCGATGACTTCGGGATCGCTACATGCGGCCAGCCCGACAAGGGCACAAATCGCGAGCATGCTTCGGTTCACGAAAACCTCCACCAGGTTCCAGAGGACGACGCACGTAACATGCATCGTCGGTCCGGTAGGAATCTTGTCCACGTTCTGCCCGCCACGTCGTCTCGGGATGTCGCCATCCTCCCCGACGCGGCACGGGCTCCGCCCGCGTCACTAACGACCGCCGCCGGACCCCACCACGAAGGAAGCAATCGGCACCATTCCGGTGTCGGTGAAGCGAACCTTGGGCTCGAGGTAGAAGAACAGCCGCCGACCGACGCTCGAGAAGGTCTGGGAGTACCCGATCCGAGCAGCGACGTACGGCGCGAGGGCGAAGTCGGTCTCCTCCGCGCGGGTCGCGTTGTTGCGGGTGTGGACGAACGACGGCCCGCCGGTGAGGCCCAGCGCGAGGCCCCGCTTGCCGACGAAGTCCCAGGCGACGCCAGGCTCGAGGGTGAGGAGCGTGTGCACCCCCGG
>CAZZLC010000213.1:0-2398 GCA_964655065.1 uncultured Enterobacteriaceae bacterium | reverse complement strand
CGATGGTGCCGTTCTACCTGTTCTACTCGATGTTCGGGATGCAGCGGGTCGGCGACCTCGTGTGGGCGGCCGGCGATGCACGGGCGCGGGGCTTTCTCGTCGGCGCCACCGCCGGCCGCACCACGCTGAACGGCGAGGGCACCCAGCACCAGGACGGTCACAGCCAGCTCATCGCGCTGGGCCTGCCCCACGTTCGCTCGTGGGACCCGGCCTGGGGCTACGAGGTCGCGGTGATCGTCCGGGACGGCCTGCGCCGGGCGGTCGACCCCGACGAGGAGGACGGGCTCGACTACATCACCGTCGCCAACGAGCCCTACTCGCACCCCGCGATGCCCGAGGGGGCCGAGGAGGGCATCCTGCGCGGCATGCACCGGGTCAGCGGCTCGGATCGCCGCGACGCGACCGTGCTCGCCAGCGGACCGCTCGTGCGGACCGCGCTCGAGGCAGCGAGACGGCTCCGCGACGGCTGGGGCGTCGACGTCGACGTGTTCAGCGTGACGAGCTGGAAGGGGTTGCACGACGAGGCGGTGGACCTCGAGCGACGACGCCGTCGCGGCGAAGACGTCGGACTGCCCTGGGTGCGGAAGGCGCTGGGCGACGATCCGGGCGCGCTGGTCGCGGTGTCGGACTGGGTGGTCGCGGTGCCGGGGGTGCTCGCGCGCTTCCTGCCCGGGTTCCTCACCGTGCTCGGCACGGACGGGTTCGGTCGGAGCGACACTCGCGAGGCGCTCCGCGACCACTTCGAGGTCGCGGTGGCGGACGTGGCGATCGCGGTCCTCGAGCAGCTCGTGGAGCGCGACACCATCCCGCACGACACGCTCACGTCGGCGCGCACGGCGCTGGATCGGACCCCGCGTGAGGACAACCCGCGCACCGCCTGAAGAGGCACCCTGGAGGAAACGGCCATGACGAAGATGACGATGCCGAGGCTCGGCGAGGACACGGTCGCCGCCATTGTGCTCCGCGCCATGGTGGCGAAAGGGGATCAGGTCGAGGAGGGCGATCCCATCGCCGAGCTCGAGACCGACAAGGCGACAACGGAGGTGCCATCGACGGTCTCCGGAGAGATCGTGGAGATCCTGTTCGAAGAGGGACAGGAGGTCCACGAAGGCGACGCGCTGGTCACGGTCGACGACGGCTCGGAGGCCGGAGAGAGCGCGCCCGAGGGGAAGCCCGCGAAGACCGGGGGTCCGGCCTCCGAAGCGGCGCCCGAAGAACCCGACGACGCAGCGTCCCGGGAAGACGTGCAACGAGACCGCTCCGGGTCCGAGGCTCCGCGCTCGCACGCCGTCTCCGAGGGGCCGTCCGGATCCGCCGGATCCCGCCACGGCGAGCCCGAGCCTCGTCACGACGTCCCCGTGGAGCCGTCAGAGGACCCGCCGCGGCCGCAAGGTGACCGCATCGTCCGTCAGCCCCGCGCCACTCCGTCAGTGCGGGCGCTCGCGATGGAGCTCGGGGTGGAGCTCGAGGATGTCGCGGGCACCGGCGACTACGGCCGGATCATCGACGACGACGTCAAGAGCCACGTGAGGCACCTCCTGCAAGGCGCCGTGTCGCACACGGCCCGCCGATCGAGGTCCTCGCGGTCGAAGCTGTCGACCACACGGCGCCGCATCGCGGAGAACGTGGCGAGGTCCTGGTCGCGGGTGGTGCACGTGACCCAGCACGACGAGGCCGACATCACGGGCCTCACGGACGCGATGTCGCGGCTCTCCGACGAGCTCGACGCGCCGGTGACGCTCACGTCGCTGATCGCGGCGGTGACCGCCCGGATCCTCACGCGCTTCGAGGCCATCAACGCGAGCCTCGATCTCGACGCGGGCGAGCGGCTCCTGCACCGCCGGGTGCACCTCGGCATCGCCGTCGACACCGAGCGCGGACTGCTCGTTCCCGTCCTGCACGACGCGGACCGCAAGGGCGTCGGCCCGCTGTCGACCGAGCTCACCGAGCTCGCGGGGGCGGCGCGCGACGGCAGCATCGAGGCGGCTCAGATGCAGGGTGCAACCTTCTCGATCTCGAACCTCGGCGGTCTGGGGACCACCACGTTCACCCCGATCGTGCCGTGGCCGCAGGTGGGCATTCTCTCGGTCGGTCGGGCGTCCACTCGGCCGGTGTGGCAGGACGATCGCTTCGTTCCTCGCACCATCGTGCCCCTCGGGATCACCTACGACCACCGCGCCCTCGACGGCGCGGACGCCGCGCGGTTCCTGCGCGCCGTGGCCACGACCCTGGAGCAGCCTCTCCGGCTACTGCTCGGCTGACGCGTCGGCCGGCGTACCGCGAAGGGGATCGAGCCCCAGGGTGGTAGCTGTCGAGCTCGCCGCCGGATCGGATGCCGACCACCGACTACCGCTCGATTGCCTGCCGGAACACCGGAAGGTCGAACGTCACGTCGAAG
>CAZZLC010000212.1:0-2416 GCA_964655065.1 uncultured Enterobacteriaceae bacterium | reverse complement strand
TTTCGGCTCGTTCGCGTGCCCGCCCCCCAGCCGGTCGTAGACCCTTGACCATTGGTCTTGGCTGACCGAACGGTCGCGTCGGTCGAAGGCGACCCACCGAGGTCGTTTCGTGCCGATTGCTGCGCCGATGCTTGCCGATTCCCGCTGTGAACAGCCGGAGTCGGCACTGACGTACCGCTCCCGATGCCGACGTGCGGGAGACCGGCAACCGGACCGGCAGCTCGGTCGCGGTGCGTGCACATTCGGCCTAGAGCCGTCACGTCCCGGGCCGACAAGTCAGGCATGCTCCTGTCGGTCACCGAAGCGGCTCAGCTCCTCGGGCAGAGCCCCCGCACCGTGCGCGCTCGCCTCTCCAGGGGCGAGCTTGCCGGCCGCAAGCGCGGCGGGCGCTGGGTGATCCCCCGCGAGGCGCTCCCGCTGCCCGAGTCCGAGCACCGTCGCCTGCAGGAGCGCGCCGCTGCGATCCGCGAGACCGTCGACGCCGCCTTGCCCTCACGGGTGACCGGCGCCAAGAAGCGTCGTTCGGTGGTCGACGAGGTCGGCTTCCGGGCCGCCCACGCCCTGCGCGCCGAGCTGCGCGGCAACGCCCACCCCGCCGCGGCCGGTGCCGCCGAGGCGCTCGAAGCCGGCCTCGTGGCCATCGGCCTCGCGGTGCACGAGTGGAGCCCCGCCTCCCGCATCGCCGCTCTGACGCGCGCTCGGGCTGCCGTGTCGGGGACCATCGTCGGCTTGCTCCTCTCCGGGCCGCTGCCGCCCGACGATCCCGTCCGAGGCTGGGTCGTGACCCTCGAGCACGAGGTACTGCCCCCGATCGCGGGCCTGCTCCGCCGCGCCGAGCGGGCGTCCCAGAACCAGGGGCGGCGATGAGCTGGCGAGATGCCCCACTGTACGTCCGCAGCCACGACCTGGCCCGGGACCTGCTCCTCCGCACGGAGGCCGGTCCCTGTGCCACGCTGCGGCATCGCCTCGCGGCCGAGGCCCAGGAGCTGCTGTGCGAGGTCTCGCTGGGGCTCACCTTCGTCGACACCCGACGGCTACATCAGGCGGCCGCCGATCGCGCGGTGGCCAGGCTGAAGGTGCTCGTGCGGCTCGGGCGCGACGTGGGCGCGCTGACCGAGCGCGGTGCCCGTCACGCCGGTCCGGCCTGCGTAGCACCCCGAGCAGGTGCCTCCCTGGCGGCGATTCTCGAATCGCCCGACCCCGCCCGTCCGTTCCAGTAGGCCTCGGCCGACCGTCCGGGCGGGCCCCCTCCCTGCCGTGAAGACGTACACGGGCCTGTTCGAGCGACTTCTCGACCCGGCGCACCTCGAACGTGCGATGCGGCTCACCACGCGCGGAAAGCGACGACGCGCCGACGTGGCGTGGCTTCTCTTTCGCGCGGAGGCCGACCTGCGTGGTCTGCGTCGAGCGCTGATCCAGGGCGACTGGCAACCCGCTCCGTTCGACATGCTGCGCCTGCGCGACCCGAAGCCACGGGCGATCGCGCGCACCCTCGTCGTGGACCGGGTGATGCACGCGGCGCTGGCGCTGCTGCTCGAGGAGGTGTGGGGCCCGCGGCTGCTGCCGTGTGACATGGCGTGTCGCCGCGGCTACGGCACGCACCGGGCAAGGCTGGCCCTGCAGCGGGGGCTCCGGAAGCACCGCTTCTGCGTCCACCTCGACATCCGCGCCTACTTCCCGAGCGTGGAGCTCGACATCCTGCGGACGACCCTCGCCCGCCGCATCCGGGACGCGCGCTTCCTGGAGATCCTGGACCGGGTACTCGACAGCGGCGCCGGGCTGATCGATCGGCACGACCTGCGGGGGTTCCTCGGCGTGCCGGACGACTGGCCGCCGCCGGGTCGCGGGCTGCCGATCGGCGCGTACACGAGCCAGGTGCTGGCTACGCACGTCGTGCTCTGCGACTTCGACCACTTCGTGAAGCGCACCCTGAAGGTGCCCACGTACGTGCGCTACGTCGACGACGTGTTCGCCTTCGGCGATCGCCGCGCCGATCTGCGGCGCTGGCGGTCCGCGATGGGACATTGGCTGCGCGACGAGCGGGACCTGCGGCTGAAGCATCCCGACGCCCGGGTGCTGTCGGCGGCGGGCTCGCTCTACGGGCTCGGGGCGCGGATCACGCGAGAGCAGATCGCACCCGGGCCGAGAGCGCTGGCGCGTCTGCGCGCCCGGACCCGCGCACACCTGCACCGCACCGGCGACGAAGTGCGGTTCCAGCGCTCCGTCGCCTCGTCCGTCGGCGGCATGGTGGGCTGACCGTCAGAGCCGGCCCCGTCCGGCACGAGACGACCGGGTTCGGCACGGATCGGCATCAGGATGCCGACGATCGGCAAGAACCGGTACGCTGGTGGACGTCGATGCCGTTTGCCGAGCCAAGACCTATGAACGAAAGGCGTGATGACGCAGGATAGTTCTG
>CAZZLC010000211.1:0-2425 GCA_964655065.1 uncultured Enterobacteriaceae bacterium | reverse complement strand
CTGCGGGTTCGGGTGGGCGAAGCCGTGATGGAGGTCGACACGGACACCGATCTCGCTCGCCGAGCACGACCGTCGAACCGCCATCCGCAACCTGCAGATTGTCGAACGTGGTGCGGCCTCGGACCTCGACGACGTCTCCACGCGGGTCCGCAGCACGGTCAGCGGCATGGTGCTCGCCACCGGCGTGGACGAGGGGCAGTCGGTGATCGAGCGCAACACCTTCAACGAAGGCACGACGATCGCGCACGTCGCCGACATGACGGACCTCGTGTTCGAGGGCACCCTCGACGAGTCCGAGGTGCCGGGTGAACGAGGGCATGCCGGTCACGATCACCGTGGGCACGATGCCCGACCGCTCGTTCGGCGGCACCCTCGAGTTCATCAGTCCGATGGGTACGCTCGTCGATGGCGCGGTGCAGTTCGAGGTCCGGGCCGCCGTCGAGCTTCCCGACGACGTGTTCGTGCGAGCCACCAGCTCCGCGAACGCCGACATCGTGCTCGAGCGCCGCGACGACGTGCTGTCGATCGAAGAACGGCTGCTGTCCTTCCGAGGCGAGCGGACCTTCGTGTTCGTGCCCGATGGGCAGGGCTGGACCGAGCGAGACGTCGAAGTGGGCCTGTCGGACGGCATCCGCATCGAGGTCCTCCGGCATCGACGAGGACACGCCGCTTCGGGGCCGTCCGCTCTGACGTTCTCCATCAGCGCCCCGACCGCGCGTCGCAGACGAACGCGAGGGGCTACCGTCGGCGGCCGACGAGGTCCTTGCCAGATAGAGTATCGCATGCGACCACTCGTCGACCGGGACCGTCTGACGCGATTCCTTCGCGAGCTCGGACGAGACGTGCGGGCCCCGACCCGACTCTACCTGGTCGGTGGCGCCTCGGCGGTCATCGAAGGATGGCGCTCATCGACCGCTGACATCGACCTCGTGGCCGAGCCCGAGAGCCGGGAGCTGCTGGAGAGCATCCCGAGGCTCAAGAAGCGGCTCGACGTGAGCGTGGAGTTCGCCTCTCCAGCCCACTTCGTACCCGAGCTGCCCGGCTGGCGCGATCGTTCCCAGTGGATCGAGCAGCACGGCTCGATCCAGGTCTACCACTACGACTTCGTCTCCCAGGCCGTGGCGAAGATCGAGCGGGGTCATCGGCAAGACCTCGCCGATGCCCGTCGAATGCTCTCGTCCAAGGTCGACGCCACCCGCCTTCGGGAACTCGTGGAGCAGACGAAGGACCAGCTGCTTCGGTACCCGGCCATCGAACCTGCGGTGTATCGAGCCAAGATCGATGCGTTCCTCGAGACACAGGAAGGGGCGGAATGAGCTCGAAGGTCGACTACTTGGACCTGCCAGGGGCCGACCTGGTCGAGCAGGGGCTCGTCGATCTGCGGGAAGGTCGAACCACCGTCGCCGCCCTTCTGGTCAGCATCGGGGCCCCCAGACTCCGCGCATTGGGGCTCGTCGTTCCAGAAGCTCCTGTCGACAATCCCGAGCACGCCCTGTGGCACCTTCTCGACGAGCAAGACGCCAACGTCCACTCGGCCTTCAACAGCTTTCGAAGGCGACTGGTGAGCTTCCAGCGAAGCCTCGAGCATCGGATCCACCGCGCCCGAGCCGGGCGGTAGCGTCTGAGCGCCCGCCCCGCGGCCGCGACTGGCCGTCGGCGCACGGACACCGCGGGACGGCGGTCCCCTCCTCGCGGCGGGGGGGGGCACCTCGCGCGCTTCCATCGCGACCCGGAGCCCCGAAGGAGGGGGGTAGGGGTCTCTACAGCATCGGCAAGTACGACTTCGACGGTGACGACTACGACGATGGGCTGAACCCGGTGCGCTTCCTCGAGCGACTCGCGAGGGACCGGACCGAGATCGGCATCGAAGACGGCTGGGGCTACAACCCGTCGTGGTGCCGCCTCGAGAACGACGATCAGAAGCGCTATCGCGACTCGTGCCCCGGCGACACGTTGATGCCGCGAACGCGGGTGTCCTCGAGCTTGAACCGGACCCACCCGTGCTCCGCGAATACTCGATAACCATGGCTCTATGGTTGGAAGCCGATTCCCAGCGGCCAGCAGGAGATGCAGGGGTCCCCAGCCAGTCCCCCGCCGCTGGGACCCTCTCCAAACTGAAGGCTGCGGTACGCTACGCAGCGAGTCGGTAGTCGTGGTGAACACCTCCGAGGACTGGGCGGGCGTCCAAGCGCCCCACGCAGCCCGTCGGTGGCGACCCTCGCACACACGGAGTCCCATCCGGAATGCCGTGGATCATCTCTCGATGACGGCGTTCGCATTCGGCGCCCGGAACGGCGTGGGGATGCCCTTCACGCCCATCACGTCGTGCAACCACTCGTCGAGGGTGCTGCGAAATCGCCCGCGCCCCATGCCCTGATTGCCGAGTTCAGGCCGACCACGGGTCCACGACGTCGATGCCGCAGTC
>CAZZLC010000210.1:0-2439 GCA_964655065.1 uncultured Enterobacteriaceae bacterium | reverse complement strand
GACCGCGTCGTGCAGGTGAGCCTGCAGCTCTTTCCGCTCACCAAGCCGATCCAGGACGAGTAGCCGCGCCGTTGGCGCGGCCCCGGACCACGAGCCCGTGAGGTCCATGGCCTGGAGTCCCCGGCGCACGTTGGTAGCCGTGTAGGCCGCCGACCGAGGGGGGGAGGCGGTCCACCCCGGCGATCTCGCGATCCTTGGCGCCAGCCAGCCACCACGCCTCGATGAGCTCGTCGTCGGTCATGCGCTGCACCGCGAGCGCGTGAGCCATCGCTAGCCCCTCGCCGGCCCGATGCCTCTCAGCATCGCTTCCAGATCCATTTCGCCTCTATGGCTTCAATGGGCCGGTAACGCGGTGTTTGTGGTGCAGGAGACTGAACCCCTACGCGGCTCGGTCAGCGAGGGGTTCGCCCTCGGTGATCCGTGATGGGCTCCGATGCCCACGACAGGCCACCACACTCCACCTCCTCGGGCAGCGTCACGCTCGGCCTCGAGACTGATGTTGCGACGAGACTTCACGGGTTCCCTCCCGCTAGGTCGACGACGCTTCGGAGCATGGTGAGCGCCTTCCGCCGAGGCCCTGGGGCCTTGGCCTGCACTTTCGACATCGTCTCGGCCTCGGGCCAGGACGAGCACGTTGTTGAGCAACGCGCGAAGTGTGCGCCCCATCGATGGCAGCGACGCGAGCAGGCGCTGCGCCAGCGCGGCGTCCTTACTCGTGGCTTCCTGGAGCCGCTCCGCGAGGGCCTGCCGCTCGACCAACGATGCATCGTCTCCATCGACACGTCGAGGGTGAGACCCAGCTCCCGACACAGGGCCTCGAGGCGAGCGATCGTCGTGTTGCTGCCGCGCTCGATGAGCGAGATGAGGCTGTATGACACGCCATACACGAGCGGCGAGGTCTCGCGTGGTCCAGCCTCGCTGGCTCCGGGCCTGCCTGATCTGTTCCCCAATGCGTCGGGTCAGCTCGGTCTGCTTCTCGTCCATCGCACACACCTCCATACACACGAACCTGTGCATAGAGGGGCAGCCAGTCGGACCAGGTCAATCTGCGGTGCCCCCGGTGGCACCTACGAGCTCGACTCGTCGTCGGGCGCGTCCAGGTCCTCGAGGGGGTCGACGAAGTCCAACATCTGCACGCGCTCCACGAGATCCCCCGGGCGGGGGCGCTGGTAGACCCGGCGCAGCATCTTCTCGTCGGTGTGGCGTAGGACGCGCCGCGCGGTGTCTTCGTCCATGTTGAGTGACCACGCGAGCGTCGCGAAGCTATGCCGCAACAGGTACGGCGTGACGTGCCGCGTGATGCCCGCGGCGGCGGCATCGTTGGCCAGCGACTTCTTGTACTGACGGAACGGCTTGCCCCGGTGGGTGAATACGTGGCCGTCGTTGGGCTGCCCTAGCTGCATCCAGAACGCTCGCAGGTAGCGAAGCGACAACGGGGTGAGGGGGATTCGGGCTGCCGACGCGTCGGTCTTCGTGCCCCGCACCAGCAGCAGCTGGGCCGACCACTCGACGTCCTGCCACTGCATTCGCGGCAGCTCACCTGGCCGGAGGCCCTGCCCCACCGCTACGGCCCACATGGTCCGACGCCTCAGGTTCGGAGCGGCGCGGATGAGCGCGACCGTCTCGTCGTAGGTGAGCGGGTCGACCTGCTCCCGGGTGCGCTTCGTGGCCCCCTTCAGGCGGAAGAAGCGGGGTTCGAAGTCGATGTGCCCCTGTCGGTTCGCGTACTCGACGAGCCTCGAGTAGGCGTTGCGGTACAGCGCCTTCGCGCGAGGCGACAGGTGGGTCTGTGCAGCCTGCCAGCGCTCCCAGAGCGCGTTCGTGAGGTCGCGCAGACGCGTCCGGCCAATTTCCCCGTCGAGGATGCCGCGACGCTCCTCGGAGCCATCCCGGCCGCCCTTGTGCCGCCAGTACACGTACTCAACGGCCGCAGTTGAGGGCTTCACGCCGATCGTCTGGTCGCTCTCGTCGGACCGGACAGGCCAGAACACCTCATCGAAGTAGGTGGCGACCGTCATCCTCGAGTAGTCGATCTCGCGTTCGGGCAGCGCGTCCTCGAACGCCTGGCCCTCGATGAGGTACCGAATGCAGAGCTCGGGATCCTCTCGATGGAGATCCCAGACGCCGGCCGATCGGCCCTCATCCTCGATCCGCTGCATGTTCTCGAGGGCGCGCTTGGCCTGCGCCTCGGTCACGTACTTCAGCGCGAGGCCGCGGCGGGCCTCGTTCTTGCCGATGCGAAGCGCGTAGTACACGCCTCGAGTCTTCTTGTCCTTGCGCAGCCGCCAGACGGGCACCGGGCCTCCGAGGGCCCGGTTTACCCCGGTGCCCCCGGGGGCACCCAATCTGTTCGTGCCGGCTCGCTGATTCTTCAGGTCTAAAGTAATGGAGCTGATGGGACTCGAACCCACGACCTCTAGAATGCCATGCAAGATCGCG
>CAZZLC010000209.1:0-2465 GCA_964655065.1 uncultured Enterobacteriaceae bacterium | reverse complement strand
TCGGATCGGACCATCGTGATCACTTCCGAGACCCGTTTCCCGGCAGTGGTGGGGGGTGGCTCCAAGTCGAGGGTGAGCAGGGGGCGGAACCCGAATCGGGACAGGGTACCACCGAAGAAGGGGCGGAGGAGGGGTCGTCGATGACCTCGAGCAGGTCGTGGCGACTCTGGCTGCACAGTGGCGTCATCGCCCAGTCGTCGAGGAACAGCACGTGAATCTTCGCCAGACGGTCGACCAGGCGCGGGTAGGTCCCATCGGCGCGGGCCAGCTTCAGCTCGTCGATCCGCCGGCTGGTGCGGCGGTACAGAGCGCGCATCTCCAGGCGGCACGCCAGCTGGGCGAACGCGCAGCCGAGGTAGGTCTTTCCGGTGCCGGTCTTACCGGTGATCACGATCGCATGGTGTTTCCTGGCCCACCGGCCCTGCGCTCGGGCTCGTCGAGTTCGTGGCGAACGCAGTGGTCCGCCGCCCCGTCTACGATGCTCGGGAGGCTACCCTGGGCGTGGGACTCTGCGGGCTCGCCATCGTTCCCCCCCCCGACACGACGGATCGACCGACCGGGGGTTCCGATGTGTGCGCGGTCCCGGTCAGACGGAACCGCGCCGTCCGAGCGAAGGAGCGGCGACGGTGCAGTCTGGGTCGCCAGGTTGAGGGTGGTTGGACCACCACGGCTGGCATGAAGGATGCCCTTGTGCGGCGGAGGGGAAGCCGGGGAACGTGCGCCCTACGAAATCCGGTGAACTCGCGCGAAACGGACTAGGCAGGCCGATTCCGCCTAGGTCAACTACGAGACCCGAGGAGCGGTCTCACGGCCGCGGCGATCGCCGACCTCGAGAACGCTGACGACATGGTCAGCATCGCGGTTCGCAACGCGGTGGTCACCTTCATGGAGAACTACGAGACCTGCGTTCCGGTGCCCTTGCTCCCGGACTTCTGCACGAAGCCGTTGAACGTCGGTCCGCTCAAGGACTCCATCTCGACCACAGCCGGCAACCGCGCTGCCGGCGAGGTTCGAGCTCGACTGGCGCCGATCATCGCCGATCTGCGTGCACTGCAACAGGCCGCCGACGCAGCCTCGGACGCGGCGTTCCGAGACGCCCTGAAGTTGGCGCTGCAGGAGGTCGTGGACAATGCGACCGTGACCGTGCCGGTCAGCGTCGACGTGGACTTTCCGTCCCCCATCGGCACGCGCACCGTGTACGACAACACCTTCACGGTGCAGGTGCTGGACGCGGCCACGAGGCAGAAGCTCGTCGACGCCATCGACAGGGTCGACGACCTTCGGGTCACCGGTGGCATCGTGATCGATCTCGAGAGCGTGCTCGCGGAGCTGCCCGGCGCCGAGATCCTGGCCGCGGTTCGCGAGGAGGTCGTGGCAGGCATCGCCAACATCCCCGACGTCGACGAGCTTGGCTACGTCTTCTCCGGCAGCGGCGATCGGGCGTTCGTGGTGCTCGGCGGCGAGACCTTCGAGGTCGCGTTCAACGTGTTCGATCCGGCGGCGTCGCTCGATGGGCTCGGCGAGCTGATCGCGGGCCAGCTCGTCGACTGATCGGGCGGGGATCCTACCGCCCGAGGTGCGCCGAGTCGGGCGAGACGAAGGGGAGGTGCTGGTCTCTGTTGCGTACCAGGTCGAGTTGCCGCCGAGGACGGAGCCGTTCGCGTCGGCACAGTTGCCGGCCGGTCACCGCGTCCCCTCCGAGGTAGGCGGAGGAGCCCGGCGACCCCGGGACGGGCGGGCGACCGATCTGCAAGTCCGACCAGGGCGAAGCAAGCGTCCTGCTCCTCACGTCCTATCGGACGGGCCGCCAGTTCCGCAGGCGGGCCCGTTGGGGTCCCTGGGCGGCTGGTGCGACCGACCGAACGCTCGATACGGGTCGGGTGACCGAGGCCCGGGAGCGCTCGTGACACTGCAGATGGTCGGGTTCCTCGCCTGCAGCGCGCCCACCGCCGGCGACCAGGAGGCGCTCGCGGTGGGGCTCGAGTTCGTGGACGGCGGGGTGGCGGCCGCGGCGATCGAGGGCACGGCCGGGGTCGACGCCGTGAGCCGAACCCTCGCCGCGACGCTCGAGGTCCGGGTGAGCACGCTCCCCAACGACAGTCGGCCGGAGACCCTCCAGCTCACCGTGTTTGACGACGCCGGCCGAGGCACGACGGTCCTCGGGGTGCAAGACCTCGCGGTGGTGGCGGTGACGCCCGATTTCGCGACCTGTGCCGGACCGGCCCTGCGGCGTCGCGAGGATGGCGGATGTGACTACGCCTTCACCGCGTTCATCGCCGACGCGGTTCCCTCGCAGGGCCTCGTGACGGTCGCCCTCGCGATCCGGGCCCCCGACGACTGGCCCGGAGACCCGTCCACGCTCGACGTCTTCGTCGATGCGATGCGGATCGATCCGCGGACCGTGCTGCGGTGACGACGCAACCTTGTCGAGGGTGACCCCTCCGGGAGCCCGGGGGTGCCACCGC
>CAZZLC010000208.1:0-2477 GCA_964655065.1 uncultured Enterobacteriaceae bacterium | reverse complement strand
CGTGCTCCGCGAATACTCGATAACCACGGTTCTATGGTTGGAAGCCGATCCCAGCAGCCTGCCAGGAGACGCAGGGGTCCCCAGGCAAGCTCCCGCCGCTGGGACCCGCTCCAAACAGAGGATGCGGTACGCTACGCCGCGAGTCGGTAGTCGTGGTGAACACCTCCGAGGATTGGGCGGGCGACCAAGCGCCCCACGCAGCCCTTCAGTGGCGGCCCCTGCGCACAGGGGGTTCCCTGCGGAATGCCGTTGATCCCCTGGTGTGGCCGTGCGTCGTTGTAGTACTCGACGAACTCCGTCACGACCGAGCGAAGATGAACGTCCGAGCAGAAGATGAAGTGATTCAAGCACTCTCTGCGAAGTGTGCCCATGAATCTCTCGATGACGGCATTCGCGTTCGGCGCCCGGAATGGCGTGGGGATGCCCCTCACGCCCATCACGTCGTGCAGCCATGCGTCCAGCGTGCTGCGAAATCGACCGCGTCCGACCATCAGCCGACCGAAGATGGCGTCGTTGTCGTGCAGCAGGAACCTCGGCGCCTCGTCGAAGGGCATGGCATCGCGAAGCTGCTGTTGGACCCACGCCAACGTCGGCGACGCCGTCACCGCCGCGTGGACCACTCGGCGGGAATCGAGCGCCATCACGACCAACACGTGTCGCACGTCGAAGTTCCACAGCGCCACGGTGGTGAAGTCGACCGCCCACATCGCGGTTCGGTGCCGCTCGATGAAGTCGCGCCACGTCGTCGAGGGCGGTCGATCCTCGACCATGTACTTGCGAACTGTGCTTGCGCTGTGCTCCACGCCGAGCTTCAAGCGCAACTCCAGGGCAATGCGGTCCTCACCCCACTCCGGATGGTCGGTCGAGATCCTGCGGATGAACGCGATGTGGGACCGCGGAATGCGCGGTCGGCCGGGTCGTCCATGCGAGCGCCACCGCCAGTAGGCCCGGAAGCCCGCACGATGCCACGCCAGCACGGTCTCCGGCTGGACGATCACCAAGGCCTGACGCCACTTCGACCAGGTCCGACACAGCCAGATCCAGAGGATCCGATCCTGACGTCGAAGCCTGGGACGAACGCGACTACGCTGCAGAGCCTCGAGCTGGTGCCGCAGGGCGGCGATCTCGAGGAGGAGGTCGCTTCGTGAGCGCACCGAGGCACGCACGACATGGAGGACGTTCATGAGCAGCGCGAGCATCCGGACCCGTGCCCCGGAATCCGATCGAGGTCAGCCTCCGCGACGACAACTACAATTGCCCAGCGATGACAACTGCAGATTTCCATTCCAGCACAGCACAACCCCGGTGACGGCGTATCCAGCTACGATGTAGGAATCATCGGGTTGTCCGCGATGGCCGGCCGGATATTCGGCTCGCACCGTGGGGGTGGTACCCCGCGGTAGGAGGTGGGAGGGCTCGCTATGGCCCGATCGCCTCCCCCCAGGCATCCCACGAGGGGTGTCTGGGGGGAGGCGATCGCCACCTTGACAAAGGTGTGGTGTCACTCCCACCGTCGTGCTCCGGGGCGTCAGTGGGTTCTCATCGCCCTTTGCGCCGGCCTGGGCCTCATCAGCACCGTCGCCACGCAGACAGGCCTCGCGATGCTGCTCCCGAGCATCGCCCTGTCCGTGTGTTCGGCTCTGCTCCTCTTCGCGCTCACCACGGCCCTCTCCGGCGGATGGGTCATGCAGGACTACCCGGTCCGACGTACAGGCATACTCGCGGTGCTCACGGTGGTCTCGGTCGTCACCGGCTTCCCGGCCTACTTCCACTCCATCGCTGGCCAGGCCGAGCAGAGCCGGCGAGAGGGGCTGGCCAGCGCGGCCCACGCCGAGTTCGTCGCGCGCATCGTCGCTCCTGCGCTGTCCGAGGCTGCCCAGGCCGAGGGTGAGGCAGCTGCGGCATGGGAGCCCGCCGCGGCGGAGGCGAGCGGCAAGGTCGGCACCGGGCGCGCAGGCGTCGGGCCCGAGGCGCGTCGGTTGCAGGACAGCGCCAGGAACGCGGAGCGCATCGCCACGGCTACGCGTGCCACCGCGGATCGCCTCGAGACCGCCTCCGCCGTTGCCGATGACGCCAGGCCCACCGATCTTTACGAGTCCGCGCTTTCCATCTGGCCGCCGGAGAGCCCGGCACGCGCGGAGCCCAGCCCGAGCGCGCGCAGTTCATCGACCCCGCGCAGGAATCATCGTTCTTCCTTCCCTTCGCACGCTTGTTGCAACTGGACGCGCGAGCGTGGGTGGTCTTCCTGCTCATCGCGTGCGGCATCGATGGCCTCAACATCTTCATGAGCGCCTCGGTCGTGCGCCGGCGTAGCTCGGGTCGCGTCGATCTCCGTCGCCCGGCCGAGTTCGTCGCCCAAGCCGTCGAGTCGGCTCGATGGGCGGCTGCTCGAGTCGGACGGGCGGCGAGGCCGAGCGACGGGCCCGTCGAGCACAGCGCCTGGTGAGCCGACCGAACATCGGCTGACCGGCGTGTCG
>CAZZLC010000207.1:0-2538 GCA_964655065.1 uncultured Enterobacteriaceae bacterium | reverse complement strand
GAGTGTTTGACCCCCTCGTTCCGGAGTATTGACCCCCCTGTGGATAACTCGCGCTTTTCAAGATTACGAAGATAGGTTTTTGGCTCGTTTGCGTAGGCTTTTTCCTTTCAGTTCGACGCGATGGGCCTTCGGGATGATGCGATCCAGGATGGCATCGGCGATGGTCGGTTCGTCGATGTACTCATGCCACTTTCCAACGGGTAGTTGGGAGACGATGATGGTAGCGGCGCGTTCGTAGCGATCCTCGAGGATTTGCAGTAGGAGCAGTTTTACCGGGTGCGTAATAGGCTGAAGCCCGAAGTCATCGAGGATGAGCAGGCGGGCTTTTTTGAGCCGATCCAGCCATTTTATGACGCTGCCTTCGGCCTTGGCCACGGCGATCTGTTCACACAAGCGGTTCATGTTGAAGTACAAGGTGCGCTGGCCCATGGTACAGGCGTGATTACCGAGCGCACAGGCCAGATGAGACTTGCCACAACCGGTGGCTCCGGTGATGAGTACGTTTTCGCCGCGACCGATCCAAGCCGTATCAGCTAAGAGACTCAGCTGCTGCCTGGAGAAGTTACGCTCGGCGGAACAATCGACATCCTGTAGAGTCACGGCGTAGCGCAGCTTGCTCAAGCGCAGGTACATTTCCATGCGGCGCTGCGTGCGGTTTTGCCGTTCGGCGTCCACAAGCCGGGCGATGAGTTCATGGGCCTCGGGCTGTTTATCCAGGGGTGTGGATAGGACGGCTTCGTAAGCCGAAGCCATGCCGTTGAGTTTGAGCTCTCGCAGGGAGGATAAAGAAGATGAAGTCATAGCAAAAGATCATTGATAAGCCTGCGGGCCACGGATATTCTCGTGGCTCGGCGGGGTGAATAAATCAGGTTCGGTGGACGCGAGGTCGAGGCCTCGCTCCAGGATATTTTTGAGCAGGTGGTAAGTGGCCTGACCAGCCGTTTGGCAGCGGGCCGCAGCGTTTTCCAGGCGGTCGGTACCGTATCGTTTGGTCAGGGCCAGTACCCCCTGGCAACTGCGGTAGGTCTGTGGTTCGTGGATTTTGGTCCGCAGTATTTTACCGATGGCCCACTCGGTAGCCGGGCCGATTTTACGGGCCCAGGAGCGGAAGTAGGCTCCGTTGTAACCCTCGGCCTGGCGCCATTCGGCGTGGTTCTTGGGCAGGTGCGCCGGATCGGTTTGGTAGCGGTAGCGGTCCGAAGCGTGCAGCCGGGTATGGATGGCCACACGGTCGGAGCCGATAAAAATCTCCACAGTGGCCCGGGAATAGATCACGGTGGCGGTGCGCCCGACGTGCTGATAAGGAACGGAGTAGAAGTTCTTACGCTCGCCGAGATGGACGTGATAGTTGCGCTGGACTTTGGCCCGGACCGTGGTTTTGAGCAAGAATGGGGCACTGGGCAGCGCCCGCATCCGCGGCCGTTCGTAGGTCTGGAAGATCTCCCGGCGCGTGCCGGGCCGCTTTTGGAAGGGGCGGTCCTGGTATAGTTCCAACTGTTCGCGTAAAGCCCCGTTAAGCTGTTCAATGCTGTAGAAGGTACGGTCGCGTAAGGGGGCGTACAACCGGCTGTAGGCAACGCGCACCGCTCCTTCCACGCTGGCTTTATCCTTCGGCTTGGCCACCCGGGTAGCTTGCAGGTCGAGCTGATAGTGGTGGGCCAGCTGCACGCACACATCGTTGAAGTCGGGTTCGTAGCGATCGGCCCGGATTACAAAAGCCTTGAGGTTGTCCGATAAGATCACCCGGGGCAGGGCCCCGAAAAAGCGGAAGGCTTCATTGAGACCGTGGACAAAATCCGCCGTGCTTTGGCTGGGTAAAGCGATGGCGAACGTGTGCTGGGAATGGGGCAACATCGCCAGGAGCACTTGCGCCGAACGGACCTCACCGGTGGAGCGGTCCACCCATTCCAAGGTCTTGCCTGCGTAGTCGACCTGCATCGTTTTACCGGGCTCGTGCTTCAGCGCCAGGGTCAGATCGCGCCTACCGATCGCGCGCGACAAGTAAGCGTAAAATTGGGTCTGGCCGTACCCTTCGGGGTACTCCCGTTTGTACTCCTCGAAGAGCACCTGCCGCGTCACGTGGGGCCGCTGCAGTTCGCGGAGCCAGTAGTCCACTTTGCCCTCGAAGATTAGCTTGCGATCCGCTACCGCACCCGCCTGGTCGGGATAGAGCACCCGGCGCAAGACTTCGTCGGGCAAGGCCAGCACCACCTCCAAGTCAGCATCGTGCGCCCTAGCGCGGCGCAGGTAATGGCGAACCGTGTTCTTGGATACCTGCATCGCCCGCGCCGTGGCCTTGATCGAGGCGGTCGTCTGGTAGGTGCGAAGAATCGTTTTGATCTGGTCCATACGCTTGATTTTGCCCATTATCGCCACACTTAGTGAGCGGCGAAGATGGAAGAATCAAGCGCGAGTCTCCACAAAAAACCAGGGGGTCAGTACTCCGGAACGTTTTCCACACCCCTAGGGGGTCAATACTCCGGAATCAGGGGGTCAGTACTTTTCGGAATTGGGGGGTCAAAGCTGCCGGAATATGCA
>CAZZLC010000206.1:0-2609 GCA_964655065.1 uncultured Enterobacteriaceae bacterium | reverse complement strand
ATTCCTACCGCCGGCCAGTGACCCAAGGAGCTGTCTGAGGCTCGCCAAAACCGCCGAAAACTTGACGGCGGGTGGAACCTCTCGAGTCGCGATGGTGAGCGACAGACAGGTCAGGAAGCTGAGGAAGAAAATGGCTGAAGGAAAGACCGTGCTCGCAGCGGCGGACGCCGCTGGAATGAGCGAGAAGACGGCGCACAAGTGGAAGTCAGGACCACTGCCGTCTGAGACCAGGGAGACGCGAGAGCGCCACTGGCGGACGCGTGAAGACCCGTTCGCCGACGTCTGGGAGAGCGACGTCGTGCCGTTGCTCGAGGACGACGCGAAGGGCGTACTCGAAGCCACCGAGCTGATGAGGCAGCTGGACAAGTTGCACCCCGGAAGATTCTCCGACGGGCAGCTACGGACGTTGCAGCGCCGGGTCAGCGACTGGCGGGCGCTGCACGGCCCCGCGCGCGAGATCTACTTCGAGCAGGTCCACCCGCCAGGACGAGAAGGCGCCTTCGACTTCACCAACTGCAACGAGCTGGGCGTGACCATCCGCGGGGTGCTTTTCTGCCACCTGCTGTTCCAGTTCGTGTTGAGCTTCAGCAAGTGGCGGTCCGTGCGTCTGGCATTCAGCGAGACGTTCGAGGCCATGGTTGCCGGGTTGCAGCGTGCCGTCTGGGAGCTGGGCGGTACGCCAGCGTGGTGGCGCAGCGACAACCTGTCAGCGGCGACGCACCAGCTGCCTGCTGGTGGGCGCGAGCTCAACCGCCGCTACCGCGCGGTGCTCGAGCACTACGGCGTCGAGTCGTCGCGCATCAAGCCTCGCAAGTCGCACGAGAATGGCGTCGCGGAGAAGGGTCACGACGTGCTCAAGGGACGCTTGGAGCAGGCGCTCGTCGTGCGAGGCAGTCGAGACTTCGACAGTCCCGCCGAGTACGAGGCGTTCGTGCAGGAGGTGGTCGCCGACCTCAACGTCGGTTGCGGCAAGCGCCTCGTCGAGGAGCGCAAGCACCTGCAGCCGCTGCCGAGCTCGCGCGTGCCGGAATACACGAAGTACACGGCGCGGGTGAAGTGCTGGAGCACCATCCACTTCGGCGGCCGCACGTACTCCGTGCCCTCGCGGTTGATCGGCAAGGAAGTCGAGGTGCGCCAGCACCCCGACGTGATCGAGGTGTGGTACCGCCAGAAGCTCACGGAAACGCTGCCGCGCATTCGTGGCGAAGCCAAGACGTACCGCATCGACTACCGGCACATGATCTGGTGGTTGGTGCGCAAGCCTGGCGCCTTCGCCCGCTACCGCTACCGGGAGGAGCTGTTCCCCACGCTCGTCTTTCGCCGCGCCTACGACGCTCTGGTTGCGTCTGGCCACGCACGAGCAGACGTCGAGTACCTGCGCATTCTGCACTTGGCGGCCAGCACGATGGAGTCCGACGTTGCGGCGGCTCTGGAAATCCTGCTGGAAGCCGGCGATCGCTTCGACTACCTCGCCGTCAAGGCGCTGGCCGCACCGGAGAAACCCACGGTCCCCGTCATCCAGCGGGAGGACCCCAACCCGGCCGAGTACGACCGGCTGCTGGCGGGAGGCGAGACATGAGCAAGAATCACGTTCCGCCCTCCACCAGCGAGCGGCTGCGAGAGTTGCTGACGCTTTTCAAGTTGCCAACGATGGCCGAGCAGACCGAGCGCCGATTCCTCGACGCAGGCCAGGACGAGGCCCTTGCCCTCCTGCTGGAGGTGATGGAGGCCGAGCAGGACGAGCGCGCTCGACGGCGCTGTGACCGACTCCTGCGCGCGTCCAAACTGCCCCCCGGCAAGACCTTCGACACGCTTGACGAGAAGCGTCTGCCCCGCAAGGTCGTCCAGCAACTCCGTCAGCTGAGCACGGGTGCCTTTCTCGACCGCGCCGACAACGTGCTCTGCTTCGGCCTCCCCGGTCGTGGCAAGACGCATGCGGCGGCCGCCCTCGGGCACGCATTGGTGCAACGCGGCTGCTCAGTCTTCTTCACGCCGACGTTCCGCCTCGTCCAGGACCTGCTGGCGGCCAAGCGCGACCTCGTGCTGCCTCGCGCCCTCCGCAAGCTCGACAACTACGACCTGTTGATCCTGGACGACATTGGCTACGTCCAGCAAAACGCCGACGAGGTCGAGGTGCTCTTCACGCTGATGGCGGAACGCTACGAGCGCCGCTCCCTCCTGATCACCAGCAACCTCGTCTTCGGCGAATGGGACCGCATCTTCAAGAATCCCATGACCACGGCCGCCGCCATCGACCGCCTCGTCCACCACTCCGCCATCCTCGAGTTCAACAACCGCAGCAAGCGAGCCGACGACGCCGAGGAACGCACCACCAAGGAGAAGCCACAGACCCCCTGACGACAACTACCTGCCAACCCACCACCCGACGACAACTACCGATGACGCCCAACCTCAACCACCACGCCCAACCCGGAGGTACCCACCGCAAAGACCTTCGCAACACAACCCTCGTGACCCAGAGGCGCGACCCCTCTTCACCCACCTCAACCCCGTCAACTCGCGGTCGCCGAGTGACCTCGATCAAACCCATGGGCCAACGGTAGAAATAGTTGTCGTCGGCGGTAGAAATAGTTGACGTCGATCAGGAG
>CAZZLC010000205.1:0-2654 GCA_964655065.1 uncultured Enterobacteriaceae bacterium | reverse complement strand
TCGCTCGGTCGTCTCCCCCTCGCTTCGCTCACGCGAGAACGCGGGACCGCACTGGATCGCGATTTCGCCCATCCAACTGTTCAAAGTGGCGCGGGGCTCGAGCGCCCACCCACGAACCTCCTTCCTCTGGCGAGCACGAGCTTCGACAGCTCGAAGACGAGGAAGGTGGGCAGGGCGACGGCCAGGATCTGCAGCCAGGCCGTGCCCGAGACCTCGGTGAGCCGCAGGAGCGTGCCCAGCGGGGTGGTGAGCAGCAGCAGGTGAAGGCCGAACACGCCGGCGACCGCCCAGAGGAGCCAGGGATTCGACCCGAGCGGCACCTGCCACGCGGGCTGTCGACTCCGGGCAGAGATCGCGAGCAGCAGCTCGAGCACGATCCCGAGCGTCAGCGTCTCCGTGCGGACCTGCGCGATGTCGTCGCCCGAGAGGACGCGAACCGCGAAGAACCCGAACACCGCCGCGAAGTTCAGCCACACGGCGAGCGCGAGCCGCGGCTCCTCACCCGCGAGCAGGCTCTCGGTCGGGTTCCGGGGCGGGCGCGCCATGATGTCGGGGTCGGCACGCGTCGTGGCGAGGGCCATGGCCGGCAGCCCGTCGGTGAGCAGGTTGATCCACAGCAGGTGGATGGGGAGGTAGGGCAGCGGCCAGCCGATCACCATTGCCGCGAGCAACAGCGCGATCTCGTAGGGGTTGGCGCGCAGCAGGAAGACCACGAACTTCCGGATGTTGTCGTGGATGCGGCGGCCCTCTCGCACGGCGCTCACGATGGTCGCGTAGTGGTCATCGGCAAGCACGATGTCCGCCGCCTCGCGCGCCACGTCGGTGCCGCGCTGACCCATCGCGAGCCCGACGTGCGCCGCCTTGAGCGCAGGGGCATCGTTCACGCCATCGCCGGTCATCGCCACGACCTCGCCGTTGGCCTGGAGCGCATCGCAGATGGCGACCTTGTGTTGCGGGGTGACGCGCGCGAACACCGAGGTCGTCCGCACCGTCTCGCGCAGCGACTCCGGGGACAGCGCGTCGAGCTCGGCCCCCGTGATGGCGCGGGGCTCGATCCCCACCTGCCGCGCAATGGCCGTGGCGGTCGCGACGTGGTCCCCGGTGATCATGATCGTCCGGATGGACGCGCCCCCCGCCTGGGCAATGGCCTCGGCAACCCCGTCACGAGGCGGGTCCTCCAGACCGAGGACCCCCAGAACCCGCCAGCGCCCGCCCTCCACGACCGCACCCGCGAGACAGCGCAGCCCCCGTGCCCCCATGGCCTCCGCGGCAGCCTCGAGGTCGGGACGCGGGGGATCCGCCCGAGCCAGCAGGACCTCGGGGGCGCCCTTGACGAACGAGCGTCTCCCGTGTCGCGTGATCATGTGCTTCCGCTCCGACGAGAAGGGAACCTCCTCCTCGTCGATGGGCTGGCGGTCGACCGCCTGCCCCGCGGCCCAGGTCAGCACCGCGAGCTCGGTCGGATCGCCGATGTCGGGCAGATCGGCGTGGTTGCACGAGGCGACCACGATCGCGAGTTGTTCGACGTCGTCACTCTCGACGGCCACCACGGTCATGCGGTTGGTGGTCAGCGTGCCGGTCTTGTCGGTCGCGATGGTGCTGACCGCGCCGAGGGTCTCGAGCGCGTCGAGGCGACGGACCAGCGCGCGCTTCTCGACCATCGCCCGGGCCCCCAGGGCAAAGGCCACCGTCACCACGGCGGGAAGGCCCTCGGGCACGGCGGAGACGGCGAGTGCGACGCCCACCAGCAGCACCTCGAGCCACGGCATCGACCGCGCCACGCCGAGCGCCACGACGACGACCACGGCCACGAGCGCCGCTATCCCCAGGAAGCGCCCGAGCCGGGCCAGCTGTCGCTGCAGGGGCGTCGGATCCTCGGCGGTCGTCGTGACGAGGTGCGCGATCTGCCCGGATTCCGTGGCGAGACCGGTCCGGGTCACCACGACCACGCCCGATCCGTGGGTGACCAGCGTGCCGGCAAAGACGAGGGACGTCCGCTCGGCGAGCGGCGTCTCCGCCGCCACCGCCTCGGCACCCTTGGCGACGGGAAGGGACTCGCCGGTCAGGGACGACTCGTCGACCCGGAGGGCGTTCGCCTCGAGCAGCCGACCGTCGGCAGCGCAGCGGTCGCCGGTGTCGAGGATCACGACGTCGCCGGGGACGAGCTCGGAAGCCGGAACCACCTGCTCCACCCCCTCGCGACGAACCCGAGCGTGGGGCGCCAAGAGAGCCTGCAGCGCGGCAATGGCGTTCTCGGCGCGCATCTCCTGCGCCACCCCGAGCGACGCGTTGCCGAACAGGATGACGGCGATGACGATGGCGTCGACGAAGTGCGACCACTGCGGCGGCCCCGGCTCGAGCCAGCCCGTGACGAGGGAGAGCCCGAGGGCAGCGAGAAGCACGTATACGAGGACGTCGTGGAACTGGCGCACCACCAGACGCAGGATCGAGGTCCGCGGGACAGGGAGCTGATTGGGGCCGACCTCGGCACGTCGGCGTTCCGCCTCTGCGGCGGTCAGACCGGCCCGGGACGTGTCCAGTGACGCGAGGACCGCCTCGGGCGATCGGGTGTGCTCGATCACCGGGACGGGTCGACAGTGATGTCGGGGCGCTCTCGGTCTCGGCCGGCAGTCGACTCCGTCGCCTGCTCCGCG
>CAZZLC010000204.1:0-2666 GCA_964655065.1 uncultured Enterobacteriaceae bacterium | reverse complement strand
GCGCGATTCGCTCGGTCGTCTCCCCCTCGCTTCGCTCACGCGAGAACGCGGGACCACGGAATCTGCAACCCCGCGTCGGCCTGCAGGAGCGGAACGACGAAGGCCAGCGCCGGAAGCCTTCGCCAGCAGACCTCGCAGCCTGGCGATAGGCTGGCAACGTCCGTGGAGGTCACAGTGGCAGAGGGCGTTGACGACTACCTGGCGGGCCTGGATCCGACAAAACGAAAGACGCTCGAGCAGCTACGGGCCGACATTCTGAGCATCCTCCCCGACGCGGAAGAGGGAATGTCGTATTCCGTGCCTGCCTATCGGCTGGGGGGCAAACTCGTCGCGGGCTTCTCCGCCGCGGCCCGCCACCTGAGCTACCTGCCCCACAGCGGCACCGTGCTCGCATCGATGGACGCGGCCGAGCTCGAGGGCTTTGCGTGGTCGAAGGGCGCCCTCCGATTCGCCGTCGACACACCGCTACCCCGGGAGCTCGTGCAGAAGCTCATCGAGGCGCGCCGAGCAGAGATCGGGCCATGAGGCTGGGTGAAAAGGTACGGGCGTCTGTGTCGATCTCCGCGTCAAGTCGAGGTGGCTCCGGGGTCGTTGTGCTTGAGGAGGGCGAGGAAGGCCACGAGGATCAGTGGTCCCACGAGGAGCCCGGCCGGTCCGAACGTGAGCAGCCCGCCGAGCAGGGCGAGGAGCACCAGCACGGGGTGGACCCGGAGGCCCTGCCGATAGATGAACGGCTTGACCACGTTGTCGACCGAGGCGGTGAGCAGCAGTGACCACAGCGTGATGAAGACGACGCCGACCCAACGCCCCTCCAGGGCATAGCTGACCGCCACGGGCACCCACACCACCGCGGCGCCCACCACTGGCACCTGGCTGCCGACAGCGGTGGCGATACCCAGCAGCGCGATGTTGGAGGCCCCGACCAGCCAGAAGCCCAGGGCGGCAACCGCGCCTTGTCCGAAGGACGTGGCCAGCATTCCGACGACCACGTTGAACGCGAACTGCTCGAAGGCGAGGTAGACCTCCTCCATCTGGACCGCAGGCAGAGGGGAGACGCGCTTCAAGGTCGCCGCGACGGTGGGCCCCTCCACGTAGAGGGTCCACAGCACGACGACGAAGACGCCGACCTGCATCGCGCCTTCTGCGACTGCAGAGAGGACGTCGCGCACCACGGCACCCGCTCGGTTGAGCACCCCGCCGAAGAGGTCCTGCACGCCTTGCTCGAGCGTGGACTGGAGGGTGGCCAGTGTCGCGGGCTCGGCGAGCCACGTGCCGAGGGGTTCCGGCAGCTGCTCGATGGCTTCGCGAAGCATCGGTCCGAGCTCGCCCTGGGAGGCGAGCGTCACCCAGCCCTCGGCGACGTCGACGATCTGCCGCGCCGCCAGCCAACCCGCGAAGGACAGGGGAGCCACGATCACGACGCAGACAGCGAGGGTCAGCAACGTGGCGGACCCCACTCGCCCGACCCGGCCGGCGAGCGACCGGTACAGGCCGTGGGTGACGATGGCCATCACCGTCGCCGCCAGCACGACGACGAGGAACGGTGCGAGCAGGTAGGCGAGCGCCAGTGCGGCCACGAGAAAGGCCCAGCCCGACGCCCAGCGGCGCCCAGCGTCGTCGTCCACGTGCGACTCCGAGTCCAGGGGGATGCGTACGGGACTGCACACCCCGTGCCAGCCGCTCCAGAAGAGACACTCCGATTAAGTAGGTTTAAGCCAAGGCTTTGGGTACCCCAGGGGTGGACGGCACCGAAGAAAACACCGTCCCTGGAGGTAAGCATGCGTTGGGGATTCATCGTGACCGTACTGGTGGCCTGCGAAGTCGAGGAGGTCGCCCCGAGTGGTGACGTCAGCTACGCCAGGGTCGCCCCGATTCTGGAGGCGAACTGCGTCGGCTGCCACAGCGACCCACCTTCCAACGGAGCCCCGTTCTCTCTCGCGTCGTTCGAAGATGCGGCTCCCCGCGCCGACCGGATCGTCGCCCGAGCCGTCGAAGGGAACCCCTCGCCGATGCCTCCTTCTGGACTCGCACTCTCGGCCGCCGACGAGCTCGTGCTGATCGACTGGGCCGACGCCGGGGCTCCGCAGTGACCCCGGTGATCTTCTGGGTGCTCAGCACCGCGCAGGCGCTGACGATCGAGGGCAAGCCTCGCGTCGTCTTCCACGCCGAGGGGTCTCCGGGCTTCCTCACCTTCGAGGGCGTGACGCGGACCCTCACGCTGGTCGATTCGGAGGAGAGCCTGATCTTCGGCGTCCCGATGGACACCGTCGAAACCGGCATCGCGCTCCGAGACCAGCACCTGCGCGAGACCTACGTGCAGACCGACCAGTTCCCGAACGCAACCCTCACGCTGGCTCGAGCCGACGTCGTGTTCCCCGCGGCCGGGACGCGTCACGAAGGCGAGCTGACAGGTCACTTCACCGCCCACGGGGTCGACCGCGAGGTGGAGGTCAGCTACCGCATCCGCGAGCGCAAGGGCCGCTTCGAGGTGGACGCGACCTTCCCGTTCGACACCTCGGCGCACGGCATCGCCATCCCCGCCTACCTCGGCGTGACCATCCAGCCCGCCATGCTGGCCGAGGTCTCGGTGACGCTCGCGCCCTGAGCCAGCGGTTCGCGCGGTGCACGTCACCGACGCGGTGTTAAGGAACTCCGCGAGGATGCGA
>CAZZLC010000203.1:0-2711 GCA_964655065.1 uncultured Enterobacteriaceae bacterium | reverse complement strand
TCGATCCCCTGGTGGGGCCGAGCCTCGTTGTAGTACTCGACGAACTCCGTCACGACCGAGCGAAGATGGTCGTCCGAACAGAAGATGAAGTGATTCGAGCACTCTCTGCGAAGCGTGCCCATGAATCTCTCGATGACGGCGTTCGCGTTCGGCGCCCGGAATGGCGTGGGGATGCCCCTCACGCCCATCACGTCGTGCAGCCATGCGTCCAGCGTGCTGCGAAATCGACCGCGTCCGACCATCAGCCGACCGAAGATGGCGTCGTTGTCGTGCAGCAGGAACCTCGGCGCCTCGTCGAAGGGCATGGCATCGCGAAGCTGCTGTTGGACCCACGCCAACGTCGGCGACGCCGTCACCGCAGCGTGGACCACTCGGCGGGAATCGAGCGCCATCACGACGAACACGTGCCGCACGTCGAAGTTCCACAGCGCCACGGTGGTGAAGTCGACCGCCCAGATCGCGGTTCGGTGCCGCTCGATGAAGTTGCGCCACGTCGTCGAGGGCGGCCGATCCTCGACCATGTACTTGCGCACCGTGCTCGCGCTGTGCTCCACACCGAGCTTCGAGCGCAACTCCAGAGCAATGCGGTCCTCCTCCCACTCCGGATGGTCGATCGAGATCCTGCGGATGAACGCGATGTGGGACCGCGGAATGCGCGGTCGGCCGGGTCGTCCATGCGAGCGCCACCGCCAGTAGGCCCGGAAGCCCGCACGATGCCACGCCAGCACGGTCTCCGGCTGGACGATCACCAAGGCCTGACGCCACTTCGACCAGGTCCGACACAGCCAGATCCAGAGGATCCGATCCTGACGTCGAAGCCTGGGACGAACGCGACTACGCTGCAGAGCCTCGAGCTGGTGCCGCAGGGCGGCGATCTCGAGGAGGAGGTCGCTTCGTGAGCGCATCGAACACCGATTGCACACATCGCCAGGGTGGCCCGCCCGCACGACGCACTCGCGCATGGTCATCGTGAGACAACAGCAACTATCACCCACGAGCAGTCCAGCACACCCGCCTCGCGTCAGGACTCCGATTCACTCAGCCAACGGAGCAGGTTCTCGATGGCGGCCGTCGCGTCAATACGCACCTCCCTTCTACGTCGGCACCGGCTCGGGTCGAGCAGGACGACCTCCCCGTCGCCCACGTGGGCCACGATCCACTGCCATCCGAACCGTTCTGCATCGGCCTGCATGCGATCCCAGGCCGCGAGCGGGAATCGTAGGGGCAGGCGGCTCGACTTCACCTGCACGCCGAGTTGGGTCGGCCCGCGGATGGCCAACAGATCGAAGGCGCCTCTGGAGGCACGGCTTTGGTACACGAGTTCGAAGCCCAGGTCGGCCAGCCGCCTCGCCACCGCGATCTCCGCCTCGTCGCCCAGAACCGTCATCGGGACGACGGTGCCACCGGGGCTCCGCCACCGGAGCCACAGCCGGAACAGGGGGTCCGGGATGGTGTAGCGCCCGTCGTGCGAACGCTGCACCCCATCGCCGAGGCGCTCGAGGTAGCGCGCCGTGGATGCGGTGGACGCGCCGATTGCGGCTGCCACGTCCGTCAGCCTGGTTGGTCCGTGCTCTGCTACGGCTTGCAGAGTGGCCGCGGCAGTGGACGCGCGACCCACGAGACGCTGGTACTCGCCCGCGAAGAATAGACCCAAGCGACCGGTGCGCGAGAACACCTCGTCCTGGAGGATCGGCTTGAGGCTCGCCGAGTCGTAGGGGGGCGGGGAGGACACCAACGCCTCGCCAAAGAGCTGGAGATAAAATGGGTGCCCTCCGGTGACGTCGTGGACCGTTGTGGCGAGCTCCGCGGGAATCGGGCGATCGGGCGGGGCCTCAGAGACGAGGAGCTGCACCGAATCGGGTTCCTCGAACGGCCCGACATCCACAATGTGGAAGTGCTGAAAGAACGGAGAGTGTCGGTCGGTCACCAGGGTCCGCAACGCCGAAGGAGCGGACCCCGAGATGATGTAAGCCACGTGTTGATGGTGCTGCCAGGCGGCCCGAAGCGTAGGGAACGGATCGAACGCCCTGGACTGCAGCTGGGCGAGCTCCTGCACCTCGTCGATGGCCACGACCAATCGACGACCGATCTGGCTCGCCACTTCCTCGGGGAGGCTGAGCCAGGCGAACAGAGCCTCGGGCGTGGCAGGCTCGGTGGCGAGACGATCGAGCTCCGTCCGGAGGTCGGCTGAAAAGCCGTCGAGGCCGTAGAGCAAACGCCGAAATCGCTGCGGATCCCGTGCGCGCCGCTCGAGTGACGCACCGAGGCGCTCGGCGAGCAGCGCGTCGAGCGCACGCAGCGTGAGCGTGCGGAACATCTCGACAGTGGGGGGGGCCCGCTCCATGGCGTCGACCATGACGACGGCGACCTCATCGCTCTGGCGGGCCGCCTCGAGGAGGAGGCTCGTCTTGCCCACTTTGCGCGGACCAATGAGGGCCAACCAACGGGGGGTGCCGCTCGCGAGCGATTCGAAGGACGAGAGCACCGTCTCGAGCTCACGCGAGCGATCGTGAAACGAGCTCGCCGTCACTGGGCCACCGGCACGAAACATGTCTACGTTTTACCACCAAGGTTGTGAGTAGGCAAATCTGCCTGCAGGCAAGATTGCCTGCAGGCAGATTTGCCTACTCAAGGCTGCTCGCCTCGTGTCCCGGGAGCCTAGTACGCGAACCCCGAAGTGCTGTCCGTGTTGATCCAGCGGCCGGGACAGG
>CAZZLC010000202.1:0-2732 GCA_964655065.1 uncultured Enterobacteriaceae bacterium | reverse complement strand
TGATCAGCGACGATCAGAATGGCCGGCAACGACAACTACTTTGGCCGGTGACAACGGCCCGTGGACGTCGACGACAACGACGATGGCTCGGTCGAAGGGGCACCGCTCGGACGTGTGAACAGGTGTGCCGTGGAGGCACAGTGTGGTCACGGACGACGCGGAACCGCCAACCCCGACGGGTGAATCCCTGGGCAGTCATGCAGGAATCGTCGTTCAAAGCGATGCAAGGTCGTCACGACCCAGAATCACTGGGCACTCGAGGCTGTTGGTCCAGTGAAGGGCCGGCAGCTGCCTCCCTCCTGCTCCCGCCGGGTCGGTAGGCGCTCGGGACCGCGCCGGTCCACCGCGAGAACGCGCGACGGAACGAGCGGACGTCGGAAAAGCCAAGCGCGACGGCCACCGACTCGACGGTCCCGTCGGGGCGTGCGAGCTCGGCCACGGCGAGCTCGTGACGTACCGCGTCCTTGAGCTCCCGAAACGTGCGGCCCGCCTGGTGCAGTCGCCGAGCGAGCGTGGCGCGGGACATGCGCAGCGCCCGAGCGGTGGAGATCAGGTCGGGCGCTCCGATCGGAGAAGCCTCGGAGAGCACCCGACGCACGCGCTCCTCGATCGAGGTCCGACCCGGAGGCCCGATAATCGAGGCCAGTGACGCCCGGAGCCACCCATCGACGTCGGCGGGTCGCCGCACGACGGGCAGGTCGAGTACCGCCGCCGGAACGGTCCAGGCACTCCGATCCGACAAGCGCGGCACGGCGCCGAGCAGGTAGGCCGTCTCGCCGGCGAACGACTCCAGGCGGCGATCGAGGAGCACCTGGTCGGCACGCAGTCGGTGCCCGACCAGCCAGCCGATCACATAGAGCGGTGCACGGAGCATCTGGTGGTTGTAGACGGCCGAGGCGGCTTGACGCTCGGTGCGCGGAACCAGCTCGAGCGTCACCCGGCCCCGGCCCGCGCTCAGCCGCCACGGCCGATGGCGATCGAACAGCCCGTAGAGGTCGTTGGCCACGTGCACCGCATCGCCAGCCGTGCGGCACCTCGCGAGCGTGCGGACCAGCGTAGCGAAGGTGCCGCGTGGCACGGGCCGCTGCAGGAAGCCGAACAACTCGTCGTCACCCTCGCGGACCGCGGCATCGAAGAGCGCTCGGTAGCGGTCCTGGGGTACTCGCAGCGCTCCGTCTGCCAGCGCGGTCTCGGTGAGCCCGCCCCTGGCGAGGGCCAGTCGCCGGGCATCGGGTGGGAGGTAGGCCACGATGTCGAGCACGTAGGCCAGGCGGATGCTCGGGCGTGGCGGATCGGATGAGACGATCTGTCCCCTCTCGTGCAGCGGACGGCCCTGACCGTAACCGATGCATCGCGTGAGAAGAAGGGCATTCCGGGAGGAAGAACATGCCGAGTCACGACCAGGACCAGTCTGCGTTCCTCGGAGCCGACCACGGGCTCCGCCATCCGAGCACTGCCGGCACGCAGGATCCCTTCGATGACTCCATCATCGACGCCAACCTGCAACGGCTCGACGCCGAGGGCTCCGTGGTGCTACGGGGGGTCCTGTCGCCTGGCCGGGCGGCCTCGATTCGAGACGAATTGGCCCCCCAGCTCGTCCACCAGGGTCGCAATCGGGTGGAGGGCCTGCGGACCCAGCGTCTCTACAGCCTGATCACCCGCTCTCGCGCCTGCGACGAGGTCTTGGAACACCCCTGGGTGCTCGCTCTCACGGATCGGCTGCTGTCTCCCGACTACCTCCTCTCACAGGCCCAGATCTGTCGGATCCTGCCCGGCGAACAGGCCCAGCCGCTGCACCACGACGACAGCCCCTACCCGGTGCCCCGGCCCCGACCGCCTCTCTCGGTCAGCGTAATGGTGGCGCTCGACCCGTTCACCGAAGACAACGGCGGCACCGTGGTGGTTCCAGGCAGCCACCGGTGGGGCGGACGAGTCCCGACGGATGAGGACCCCCGCCATTCCATAGTTATCGAGCCGGGGGACGCGCTGTTCTTCCTGGGTACGCTCTGGCACGGTGGTGGTGCGAACCAGACCGACCAGCCGCGCACCGGCCTCATCGTGCAGTACTGCGAGCCGTGGCTCCGCACCCAGGAGAACTACGCCTTGTCGGTGCCGCGGGATCGTGTCCGTGACTCGAGCCCGCACATCCAGCGCCTCCTGGGCTACAGCGTCCACCGGCCGTTCCTCGGTGCAGTCGACGGGATGCATCCGAGGAGGCTCCTCGATCGGTCTCACGGGGTCGCCCCACCAGGGGCGCGAGGAGCCTTGGTGAGCACGCGTCGGAGTTGAGTCCCGTCAAGTGGCGTGCGAAAACCGCCGGGTCTTCCTGACTGAAATGGGGTGGGGGAAGTCGTAGGGCTTGTTCGCAGTGTGTGCAGGCGTCAGCCTGTCCAACGGGCTGGGGGCAACCCGAACGGTTGTCCCAGGGCCTGGGGGCCGCGGAACGCGGTCCATAGATCCGGCAGGCCGGTCACGGTCCACGAGCCCTCTCCGGGTCACGTCACGCGACATCGTGGGCCTCCAAGGTCAGCACGTTGTCGCGGCTCTGCGCCGTCATCGAGTTCACGCTGAAGTAGCGCCGCTGGGCCACCTTCCACTCCGAGCGCCGGGGGCCCGTTGCCGGCGCGACCCACGCTCGGCTCGAGGCCCTCGGTGCACCGCTCTCGGCCTTGAAGGCGTCGAGCGAGTCTTACGGGGTCATGCCGACATGGACGCCGGGGGGGAGCCGTCGG
>CAZZLC010000201.1:0-2736 GCA_964655065.1 uncultured Enterobacteriaceae bacterium | reverse complement strand
TCTTCGTGCTGCTGGGGCTCGAGGTCAACCTGCCGATGATCGGCGCGCTGCTCACCATCGTCGGGTACTCCCTCAACGACACGATCGTCATCTACGACCGCATCCGCGAGAACCGCGAGCGCCACCGTCGCAACGACCTGACGGGACTCATCAACGTCTCGATCAGCGAGACGCTCACCCGTACCGTCGCGACGTCGCTGACCACCCTCGTGGCCATCGCCGCGTTCCTGGTGCTCGGTGGCCCGGTCATTCGCAACTTCGCCATCGCGATGCTGCTCGGGATCGTGTTCGGGACCTACTCCACCGTGGTGGTCGCCTCGCCGATGATCTTGGTGATGGAGCGGGTGAAGCCCTACCTGCAGCAGCTGATCGCGGTGACCGACGCTGACGACGAGGACGACGACGGTGGCCCCCCGCTTACCGAGAGCGAGAAGCGCCGACGAGCTCGCGAGGCCGACAAGGCCGAGCCCGGAACCTGATCATCGCGTGAGGCGGGCGATGAGTCGCTCGCAGACGTTGCGGTGCAGGGGGTAGTCCTTGCCCTCGTCGGGACAGTGCTCCTGCTCGTAGTCCAGCGCGACGAGCCAGTTGCGCTGGTGGTCGGCCGAGTTGTACGGGTGGTCGTACGCCGCGGCGGCCAGGTCGCGGAGGGTGGCATCGGCACACCCGGGCAGCACCGGCGCACTGCCCACCCGGGTGCACCCCGGCTTGAAGTGCTCCTCCACCCGCTGGCGGACGTCGCGCGGATAGCGCTGCCAGTCGCGAAAGAGGCGGTCGGCCTGGGCCTTGGCCGCGGGTCGGTGCTCGGGCGGACCCGTGCGGGCGCGGCGATCGGCCTCGAGGTAACGCTCGAAGAGCGAGACGGGATCTCCCATCTCGTCGATCTACCGGTCGCGGAGTCGGCCGTCGAGGAACCGTCGAACCGTCCCCTGCGTCGTCTCGGCCAGGGCGTCGTCCTTCCACTCGGCCACGTAGGTGACCTCGGGCAAGCACGCAGCGAGGAGGTCCGACACCCCACGCGGATGGAAGGGGTCGTTGCCCGCGAACAGGAGGACCGGGGTCGGGATCCGCGCCGCTTCGTCGGGGGTCACGGAGAACACGAAGCCGGGGCCGAACATCGCCTCGCGAAAGGCGACCCAGCGAGCGGGGTCCGCTTCGGGATGATCGGCCTCGATTCCCGCTCTCCACTCGTCGAAGCGCTCGTCGAGCAGCGTCTGGTTCTCGCCCTTGCCGAGTGGCTGGAAGAGCACCGCAGCCTGCACGCGCTCGGGGTGGGCGTGGCACAGCGCGAGGGCATAGGGACCGCCGATACACATCCCGAGCACCGCGAAGCGATCGAGCGCCAGATGGTCGGCGAGGGCGATCTGGTCGGCCAGATAGGTGGCCCAGCCGTGATCGGGCTCGATGGGACCGCGAGACTCGCCGGCGTTGCGCTGATCCATCGCGATCAGCCGGTACTCGCCGAGGTAGGCGTGGGGGTCCATCCACCCGCGCTGCCAGGCTTCGATCGTCGAGGCCATGCCGCCAGGCGCGAGGAGGAGGATCGGAGAGGCGTCGGCGGGGCCGCGCTCCGTGTACCGGAGCGTCACCCCGCGCGCGGAGTCGTCGAACGTCGGCATGCGCCGATCATACCGCGAGCGGCGATCTGAAGCCCCGGGCGGGAGGGGCCGATACGAAAGCGAGGGGGAACCAAGGTGCCAGGCATTCGGATAGACTGGCGGCCGTGCGGCGGAAGCGGGGAGCCCAGGTGAGCGCATCGAGCGACGATCTCTCCCATTCGGAGCGTCGATTCGTCATCCACAGCTGCCTGGGCCGAGGAGGCTTCGGCGAGGTCTACCGGGCCCTGATGGTCAGCCCGGGCGGAGTGCGCTCGGAGGTCGCCCTCAAGGTCCTTCGCGCCGACATCGACCCCGGATCCGAGGCCGTGGCCCGCCTACGCGACGAAGGGAGGCTGCTCGGCGCGATCCGCCACCCTTCGATCCTGCACGTGCACGACCTCGTGGTGATCGAGGATCGCGTGGCGTTGGTCACCGAGTACGTCGAAGGCGAGGACCTCGACCGCTGCATCGTGGCCGAGCCGCCCCTGCCGGTGCGTGCCCTCGTGATGGCGCTCGCAGACGTCGCCTCGGCGCTTCACGCCGCGTGGTCCTCTCCGTCGCCGATCACGGGCCAGCCGATCGAGCTCGTGCACCGCGACATCAAGCCAGCGAACATCCGGATTGGGCGCCACGGCGAGGTCAAGCTGCTGGACTTCGGGGTGGCCCGGGCGGTCGACATGCAGCGCGAGGCCCACACCGCCGACCACGCCATGATGGGCAGCTACCTGTACATGGCACCCGAGCGCTTCACCGACGACATCGTCGAGCCGGCCTCCGACATGTTTGCGCTCGGCTGCGTCCTGTACGAGGGCTTGACCCGCCGCCGCTACTTCCACGGCATGAACCTGAAGACGATCTACGGGATCATGCTCTCCAATCGAAAGCTCCAGTCCCACCTCGACGAGCGGTTGGCCGAGCTTCCGCCGATGCACGAGGATCTCGAGGCGCTGCTCCGCGACCTGCTCGACTCGGATCCCGATGCCCGCCCGTCGGCGCTCGAGGCCGCCCGGCGCGGCGAGGACCTGGCGGACGACCTCACGGGCTCGTCGCTCAAGCGATGGGCCCGTCGGCGGGAGTGGCCGGCGCAGCCCCGGACCGTACCCGGCTCGCTCGACGGGCGCGAAGTGGTGGCTCGAGC
>CAZZLC010000200.1:0-2786 GCA_964655065.1 uncultured Enterobacteriaceae bacterium | reverse complement strand
GGCGTCACGAACGCGGCCGTCATGGAGATCCGGCTCCCGGCCACCTCCGGAGAGATCCACAGGTTGTCGATCGGTACCAGCTCCGAGACGAGGAAGCCCACGCCGGGAGGTTCCGTCCAGCTGCCCAGCGTCAGGTCGACGTCGTAGACGCGTCCGCTCACGTCGACGGTGGGCAGCCCCGTGGAGGAGACCATGAAATCGATGCTCTGGTCGTCACAGCCTTCGATGGCGAGCGTCGCCACGTACTCGGTGTTGGGGACCAGGGGCTCGCCGGACCAAGTCGCGATGCGGTCGACCAGGGAGGTCGTGCCCGGAACCACGACGCCGCTCGCATCGGTCACCACGATGGAGGCCGAGGCTGGCGCCACCTCGACCTGCATGCGGACCTCCTGACGGTAGAAGGCGTTCGTGGACCCATCAGCGGGGTCGGACGCCTCGAGCACCTCGTCGCACTCCGCCGGCTCGACGGGCGCGCCCGTGTCCTCGGGTACGGGGTCCGGCTGGTCAGTGACCTCCGCGGTGGGCATCTCGGTCGTGCACCCCACCAGCAACCCTGCCGTCCACAATACGAGCCCACCTGTTCGCACAAAAACCTCCCGCCAAAAAGCACCGTCCTCCAATAATCGCCCTTGCGTCCTCGCGGGGAGGCCAGTCGTGACCATCTTTGCCATCTCGGACCTCCACGTCGGTCACCCGGACACGGCTCGACGCCTTCCCGAGCTCCCGGCTCACCCCGACGACTGGCTCATCCTCGCCGGAGACCTCGGCGAGTCGACCGACCACCTCCGGGCCGTCCTGGACGCTGCAGTGCCTCGCTACGCGACCGTGGTCTGGGTGCCCGGAAACCACGAGCTCTGGACGACCGATGGCGACGGCGCGGGTCCGGAGAAGTACGCCGCGCTGGTCGAGACCTGCCGAGAATACGACGTCCTCTGTCCCGAAGACCCGTATCCGCTCGTCGAGCCAGGACTGCGGTTGGTCCCCCTCTTCCTGCTCTACGACTACTCGTTCGGCCCGTCCGGGCTCGACGCGGAGTCCGTGGTTCGTTGGTCGCGCGACGGCGGCATCGTGTGTGCCGACGAGCGACGCCTCGAGCCTGGCGCGTTCGGCACCCGCGAGGCCTGGTGTCGCGCACGCCTCGCCGATGCCGAGGCCCGCCTGAACGCCGAGCTCCGGCCCGACGAGCGCACCATCCTCGTGAACCACTGGCCGCTCCGCCGCGATCTCTGCCGGCTCTTCCGCATTCCGAGGTTCACGCCCTGGTGCGGAACCGTGGCCACCCACGACTGGCACCTCCGCTACCGGGCCGAGGTCGTGGTGAGCGGACACCTGCACATGCCAGCCACCGACTGGAGAGACGGGGTGCGGTTCGAAGAGGTGTCATACGGCTACCCGCGCCAGGTCAACCCAGCACGGGCCTTTGGCGACCACCTCCGTGTCGTGTGGCCGCCGCCTCCTCCGCCCCGCGTGCCCGACGCTGGCCCATACTGGCGCAGGTAATCAGAGGATCGTCTTGCCCATGGCCGACAGGATGAGCCACACCGCGAGGTGGCCGGTTCGATTGCGCTCGTCCAGCGTCGGATTCAGCTCGACCATCTCCATGCCCACGAGCTTCCCGGAGTCCGCGACCGTCTCGCAGACGAGATGACTCTCCCGGATGGTGAGGCCCCCGGGCACTGGGGTTCCCACGCCCGGGGCCTCTCGAGGGTCGACGCCATCGAGGTCGAACGACAGGTGCACGCCAACCGTGTGCCGGGTGACCCGCTCGAGCGCCTCCCGCGCGCAGCTCGCCATTCCCCGCTCGTCAATCTCCGACATCGTGTACACCCGCACTCCGGTCCTGCCGACCAGGCTTGCCTCCGTCCGGTCGACGTCTCGAACGCCGAGGATTGCGACGTCCTCGGGTCGCAGGGCGGGTTCGTCGCCCGACAGCGCCACGAGCGAGTCGGGACCGTAGCCCAACAACGCCGCGAGCGGCATCCCGTGGATGTTGCCAGAGACCGTGGTTTCGGGGGTGTTCATGTCGGTGTGGGCGTCGATCCAGAGCACGCCGACCCGCTCGCCGCGGCGGCGGTAGGCGCGGGCGAGGCCGGAGATGGTGCCGATGGCCTGGGCGTGATCGCCGCCGAGAACCAGCGGCACCAGGCCGCTCTCCACGTCGGCTTCGACCTTGTCGGCGAGCAGCGAGCAGGTGCGCCGGATGGGCTCGAGGAAGCGAGCCTGGGGGCTCCCTGCATCACCCGCATTCTCGAACCCGAGGCTCTCGATGGGCTCGACCTTGACCACCTCGTGGCCGATCCCCGCCAGCTGGGGGACCAACCCGGCGACGTGGATGGCGGACGGTCCCATGTCGGTGCCCCGCCGCCCCGCCCCGAGGTCGAGGTGAACGTTCGTGATGGAAACCTGCATTGTGTCATCCCCGCGCGCAACGGTCCAGTGAGTCGATGTTCAGGGAAGTCTATCCAGCGGACCTCGGACGGGACTGCGAGAGATGACAGCCAGTCGAATAACGAAGCTCGTTAGAGGGCTATCCGACGATCCATCGAGGACGTAGCGTCCGCCTTCACCCCGGCCATCGAGGACAACTCGTGACAAGCGGTCGTGGAGCGGTCATCAATACGGATCGATGAGGAAGTATCGATCGAACTGCGGAAACTGGATTCCCAGTCCGGAGTCGGCCCCCGGAGATCATCATGGACTCGCAACTCCTTCGCCTCGTGCTGCTCGACTGCCCAGACGAGGCGAGCCGTCCGTTCGTCCCGGGCCACCTCTACCTTGCGGTTGCC
>CAZZLC010000199.1:0-2842 GCA_964655065.1 uncultured Enterobacteriaceae bacterium | reverse complement strand
TGTCCGCGCTCCGTCCGGCTGTGGCGGGTTGACCTCGATCGGATTCCGGGGCACCGGTCCGGATGCTCGCGCTGCTCATGAACGTCCTCCATGTCGTGCGTGCCTCGGTGCGCTCACGAAGCGACCTCCTCCTCGAGATCGCCGCCCTGCGGCACCAGCTCGAGGCTCTGCAGCGTAGTCGCGTTCGTCCCAGGCTTCGACGTCAGGATCGGATCCTCTGGATCTGGCTGTGTCGGACCTGGTCGAAGTGGCGTCAGGCCTTGGTGATCGTCCAGCCGGAGACCGTGCTGGCGTGGCATCGTGCGGGCTTCCGGGCCTACTGGCGGTGGCGCTCGCATGGACGACCCGGCCGACCGCGCATTCCGCGGTCGCACGTTGGTGAGGTGAGCGCCCGGAGCGCGCCCCCGCAACGCCGGAACGCGTGCTGCATCTCGCCCGAGGGCCCCACGCAGAGCTCGGACGCGGCCGGCGGCGGGTGGGACGCGTCGACGTCACCGGTTCGGTCCGCCTCGTCGCAGTCTCGAGAAATCGCGCTCCGGGAGGGCACGCGCACCGACCCGGAGCAGGGCGCGGCGTTCGGCTCGGTGGAGGCGCAGCGGCACGACAAGGACCTGCCCGGCATGCGGACGGCGCAGACGTCGCCGGAGACGCGACTGCGCAAGGACCGGGCGCTGGCCTATCTGCCGATCGTGGTGGAGGGGGCGCGGTGGTCGGAGCTGCAGCACTGGCGCGGGGAGCACCTGTCGACGCTGGTGGGCACGGCGTACCAGCCGGCGACGCTCGACAAGTACGCGCGAGGTAGGTGTCCGGCGAACCCGTCTCCGGGGGATCGGCGCGGCCACGCTGTGGATAACAGCGTGATCAGGCCGTCAGCCGTTCCCACTTGGCCCGGATGGCCTGTGGAGTGAGCGCTGCTGGAGGCTCGTCTAGGCGTCCGAGGATTTCCTTCAGGTAGGCACGCGGGTTGATGCCCTGCAGCAAGCAAGTCCCGAGCAGCGTGTAGTACACGGTCATCGCCTTCGCTCCGCGCTCGGAGCGGGCGTAGTGGAAGTTCGCCTTGCCCTTCACGGGCCGGCGAAGGTCGCGCTCGGTGTCGTTGTTGTGGCAGGCGATCTCCGCCGTCTCGAGGAAGACCACGAGACGGCTCCACTGGTTGTCCAGGTACTTCAGCGCCTTGTAGGCGGGACTGCCGACGATCTGTCGGGGAAGCTCTTCCTCGACCCATTGTCGGATCCCGTCGACGACGGGCTGACAGAGCTCGCGGCGTCGCGCGAGCCGCTCTTCGAGGGGAGCCGCCATCACCACGCGCTCGGCGAGGAACAGCATGCGAATCGCGGCGAGGCCGCGCAGCGCGAGCTCGCTGTCGTAGGACAGCGCCTCGTATAGCTTGCGGCGGGCGTGGGCCCAGCAGCCGGCGCGGGTGACGCCGTCGCTCTTCTCGAGCAGGTTGAAGTCCGACGCCCCGTCGATCAGGACGGTCCCGGCGAACCCCTCGAAGATCTGGGCGACGGTCTCGCCGCGCTTGTCCCAGGTGAAGGTGAAGATTACCGCGTCGTAGTTGCCCCACGCCCACAGGTGGCCGAGGTGGGTCCGCCCCTTCACCCGCTCGGGCGCGTACACCGGCATCCCGGTCGCATCGGCACGAAGCCAGGTGTCGGCACGGACCTCGAGCTCCATCCGACCCACGATCGGGACGAGCAGGTCGGCGAGATCGAGGACCCAGTCGCACAGCGACTGGCGGGAAAGATCGAGGCCCTCGCGCTGGAAGCGCTGCTCCTGCCGATGCAGCGGGAGATGGTCGAGGTACTTGTCGAGGACGATCTGCGCGAGCAGCCCGTTGCCACACATCGCCCGAGGCAGGGCGTAGGCGACGCGGGGTGGTGCGGTGACCACCGTGCCGACTCCCTCGCCCTGGTGGTCGGGGAAGGCCACCTTCTCCTGCACGGTCTTGATCCGGTAGATCTCGGCGGGCTTGCGCTCGATGCGCCAGCTCACGTCCTCGCCGATGGTCCGGGCCGTAGCGCCGCATCCGCAGGGGCAGAACCGGTCCTCGACGCGCTGCTCGTGCACCACGGTCCGCAGCTCGTGCATGTCCTCGATCTTGCGGCGACCGCCCCGTCGACGCTTCTTGCGGGGCACCTGCTTGGGCTCGATGACCTCGTCGGCTTCGGCCTGTGCGTCCTCGGGCTCGGCCGGCTCGATGGGCAGCGCGAGCTGAGCGGGATCGACGACGATGCGCTCGGACGACGGACCCGTGAGCTGCCGTTTGAGCATCGCGAGTTCGTGCTGGAGCCGGGTCGCCGCGGCCTCGGCCGCCTCGGCCCTCGCCCGGAGCGCCGTCTCGATCTCCTCGGCCGCCGCCACCCGTGTTCGGAGCGCCGACTCGACCTCCTCGGCCGCCTCCACCCGCGTCTGGAGCGCCGCGTTCTCCTTGAGTACGACGTCGAGCTGCTCGCGCAGGCGCAGGTTCTCGGCGGCCAGGTCCATGAACCCGACTAACCCTCTGCCCCATCGACGTTCCCAGAGTTGACAGGCGTCTGACCTATGTCACAGACGGATCCCAGCGCGGAAGACGACGGCACATCGACAGATCGATACCTTCGAGCAACGCCGCGAGCTCGGCGGCCGTGAGACGAACGCTGTCCTCCTCGGCCTTGGGCAGCGCGAATCGGCCTCGCGAGAGCTTCTTGTGGGCCAGCACGAAGCCCCCCGCCGAGAACCAGATCAGCTTCAAGTCGGTGCGTCGCCGGTTGTAGAACACCCAGACCCCCTACGTGTCAACATGAACGAGACAGGCTGACCCGAGAAAACTACTGTAGGGCGGCCGGAGTTCCCGATGTCG
>CAZZLC010000198.1:0-2999 GCA_964655065.1 uncultured Enterobacteriaceae bacterium | reverse complement strand
CAGCGTCGCCACGCCGAGCCCGCCGACCACCAGCACCAGCAGCCCCACGCCGTACCCCACCGCCGGACTCCCCGACGCAGGCCCCGCCAGTCGCTCCAGCGTCGATGGTCGCTCCAGGCGCTCCAGCCGCGCCTGCGCCTGCTTCGCGTGGCGGCCCTTCGGGTAGGCGGCGACGAACCGCCGCAACGCCTCCACGTCGCTCGAGCTCCGCAGCGCCCGCCACTCCAGGTCCTGCAGCCGCTTCGTCGCGAGCCGCACCGTCTCGACCCCCGCGAACCGCTCGATGTGCTCGCGAAGCGCCTCCGGCTCGTCGCGATCCTTGATGAAGTCCCAGTCGGCCAGCGCCTCCACCCGCCGAATGTGGGCGGGGTCGAGCCGACCACCCCCTGCCGCCTTCTGCGCCTCCTCGGCCGCGCGGCGCGCCTGCTCCCGGCGCCTCCGCCCCGCCGCCTCCTCGGTCAGCGCCTGCCGGACCTTGCGGATCAGCCCCGCGATGTCCGAGTCGAAGCGCTCGGTGGTGACCCGCAGGGCGTTGCACTCTGCGAACCACGCCAGGCTCGGCGGCAGCGCCCGCGCCCGCGGCGGGGGGGCCCCGCCCGCGAGCACCGGGATGACCCGTCGTCCGAGCTCCCGAGCCGTCTCGAGCTCGAGCCGCACCCAGTCCTCGGGATTGTCGAGTCGCCGCTGCCCGTGCTCGTCGGTCGCCTCCAGCCACCGTGACCCCACCACCGCGAGCAGCACGTCGCTGTCGTCGAGCGCTCGCGTGAGCACCTGCCGAAAGCTCTGACCGGGCGGGATCGAGTCGACGTCGAAGAACACGGTCCGGTCCGGGAACGCCGCCGTCAGTCGCTCGTAGAGCGTGCGCGCGAAGAACGGATCGTCGACGCGGCGGTAGTTGACAAAGATGGCGCCGCCACGGTCGTTTCCCTCATCCGACATCCCGGCCTCCGCAGGTGCGTGCGATTCTATCGACCCCCCGGGGAGGATGGCGCCAGCGCGACGCGCACGACGCGCCCGCGCCACCCTCGGGGTGGGTTTCGGGCCGCGGAGGCCAGGTGTCGAAGGGAAGCAGGTGCGCGAGTGACGAGACGAGCGAGGCCTGTCGAACGTCCTCGTCGAGGTCCGGATCGGCGAGCACCGCCCGGATCTTGGCGGCCCAACGCCGCCAGGAGCGGCTACGGGGCCGAATGCGAAGGGGGTCGATGGTCCAACCGAGCCACGGGATCCCGCGGTCACAGCGATGGAGCTGGCAGACCTCGACGTGCCAGTGCAGCCCGAGGTGCTCGGGAAGCCACACGTCGAGGTCTCGCCGCAGCGCGAGGAGTGCATCGTGCTCGCCGAAAACCGCGAGATCGTCCATGTAGCGAAGCGCCACGAACCCGCGGTGGTCGGCGAGCTCGTGGTCGAGCGGAGCCAGGTACGCGTTGGCCAGGTGCTGACTGGTGAGGCTCCCCACCGGAATGCCCCGGTCGGGCGGGAGGCCCGGAGAGGGGGCGCGGACGATTCGCGCCAGCGCGTGGGCGAGCCCCCGGTCGGGTACGACGCGATGGATGCGGCGAACGAGTCGGTCACGAGGAATGCTGGCGAAGAACTGCCGCACGTCGAGCCGCAGGCACCAAGGGTGTCGGCGCGCCCACCGCCGGACCTGCCGCAGCGCCTGGTGCTGCCCGCGGCCAGGCCGACACGCGTAGCTGTGGTGCACGGCGAGGCGCTCGAGCGCGGGCTCCACCTCGGCCATCAGCGCGTGGTGCGCGACCCGGTCCTCGAACGGGATCACCGTGATCGTACGCGGCTTGGGATCACGGATGTGGCGCAGCCGACCTGGCGTAGGCGACCACGCGCCCTCCGCGGGCCACCGCAGTCGGAGGGCGCGCTGCAGGGCGAGCAACCGGGGCTCGGCGTCCATCAGGAACCGCGCCACGTCGGGACGGTGGCGTCGTCCCTCCGCGGCACGGCCCAGGGCGAGCTTCAAGGCGTTCCAGGTGGTGGCCCGGAGGATGCCCGCGCTCTCGTTCACGAGGCCGCCTTCAGCCAGCCGCCGACCATGCGACCGACCTCGTCGAGCGCCGCCGCCGCGTGGTGCTCCTGTCGCGTCGACCAACACTGCAAGGAGGTCGCGAGGCGAAGCAACAGCCGCAGGTTGTCGAGGGCCTCCGACGTGCGCTGGAGCGCCGCCCGAGGCCTCCGCCCGTAGCGTGCGGTGGTGAGCCCCTCCAGCACGTCGAGACAGCGGAGCTCGATGCGCTGCGTGAGCGAGTGCCGCAGCCGCTTCGGGAAACCGGCCGTGCGCTCGAACAGCCACACCGAGAATCGTTCCCACGTCGCGAACGCAATGGGCACCTCAGGCATGCTCGGCCTCCGGAACCGGGTGGCCAGCGACGACCTGAAGCAGCTCCTGGCCCCACTTCCCGGCCTTGGCCTTGCCGATGCCGGGCAGCTTCTGCAGCGCGGCCAGCGAGGTCGGATGTTGTAGCGCGACCTCGCGGAGCTGGCGGTTGTTCAGGAGCGCGAAGGCAGGCACCCCATCGGCATCGGCGCGCGACTTGCGCCAGGCCCGGATACGGTCGAAGACGGCACACTGCGCCTCCGACAGGCCCTCTCGGGGATCGCGGCGGGAGGCGCCCGACCGGGGCTCCGACGGCGCACGCGGGGGCCGCACCTGGGCGGTGAGCAAGAGATGCGGGCAGCCGTCGACACAGAAGAAGTACTCGCCGACCGAGAGCAGCTCGCCGTCGAGATGAGCGAGCGGCTGCGGAGGAAACTCCCCCGTCGACTCGTCCAGGCGGACGGTGACCACGTGAAGCTGCATCTGGTTCCTCCGAGCGCTCCGGCCGCCGGCCGGCGCGCTTCGTCGTTCGGGGGGTTGGAGGGGTGGTGCCCCACTCCGCTGCGGCCTACGCCGCTTCGCTTGCTCGGGCCTCCGCTCCGTGGGGCCGTCGGGTCGGCCCGAGGGCCGAGGACCAAGTGTCCGAGGGGAGCGCCTACGGCGCCGGTCTCGC
>CAZZLC010000197.1:0-3044 GCA_964655065.1 uncultured Enterobacteriaceae bacterium | reverse complement strand
AAGGGGGGCGCGCAGGCCGCGGAGAGCGTGCTGGCGATCACCACACGCGCGAAGTGGGGTGGGACACGGACGACTCCCTTCGAAAGGTTCCTGGATGCTGACAGTTCGAAGGCCGGTGCGCACGACCTGCCCGACCGCGACGGGCCCTACGGCCTCCGGCCCGGTCGAACGCTGATCTGCAAGCCGCCCTCGGTGGCCACCGACACATCGGTGCCTGGGGCCCACACCGGCCCCACCGAGAGTCGAGGCCCGACCGTGACGCGACCTCCCGTGTAGCCCGCCTGGATCTCGAAGAGCAGGGGAACGCGGAGTCCGCCGCGCGGCGAGAGGGCCATGGGCATGGCGATGACGCCGCTCGCAGCCCATCGCCGACCCACCGGCCCCGCCGTCACGAACGGCGTGAACGTGAGCCCGACCGTCGGCTCCACCAGCGGCACGATCAGCCCGCCCGCGAGGCCCGCGTCGATCTGCCAGCCCCGCTCGCCGCGGCGCAGCTGCCAGCGCTTGCCGAGCGCGACGTCGACCGCCCCCCGATCCCACCGGGTCGAGACCGCCAGGCGCACCGGACCGACCGGCGCGGCCCCCGAGATGTCCTGGAACCCGACCACCGCCGTGGCCTCGTCCCGCAGCCCGCGCAGCGCCACCGGCTCCGCGAACGCCACCGTCGTCCACAGCGCCGCGATCATGGCGTCACCCGCTCGGCGCCGTCGACCGCCGAGGGCCGCTCTCCGACGCCGCGCAGCACCGCGTCGAGCGCCGGGTCGATCAGCCGGTGCGCGGTGAGCCGCAGCGCGTCCAGATCGCCCTCGAGGGGGCCGTCGAGCCCCGCCTCGAAGTCGCTGACGTCGTCGCTCCAGCCGAAGTGGTTGAGCCCCTCGACGACCCACAGATCGGCGTCGGCGAAGCGAGCGCCCCCCTCGACGAAGTCGTGGGGAGGAAGCAGCTCGTCGGTGCTGCCGCCGATCGCGACCACGGGTCGGGACCCCTCCTCCTCCACCGCGTCGCCCCCAGCCGGAGCGGCCGCCAGCATCACCAGCAGGTCGATCGCATCGTCACGCACCCACTGTCGAGCCGCCGCGGTGCCCCCCATGGAGTGACCGACCGCGGCGACCGGCCCGTCGTCGGACACGACGTCCTCGAGGGGGCCCGAGCGCTCGCTCCGGGCGCGCACCGCCTCGAGCGCCAGCGCGCCGTTGCCGGGCTGCGTGAGCGGCACGTCGAGCTCCGCACGGGGGAGCACCACGACATAGCCGCGAGTCGCCCAGTGGGTCGCGAGCCAGAGGTAGCGTTCCGGCGACGCCAGCGCGCCGTGGGTGAACACCACTGCCGGGGCATCGGTCACCGCGGCGACGGGCTCCTCCTCGAGGTCCTCGGACTCGGTCGGAAACACGACCTCCACTGGCACGACCTCGCTGACCCGGGCCTGGACGGACAGCCGCAGCCTCGCCGCCCCGTAGGGCCCATCCGCCCCGTCGAGACCGGTGCGCGTCGGGTCCGCCTCCACCAGCCCCTCGGGCGTGGTGACCGCGCAGCCGAGCGTGCCGAACATCACGATGCTTCCCATCACGAGCCTCACGGGGCCGCCCGGTCGACGCGCATCGGGTCGTCGAGGGCGATGATCACGGGCTCCAGGTCCCGGGGCCCCGGCGCGGTGTAGACGACGTCGTCGAACGGCTCGGGACCGGGGCCGCCGGGGTTGTAGAACGGCAGGTACCCATCGAGACCTGCGGGGATCTCGACGAACTGGATGCTTCGCGCCGCCTCCTCGTCACCCTGCAGGATGATGTCGATGTAGTTGTCGCGGTCTTCGACGTAGCAGTCGTCGTAGTAGACGCCCCTGTCGGGGTCGAGCGGCAGGCCGAGCTCGGACAGGCCGACCACCCGCAGGGTCCCGCCCGCCACGGCGTAGTCGGTCTGCGGCGCCTCGAGCAACACCGTCTCGCCGTTCTCGCCGGCGGCGTGGATGCGGAAGAACGACGAGTACTGGTCGGGCCGCACCCCGCGCACGCCGTCGGGCGAGAACCCGCCGGTGGTCAGCACGCGCAGGCGGAAGTCCCCCCCTCCGTACAGGCTGAGCTCGTCGTTGGGGGTGACCCCGATGACACCGTCGTTCGGGCTGCCCTCGCCGAGCGGCTCGTCGTCGACCCAGTTCAGCTTGGCCCCCACGAGCACGGGCCCCGAGTCGTACGGGGTCCGGTCCGTCTCCCAGGTCAGCCCCACCGCCGAGCGCTCGACGCCTCCCGGCCCCACGAGCATCAGCGGCGTGTTCTCGACGTCGTCCTCTACGATCTCCGCGCGCACCACGTACTCGGCCTCGGGGTCGTCGGCCGAGAGCCGGTTCCCGAATCGCCCGAACGCCACGACCACGTTGCGCTCGTTCAGCTCCCAGTTCGGCCACATCCCCACCGCTCTGGGCACCACGGTCTCCCCGGTGTTCAGCGTGAAGCGGAAGTCGGCCATGTTCACCGTCTCGCTCGCGACCGGCCAGCTGAAGACTACCGGCAGCCCGTCGTCGTGGTCGACCGTGCCGAGGAACGCGATCTCCGTGCCCTCGACGGAGGCCGCGCTGGTGCGGACCGCGAGCTCGGGCTCCTCGCCGCTCGTGCACCGAAGCGAGCTGTGCCACGCGCCCCCTGCGGCGCGAACGGCCGCCCTGGTCACTTCGTCGCTGGACTGCTCGATCCCGATGATGCCATCGAAGCCGAAGCCCGCCGACAGGATCTCGGGCTCCTCCGACCAGTAGTCGGCGGCGACGAGCTCGCCCTCGTAGAAGCCGTTGAAGGGAAAGCACGCTGCTGTGAAGAACACAGGAATGATGCGGTAGCTCACGAATGTCTCCTTTGATGCCGCCTCGGCGTCGACCTGGTCCCCTGGGGCCTCGCTCGGTGGGCCCCGGCTCGGCCATCCGTACTCGGAAGCCTCGTGAGCGTCGTTCTCGTGCAATCACGCTGAAATCGGATGTCCTCCTCGCATCGCGAAGCGGACGCTCCGACCGCACTGTCGACCGGTCCCGCTCGCCGTCGCGAAGCGCGCTCCGCGCGATT
>CAZZLC010000196.1:0-3191 GCA_964655065.1 uncultured Enterobacteriaceae bacterium | reverse complement strand
CGTCGAGCTCGTGCCTCAGTCGCGTCGCCTGGTGGAGGTTCTCGACCATCGACGAGAGGTAGACCACGTCTGCGAGGGCGCGGCGGGCCTCCTCGTGCAGATCACCGTCCGAGGCCTCGGCCACCGACTCCAGCGCCAGGTGCATGCTCGACAACGGCGTCCGCAGGTCGTGCGCGATGCCCGCGAGGTGCTCCTCGAGCGCGCGGTTGCGTTGCTCGAGCGCCTCGCGGGTCTCGACGATCCGGCCGTGGCTCTGCGCGAGCACCTCGGCGATGTACCCCAGGGCGTCGGGCTCCGCGGGCTGCGGCGTGAAGGACGGGCCGCCGACCGACCGCGCCCCGCGCGCGAGGCCGTCGATGCGGTCGCGGAGCGGCCGGAGCACGAACCAAACGGTGCCCGCCGCGGCGAGCAGCATGCCCCCGAGGAGCGACGCACCCAGGACCGTGAGGAAGCGCGGCGCGACCACCCACTCCGGGTTCCTCGCGGTCCCGCGTAAGAACGCGCACGGACCCTCGGCGCCGGAGGGTGCGACCCAGGTGATCCGGCGCGAGGTCACGGCGTGAGCGACGCGCCCGGTGCTCGTCGCCTGCCGAAGCAGGTCCGCCTCCATCGGGGGCGCCTCCGGGTTGGCGGAGCGACCGGATCGGTCGTACCCGAACATCGCGATATCCCCCGATCGCCACCCCCAGGTCTCCGGGGCGGCCTCACACGCGTCGCGGTCGACCGCGCTCAGCTGGCTAGCCAGGCTCGCCTCTCGGAAGGTCGAGCGGGCGAAGCGCAGGCTGAAGACGAGGAGGAGACCCGCCAGCGCGACGCTGAGCACGGGCCCGACCAACACCAGCCGCAAGATCCGTTGCCTCACCCCTCCTCCTCCGCGCATCGATAGCCGATCCCCCACACGGTCTGGATGCGCTGCGCAGCGAGCGGCCCCAGCTTCTTGCGAATCCGAGAGATGTGGCTGTCAACGGTGCGATCGCTGCAGTCTCCGCTCTCGGACAGGGCGCCGTCCGCGATCTGCGTCCGGCTCTGCGCGCGCCCCGCCCGCTCTCGGAGGAACGCGAGCACGTTAAACTCGTACGCGGTGAGGTCGAGGGCGGCTCCGCCTCGGCGCGCCGTGCGCGCGTCGAGGTCGAGCACGACGTCGGCGAGGGACAGCTCGCGGCGGGGCACCTCGCTGCCTAGGGCGAGTCGGGCCCGGATGCGCGCGATGAGCTCCTCCATGAAGAAGGGCTTGGGCACGAAGTCGACCGCGCCGCCCTCGAAGCTCTGCAGCCGAGCCGGCAGATCCGTCCGCGCCGACAGCACCACGATCGGCACGGACGCGCGCGTGCGCACGGTGTCGAGCACCTCGAAGCCGGTGACCTTCGGCAGCATGAGGTCGAGCAGCACGAGGTCGAAGGACTCCTTGAGGATGCGCTCGAGGCCCTCGTCGCCGGCCATGGCGAGGCTCGTCTCGAAGCCGGCCCGGCGCAGGCCGCTGACCAGCCCTTGGACCACGTTCAGGTCGTCTTCGACGACGAGGATTCTCGGGGCGGTTCCCATAGCGTCGCGGTGCTCCTCGGCTTCGCACTGTACGCCCCAGATGTTGAGCGTATGTGGAGACGCGGAGAAGGGCGCGGGCTCCTTCCTTGACCCGGCAGTCTTGGTCGCCGAGCGATTCAGGGGACCGGCCCTTGATACGAGTCTTCGTTGTCCAGGCGGAGCACGGTCACGGTGCCCGTCAGGTCGACCCGAAGGTCCTCCTGCAGCACGTGCGAGGTGATCGTCCACCGCTCGGGCAGCGTGGGCGGGTCCTCGGTCTGCGGATACGCCCGGGCCACCCGAATGAACCGCGCTCCTGCCGGATCCTGGAGGATGTGCACGGTGCGGCCGGCGCCATAGGTCAGGACGTGGTGCTTCTCCAGCTCGACCCGTCGCACGCTCCCACCGTCGGTGGGCTCGGCCGAGAGTCGCTGCAGATCCACCACCTTCACAAACCGCTTCCCGAACGCGCTGAGGTAGGTGAAGGTGCCCGCGGGACACCCCGGGGAGCGCAGGAACCGAGCGTGGTCGGCGTCGAGAGCGCGGGGGCCGTTCTTGAACCACAGCGGCCAGAGCATCGGGAGTGAGAAGGATCGGAACTCGTCCGGGGTGAACTCCCGGGTGGCCCAGACCTCGCGTCGTCCGACGTCGATGAGCTCGTACCCGGCTCCGGTTGTGCCCGGAGCCATCGGACGCTCCGGCACGCACACCTCGCGCTCGCCCTTCGGACTGGTGACCACCACGAGCGCGGCGGCCAGTCCGCCGAGCCCGATGAGCACACCTACGGTCGCCTTGTTTCTCATCGTCGATTCCAACCTGCCCTTCGCCGAGTCGATGCGAAGAATCTTGCAGCGAAACGTTGAGCAAGTATCGACGACTCGGGGCCCACTCGACGTGAGTCCGGCGACTCGCGCGGGTCAACACTTCCTCAATGTGTCTCGCCGAACATCTCTAGGACACTGGGAGCCAGGCTCCCGTACATCGGAGGCATGTAATGACGAGGCCCTTTCCCTTCCTGAAACTCGATATCTTCTACCCGCTCGTCGTGGTGGTCGCGTCGCTGACCGCGTGCGAGTCGGACTCGACCCCGACGGACGACGTCGACGCGGGGGCCGACGCCCCTACGGCGGACGCGGGCGCCGCCGGGCCCGACGCGGGCGCGGCCACGACGGTCGAGCTGTCGCCCGAGCTGTGTGACGACCCGAGCAACCTGCAGCTGGTCCTCGGATCGCTGGGCGGGGGCGACGACGGCGGCGGCGGCCTCGGCATGAACGAGGACGAGCTGCAGAAGCTCCTCGCGAACCCCACGGAGCGCTTCTACATGGTCAACCTCATCAAGTACCGCGAGCTCGCCGAGTACGCGGACGGTCGCGAGACGGACCTCACCGGCCGCGAGGCGAACGCCCTGTATGACCCCTTCCCCTTCATCCAAGCGATGGGCGGGCGCATCGTCTACAACTCGGTGGTCGATCAGCAGATCGATGGCGCCGACGACGTGGTCTGGGACGACGTCGCGATCGTGGAGTACCCGTGTCCGATCGGCTTCCTCGCCATGGTCACGAGCCCAGAGTTCCAACAGACGCAGATCCACAAGGACGCGGGGGTCGAGATCACCCGGGTCATGTTCACCGAGCTGCAGCCGCTCCCGGCGCCGCTGGACCCGGACCAGT
>CAZZLC010000195.1:0-3279 GCA_964655065.1 uncultured Enterobacteriaceae bacterium | reverse complement strand
CTCGAGCGGTTCGTCGACCACGTCGGCCAGCACGCACCCGAGCCCCTCGACTGGTCAGGCTCGCGCCGCGGCCGCCACTACAACGAATCGGCGGGCATCGCGGCCGCGATGACGAGCTACCCGGGCTGGGAGGCGTTCACGACCCGGCCCCACGAGGTGCTCTCGGGCGCCAAGCGCTGGGATCCCGCCCTGCACGAGCAGGAGGTCTCGCGCCGATGAACGCTCAGATCGAAAGGATGACCCTGCACACCCCAGCCGCCGTGGTGGCCAACGGCCGTCTGTTGATCAAGGCCAAGGGCCCCACCGAGCTCATGTGGGGCAAGGACAAGCGCGGGCGGTGGACCCGGCGGCGCATCCGCATCGGGAGCCCCGCCCACCGCAGCGGCAAGTGGACGGTCACCAAGGGTGAGGACGGGACGGCTCCCGAGCCGGAGGCTCGCAAGAAGCGGCGGGGCGGTCGCCGGAAGAAGGCCGACCGCTTCCTCGACAACCTGCACGCCAAGCACCGCGCCCACGTCGAGCACGCGCTTCGGCAGTACGTGGGCAACGTCCCCCCAGACGAAGTCGAGCCGGCTCGCCGCACCTTCGTGGAGGCCATCCGACGAGGCGCCAGCCCGCAGGAGGCGCACGACGAAGCGGCGGCCGTGCACCCCGAGATGGCCGAGGAGGGACTGCAACTGGTGATGCAAGCGGTCGGTCGACCCGGTCCCGGACGGGAGCGCAAGCGCGACTCGGGCCCCGAGTTCCCGACGGTCGGCTACACGCCCACCGGCAAGCCTGTGACCGTGCCCACGATGATGCACGACGAGATGCCGCCGCTCAACCGCTACGACAAGGTCTACGAGCACTACGACGACGATGCGATGAAGCGCTGGGTCGAGGAGGGCTTCGCCGCCTTCACGCCCGACGAGCACGAGGCGGCGGCGCGGCTCCACGACAGCGCGGCCAGGAGCCTCGATGCCAAGGTGAGCCGGGCCGAACGCAGTCGCAACTGGAAGCAGATGGACCGCGAACGCCGCAAGATCGCGCGCCATGCGGCGGCCGCGGCGGCACACCGCGCCCTCGCCCAGCCCGACGGCATCCTCGATGCTGGAGAGGGCAAGCACTACGTGAGTTGGCGCACTTCGCCCGATGGCATGAAGGCTGTCGACACGGTGAGTCGCGCGGGCGACTTCGCGATCCACCGCAAGGACAGCGAATCACGAAAGGCCGAGTACGTCGTCTCCCACATCCCGTCGGGGCTCGCCGTGGCCTACTTCGACGGGAAGAGCAACGTGCGCATGATGTCGCGGTGGATCGAGAGCCTGCCACGGGTCAGTGCGGTCGGCTTCGGCGTCCCGCGGGGGGTTGGGCACCCCGAGATGGTCGCCCTGGGGGAGGCCATGAAGACCAACCCCTTCGACAACCCGGGCTATCGAGCGCAGTTCGGTGGGAAGGACCCCCGCAAAGGACTGAAGCCCGCACCGGTCTACAGCAACATCCAGCGCGGCAGCACGTCCCTCGACAGTCGACTTGCGGAGCCAACCCAGCGCTTCCTCGAGGCCCACTTCGCGGACGCCAACGCCGTGCCGCTGACCATCGCGGACGTCGAGGGCCAAGGGCGCTACCAGACCCGGCAGATCCTCGACGCGCTCACCGGAGCCGGGTTCGTCACGCGCTACAAGAAGGGCAGCCGCTACGTCTACGACCGGACGCCCGAGAATCGCGCCAGCGTGCCTGACCTGCCCGAGGGCATGTACTACAACGGCACCAACGTCGTGACACGGCACTGGTCGCCGGACGGTCGAGAGCACCGGCTGCCCGTCGCCGAGGGGCGTGCCCGTCTCCGGATCGAGAGCTCCGGCAACTACTCGGATCGGCCCAAGGTCAACGACGAGATCGGTGCGGAAGCGAGAACCCTGGCCCTCGAGATCCCCGGCGCCGTCGAGCTCGAACACCAAGGGTACGACGGCTCCACGTACTCGACGGTGAGCGTGCCCGTGGATGACCACGAGTCCCTCACCCGGCTCGCGAAGCTCCAAGCCGCGCAGTCTATGGTGGTCACCCACGCCCGGCGCTTCCCCAATGGCGCGGTTGCCGAGCTGCGTCGCAGATTCCGAGACGATCCATGACCCGCTACCGGACGGACATCGAAGTCCGCGGGGACCAGGTCGCCATCCGGACCGACCTGCGGAAGGCGCCCGACCACCTGCACGGGCCGATCGTGAACGCTCTGGGCGCGCATCTCGACGTCGAGGTCAGCGACCACAATCACAGCCACGACCACCACGATCACGACCACAGCAAGTGCGGTCACACCCACTCGCTGCGCAAGGCGAAGTTCGACCCGCGGTACCCGGAGCTCGAGACGCTTCTTCGCCAAGCCCAGCGCGACTGGGATCGGTCGGGCAGGGCGTTCGTCGATGCGCTCCACCAGGCGCTTCGACGTGGGGCGCTCCTGCCGCTGACGGCGGAGAACGAGCGACTCCTCATGGAGCTGTTCCGCGACCATTACGTTCGGCTCGAGGTCCAGTTCGCGGGACGTACGCGGGACCGTGACAGGATGCGCAGGCTCGTCCGCGAGGGCCTCGTCGCACCCAACCGCGCGACCATCCCGATCACGTTCCGGCTCGCGCGCGGCCTCGAGCAACTGCAACACACCGGCCTGTCCCGGCGCCCGACCGAGGACCTCGAGCAGCTCGTGCGTCGGGCGCTTGCGGTCGAGCTCACCCGCGAGGACCGCTACGCACTCGACTACGCGCGCCGCATGGCCGCGATCCACATTCGCAACCCGGGGCGGGCCCAGGCCAACGCGGCCGAGCGGGTGCTGACGCAGGCCGAGATGCTGGGCCTACGCGACATCATCGCGTCCGGCATCGAGGATGGAGCCTCGCCACGGCAGGTCGAGCGAGCACTCCGCGACAACGTCCGGGATCCGCGCTTCCAGAACGACTGGGAGCGGGTTTCCGTGACGGAGTTGCAGAACGCCCACAACCTGGGGGCGTGGCGAGCCATGCGCGCCCAGCTCCCACCGGGCGAGGACCCCGAGGTGTTCCGACTCGCCTCCCCGGGGGCGTGCGCGCAGTGCATCCGCCTGTGGGGCGACCCCGGCAACCCGAACGTCTACCGGCTGTCGGTGCTCGAACGCAACACTTTCGCCGGCGGCAACGTCGGACGAAAGGCCGACGAGTATGTTCCCACCTTGGGCCCAACGCATCCGCGGTGTCGGTGCAGTGGCGTCCTCTACCACACGCCAGGGATGGGTCGGGCCATCGCCGACTCCGTGGACCAGATCATGGC
>CAZZLC010000194.1:0-3310 GCA_964655065.1 uncultured Enterobacteriaceae bacterium | reverse complement strand
GCAACGTCCGTGCGGCCTCGACGATGCGCCGGTCGACGGCCGGGTCACGCGGCCTTCCCGCCTCGCCGCCCACGATGCCTCGCCGTAGCACGCGATCGGTGACATCACCGCCCGATCGTCGAGCCACCGGGCCGCGACGGCTCGCGTTGGGGGTTCCGCGCGCGCGAGATACGCCGCGCTCCAGCCCTGCCGCCCCACGACACCGACGAGGCCATCGTGAACGATACATCCGGGTTCCGGCGCTGGTGGCGTCCGCCGCGCCGCATCGTGGACCGCGACACCGAGCGCAAGGTCACCTTCCTCGAGCTGTTCTACGACCTCGTGTACGTCGTGCTCGTCTCACAGGTCGCGCACCACCTGTCGCGGCACGTGAGCTGGACAGGCCTCGCCGAGTCGGGGTTCCTGTTCGGATTGCTCTGGCTCGCCTGGGTGAACGGCTCGCTCTACCACGACGCACACGGCAACCGCGACGTACGGACACGCGTCTTCACGTTCCTGCAGATGGCCACCGTGGCGTCGATGGCCGTCTTCGCCCACGACGCCTTCGGACACGGTGCACCAGGCTTCGCGCTGTCGTTCGCGGCGTTTCAGCTCGTCATGACCTGGCTGTGGTGGCGAACCGGGGTCCACGATCCCGTCCATCAGTCCCTCTCGACGCCGTATGCGGCGATCTCCCTGCTCTCGACCGGAGCGTTCGCGACGTCGGCCTTCGTCGACGAGGCGACGCGGCTCGGCCTGTGGGGTGCAGGTCTCGTGCTGTGCCTGTTGGGGCCCGTGCTCACCGCGTTCGTGCGACCGCGAGACCCGGCGGTGCGCGCCGAGCAGGAGCGCAGCCTCACCGTGACCGACTCCAGCGCCGAGCGCTTCGGCCTGCTCACCATCATCGTCCTGGGTGAGGTGATCGTCGGTGTGGTCTCGGGGGCCTCGCAGACCGAGGCGATGGTCGGCACGCTCGGACTGACCGCGCTGCTGGGCCTGTCGGTCGGCTTCGGGCTGTGGTGGCTGTACTTCGACCTCGTCGCACAGCGTCTGCCCGCCCCGGGCCGACTCGCGTCCGCGGCGTGGATGGTCCTGCACCTGCCGCTCACGGCCGGCATCGCGGCGACCGGAGCGGCGACGCTGGACGTGATCGAGCACACCGGCGGCCCGCTGCCGGACGAGCATCGCTGGCTCATGGCGGGTGCAGTGGCGGTGACCCTCGGTGCCGTCGCGGGGCTCCTCTGGACGACGCCCGTACGCCGGGCGCACCGCCCCCTCGTCGTCGCGGCCACTGCCGCGCTCGTGCTCGCGGTGGGAGGCACCGTCGCTCTCGGTACGACCGGGCTCGACAGCCCGGGGTTGCTCGCCAGCATCAACGGGATGCTCGCCGTGCCGGTGGGCCTGTCGCTGGCGATCTGGATCACCGTCCTCGGCGGGGAGGAGGTCGAGCTGACGTAGCGAGACCCGGCGCGCGAGGGGCGCCGGGCCGGGTCACTTCACCGTGAAGTAGCCCATCAGCTCGTTGAGGCTCTGTGCCTGGCTCGCGAGCGTGCTGGACGACGCCGACGTCTGCTCGACGAGCGACGCGTTCTGCTGCGTCACCAGGTCCATGTCCGAGATGGCCTGTCCGATCTAGGCGAGGGCCGCAGACTGCTCCCGACACGCCACCGCGATCTCGGCCACGATCGAGCTCACCTCCTGCACCGAAGCGATGATCGTCGTCAGCGCCTCGCCCGAGTCGTCCACACGCCGGGTGCCATCGCCGATCTGGTCCACGCTCGTGCGGATGAGCACCTTGATCTCCCGGGCGGAGTCCGCGCTGCGCTGGGCGAGGCTCCGCACCTCGCGGGCGACCACCGCGAAGCCACGACCGTGCTCGCCGGCCCGCACCGCCTCGGTGGCGGCGTTGAGCGACAGCAGGTTCGTCTTGAAGGAGATCTCGTCGATCACCGAGATGATCTGCTGGATGCGCCGCGACGACTCGTTGATCTGGTGCATGCCAGCCACGGCCTCGCGCACGATCGTGCCGCTCTCCTCCGCGCGTCGGCGTGCGTCCGCCGCGAGCTCGTTGGCGCGGGAGGCGTTGTCGGCGTTCTGGCAGACGGTGGCCGAGAGCTCCTCCAGGCTCGCCGCGGTCTGCTCGAGCGCGGCGGCCTGCTGCTGGGTGCGACGCGCGAGATCGGAGCTGCCCGAGGCGATCTCCCGACTGGACGTCGAGACGGTGTCGGCGTCGTCGCGAACCTCCGAGACGACCTCGAGCAGCTGGTCGCGCATGTCGTTGAGGGCGCCGGCGAGGGTGCCCACCTCGTCGCGGCCGTGCACGCCGACCGGGCAGCTCAGATCGCCCGCGGCTACGCGCCGGGTGGCGTCGACGACCTGCTGCAGCCGACGGGCGATCGAGCGGGCGGTGAGGTAGGCGAGTCCCGCGCCGAGCAGCAGGGCGAGCCCTGCGATCAGCGCCGCCCCCTGCCGGGTCCGGGCGAGGGTGTCCACGTAGGTCGAGTTGTCCATCGCGATCTCGACCACGCCGACCGGCCGACCCGAGAAGTCCCGCACGATGTCGGCGTAGACGGCGCGTGGCCCGTCGTCGGTCGTGAAGTGGTCGAGCTGGGGCGTGCCGTCGAGCGCAGCATGGAGCTGATCCCCGGTCAGGAAGCCCGCCTCGAGGGTGCTCGCGAAGGGCTCGAAGCCAGACTCGCCGATGACGTACAGGGCGGCGTCGACGCCGTGCTCCGCGGCGAAGGCATCGAAGAAGGGCTGCCCGAACGACATGCCGAACTCGAGGGAGCCGAGGTGCCGTTCGTCGTGGGACACGGGGACCATGCCCCGGGCGCCGAGGCCCGCGACGCCCTTCTCGAGGCCCCGGGTGGGCTGCTGGGTCTCGTTGGTCTGGACGACGGTGTGGCGGAAGCTGGACAGGTCGTCGCCGAACTTCTGGAGCTTGTGGATCCTCACGAACGAGGTGGCCGGCGGGGTGTGGAACTGGAGCTGACGAACCCCGTAGCGCGATCGCATCACCTCGAACGGCGGGAGTAGCAGCTCGATCAGGCGGTCCCGGTCGCCCCTCGCGAACGCCGCGCGGACGTCGGGGATGCCGGCGACCACGGCGCTCAGTGCCTCCGAGAGTCGGGTCTCGGCGGCGATGCCGTTGCGGATCGCGGTCAGGTGGCCGCGAAGCTCCGCCTCCTCGGCGTGCCGGGCCACGCGGTCCATCCTCGCGAGGTTGGAGGCCGTCAGCACCACGATCACCACGACGAGGCTCGCGGCGGTGACGATCAGGATCTTGGTTCCGATTCGGAGGTTCTCGAGCATGGTCTCCAGTCTCGACGGG
>CAZZLC010000193.1:0-3347 GCA_964655065.1 uncultured Enterobacteriaceae bacterium | reverse complement strand
GGGCAGGTCTACCTCATGCGGGCCAACTACTTCAAGCACCGGCTCTTCGGGATGGCCTCGTCCGCGATTGTGGAGCGCATCCACCCCGAGACGCTCGAGGTCGTGCAGACGTCTCCCCGGCTCGCCGGCGGCCCCATGTGGCCAGGGGGACTCGCGGTGCACCGCAACGGGAAGATTTATGTGGTGTACGGACGCTATTGCCACTGCCTGGATGCCGACTGCAACCTGGTGAAGTCCTTCAAGCTGCCGAGAAACGACCCCTACAATTCGTTCGTCATTCTCGACAATGGCTACCTGGTGACGAAGAACTTCTCGACAGATCGGAAGGCCTACCTCACGATTCTCGATCCCGAGTCGATGGAGCCCGTGTGCGAGGAGATCGAGACCCTGGAGCCCTCGATTGCGCGGCTCAGCGCCAAGGGCAACACCATCTACGTCGTCGGCGTGGAGTCCATCTTCCGGTACCCCTTTGCCGAGGAGGGCAGGCCAGTCGTCGATCCCTCGTGGCGGTTCAACTACATTCGTGACCCGAAACAGACCTACGGCTGGGACGTCGTGCTATCCGAGAACGATGCCTGGTTCCTGGATAATGGCAAGCACACCTATCAGTTTCGGATGGTCGGGGCAGGGGTGAGTCGGAACGCCCTCAACTTCATCCGGGTGTCCCTCGACGATCCGAGCGACACCACCATTCAGCCCGTTTCGGACCTGCCCCGGGGCACGGTGACCAACCCTCCGCTGTTCGCCGAAGACCGGAGGATCCTCGTGGTGTACGACTCGGGAAATTCCGTCATGCGCGCACTGAAGTACGACGAGGCCACGAAGGCCTTCGAGGAGCTGTGGCGGAAAGACGGGTTCGGCTGTTCGAGTCACATGATCTACTACCCAGCGACGGGGGAGCTCTGCACCAACGACTACAAGACGTTCGGCGGCGACAGCTCGGTCGTGCTCGACATCGAGACAGGTGAGGAGAAGTTCAGGACCAACCTCCGGAACCTCTTTCAGGGGGTGATCTTTCCCTCGCCCGGCTGGGACCGCGACTATTACTACCTGACGCTGGACGCGGTGGCCCGCGTGTCCGTCGGCTGAGGCGGGCGCCCGCGCATCCCCGGGCCCGATGGTCGTCCAGTCGTACACGGGTATCCACGACGGCCGGACGCAAACGGCCCGGGTCGCTCCCCCACACCACGTCAAGCCGTGCGGCGGGCCCGTGGTCGACCCACTTGCTCCTCTACGAAGGCGAGTGTCAGGTCGGCGACCTCCTTCCAGCCGTTGTCGATCGTCAAGCTGTGCCCGCGACCCTCCAGGACCTCCAGACGGGTGAGGGCCTCGTTGCGCTTCTGAAGCTCGAACGCGGCCCGAACGACCGCGACCGGAATGGTGTGGTCTCTCTCGCCAGCCACCATCAGCAGAGGCCCACGAACCCCGGATCGCGTGTCGACCCGTGTCGACGCCCACGGATTGAAGTTCGCCGTCGCGGCTGCCAGCAGAGGCAGGGTGGGAGTCGGCACGTGGTGGCGGGCGTACAGCTCCGCCGATTCCTGCTCGTCGAGGGCGTTCGACCAGCCATAGCGGTACTGCGCCTCGGTCAGCTGGACCGCCCCACCCCAGGTCCACGGAGCGCCGAGCACGGGGAGCGCCGACCGGATCGCGGACAGCGGAAGCGGGAGCACTCCCTGGAACTGGGCGGGTGAAAGGGCCACTGTCGCACGCGACAGGCCCTTCGCAGCCAGCATCTGGGCGAACAAGCCACCGAACGAGTGGCCGACGATGACGGGGGGCTCGTCGAGCGCCTCGACCGTGGCCACGAGGTGCTCCATGGTCGAGGCGACCGTCTGCGCGCCGAAGGGCTTCGCGTCCGTCCGAGCCTCCTCGACGGTCTGGGGGTCCCCCGGCCAGTCGGCGATGACCGGTGCGTAGCCTCGCTCCTCGAACCGCTCGGCCCAACGGGACCACGAAGAGGCCAGGAGCCACAAGCCGTGCACGAACACCACGGGAATGCGGTCGCTGCGGTTTGCGGCATCGATCTCGGACTGGACGCGGGCGCTCGGAACTCGGGACATCGGATACTCCACGATCAGGTTCTGCCCATGATGTAGACCCGAGCGAGGTGGCGAGCGTGCCCGAAGGCGCCACGGGGTTTCGCGAGACCGCCATCCGTCAGAACGTCGCCTGGTACTCCCGCGGAGAGACGCCGGTGAACCGCCTGAATGCGGTACTGAACGCCGCCAGGCTCGCGTACCCCACGGCGATGGCCGTCTCCGTGACCGAGGTGCCGCCGGCCAGACACTCCATGGCCCGGATCATGCGGGCGCTCTGCAGATACTGACCCCACGTCAAGTGGATCTCGGACTGCAAGCGGCGCATCAGCGTCCGCGGGCTCAAGCCGACGGACTCCGCCACCTCGCCGATGACCAGCGACTCCCCGAGGTTCGCGCGGGTGAAGCGCAAGGCGGCCCGCAGGTCGCTCGACTGGGCTCGGGGCAGGCGCAGGGCCGGTCCGACATCGACGAGAGGTCGACAGAGATCGAGCAACGTCAGGTAGAAGCGCTCGATGCGCGGGGTGTGGTCGAGCGCTGCCTCGGAGAATCCCTGCGCGTGCAGCACCATCTCGCGAACCACCGAGTTGACCTCGAACACCCGGAGTCCCTGGGCCAGCGGCTCTGCGAAAGCGGGCTGGAAGTACACGGATGCGCAGCGGACCGCTCCGAGCGTGGTCGCGGTGACCAGAGTGCCGGCCGTGACCCAGGCGGCCCGAGTCGGAGGAAGTCGCCAGGAGGCCTCCTCGGTCTCGAGCTCGAACAACCCCTCGATGCCGAACAGCAGCACGTGCCAGTCGAGCGCCATGGAGAGGTCGAGCGCGTCCATCACGATGTCGAAGGGAAAGGCCTGCACCCGCCTATCGGCGAGGCGCTCGGTGAGATCGGGAGGCAGAGGGGTCATGGGGGCCGTTCGCTCGCAGTCGGTGGGGATGGGGCCGTCGGACGTCTTCCATCAGCGGCCACGCCCCGGTCCGCGAGGCTCGCTCGGGCGGAAGCCCCCACGAAGTCCGTGGATGGGGTCTCGAATGCCAGGGTCGTTCCGGTTCCGGACCGCCGAGCGGGCAACGCGCGAGTCCGCGGGCCAGGCCCCTCCGCGCACCGCCCTCAGCGCGCGGAGATCGGTGTCTCCGGCCTCCGGTTCGACGACGACCTGGTCCACGACCCGCCCCTCCGTGTCCAGGCACCAGTCCATGACGTTGCCTCCCAGTCCGCGCGCCCCGTAGGGGCTCACGTCGACGGGGTGGCTCGACACGGCTGCGGGGCCCAGGTCTCGCGACACCCGACCCTCCCAGCTCGCGCGCACCC
>CAZZLC010000192.1:0-3389 GCA_964655065.1 uncultured Enterobacteriaceae bacterium | reverse complement strand
ATACCGCTGAAGCCGCACGTCGAGGCCAGCGGTGCGTCGAGACAGCGTCGTGTGACCGGGCACGTCGAGGTGGGCCTCACCACCTCTCCCAAGGACATGCCTGCCTCGCCCGCCCTCCGATCGCGATTCGCGCACCAACGCCGCGACGAGTATGGGTCCTCCGTGGGGGGCCAGGGTAGCAGGCGCGTCAGATCTCCGAGAGGACGCGGCGCTTGACCTCGGCGAACTCGGCCTCGTCGATGAGGCCCTCCTCGAGCATCTGCTTCGCCTTGCGCAGGCGCTCCATGGGCAGCTCGTCCCTGCGCTCGGGGGGGCCCTGGCCCTCGCTCGCCGCCGCCTCGGCCGCGCGCCGGGCCTCGGGGTCGCGGGCCCGGCTGGGATCGAAGCCCGACTTCGCGCGCTTCACGGTGCGGTCGTACAGATCCTTGAGCTCGCCGTCGGAGACCTCCCCGCCGTTGCGGAACCACAGGTCGGCGACCGCGCCGATGGCCAGCGTGGAGGCGAACATGAAGGGGGCGGCGAGGACCCCGCCGAGGCCGGGGAGCACGAACTTGGCCGCGGTGGTCGCGATGCGGCTGCCGAGCAGCGACGCTCCGACCGTCGTGCCGATCTGCAGGAGGAGCTCCGTGGCGCCCTCCCGCGTGAGCTCGCGACCGTGGCGGTTGCCGATTGCGAGGACCATGCCGACGTGCAGTGGCATCACGCCGACGATCTCGGAGCCCGGGATGGGCAGGAGCGTCAGGGCGGCCGCGGCGTAGCCGGTGCGCTCGACGAGGCGATTGATCTCCGGATCCGGGCTGACGCTGAGTAGGTCCATCGTGGCCTCCCCAGGGCCCCTATTGGGGTGGGGGGCCCGAGTCAGTCGAGCTCGAAGCGAATGGCGAAGAGGATCGTCGACGCCACCTTCTTGCCGTTCCGTCGAGCCGGCGACCACCGGAATCGCCGGATCGCCCGCACCGCGGCCGCGTCGAGATCCGGATGGACTGCGCTCGCGACCTCGATCGTCCCCGCCCGTCCGTTCGGCATCACCACGATGGAGGAGCTCCAGCTGACGGACCAGCCACCGGTGGGCCCCGATCGTCGGGATGGCGATCATCAGACCCGCCGCGGTGGTGAGGAGCGCCTTCCAGATCCCCGCCGACAGCGTGGTCGTGCTGACCGCATCGCCTGCCACCTGCATGCTCGAGAACAGGTCCACCATGCCGAGCACCGTCCCCAGCAGACCGAAGAGGGGGGCCACCTGGGCGATGTAGGCGAGCAGGGGCAGCCAGCTGTCGTAGTGCTCGAGCTCCGCCATCGCCACGCGCACAGCGTGGTCCGCGGCGCTTGCGGGATGATCGTGGGCTGCCTCGAGCGTGGCGGCCAGCACGCGGCCAAGGGGGCTCGGGTCATCGGCGAGCTGCGCCTTCAAGGCATGGCGGTCCCCCTCGAGCTCCGCGACGAGCCGGAGCGCGGCCTGTGAGCCCACCTGCCCGCGCCAGAACTGCAGCGCCTTCCGCAGCGCCACCACCCCGGCGAGGAACGAGCAGACGTACAGGGGGACCATCGTCCAGCCCGCCTGGGACAGCATCGAACCGAGCGTCATCATCGCGGGGGAGGGCCTCCGATGGCCCCACTATACAGGGTGGCCCGCGTTTCCGGGTCTCTCCGCGGCGCGAAGACCGTCGCCGGGGCCTTGAAGTCGGCCTTCGTCGACCGTAGCATGGGGGTGGCCTGAAACCGGGAGAGAACATGGCCAATCTCGAAGGCAAGGTGGTCTGGATCAGCGGTGGCTCGGGAGGCATCGGCGCCGCGGCGGCCAGGAAGATCGTGAGCGACGGTGGCCGCGTCTGGCTCGTCGACCTCAACGACGAGGTGCACGCGATCGCCTCCCAGTTCGGCGACGCAGCCGGCTCCAGCGTGGTCGACGTGACCCACGCCGATCAGGTCGCCGCCAGCATGGACGCTGCGGCAGAGCGGTTCGGGTCGCTCACCGGCGTCTTCCTCAACGCGGGCATCGAGGGGAAGATCGCGCCGCTGGTCGATCTGTCCCTCGACGACTTCCGCAAGGTGCTCGAGGTCAATCTGTACGGCGTCCTGCACGGACTGCGGGCCTGCCACCGCCACCTGGCGAAGACCCGCGGCAGCGTGTTGATCACGTCGTCGGTGGCGGGCCTCGTGGGCACGCCGGGGATGAGCCCCTACGGCACCTCGAAGCACGCCGTAATCGGGCTGATGCGTGCGGCGGCTCAGGAGTGGGGCGGCGACGGCATCCGCGTCAACACGGTGAACCCCGGACCCATCGACAACCGCATGATGTCGTCGATCGAGAGCCAGATGGCTCCCGGAGGCGAGGCCTAGGTGCGCGAGGGATACAGCGCCCGCGTGCCGGCCGGCCGCTACGGGACGAGCGAGGAGGTGGCGAACCTCGCCGCGTTCCTCATGAGCGACGAGGCGAGCTACTGCAACGGCTGGACCTACGTGGTCGACGGCGGCATGCGCTCGGGCTGACCGCGCGGGGTACGACGGCGTCGTCGATCGGCACCTCCGCCAAGATGGGGTCCTTCCCCGGTTCGAGCGAGGCGTCGTTGGCCTCGCTCCGAGGTGGGGCGGGGCTGGCGCGCGGCTCTATCCGGGCGTCGGGTCCGCCTCCCCGGGAGTTCGCAGTCCAACAGCACCCCACTGACGAAGCGGCACAGATCGCCTCTCGGCCCTGGCACGCGGAGCGAGCGAGCGTAGGCAACCACGAGGTCCAACAGTGACGAGATCCCTTTGTGCGGAGACATCTGTCCGTTCTGTGAACAGCCGCCTCCTGCCGCTGCGGAGATCCGAGCGGGGAGAGGTCTGCGTGCTTCAGGACGCCACCCCGACGAGGTCGCGCAGCCAGCGAAGGAGGAAGGACTCGGGAAACCCACCGAGGTCGAAGGCCCCGAGCGAGCGGTCCGCCCGGGCCCGTTCTCCCTCAGCCCGGGCCAGCGCCGCCTCCCCGAGCGGGAAGGCGGAGGAAACGCTGACGGCCACCCCACTGTCAAGGGGTTCTCGCACGGTGAAGAGTGGCTCCCGCTCTGCACCCTACGACTCCGACGCCTCGCTGACGCTCGCCCTCGGAGCTCTCGCCGATCTCAGCACCGCTCGCTCTCCCCTTCGCTCCGCGAAGCGAAGAACTCCCCACCACGAACCGGGTACCAAGGTCTGTTCATTCGGCTTTCGATGGTGTTGACGATCGCTCCGCTCCGCCGGCGTGCCGTTCGCCCAACCGCTTCGCCGGGGGTCACGCCGGCCGAGTGGGCGGCGATGATCGATGGCGAGGCCATCAAGACGAGGGCTGACCTGGCCCGTCACCTGGGGGAGTCGCGGGCGAGGGTGACGCAGGTGCTTTCGGCGCACCCTCGGCCGCTCGACCTTGACCC
>CAZZLC010000191.1:0-3457 GCA_964655065.1 uncultured Enterobacteriaceae bacterium | reverse complement strand
CCTATGGACATGCCTGCCTCGCCCGCCCTCCGATCGCCATTCACGCACCAACGCCCTCGTCGGCGAGAAGCACCGCCCGACGGTAGCGCCCCCGCGCCCGGCACAGGTGGTCGGGGCCGATCACCTCGCCCTCGATGGCCACCACGCCCCCTGCGGTCACCGTGATCTCCAGGGCGTCGAGCTCCGCGGGGCGTTCGGCCGCTGCGCTGGGCAGGTTCACGTCGATCCGCTCCTGCTCGACGAAGCGTGCGACGAGCACGACGAAGATCAGCAGGATGAAGATCACGTCGATCAGCGGAGAGAGGTTCAGCGTGATGGGCAGCCGGGCCCGCTGCGGCAGGCGGAAGGTCACTCTCGACCCTCTCCAGGAGGGCCCCGACACCGCGCTCGATCCGCTGCTGGAGGAGCTCCAGCTGACGGGCCAGCCACCGGTGGGCCCGATCGTCGGTATGGCGATCATCAGACCCGCCGCGGTGGTGAGGAGCGCCTTCCAGATCCCCGCCGACAGCGTGGTCGTGCTGACCGCATCGCCTGCCACCTGCATGCTCGAGAACAGGTCCACCATGCCGAGCACCGTCCCCAGCAGACCGAAGAGGGGGGCCACCTGGGCGATGTAGGCGAGCAGGGGCAGACGGCATCCCCGTAGCGATGGTCGGCGACCTGAGTTCGGTAGGCCATGCATCCTCCGGGTCGCTCGGGTGACGATGGCCGGACCGGCCCTGCGCGGCAATTCATACACCGTGACGAGGAGGGCCCATGGCCGATGACCGCGAGCGGGTGGGGGTTGCGTCGGCCAGGGAGCTACGCGACTGGCTCGAGGCGCATCATGGACAGTCGGAGAGCGTCTGGCTCGTGACCTTCAAGAAGCATGTCGCGGAGCGCTACGTCTCCACCGGCGAGGTGCTGGACGAGCTGCTCTGCTTCGGCTGGATCGACGGGCGACGGATGAAGCTCGACGACGACCGCACCATGCAGCTCATCTCGCCGCGGCGCGCCCACCACTGGTCGAAGACGTACAAGGACCGGGTGGAGCGACTCACCGAGGCGGGACGCATGCACGAGGCGGGGCTCGCCGCGGTGGAGCGGTCCAAGGCGGACGGCCTGTGGACGTTCCTCGACGATGTCGATGCGCTGATCCGTCCCGATGACCTCGAGACCGCCCTCGACGCGCATCCTCCGGCCCGAACGACCTTCCTCGCCTTCCCGCCGTCGACCCAGCGCTTCGCGCTGCGCTGGATCAAGCTTGCGAAGTCCGCCGACGCCCGGGCCCGTCGCGTCACCAAGACGGCAGAGCTCGCCGCCCAGGGCAAGAAGGTGCCTGGAGCCTGACCTTCAGCTGGCCCGGCGACGCTGCAGCTTTTCGGCCAGCGAGAACCCGCGACCGGGCTCGCTCCAGGGGCACACCTGGATGCAGATCCCGCAGCCGCCGGTCTCGGCGAAGTAGGGGATGCACGCATCGAAGTCCACGGACCACTTCTCGACGCCGCGCACCATCTGCTTGTCGGGCAGGATGGCGTGGGGCGGGCAGTTGGTCTCGCAGATCCGACAGGAGCTGCAGAAGTCGTCGACGCCGAGGTCCACGGGCTCGTCGATCTGCAGCGGGAGGTCGGTGAGCACGGTGGCCAGTCGTACGTTGGAGCCATGCGCTGCCGTGAGGAGCGAGCCGTGCTTGCCCAACTGGCCGAGCCCCGCCTCGATGGCCACCGGTAAGTGGAGCACCTCGTCGGAGTCCGGGGCGAGGTTGGTGCATGCCCGTGCGGGATAGCCGAGGCTGCGCACGTACTCCGCGAGCTCGATCGCGATTCGGTTGATGTCACGGTAGGACCGCATGATCTCCTCGCCCGTGGTCGGGCTCGGCGTGTGAAGCATCGTCTCGCGGTCCATCGGAGCCCCGATGGCGATGGCGTAACGGTATGGCACGTCGAAGTCCTCGAACCGCATCGCGTCGGTCAGGTGGGTGACGCCGAACAGCGACGCTCCTGCCGCCTTCGCGCGAGCCTCGAGCTGGGCTGCGGTCGCGACGGGGTCGTTGGGCACCCGGGGGCGCAGCGCTACAGGGCCGACCCGGCGGCGGTCCTGCCAGAACGTGCCGACGATCCAGCGGTGGATGGACGTGGGCTCCATCACCTGCAGCCACCAGTCGAGCTTGCCCCAGGCCCGGCCGTAGCCGTCGCCGAAGAACACGTGCCGGGCACGCCGGGGCTGTGGGTCGCCGACGCCGTTGATGGCATTGCCGGACACTGGCGGCGTCCGGTACGCAAAAGGGTAGTCGACCGACGGATAGGGCGCCTTCATGTGCCTTGCCCGCTGGCTGCGACCCGGACGGGGTGAGATGTCGCCCGCGCGCCCGTCCACATCGTCGAAGGACTGGTGCTGGGGCGGGCTCGGGATGTCGTCGAGCCAAATCCGCTCGCCGCGGGCCACCCGCCGCGCCAGCCACCAACCCAGCACGGGGAACACGGTGTGGGTAGCCACCGCGACCGCGACGGAGAACACGCCCATCACGATGTCCCGAAGGGCACGCCGGCCCATGTCGCGCAGGTAGGCGCGATGGCTGTCGCTTCGCTCGAACTTGTCCGGACTCATCGGGGCCTCCGACCCAAAGTGGCTGGGCGAGCACCGTATGAATTTATGGTCATAGTGTCTACTATCAGACACAGCGACCATTAAGCGCAGAAGGTTAGGGGGCAGCGATGTCGAAGCGAGATCCCAGGGTACAGCGCACCCACCTCGCGGTGGCCCAGGTCGCCGGTCAGATCCTGCGGGAGCGGGGTTGGGAGCATGTCACCCATGCCAACGTGGCCGAGGCCGCCGGCTATGCGAGGGCGACCCTCTACAAGCACTGGCCGCGCACCGGGCACCTTCTGCTCACCGCGTTCGAACACCTGCTGAAGTTCGAACTCGGTGCGTCGACGGGTGACCTGCGTACCGACCTCGTCGCCCAGCTCGAGGGCTTCCGCCGGGTGTTGATGCGGGACGGTCTGGGCAACTGGCTGGCCGCGATGGCCGACCGGGCGGCGACCGATCCCGCGATTCGTGAGCTGCGCGACCAGTTCCTGGCAGAGGGCCAGCGCCAGATGGTCGAGCTGATTCAGCAAGGCATCGCGCGGGGCGAGCTCCGCGCCGTCGACGACGTGGAGCCTGTGGCGGACATGCTGTCCGGTGCGGTGGCGTATCGGGTCGCGATCAACGGCGATCCCATCGACCGGGGCTACCTCGAGGCGGTGGTCGACATCTTCCTGGCCGCCATGAGGCGGTGAGGCGGCCGGCACCTTGGCGTTCTGGATCGGCTTTGGAAGGCCTCTCGTGCGGACGACCCGGGCGATGCTCGAGGCCATGGCCTATCGACGTCACCTACCCGTGCGATCGCCGAGGGGGCCGTGGCTCGGTCACGGCGGTGGCGCACGAATGGACGGGCGCCCGCAGGGGGGCAAATCGCGGTGGGGTCAGGCGTCGA
>CAZZLC010000190.1:0-3523 GCA_964655065.1 uncultured Enterobacteriaceae bacterium | reverse complement strand
CACGAGCCAGGTCCTGGCCACCCACGTCGTCCTCGACGACCTGGACCACTTCGTGAAGCGCGACCTGAAGGTGCCCGCGTACACGCGCTACGTCGATGACATGCTCTTGTTCGGCGACCGACGCGCCGACCTGCGCGGCTGGCGAGCGGCCATCGGCCATTGGCTCCGCGACGAGCGCGATCTCCGACTGAAGCACCCCGACGCTCGGGTGCTGTCGTGCGCGGGCACGCTCGACGCGCTCGGAATGCGCATCCGCAGAGACGGCATGTTTCCAGGTCCCAGGGTCCAGATGCGGCTCGCGCGTCGCGTTCGCGCCCGCTTGGGAGGCTCGCTTGGTAGCGGAGTGTTTCGTCGGTCGATTGACGCTTCGATGGGCGCAGTCTTGCGCTGAGTCGAGGCAGACCTCGGCCACGGCGAGCCCTCCGGGGCGTAGGTCGACAGTCGGCCTCGGAGGTCATGGGGATGGAATCGAAGAACCATCCTCGAAGGCCAGCTACTCGATGAACCCGCACTTCTTCAGCAAGCAGGGCACCGCAAGGTGTTGTCCGCCTTCTACCCTGCTGACCACCAACCTGTGGAGCTCTGCGGCGCTCGGCTCGCCACGCGCGGTGGTGAGCGCAGCGAGTGCCTCGGTCATGGCTCCGAGAGGATGCCGACTCGAATGATCTCGGGAGCGTAGAAGGTCTTGGGTCTGGACTTGGGTAACTCCTCGAGAATCCCGAGGTTCTCCAGGCGATCGACGTCCGCCTTCGCCGTAGGGTAGGTCACTTCGAGGCTCTTCGCCAAGGTCGTGACTCGCACCAGCGGGAACACGTCGAAGAGCATGTCGAGTGCCTTGTGCAGCCTCGCGCTGCCCGAGGAATCCGACACCCGCTGTCGGTACGTCCTGCGGAGATCGATCAGTTGATTCAGCCGGCGCGAAGTATCAACCGCTTGCTCGAGCGTGCCTTCGAGGCAGAACTCGACCCAGCTGTCCCAGTCTCCCTTCGCGCTGATGTCGAACATCAGGTCGATGTAGCGGGACTTGTGCTGCTCGAACCATGGGCTCATGTACAGCCACGGTCGATTCAGCGAGCAGCGATCGGCGATCATGAGCGACAGCAGGAGTCGTCCCAAGCGCCCGTTGCCATCGCTGAACGGGTGGATGGTCTCCACTTGGTAGTGGAGCATGTAGCACCACACCAGCTGATCGACGGCCACCTCGGCGTGCATGTCCTGCTCGAGCTGCTCGAGGCAGGCATCGAGATGCTCCGGGGGCGGCGGGATGAACCGGCGGCTGGTCCCGATGTGAACCTGTCCGAGGCGAAACTCACCTGGCGTCTTCTGCTGACCTCGAACGCCCCGCATCAACCTCCTGTGGATGACCCTCATCAACCGGAGCGAGAACGGCAAAGACGCCAGCTGCTCTAGGCCAAGGTCCAGCGCAGCAGAGTAGTTGCCAACCTCCTCGACATCCGACCCTCTACGTTCTTCTTTCGCACCCGCAGCCTCATAGAGCAGCAACTGCTCTGCACTGGTCACGGTGCCCTCGATCGAGCTGGATTTGAGGGCTTCCCGGCGCTTCAGAGGCGTCAGCAGGAGATTGGGATTCTCGAGATGCCGACCTCCACCATCCAACCGTGCAATCTCCTCTCTTGCCCTCACCAGCAGCGGCCAGAGGCGAGCAGGGAGCTCGTAGTCACGGGGCAGAGGGTCGGGAACGAAGGCGACGTCCCGCATCGGCGCAGTGATATCGACCAGCCGCCCGGGTGACTGGACGCCAAACAGCTCCGCGTTCATAAGATCGGCCCTATGTTATCAACATATTTTAAAATATGGGGCCAGAAATTTCAAGTTCAACGGGAGCCGTTAAAGGAGCCTTGAATGACCGGCGAATGTTTGAGTTTTTCCCGAGCCCACACGGCCTTTCTGACCCCAGAGCAGCGAGAACCCGTTCGCTGAACTGGTGTCATGGGTCCCGGCGGACGGGGAAGTCAATCACAGCCGCGTCGGCTCCACGCCGGTCTCGGTCATCGACCTGGCGATACGTCTGCAGCATGACGAGCTCAGAGTGGCCGAGGAGGTCAGCCGCAGTCGCCGGGTCGACGCCACGCCTCGCCAAGCGATCGAGCGCAAGACGACGGAGAGCGTGGGTCGTCCACCGGCGTACCTGGCGTTGTCTCACGATGACCATCTGCGATCGCGTCGGCAATTCCCGAGGCCCGCTCCAGCGCACGCGCGTTCAGCGAACAGGTCAGGACGCAGGTCGAACCTACATCCTGGTTCTGACGACGACCTCTGACGGCTCCGCTCACCGTGAGACGGGGAACGCCGACAATCGACGTCAGAGGCGAGGGAGCCCCAACCGAGAATCCATCCTGGAAGCTGCCTTACTCGATGAATCCGTACTTCTTCAGCTTGTAGCGAAGCGTGTTCCGCTCCACGCCGAGCAACTTCCCCGCCGCGTTCCGGTCCCCGCCCACCCGACGCAGCGCCTCCGCCAGGATCCGCCGCTCCACCGACTCCAGGTACCCCGACAACGAGAACCCCGGCTCGAGCCGCGGTAGCCCCGGACCCGGGTCGTCGATCACCTCGAACATCGTGTTCTCGCCCATCACCACCGCCCGCTCCGCCAGGTTCAGGAGCTCCCGCACGTTGCCCGGCCAGGAGTGTTCCAGCAGCGCGTCCCGCGTGCCGTCGTCCAGCGGCGGAACGGCCCGCCCGTAGCGCTCGGCATACGTCTCCAGCCCACGCTGGTACAGCGGCACGATGTCCTCCGAGCGCACCCGCAGAGGGGGCACCGTGACCACCAACACCGCGAGGTGGTAGTACAGCTCGGGCCGCAGCGAGCCCTCGGCGACCTTGTGGCGCGCCCCGGGCAGCGCCGTCGCGATCACTCGGAGGCCCCCCGGCGCCTCCTGCAGCTGCACGTAGAGCTCCCGCTGCAGATCGTCGGGTAGCTCGTCCACGTTCGGCAGGAGCACCGCCCCCGACTCCGGCCAGGCCTCCTCCCTCGCCGCGTTCCGGATCGCGAACGGCGTCCGCTCTCCCCGCGCCTCGTCACCGAGCTGGTGGAGCATGCGCCCCGAGTAGCTCCGCCCCGCCCCGAGCTCTCCCTCGATCCACACCGGCGTGGGCACCCCGGCCGCCCGCTCCAGCACCGAACGCAGATCCTTCGCCGCCTGCGAGTGCGCGAGGAAGGTGTCGGACCGGACCGGCTCACCCGCGTGCTCACCTCCGGCTCGGATCTGATCGATGCGGACCGCCAGCTGCTCGACCGTCACCGGCTTGGTGAGGAAGTCGTACGCGCCGAGGTGCATCGCCCGCACCGCCGCTTCCACCGCGCCGTACGCGGTGAACACGATCGTCTCGATGGGCGGCCGATGGCTGCGCGCCGCCTTGAGCACCACCAACCCGTCGACCGGCTCCATCTTCAGGTCCGTCAGCACGAGATCGGGATCCAGCTCCTCGATCAGCCCGATCGCCGTCTCCCCGTCGTAGGCGGCTCGAACCTCGTCGCCTCGCTTGCGGAGCAGCCTCGCGA
>CAZZLC010000189.1:0-3538 GCA_964655065.1 uncultured Enterobacteriaceae bacterium | reverse complement strand
CCGGCGAGCGCCGCCCGCTCGTGCAGCGGGATGCCGAGCTTCTCGAAGGTCGCGAGAATCTCGGGGTCGACCTCCTCCAGGGAGGCGGGGCCCTTCTTGGGAGCCGAGTAGTAGCTCACCCCCTGATAGTCGATGGGGCCGTAGTCGAAGTGCGGCCAGTGGGGCTCGGTCATCTGCTGCCAGTGACGGAACGCCTTCAGCCGCCACTCGAGCAGCCACTCCGGCTCGTCCTTCTTGGCCGAGATGAACCGGACGACGCTCTCGTCGAGTCCCGGGGGTAGGGTGTCGGCCTCGAAGTCGCTGACGAAGCCGTACTTGTACTCACTGCGCTCGGCGACGAGCCGCTCGGCGTCGCTCATGCTTCCTCCTCGACCGGTCGTCGGACCAGCAGGTCGGCCAGGGTCATTCCGCTCAACACGCTCGCCACTGCCTCGTCGATGGCGGACCAGAGGCCGCGTAGCGTGCACGCGCGATCGTGAATGCACCGCTCGAGCTGCCCCGTATGGTTCTGGCAGAAGTGGTGACCACCGAACAGGGGCGAGTCGAGCCTCGACAGCACGTCCTGCACCACGATCTCCTCGGGCGGACGGGCCAGCCAGTAGCCCCCGTTGGCGCCGCGAGCGCTGCTCACGAGATCGTGCTGCCGCAGAACGCGCATGAGCTTGCCGGTGTAGTCGACCGACAGGCCCTCGGACGCGGCCACGTCGCGAATCGAGACGGGCGGTCCGCTCGGGTCGGCGGCACGCTGAGCCACCGCGAGGAGGCAGCGCAGACCATATTCTTCCTGGGCAGTCAGCTTCACGGGTCGCTCCTGGCCGCGCCGTAACAATACCGGACTCACGAGTCCAGATTCGCGTGGGGCGTGTCGATGTACAATGCCGGCTCGCTGGCGCGCCGGTCTCGGGTGCGTCGGATTTTCCAGGGAGCACCTGACATGATCACGTGGATGGCCCTCGCTGCCTGCTCGAGCGAGCCGATCGAGTTCCCCGCTTCGCTCGCCCCGCTGGAGGAGAACCGAGCGGAGTGGCCCGGAGACGGGACCGACTTTCCAGAGCAGCTCTCGACCGCGGGCGGCGACTCGGAGGACGGCTCCTACTACTGGGGCCACGGGCGCGCCTACCTCCGTCACAGCGTCGACGATGTCTGGCTCGCCGCCCAGGACATCGACGCCTGCGTCGATCGCCGCGAGACCGACGAGTGGACGGCCGAGTTCGACACCCAGCCCCAGTTCGACGTCTCCTACACGCTGTTCCTGACCCGTGACGACATCATCAACGTCAACTGGGAGATGACCTGGGTCCACGAGCGCCAGCTCGCCACGCCCGACGACGAGACGCTCCGCGTGGTGATCCAGTCCGAGAAGACCGATGGCTCGCAGTTCGTCGGTGAGCTGCGCGGCAGCCTGGTCATCGAGGAGGTCGAGCCCGGCGTCTCTTCGCTGGAGTTCGTGCAGATCGGGACGTCGCGGTTCCTCGACACCGACTTCGAGACCTCGGTGTCGTTCGTGCGGGACTACTGGGCGGACATCCGGGCGCTGGTCAAGGGCGAGCCGCTTCCGGAGTACGAGCGCTAAACGGCGGGCCTCCGTGCTCCGAGGAGCACGACATGGCTCGAAACGCGATCTGGGTGGTGGCATCGGTGGGAGCTGACCAGTGGGTCGGGCGCCTGGTCCCGGGCCCGACAGATCAGATCCACGTCCACTTTCCCCACGAGCAAGGGCCGCGGCACGTTCCGCTCGGCACCCGCACCACGATCGCGGTCGCGACCGCGGGCATGCGGGCGCCAGTGTGTGAAACCGGCGAGCTCGTGCGTGTCGACATGCGGAGGGAGGAGGCACTCGAGTGCGTCTTCGAGTTCGACCCGCCGGCCCGACTCTTCGAGACGGTCGAGGGTGCGGTCATCGACTTCCGCGAGCCGCGGCGGCATCCGCGCGCCCGGGTGGAGCCGGGAGACGTGGTGCCCGTGCCCGTGACCTTGCCCGAGGTGGAAGCCTCGGCCCAGCACCTGGTCGGACGCCTGGTCGATGGCTCGGCGGGCGGTCTGGGGCTCCTGTTTCCCCGCGTGGCGGAGACGATCCTCTGTCGCGCCACGCGGTTGCGAGCCGTGGTGCCGCTGCCAGGCACGGACGCCACCGGCGAGTGGGTGTGCGAGGTCCGCTACCGACTCCTCCTCGACACGCACACCATCCGCTACGGCGCTCAGTTCGTCTCCGACGGCCTGGCCGTGGACCCTCCCGGACCGCAGCTGGAGGCGCTCTGGGACTGTCAGGTCTGTGGCGCCGAGGCGCTGCTCGCAGAGACCCACGGCTTCTGTCCCCGCTGCGGGGCAGCCCGCCACGGTCACGAGCGGGAGCCGTCCTGGCGGGACCTGGCGACCGCGGAGGGCCACCGCTACGGTGGGCACGACATCATCTGCGAGGACTGCGGCGTCGCCCACGGTCATCGCTCGCAGTACTGCAGCCACTGCGGCACCTCGATGGGTGAGGACGAAGGCGACATCGAGACCGATCGCGCCAGTCGTCGAGCCCCCGAGCTATGCGAGTAGGCCCGGGGCGTAGTGGGCGGGGACCTCGAGCCCGAGGAGCTGCAGAAGGGTGGAGCCGACGCTCGCGATGCCGGGGTCCTCGACTTCGGCGAGGGCCCGGGAGGCTGGTCCGGCCTCGGCAAGCACGAAGGGCACCGCCGCGAGGGTGTGGCTCGTGAGGGCGACCGGCCGCCCTGCCGCATCGACCTTGATCTCGCCGGTCTTCTTGTCCCGCTGGTACATCTGGTCGGCGTTGCCGTGGTCGGCGGTGACGATCAGCACCCCGTCGGCTTTGCGGACGGCCTCCCACAGGCGACCGAGCGACAGATCGAGGGCCTGCATCGCGACCTCGGTGGCCCGGAGGTCTCCGGTGTGCCCGACCATGTCGCCGTTCGCGTAGTTCAGCCGTACGTGATCGTACTCGCCCGAGGCGATGGCCTCGATGGCCGCGTCGGTGATCTCCGCGGCCTTCATCCAGGGCCGCTCGTCGAAGGGGACCTGGTCGGAGGGGACCTCGACGTAGGTCTCCAGGGACTCGTCGAACCGTCCGGAGCGATTGCCGTTGAAGAAGTAGGTGACGTGCCCGAACTTCTGGGTCTCGCTCACCACGAAGGAGCGGATGCCTGCCTTGGCCAGACGCTCGCCGACGGTGTCGTCGATCGCGGGCGGATCGACGAGGTAGCGCTTCGGCACCAGGAGGTCGCCGTCGTACTGCATCATCGCCGCGTAGGTCACGTCTGGTCGGTCTCCGCGGTCGAAGTGCGTGAAGTCGTCTTCTTCGAAGGCCATCGAGATCTCGATCCCTCGATCGCCACGGAAGTTGAAGAACAGCACCCCGTCGCCATTCACGATTCGGCCCACCGGCGCTCCGTCCTCGACGACGACGAAGGCGGGGAGGCGCTGATCGTCGACGCCCGGGTCCTCTTCGTAGAGCGTCGTGATGGCCTCGCTCGCGCTCGCGAACGGCCGGCCCTCGCCGTGGACGTGGCAGCGCCACCCGCGGGCGACCATCTCC
>CAZZLC010000188.1:0-3712 GCA_964655065.1 uncultured Enterobacteriaceae bacterium | reverse complement strand
TAATTTGAAGGGCAGTTGAATTCGTCGCCGCCTGAGGGGTCAGGCGGAGTGAGTAGCGGCACACGCCGCAGGGGCACGAGAGGTAGAGATGTCTGGGGTCCAAAAGGCCAACGGGTGGGGTGCGCGCATTGCCGCTGTCACAACCGCCATGCTGATAGCCACGGCATCGCAACCGGCATTCGCGGCCGAGGGCGACGATCAGGCGGATTACATCCCGGAATGGGAAACGCGGCGCGAAGCGTCCGATACGGTTCTGAACCCAGAGCCGCAGCAGGACATCAATCCGACTGATCGCGACATCCAGATCATCGTGCCGGTACACGACGGCAAGTTTCATCTGGGCGACGTTTCCATAAGCATTCATCCGAACGACACTGTCAGCGCGCGCGCCGAGCGCCTCGCCCAGGCCGTCGCCCGCATCGTAAAGCCGGAGGTCGCAGCCAGCATCGAGAGCGCCGCGGGCCAAGACGGCTTCGTCGCGCTGGGAACATTGCACCGGCAAGGCATCGACATCCGCTTCGATCCCGGCGCGGTCGCGATCAATGTCTACCCGACAGTCGATCAGCGCCCCGGCGGCACCCTCAGCGGTATGGGTTCACGCGGCCCGGTCCTCAGCGACAACATCAAGGAACCCGCGCTCGTCAGCGGCTATGTCAACGTCCGGTCTGGCGTCGATTTCGTGAGCAATTCAAGGTCGGACGACAATGGCCTGGGTGACCTGCGCCTTGACTTCGAAAGCGCGGTTAACGTCGCCGGCGTGGTTCTCGAAAACGAAGTCACGTTCGAGGAGGATGGGGGCGTCAACCGGCGCGGCACGCGGCTGGTCTACGACTTGCCCGACCATGCGCTTCGGACAACGGTGGGCGATGTCGCGCCTTATGGCGTCGGCTTCCAGTCCTTCACCGATGTTCTTGGCGTCTCCGTTGAAAAGTCTTACGGCAAGCTGCAGCCTTACAGAAACATTCGCCCCACTGGCCAGCAGTCGTTCCGCCTCACGCGGCCTTCGACCGTTCAGATCATGAACAACGGCCGGATGATCCGCCGCGTTCGCCTGGCCCCCGGCAATTATGATCTCGACGATATCCCGCTGTCAGGCGCTGCCAACAACATCCAGTTGATTATCGAGAACGATTTGGGCGAACGCCGCACACTCGACTTCACGGTCTTCTTCGATCAGCAGTTGCTGGCCCCGGGGATGAGCGAGTGGGCCGTTACCTCTGGCTTTGAAGCTGACTTCGACAGCGACAGTGAGGATCTCGACACAGATCTCGACGCGAGCGACATCAATTATGAATTCGACCGGCCGCTGGTCACGGGCTATTACACGCGCGGCCTCACCCAGAGCATAACCGGGCAAGCCCATTTCCAGGCGGATACGGACACGGCCATGTCTGGCCTCGCCGGTTTCTTCGCGACCGCCGCGGGTTTCGTAAGCCTGGAAGGCGCCGCCAGCGTCTATGAAGGTGACACATTCGGCGCCGCCGTCGACTTTAAATACGATATGCTTGATTTCGACTGGTGGGATGGCGTCAAACGAAGCTTCCGTTTTGCTGCGGAGTACCGCACTGAAAATTTTGCGACCATCACCGATGATGATCCGTTTAATGATTACATGGTCAATTTGTCAGCCGCCTATTCTCAGGACTTGTTTTATGACGTGCGCGGCACGTGGTCCATCAATTATGCCATGTCGCGCGATGACGATGACGGCGACCGGTTTGGCGTTCAATTCGCTGCCAGCAAAGCATTAACCCGCGATCTCAGCGCGTCGCTGGCCGTCAGTTATGATCAGACATCGGATCTGGGCGACGATGACGGCACGGACATTTTGAACGATGGTTTTAACGTCGGTTTCGGACTGACATACCGACTCGACTCTTACTCCTCACTCGATGCGTCTTATGACACTCTCGATGGGCGTGCGCGCACAAGCTACAGCCGCCAGGAAGGCACAGGCGTCGGAAGCTGGAGCACATATCTGGAGGGCGAGCATGTCGGAGAAGAGGGTGACATTGACACGGACGAAACAACGCTCAACGGCTCCCTGAATTACGTCGCGAACCGCGCAGAAGTGGGCGTGTCACATTACGGCGCTGTCGAAGGGATCAACGGCAGCAGCGGGACAGATCTTACGGATCAGCGGACTACCTTGCGCGCCGCGTCCTCTTTGGTCTTCGCGGATGGCGAGTTTGCTGTTGGTCGTCCGGTCAGCAATAGCTTTGCTATAGTTTCGGGCCACTCCACACTTGAAGATAGTCAGGTTTTGATCGCACAGCCGGGTGAGCCGCCGCGCGCGTATTCGGATGCGTTTGGACCAGCGGTCGTCTCTGGCCTCAGCAGCTATTCAGCCAACCGCCTTGCCTATGACGTGGATAATCTTCCCGTTGGTTATGATCTTGGCACCGGCGCGTTCGACTTGCTTCCGCGTTACAAGAGTGGCTATTCCCTGCAAGTCGGCTCCGACTACACAATTTCCGCTTATGGACGGCTTCTTGATGAAGACGGTGAGCCGGTCGCTTTGCTGACCGGGGTTGCCTACGAGGCCGGGGAGCCGGATGGCCGGCGTGTGGAAGTGTTCACGAACCGCGTCGGACGGTTCGGTGCGCAAGGTATGCGGCCTGGCCATTGGGTCATTGAGATGGCGACGACGCCAAAAACAGAATACGAGATCGTGATTCCAGATGGCACAGTTGGCTTGTATCGAGCAGGCAAACTTCAACCGCGAACTGTTTTGGCAAGCCGGTGAAGGTAATAATGGACATGAAGTTTACGAAACTTCTATTGGGATCGCTGATTGCTCTGATCGCTCCTGTACAGGCTGCTTTTGCCTGCGAGGGAAGTGTTGAATTCGGCCCAAGCATCTCCGCAACGGGCTATAGTCCGTTTGATCCCGTTGACAAAAAATACCTGACGCCTCTGACGTTGGAAAACAATAGCCAAGAGACCTGTCGTTTTGGGTTAGCGTTTGAGCGATCATCGATTGATGGTGAACTCGGGGGCGAGCTGTCGTATAGTCTTACCTACGAGACGATCAACCTGTTTGCGGCCGCATCTCCGCAGAAGGAACCTGTCATTGTCGTTGATGTTGAGGCCGGCGAACGGGAACGACTTGATCTCGAATTTGTGATCCAACGCGGTCAGTTCGTAGCGCCCGGCGCATACAGCGACCAAGTGACCGCCTACCTTTTTCTTATTTCAGACCAAGACACGGTAATGGTAAACGACAGACAGGCCAAGATCTCACTTAAGGTTGAACCCGATTTCGGCATCAATATCGCCGGCGCAGGCCAGCGAACAACGCTCGATTTCGGGATCCTCGAGGAAGGTGCCGAGAAAAACGTCAAACTCCGGGCACGAAGTAACACCAATTATCAGCTCGTGGTCAGCTCTGAACACGATGGCCAGCTGATGCTTACCCCAGCCGTCCCAGGACAAAGTTGGACAATCCCTTACCAGTTGTCACTTGATGAGCATTCGCTACCTCTTGATCAAAGTGATTGGTCCTCGTCACCGCTGCCGGTAGCTTCAGGCGGGTATGTCGAACACAATTTGGATGTCATCATTGGCGAGACCGACGACAAAAGGGCAGGAAGCTATCGAGATGTCGTAACAGTGAAGATACAAGCGGCAAGACCCTAGAGCGGCTTCAAGATAATCGGAATGAACCTCCCCGCAAACCCCGGAGGCTATTTGGTTTGGGTCATGCAGCCAT
>CAZZLC010000187.1:0-3775 GCA_964655065.1 uncultured Enterobacteriaceae bacterium | reverse complement strand
CGGTGCTGGTGGAGGTTCTGGCGTGTCCGGAGTGCGCGCCGAAGGTCATGGAGGTGATTCGCATGCATCTCGATGCACCCGGAGGTCGGCATACCGAGTAGGCATGGGCGGCGACTCATCATCGGCGCTGGCGTACCTCGCGGGAGCTCTCGTCGAACGATCGTTCGAGCGCCTCCGACGGACGTGGACACTCTTGCGATGAATAAGTATGAAGATGTATGAGGAGGGCCGATGACCGTTCGCACGACCATTTCGATCACCGAGGCCCAGATGGCGTTCATCCAAGAGCAGATTGCGGCAGGTCGCATGGTGAGCGTCAGTGAGGCTGTCCGTGCCGCGCTGAACGCCTGGCAGCAGCACGTCGAGCTCATCAACGACAGCATCGAGCAGGCCGAGCGCGATGGCTTCAGCGAGCGCACGCCCGCGCAGATCCGCGCGGACGTGCTTCGGCGCCACGAAGAAGAGTAGGAGCGCGTGGCCGTTCGACTGCTGAAGCCGGCCGATCGCGACCTCGACAGCATCCTCGAGTACGGTCTCGAGCGCTGGGGGCGTGCATCAGCACTGAAGTACTACGATGGCCTGCTGGCGCATCTCGAGTTGATCAACGCGAACCCCGAGCTCTATCCCGCCTCGAGTTGGTACCGCCGAGCCGGCGTCCGACGAAGCCCGTACGGTCGGCACCACGTCTACTACTGGATTGAAGGCAACGATGTCGTCGTGGTGAGGGTACTGGGCAACCGCCAGGATCCCCTGGCTCGGCTCGGGGAGGTTCTAGGCCCAGACGAGGAGTAGGTCTGCGTGGCCTCGGACCGAGGGTAGTTCTGTCGTTCCAGAGAATGTCGATATCGGTTTCGAGCTCTGGCATAGGCTCTCCGCACCCTGCGTAGATCGGATGAAGAGTGGGTTGCGATCTTTCGGGGTCGGCACCACCGACGGCCAAGAGGCGAGGAGCGTCGTCGGGTTCCATGCCCTGCGGTCTGGGCGGCGAGGCAAAGGCGGGGCTGTCGTCCGACGGTTTCTGTGAACCCGGGGTGTGAAGTCCCGCATCTGGATACCGGAACTCGTGCGTGACGTCGAACAACACCTGATCGTCGACCTCGAGCTGGGCCGCGACGGGCGCTTCCACGGGATGGCCGCGAAGCGAGGCCCAACCGAGCGCGTCTGGGAGTCCGGCACGCCATTTCAGCGAGCGCATGCCGAGCTCCTCGACTGGATGGGCGATAGCCGGGTGCTGGTCGGCCACAACCTGCACCGCTTCGACGCGGCCGAGATCGCGAAGCGCGCCCCCGATTCTCCCCTCCTGTCGCTGCCCGCGGTCGACACGCTCGAGCTGTCGGTGCTCGCGTTCCCGCGCCGCCCCTACCACCGCCTCACGAAGGACGACGATCTCGTGCGGGACGCCAAGCCGCGACCGCTCTCGGACGTCCGCGCTTGCGCCACCGTGCTGTCCGACGCGCTCGAGGCGCTCGAGGCGCTGGACGACGACGAGGCGTGGTTGCTGGCCGCCTTGCTGTCCTGGACCTCGCCCAGGGGCTCCTCGAACCGCTGCGCGACCGACTCAAGGCGGGGCAGCGACTCGTCGTCGACCGCGCGCGGCTCGCGGATCCGCCGCTCGGCCCTTGGGCGGAGCAGCACCTGGCAGGCCGCATTCCGTGGGAGCAGTCGATGACGATCCAGGGGGCGGCGAGTCGCGCCATCGAGGCGGTCGCCGGTCTCGTGGCGGGGGGAGCCTCGGCGCAGGAGGTGGCGGTGCTCACCCGCACGCGGGCAGGCGGCCTTCACCGCGTGCGCATCGCCGCCGAGCGCGTCGGAGTGCCGTTCACCTGGCCGCTGCCAAGTGGCGATGCGGTGCCGGTGCATCGCGTGCGGGAGATCGCGGAGCTGGCGGACTTCCTGTGGGCGGCCGACGGCGTGCTGGACGACGGGGAGGTGCGCGAGGTCATCGAGGCGATGCCCGTGAACAGCTGGTCGAAGGCGTTGGCAGGGTGGCTCGGGCCGGAGCGGCGCCGCTGGAATGCCCACCGCTGGTGGACCGATCTCCAGGAGTGGACGCGGCTCGAGCGGCGGGCGCGGACGATTGGTCACGGCGTGCACCTGGGCACGATGCACAGCGCCAAGGGCCTCGAGTTCGACCACGTCGTGCTGCTCGACGAGGGCACGATGGCCGACGACGAGGACGAGCGGCGGCTGCTGTACGTGGCGCTGTCGCGGGCCCGGAAGAGCGTGCAGATCTTCTCGACCGAGCGTCCCAGCCCGGTGTTCCGGAGCCTCTCCCATCCGCTGTTGAGCGTGGAGCCGGCGCCGCCGCTCGCCGGCGAGCCGCTCGGCGAGCACGACTACGCGTTGCTCGGTCCTGGCGACATCTGGATCGACTGGCTCGGCCGGCGGGATGCGAGCCACCTGGGTCACGGAGCCATGGCGCGGGCCGCCCAGGGCGATGCCTTCCATCTGCGGGTCGAGGACGGCCGGATCTACGTGGTCGACGATGCGGAGCGTGTCGCGGTGACGACGATCGCGAGAGACCAGCGCGAGATCTGGGCGAGCCGGATCGAGCGGGGCCTGCGCCTCCGACTCCTCGCCGCAATGCAGGAACGTGGCGCCACCCGAGAAGACGAGTACAGGGCGAAACTGCGTCAGGAGCGGTGGTGGACGGGCGTGTGGGAGGCCCGCTGGCGAGCCGATCGGAGCGCGAGCTGATGAACGACCCGACGACGATCGCGGCGATCCTGTCGGCGCTGGCCGCGGGCGACGACCCGTTCACGGGACTGCGCCTCACCAACGCCCAGATCCTGGAGGACCCTCGCGTGCGCGCCGCGCTCGCGGCCGCGGCGGAACGGCTCGATCCGGACATGCGGCTCTCGTCAGTGCGCTGGGTGGACACTGCGAAGCGAACGACGGTGGAAGGCGCGACTTCCGACGACTACTCGCGCAAGGGCAAGGCCTGGACCAGTGGTGAGCAGGCACGATTGATCGAGGCGTTCGCGCTCGAGCTGCCCATCGCTGACATCGCCAAGGATTTGGGGCGCACCAGGGGCGCGATCTCGAGTCGACTCGTGATGCTCGGTCTGAAGTCGGCCGCCGACACGCCCAAGGGCAACGAGCGGTTCCTGCGCCACTTCGAGCAGGGCCAGATGCTTCCGCACACGATCACGGCCAACGTGATGGCGCGTGCCTCTCGCCTGCTCGCAGCCGAAGACCCCGAGCACGCGAGCGAGCGGCTGGAGGCTGCGCTGGCGAAGTACGCTGCGGACGAAAAGCGGCCGTGAACCGCCGCGTCGGTTTGATTCCCCTCGTCGCCTCGTGACTGATCGGAAAGAACCCGGCTGGCCGAACCCACGGAGGGCCCCCGCTTGCTCGACCTCAAGCAGTTGACCCAGCCCCGTAGCTGCCGACGTCGCCAGGGCACGAACGTCGATCGCCCGCAGACGCTTCACCAACGCGCACGCGCACGGCGGCGGCCTCCCGGCTTTGATGACGGGTCACCGTGCTGCGGCGTGTTTTGCAGCGCTCGAGCTCCTCGAGCCACGCGGCTCAGTTCAGCATGCCTGCCTGACGGACACGCGCTCGGCCGTTGAAGAACCAAGGTTCAAGCAGCATCCGTCGACGGCAGAGCCCGGTATGCCGACCGGGTATGCCGACTTTAGTACCCACGGCGATCTCGAACCCCGATCCGAGGTTCCAGTGTTCAGACCAACATCATCACCAGGCGGCCCGGCATCAGGAGGGGCCGGGGCCAACGCCGGAGTCGGCATACCAGACTCGGCATACCCGCCGA
>CAZZLC010000186.1:0-3842 GCA_964655065.1 uncultured Enterobacteriaceae bacterium | reverse complement strand
GGCACTCCCCCCTTCGTGATCAGGGGATCTCGACGATCATCAGCGTCACGTTGTCCTTTCCGCCGCCGTGGTGCGCGGCACGAACGAGCTCGCGCGAGGCGATGCGAGGATCGGCGTAGGTGTTGAGGATCGACTCCATGTCGCGGTCCTCGACCTCGCCCCACAGCCCGTCGGAGCACATCATCACTCGGTCGCCCGCCTCGACCTCGATGCGGAAGATGTCGATGTCGATGTCGCGCTCCGTTCCCACGGTGCGGAGGAGAATGTTCGAGTGCGGATGGTGTCGAGCTTCTTCCTGGGTGATTCGGCCTCGCTCGACCATCTTCTGAACGAGGCTGTGGTCCTTCGTGATCTGGTGCAGCACGCCGTCGCGCAGAAGGTAGCCTCGGGAGTCTCCGACGTTCGCCATGAAGCCGACCCGATCGTCCAGCACCAGCACGCACACGAGGGTGGTGCCCATGTCGGTGCCCTTCTCTTCGGCGGCGTCCTTCACGGTGTTGTTGGCGAGCTGGAAAGACTCGTCGAGCAGGTTCTCGATGGCGTCCTCGCCCTCGGGAGCCAGCGCCTCGCGCTCCCGGGCGACCTCGCAGATGGTGCGCACCGCGAGGGCGGACGCCACCTCGCCGCCGTCGTGGCCCCCCATGCCGTCGGCCACCACGTAGAGCTTGGCCCGGTCGGAGAGCCGCACCCAGCCCCAGTTGTCCTCGTTGAGCTGGCGGGTGAGGCCGACATCCGACATGCCGCCCAGAACCGGGGGGTAGTTGACGGGCGCGTAGACGTCGAAGCGGTCCTCGATCTCGCGACCGAACCGCGACACGCTGTCGTAGGCACCGTCCTCGGTGCCCTGCAGGAACTCGATGAGGTTCTCGGCTTCGATGTCGCAGTACTTCTTCAGCATCTCGCCCGTACTGCGCAGCGCCTCGGCCTGGATGACCGGGTCGATGGCGTGGCCGTTCTCGAGGGTCTCCGAGACCTCGAGGTCGAAGAGCCGGACGGTGTTGTCGGGCGAGACGAGCAGGTTCGCACGGTTGACCCAGAGCACCGAGACCCCGTGGGTCTGGAGGAATGCGAGGGTTCCTGCAATGCGCTGCGCGACGTCGAGCAAGCGCGCGTTTCGCAAGGGGGCCGCCTCGTCGACCATGAGCCCCTCGCCGCCGTAGGGGATCACCGAGAACAGGACGCCCTCGACGACGAACACGTCGATCGGCGTAGCGAGACCCGGGTGGTCGAGCTGCTTGCGAAAGAACTCGACGTAGGCGTCGAAGCGCTCACTGGCCCAGCGCGCGGAGATCAAGAAGCGCCGGTCGGTCAGTGCAGTGCCGCAGCTCTCGCACTCGGCCTCGGTACGAGGCGTCTCGAGGTGCCCGCACGTCCAGCAGCGACGCGTGGAGAGGTCCGGCCGGACGTCGTTGGCCAGGTAGAACATGCGCCCCTCGGACAGGCGCACGAGCCCCTCGATGGTGTAGTGGTCGCCGAGGGGGGTGCCGGGGGGGAGATGCGAAGGTCGTTCGCCCATGGTCGCGTGCTGCTCGGGGTGGGTGGATCATCGGCGCGAGCCCGTGCCCAGTAACCCGCTCGCCGGCGGATTCGGGGCCACGGATCCCCGGTCCGCGTAGCCGACGACCGAGGTGATCGGCCGCCCTCCAGCAGACTGGGGACCTCTCCCAATTGTCACACGGTGGGCCACACGACGTGGATAGGTGCGAGTGCCCCTCGAAGGAGTACACCATGCGCCCCTCTTGGCTGATGTTGGGTCTGATGACCTCGGTGGTTGCTTGTGCCCAGCTGCCCGACAGTGACGACCCCGAAGCCGACGCGGACACGGACGCGGACGCGGACACCGACACGGACGCGGACAGCGATGCGGACACGGACACCGACCTGCCCATCGAGTGTGGTGAGCCTCCGATGCGCGGCGCCTGGTGGGAGGATCATCCTCTCAACGGCCTGACCCTCACGACGACCCGGCCGAGTGGCGACGCCGGGCTGGCGGCGGTGCGCAGCGAAGGCAACGCGGCCACCGAGGTGACGGTGCTCGACACCCCGCTGGCGGTTCAGGGCGCGGTCGTCACCCTCGTCGGCTTCCGCCCCAGCGGCACCGATGTAGTTCAGACCTGGGTGGCCGACTCGTCGGGTGGCATGTTCCTGCGCTTCGTCACCATCCCCCAGTCGGTCGGTCTCCAGCCGGGCGACGTCGTCGACTTCGACGTCAACGTGGTGAACAGCTTTGGGGGCCTCGGCCAGGTGGTCAACCAGGACACCGGCTCGCCGGACTTCACGATCCTCACCGAGGGCATCGAGAACCTCGAGATCACCAGCTCGGGCAGTGAAATCTGGGTGGTCGACGCTGCCGCCGAGGCGCCGCTCACCGTGGCCGAGCACGGTCACGCCATCATCGAGGCCTACGGCGAGATCCTCGACAACGGGACGGACTGTGGCAGTGGTGGAGAGAAGTGCTACCAGCTCGAGTATGCCGAGGGACAGACCATCACGTACCGGTCGCGCTCCGAGTTCGTCAGGCAGGGCGACTGCATCCAGTACGTGGGCCCCATGGGTTCGTTCAACGGTCCGCAGATCGACGCTACGGACTTCGACTGGTCCCGCACCTACTGAGTCCTGCCCGGAGCCGAGGAGGGTCCCCATGCGAGCCGCGATGCCGATCCTGCTTCTCTGCACCTCTGTCGCCTGCGCCCCCGAGCGGCTGCGGGAGGACTGGGAGGCCTGGTACGACGAGGGCAGCGACCTCGACGTCCAGGAGCCAATCGCGTTCACCGACGTGAACTACGACTTCTCGGACCGGAGGCCCGAGCTCGTCCCGATCGCCGACGTCCCCACGCCGGAGATCGGCTCGTTCGAGACCTGGTTCGCCTCCGACGATCCCCCCGCCCCGGGCTGCGACCAGTGGTTGACGGTCGAGGAGCTCCCGGTGGAAATCGAGGGCATCGTGACCCTGCACCCGCGCCAGTACATCAAGGTCAGCGGCTGTCGTCCCGACGACAACGACATCGACAGCGACGAGAAGTACTACGGTAGCTACTTCGTCCAGGACGACACGGGTGGCTATTTCGTTCTCGGCGACTCGAAGGTCGCCCGGTTCGAGATGGGCGACCGGGTTCACCTGAGGGTCCGGGCCGTGAAGGAGAACTTCGGCATGACGATGATCTCGGCCCACGACGTGGTCGAGGTCACCCGGGGGCCGGAGCCCATCTACTTCGAGCGGGTCGACGATCGGCTCCTCGCGAACGCCGACATCGGCAACGTCGTGCGCGTCGAGGGGCTGGTGGCTGCCCCCATGGGTGGGTTCGGCGAGGTCTACCTCTGCCCCGGCGACGAACCGGATCGTACGCTCCGCGACCTCGACGGTGACTCGGTTCCGGCCTGCTTCGTGAACCGGACCGACGAGGCACCCGCCTTCAAGGTGGCCATCGACGTGGAGCTGCAGCGTCGCGGCATCGACCTGCCCGAGGGGGCTCGGTTCTCGGTCACGGGCCCGGTGCTCTACTCGTTCAACCAGCACCAGGTGAACGTGATGCGTGTGGGGCAGCTGGAGAGGCTCGTCGACTGATCCCCTGCCCCGTGGGGTCGTGATCGGCTGTCACGAAAACGACGCAGGCGTACTACGGGCTCCCGCTCTCCGCTTTTGCCGACGCAGCACTTGGATGCCGGACTCGGCAGGGGCCCTGGCCTAGGCTCGGGCGTCTCCCGCGGCGGGTCCGCGGGTTTCGTGTGTTTGCCCCCCGTGGAGAGCCCATGCGCGTCCTCATCGTCGCGGCCTTGCTGTGGCCGTCGCTTGCCCTCGCCCAGACCCGTCCCGACCTCGAGTACCGCGACACCGACGTCGA
>CAZZLC010000185.1:0-3864 GCA_964655065.1 uncultured Enterobacteriaceae bacterium | reverse complement strand
TGGTTCTATGGTTGGAAGCCGATTCCCAGCGGCCAGCCAGGAGACGCAGGGGTCCCCAGCCAGGCCCCCGCCGCAGGGACCCGCCCCGTGGGATGGACCTCGAGGAAGTCGGCAGCGGAGCCACGGATGACCGCGCAATCCGGCTCGGGCAGGTTGTGCTCACCGGCCACGATGGGGGAGTGGTCCTGAATGTGATGGCCTTCCTGGAACGTCCGTGCGAGGGCTTGGTGAACGAGGACGGTCAGACCTCGATGCAAGGGTCCCTGGGGGCTCACGACAATCAGGTCTCCGTCGAGCAGTTCCAGCGGCTCGCCTTCATCGAGCGCACCGGCCTTCACCATCACGCGGCCGCGCGCGGGTGTCTTCACCCTCGAGCGGCCCCGTGCGCTTCGGGGCTCCCGACCGCCACCGCGTCGACGTCGGGCTCGTGGTCTTGGCCCCCCCCCCCGGGGCAGCGCGACCGGCAGCTCTGGCTCGTGCACGAGCTCTACCCCTTGCTCTCCCAGCCGGAGGTCCTCGAGGCGATGCGCGCTGCGAAGACCGACGACGAGGTTCGCCGCCTCCTCACGACGTCGCGGACGGCGCGCGCGAGCTGATACGACGGAAACTCCGACTTAGCTGTAATCCGCTGAAACAGGCCGAAATCGCTCGCTCTCGGCGAGAGCCGTACCTCCTGTGTACACACGGAGGGATAGTGCCGACTGGTTTCAGGGTTCGAACAGCGATCGTGAAGTGCTTGTGCGCAGTTGCCGTCTGCGGGCTCGGATGTCGCCCCGCCGACTTGGACAGGGATGGAGATGGACTGACGGACTACGAGGAGCGGCAGGGTTGGGAGGTCCAGATCGAGGACGGCTTCGGGAATCGATCCGAGCCCTACCTCGTCCGGAGCGACCCCAAAGTCGCTGACACCGACGGAGACGGGCTCGACGACAGGCGAGAGGCCTCGTCGTTCACGGATCCGCGGAAATCCGACACAGACGGTGACGGCCTCACCGACTACGAGGAGCAACAGACGTTTCTTTCCTCGCCCACCGACGTCGACTCCGACAACGACGCGCGGGGTGCGGAGGGTGACCAGACTCCCAACTCGAAGCTGTTTGACGGCAACGAGTTGCACGATGTCAAGACGTCTCCGACGCTGGCCGACACCGACGGAGACGGGAACAGCGACTACACCGAGGTGGTGGGGAGTGGTTTCAACCCACGACTCGCGGAGGTTCCGGAGCTCGATCTGCAGATCGTGGGGGATCCGCTCATCACGCTCGAGGTGGACTTCGTCGAGAGCAGCGAGAACTTCACACAGACGTACTCCGCTCGCATGACGAGCCGCTCCAGCAGCTACTCCACCAGTGACACGAAGACGACGGGCTTCACGATCGGGGCCGGCGCGAGCCGGACCGTCGGAGCCGGGGCGAGCTTCACGCCGGGAGGCATCATTCCCTCTGTCAGTGCGTCGAACACGTTGTCGCTCTCGGGGTCGGTGACCCGACAGCGGGTGCGCAACACGACCCGGCAGAGCGCGTCGGAGGCCCGCAGCGAGCACCAGCACCTCCAGCAGGACCGGGTGTCCTACACGCAGAACGGAGCGGGTATCGGCGCGATCTCGATGTCGGTTCGCCTGTCCAACGTCGGTACGCGAACGTTCGTGCTCCACGATCTGTCGGTCACCGCCCTGACGCGGAACCCCGACAACCCGGCCTCGTTCAAGACGGTGGGAACGCTCGTGCCCGTCGCGGGCGCCCCCGAGGGCGGCTGGGACCTCGGCCCCAACGATGAGACCGGAGCGATCGAGGTGAAGGCCGACGGTCTCGACGGGGAGCTCGTCGAGAGCCTGCTGGCGGACCCCTCGGGGCTCATGTTCGAGGTGGCTCACTACACGCTCGACGTCTTCGACAAGGAGACGGACACCACGCGCAACTTCACCGTGTTCGAAGAGGACATGTGGGCCCGCAACGCGGTCGTGGTGGTCGACTTCGGCGAGGGGCGGCAGAACGGCGACGCCAACGAGGTCGTGTCGTACCTCGTGGCGACGAACGTGTACCGCAATCCGGACGGGAGCCCTGCGGGGCTCATGCTCGCCGAAGCGCTGGACATCATCGGCTTGCCCTCGAAGACGGTGCCCGACGGAGACCGGACCATCCTGACCTCGCTCGACGGCGTAGCCGCCGACGACGACAGCGGCTGGTACGTCTTCGGCTACGACGACGCGTTCGGTGACCCGACGGTGCGCTTCGAGGACCTGCCCCTGCTCAACCGCGATCGCATCACCCTCGCCTACCTCACCGACCGGGACGGCGACGGGATGTTCGCGCGAGAGGAGCACTTCTTCGGCACGTCCGACAACGACGTCGACGATGACGGCGACGGGCTGACGGACTTCGAGGAGGCCATCGCGGGATGGGAGGTGGCGGTGGTGGACCGCGTACCGTACCCCGTTACCTCCGACCCCCGGCTCTACGACACAGATGGAGACGGCCTCCTCGACGCCGGGGAACGGCGTGCGGGCTCCGACCCGCGGCGCCCCGACACCGACCTCGAGGGCGTGTGGGACGTGGTCGACGGCGATCCGACGGATCCCGGGGTGACCGCCGGTTGTCCCGCGGCGGTGGACGTCATGGACGACTTCGAGGACTACGGCACCAGATCGACATGGCCCGCAATCGGGTGGTCGAACTGGGCCTTCGGCGACGACTTCTACATCCACGATTCTGGATCGAACAAGACGCTGCTCGGCCGCGACTTCCCGTGTGACGGGTGCTCGTCCTACTTCGGCGCGCCGAGCCACCTCGGGCTCCCTGGCGGGACGGGCGAGTTCCCCTGGGAGTGCGTGATCGGCGGAACCCTGACCTTCGACCTGTTGCTGCGCGACGACGCGGGTGCATCGCCGGCGCTCGCCGGAGGCGAGATCCGACTGCATGGCGACGGGGACGAGCTACTCCTCGCGGACCTGTTCGAGAGCGCCGACGAGATCCCGACCGGAGATTTCGTCAACTACACGGTGCAGCTCGACGAGACCCAGCTGACGACCCCGAGCGGCGAAACGCTGTCGGCCGAGGCCTTCGAAGAGGTGTTCTCCCGCGTGGACAAGCTCTACATCCGCGGCCACGTGTGGTCCCTCGGCCAGACCGGCACGGCCTATCTGGACAACGTGCGCGTCTCGGGACCGCAGTAGAGACGTTCGTGCCATCCCGCTCGTCCGTTCCTGAACGGCCTACGGTGGCTCCAGGGCTCCCCGGCGTGAACGCCCTCGCGGGTCTCGGTGAACCAGAGAACGGGGTGCTCGTCGTTTCCGAAGACCGGGATCTGCCCGTTCATCGGCGGCCGATGGAGCAGATAGCCCTGGTCGTCGGTCGCCCCCGACCGGGCCGGGCCCTTCTTGGGCTTGCCGAACCCTCATCGCAACGTGTCTGCCAGCCGACCGACCCAGCTCAGCTCCGTCCCCACCGGGACGCACAGCTCGGTGCCGTCCGAGAACCGGATGACGACGGGCTCGGGGCTGCGCCGCGTCGCAGTGTCCGACACCGGAACCAGCGTCAATCGCGCAGTATCCAGTCACTGACGACCTCCGACAGAGCGACGTTTGCGGGTGACGTGGCCTTCTGGAGGTGGTCATGGCAGGCGACGCGGCGCGGCGATGGGCCCTGGTGGTCGCAGATGCCGAGCAGTCCGAGCTGCCGTTGCGTGCGTTCGCCGAGGCGCGTGGCGTGAACCCGAGGACGTTGGCCTGGTGGAAGTGGCGACTGGCTCGAGAAGCAGAGGAGGACCGGGTCGACTTCGTGGAAGCTGTGGTCCTCCAGCCTTCGACCGAACTGCGGGTTCGGGTGGGCGAAGCCGTGATGGAGGTCGACACGGACACCGATCTCG
>CAZZLC010000184.1:0-3864 GCA_964655065.1 uncultured Enterobacteriaceae bacterium | reverse complement strand
CACGATGCGAAGATCGCGGTCAACGTGCTCGGATGGCTGTTGTGGCCCTTGTTGATCCTGTCCTTCAGCAGCTACCTCCGTCGCGGAGAGTGAGATTCCTGCGTCGTCGGCACGGCCCCGGTCGTTGACCGAGATCGCAGCCTCGCACCGGACATCCCCCAGCTTCAGGGCGCGACCTCGTGCGGATCCTCGGTCAGGTCAGGATGGCCCTCGCCACTCGCTCGGCCCACACCTCGTGGGGGTCGTCGTCGGTCATCGGCGGCCCCACCCATCGTAGGAACCCTCGCGCTTCCGCGGCCCCCACGACCAGATCCGCGAGCACGTCGACCGGCCCGTCGACCCCCGACGCTGCGAGCCAGCGGGTCATGGCCGCACGCGCGGCCAGCGAAGGCCCGGGCTGGTCGCGGGGAAAGACCGCCCCCACGTCCAGCGGCCCGGTTCGCAGCGTGAAGAGCGCAGCCCCGACGGACTCGAAGTCCTGGGCGAGCTCCGCGAGGATCCCCGCCAGATCGGCGACGCGGTCCGCCGTCGGGGGACGTCGGATGGTGCTCCACCAGCGAGGCGCCTCCTGCGGGAGGAGCGAGCGAAACAGGAGCTCCTCCTTCGACCCGAAGCGCCGGAGCAGGGCAGGGGCCGACAGACCGACCACCTCCGCGATCCGGGACAGCGGGACCGCCGCGCCACACTCGAGGAAGCACTCCCGGGCGAGGCGGAGGATCTCGGCGTCGGAGATGGTGCGCGGCCGGCCGATCAGCGCCGCCAGATCGGAAGGTTGTCGCGGATGGTGTCCTCGATGGTGCGGGGCGCACGCCCCAGGATCTCGGCCAGCTTCGGATCGGGCTCGGCCTGGCTTCCGCGCCGCAGCACGACGTGCAGCACGGTCTGCACCACGGCGAGGCCGAGCGAGAGGCGCTGACGAACCAGCAGGTGCCAGAGGTAACCGGGCACCGAGGCCTCCTCGTAGCGGATGGTCCGCCCGAGGTGGTGCGACAGGCTCGAGGCCACCTCCTCGAAGGTCCTCGACTCGGCGCCCTTCAGCGTCCACGCCGCGCCCTTCGCGTCGGGGGTCACGAAGGCCCGCGCGCCTGCCTCGCCGAGGTCCCGCGCGTCGACCCAGGCCACGCGAGCGTTGCGCGAGGGCAGGTAGAGGCGGTCGTCCTCACGGATGTCGGCCCGGTAGGCGGTGACGAGATTCTGCCCGAAGAAGCCGGCCCGCAGAAAGGTGTAGGGGATGCCCGAGGTCTCGAGGTGCCGCTCGACCGAGGCGTGGGGGACGAACCGGTTGTGCTCCGCCCCCGCGACGGAGAGGAACACGACGTGCCGAAGGGTGTCGCGCCCGGTGTCGACCAACCGATTCAGTGTGGGACCGACCCGTGAGATCGCAGGGGGGCGAAGCAGGAAGAGTCCGTCGATGCCGGCGAGCGCCGGACCAAAGGTGGCAGGGTCGGCGAAGTCGAGCGGGACGGACGGGACCCCCTCGATGCCTCGGGAGCCCGGTCGCACCGCGGCCCGTACGGTCAGACCGAGCTCCTTCGCTGCCTCGACCAAGGGCCGGCCGACGTTGCCCGTCGCTCCCGTCACGAGCACGTTCATGGATCGTTCTCCTATGTTAATGAACGTTCATTATCAAAACGCTGTGAGGAGGCAACGTGCAACTGGCCGTGCTGGGAGCGACAGGAGGACTCGGGCGACAGGTGGTTCGGCAGGCGAAGGAGGCCGGGCACTCCGTCCGGGCTCTGATCCGCACGCCGCGGTCCGATCTCGGGGAGCTGGACGTTCGAGTCGGTGACCTGTCCGATGCCGATGCGATTCGCGCCACGCTCGAGGGTGCCGACGCGGTGATCTCGTGTGTGGGGGTGACCGGCAAGCAGGACCCCGAGGTCTTCGGCGACGGCCTGCGCACGGTGCTGGCGACGATGAAGGAGCTCGACATCAGGCGGATCGTCGCGATCTCCGGGGCGGGCCTGGAGCTCGAGGGCGACACCGGGGGATTCGGCCGGAAGGTGATCATCTTCCTGCTCAAGGTGTTCTCCCCGCGCGTCCTCGAGGGGAAGCAGCTGGAGTACGAGGCTATCGCCGCCTCGGACCGCGACTGGACGCTCGTGCGGGTGGCTCGCATGGTCGAGCGGCCGCCGAAGGGGGACGTCCGCGTGGACCTGAAGGCCGTCGAGGGGAGCCCCATGGTCGCCTACGCCGACGTCGCGCGCTGGATGGTCCAGGTCGCGGAGGGGGACCGCTACGTCCGGCAGGCCCCGTTCGTCAGCGGCGGCTGATGCAGGTCAGGTCCAGGGGTCGTAGGTTCCGAAGCTCCACAGGTTGCCGTCCGGGTCCTTGCACGAGTAGTCCCGGGAGCCGTAGTCCTGATCGGTGAGCGGGTAGACCACCACGGCTCCCGCGGCGGTCGCCCGGGCATGGTGGGCGTCGACGTCGTCGACGATCACGTAGAACGTGGTGCGCACGGGTGCCGAGGCGTCCATCACGGCGTCGAAGTCGGTGCCCTGGTCGCCGCGGCCGAGCATGATCATGCCGCCGTCGAACGTCAGCTCCGCGTGGTCGATCCGGCCCTCCGCGTCACGGTGGACGGCGTGCTCGACGAAGCCGAAGGCCGTGGTGAGGAAGGTGATCAAGGCGTCCGGGTCGGCCGAGCGAACCGCGGGAATGATGGTGTTCTTCAAGCTTCCTCCTGGGAATACCACCAGCGTCACACAGGAGACGCCCCGTTGTCTCGAACAGAATCCTGGCCGCGTGACGCGACGGGCCTGCGTACCGTGGCCCCGATGACCCATCGTGAAGCGTCGGCCGCGAAACGGTGAGGGGACGTCTCTGGACCACTCCACACTCGGCCGCTGGTCGGCGAAGGAGGTGGTTCGTGCAGGGATGGCTGTCGACTCTCGGGTTGCTCGTGGCGTGCGGCGCCCCGTCCGAGCCCGCCGCAGCGGCGCCTGCGGACCCGGTCGAGCTGTCGTGGCCCGACCAACCAGCGGAGCTCGGTCGGGTGCGTTGGCTCCGGGGCTTCGAGGCGGCCAGGGCTCGTGCGGAGGCGTCGGGCCGACCGCTGCTCGTGCTCTTCGACGAGGTGCCGGGCTGCTCCACGGTGCGCGCGTACGGCGCGGGGACACTGTCCGATCCTCTGGTCGTCGATGCGATCGAGGAGTCGTTCGTGCCCGTGGTGGTCTACAACAACGTCCCCGGGGCGGATCGCGAGGTGCTCGAGGCCTTCGGCGAGCCGACGTGGAACAATCCGGTGATCCGCATCCTCGACGCGGCGACGGGCACCCGGGACGTGGTGCCCCGTCTCGCGGGCGACTACCGGTCCTCCACCCTGCTCTCCCGCATGGTCCGAGCGCTCACCGTCACCGAGCAGGCCGTGCCGGACTGGCTCGCTCTCGTGGAGCGCGAGGCACGGTCGTCGGACCGTACGGAGACCGCCCTGTACGCCACGAGCTGCTTCTGGAGCGGAGAGCAGCACCTGGGGGGCCACGACGGCGTGCTGTCGACAGAGCCGGGCTTCGCTGGCGGACGCGAGGTCGTGAAGGTCACCTTCGACCCTGCGGCCACCCCCCGGTCGGTGGTCGACGGATGGGCGGAGGAAGGCGGGGCCTCGCCCATCGAGGGGACCTTCCGCAGCTCCCGGAAGGACGACCGGTACCGCATCCGCCGTACGACGTGGGCGGCGGTGCCCATGACGGAGGCCCAGGCCGCGAGGGTCAACGCCGACGTCGGGGCGGGGCGGTCGCCCTCGCGATGGCTGTCCCCCCGTCAGCTCGCGATCCACGCCCGCGCGAAGGCCTCTGGTCAGGTGGCGTCGGCGGGACTCGGCCGGCTTCCCCTCCGCGAGGCCTTCGACCAGGCGCTGCGCGGAGG
>CAZZLC010000183.1:0-3889 GCA_964655065.1 uncultured Enterobacteriaceae bacterium | reverse complement strand
TCGAGCACCTTCACGAGGTTTCGCATCTGGTAGATGTACTGGCGTGCCATGCCGCGCCGTCCTCACGGTTGTTCGGTTCTACGAGGGAACATCATACGGCCCGAGCCGGGCCGCAGCTCCACGATCGGGTGCCTCGAAACGTCCCGACACCCTTGCGTTCGCGGTCGAATCCGGTACCCTTGCGCCGCTTCGGGAGGATCGATGCTCGGGTTGTGGGTAACCGCCGCAGCGGCACAAGCGCAGGTCGCGGGAGGGGAGGTTCCCGAGATCAACGCGCAGACCTTCCGTCCCACCGTCGACGGTCGGCGGCTCCTCTGGCTCGACGACGGCGCCCGGGGCACGAACGGCTTCGTGGGTCGCGGCCTCCTGCAGTACGTCGACGACCCGCTCGTCTACGTGGGTCCCGACGGTGAGGTCGTGGAGCTCGTGAGCTCGGTGCTCCAGCTCGATCTGCTCGGCGCAGCGAGGCTCGGCCCCCTGCGGCTCGGCGTCGACGTCCCGATCTACCTGCTGTCGAACGGGGAGCCGAGCGGCAACGAGACCGGCCTCGGGGAGGTCGGGGTCGACGGCAAGGTCACCCTCCTCGATCGCGCGGTCGATCTCGCCATCGGGGGTCGCCTGTTCCTGCCCACGTCCACCGTCGACACCGCGCTGGGCAGCCCCCGCACCGGCTACGAGCTCTCGGCCATCGTCAGCGGCGACGCGGGACCCCTGCTCCTCGCCGCGAACGTCGGGACGCGCGGGGGCCCGGCCACCTCGCTCGAGAACGTCGAGCTGAACGACGCGCTCATCGCGCGGCTCGGGGCGGCGCTCGAGCTCTCCGAGGTCGTCGACACGGCGCTCGAGTTCAACACGACCCTGCCGTGGCGCGATCCGGTCGCCGATGGCTCGCCGCTCGAGGTCCTCGCCAGCGCGGCGGTGCGCCCGCGCGACAGCGACTGGGTGGTCCGCGGAGGCGCGGGAACCGGCATCACCACCGGCATCGGCTCGCCGGACTTCCGGATCGTGCTCGGGCTCGGCTGGGAGCCCGGCGACGACGAGGGGCCCGATGAGCCCGTGGTCGAAGAGGACCCCTGCCCCGGCGAGGAGGAGGATCTCGACGGCTACCAGGACGACGACGGCTGTCCCGAGCCCACCCTGGTCTCCGTGATCGTCGTCGACGACGCGACCGACGAGGTCCTCGACGTGGCGAAGGTCGTGGTCCGCATCCCGGGTCAGAAGGCGTCGGGCACCACCCCCTTCGAGTACCCCTTCGAGGCGGGCGACGTCCTGATCCGCGCGCGAGCCGAGGGCTACGAGCCCGGTGTGCTCTCCTACGCCGTCGTGAACGGCCCCCCCGTCGAGGCGGAGATTCGGCTGAAGCCGGTCGACGCGCCCACGCGCATGCGGGTGTACCGCAAGCGCATCGACCTCGAGACGTCGATCCAGTTCGAGACGAACTCGGCCGTGATCAAGCCCGAGAGCTTCGGCCTGCTCGACAACGCGGTGCGGATCCTCGACGAGTACGCCGAGATCGCGAAGCTGCGCATCGAGGGGCACACCGACGAGCGCGGTCGTGCCGAGTACAACCTCGACCTCTCGAAGCGGCGGGCCGCCTCGGTGGTGCAGTACCTCGTCGACAAGGGCATCGATCCCGCGCGGCTCTCGAGCGAGGGCTTCGGCGAGGAACAGCCGCTCGACGACCGGAGCGTTCCCGAGGCCTGGGCGAAGAACCGCCGGGTGGACTTCTTCATCGACGACTGGCAGCCCATCGAGATCGAGGTCGTCGAGGTGACCGACGACATGGAGCCGGTCGCGCCGTGATCGCGCGTAACGGATCGGAGGTCCGGCACATCACCCAGACCAAGATGGCGGAGCTGCCCAACGTCCCGAGCGTGTTCACCTACTCGACGGTCGAGGACGACTGGTCGGAGGCCCAGCAGGCCCTCGATCCCGGGAGCTGGTCGTTCCTCGAGTACGAGGGCGGCGACCACGGGACGCGGATGTTCGACGCGAAGCCCCGGGTGGTGCGGGACCTCGTCGACTTCTTCCGTCCGATCCTCGCCGGGTAGCGCTGCCGCGGGCCTGTCCGGTCTCGCAGGGCGCGTGCCGCAGGGGGCTCGTTCACCGCGGGGGCGCGACGTGGGTGCGGAGCTCGCCCGAGCTCAGTTCTTCCTCGAGGCGCAGGCGGCCAACCCAGAACTCGCTCTCCGAGGCGCGGAACGACAGCACGTCAGGGGCGGTGATGGGCTCGACGGACTCGGTGCGGATCTGGCCCGTCGCGCCGCGCAGGTAGACGGTGTAGGTGCCCGCGGGGAGCGGAGGGAGGGCGAGGACGCCGCTCTCGTCGACGGCCGCCGAGTACTCCCACGCGCTCGCGTCGGAGCGGACGACGACGCGCTTCGCCCACGGGGCGACCGCGCCGATGTCGACCGTGGCGCCGTCGGAGAGCCAGCGGAGGGTGGCCCGGTTCTCGACCTCGGGCACGGGCTCGTAGCGCAGCGGCTCCGCGGGGCGGCCCGCGCAGGTGGCCGAGATGGTGGTGGGGCCGTGCGCGCGGCCCACGAAGGCGCCCTCGGCGTCGGCGGTGATGGTGTTGCGGCCGATGCGGACCTCGCAGTCCGGGGCCGGGTTGCCCTCGGCGTCGAGGATCTCCACCGTCACGTCGGCGCCGGCCTCGCGGATGGTCCAGGTGTCGCCCGACGCGTCGATGGTCATGGGGTGGTCGACGGCGTCGCGGCCCCGGCCTTCACGGCAGCTCACGGTGGGGATGTCGGTCGGCAAGGCGGCGAGCTCGACGGTGTTGCCGGGCTCGCAGGTCGGGATGAGCTTGCCGGAGAGCGTGGAGTCGAAGCGCCAGGCGAGCGACAGGTCGCAGGCGATGGGCGGGCAGCCGAGCTTGCGGGCGGCGCGCTCGGGCAAGACGACCTCGATGGACGTGCCGAGGTCGGCCGGGCGCTGCACGCGCTGATAGAAGACGCCGTCGAGCACGAAGTGGAAGAGGTTGCTCGGCGGCTGGATGGGCACCACGAAGTGCCCGTCGCCCTCCGTGCGGTGCCTGCCCTCGATGGAGTTGACCTCGACGCCGGCCATGGGCGTGCCCTCGTGGTCGACGAGGCGGCCCACGACGGTGGTCTCGGTGGTGACGGTGGGGCCCGTCGAGCATGCAGCGAACAAGGTCCAAGCGATCATGATGGCCATCCAGCGTGGCGGGTACTTAAAGCGGGCAGACCCGGGTGCCCACCGCGGCTTCCCCTCGTAATGCCTGCGGGAGCGCGCCCGCTGTCACTCGGAGACAACGATGGACGAACCACGGGTCGTCGGACCCGGCTTCCACGACAAGGTCTATGCGGTGGTTCGCACGGTTCCGCCCGGCAGGGTCGCGACCTACGGCGACGTCGCGACGGTGCTGGGGTCTCCCCGGGTGGCCCGACACGTCGGCTGGGCGCTCGCCGCGTTGGTGGGCCAGGACGACGAGGTGCCGTGGCACCGCATCATCAACGCGAAAGGCACGATCAGCGCCCGGGGCGACGTGGTGCGCGCGACGATGCAGCGGCAGCGGCTCGAGGCGGAGGGGATCGAGTTCGACGCCCAGGATCGCGTGGACCTGCCGCGCTTCCGACACGTGTTCCTCCCCGGAGACGGCTGAGCGGCATCGGGTGCATTACTCGGCGGTCCGGCGCGACCGAGGAGGGACCGATGACGCGATGGATGGGGCTACCGCTGGTGTTGGTGCTGGGTGCGTGCACTGGCGACGACGACAAGGAGATGGCGGATACGGCAGAGTCGGACGCCGACACGGACGCGGACACCGACAGCGATACGGACGCGGACACGGACAGCGACACGGACGCGGACACCGACTCGGACACGGACAGCGACACCGACTCGGACACGGACAGCGACACCG
>CAZZLC010000182.1:0-3980 GCA_964655065.1 uncultured Enterobacteriaceae bacterium | reverse complement strand
ACGTTGCAGACCTCGAAGCCGTGGATTGGGTCGCCACGAACAGCGACTTCCACACTCACCCCGTCGATGCGCCCCCGCGGTCGGCGGCGGCCCCCCACCGGGCCTTCGACCATGGCTTCGGGCTGCTTGGCGTCCACGGCAACGTCGCGGAGTGGACCGAGACCCCAACCGGCGTCTGGCGTGTGATCCGTGGTGGCTCGTTCTGGGTCGGCCCGCGGCTCGCCCCGTCGGCGTTCCGCAGCGACAACCATCCGGGCAATCGCGACTCGTTCCGGGGCTTCCGGCTCGTCCGCGCCGCTGCCCCCAGCCCGTAGGCCCTCGGCCGTAGGCCATAGGCCCTTGGTATTGTCTCGAAAGTCGGCCGTGGCATCCGCGCGTGGACGTCTCGGGGCCGATGGGCAGCCAGATCCCGCCGATTGCTTCCGACGTCGGATCTCCACGGCCGTTCGTGGCTGCCTGCTGCGCGCAGCAGTCGGAGCTCCCACCGCCCTTTCCACCCGGAGGCGGACCCAGCTTCAAATCAAGGTCGTGAGTCGGTCTCCGGGGTCGAGACGGACGACGCCTCGGGGCGTCGCCGTTGGGGGGTCCCGGTGTGACCGCGCGGCCAGATAGGAGGCGGCGGGAGGTCGCGATGCTCGAGTGGGGGTTGGGGACCGTGGAGGGGCTGGCGGCCCTCGTCGTCGGGTTGGGGCTCGTGGTCGTCGCGGGCTGGCTCGGGACGCGAAGGCAGCCCACGCCCGATCAACCGCCCGCCTCCTCTTCGTCATCCGAGGCGATGCACGCTCCAGCCCCGGCTCCCCCGCCGTCCGACGTGCGGATCCCTGATCCAGCCCCGCCACGGCCCGATGCCGGGCCCGTCTCCGACCCGGTGCCGACGCATTCCCCCACGCGCCAACCGACGTGGATCTTCCTCTCGGCGGTCACCCGCGACTTCGGGCCGGAGCGCGACGTCTTGCGCCGTCGCGTGGCGCAGACCGACGAGGCGGTCCTGCACGTCCAGGAGGACTTCGGACAGCCGGGCCACCCTACCCTCGTCATGCTCGAGGACTTCGTGCGCCGCTGCGCCGCCGTGGTCCACCTCGTCGGTCCCTCGGAAGGCGCGCCGCCGGAGCCCTACACGGTCCGCGAGTTGCTGGCACGCTACCCCGAGCTCGTCGGACTCCCCGTGGTGCCCGAGGACCCCGAGACGCTGACCTACACCCAGTGGGAGGCGGTGCTCGCGCTCGCCTTCGACAAGCCGCTGTTCGTCTACCGACAGGCCGACGCCGCGCTGTCCCCCTCCCAGCAGGCTCACCTGCAGCGGCTGCGCAACCACGACCTCCATCCCCACCCCTTCGCGAGCCACGACGAGCTCGCCACGCAGGTGCTGGCGATCGTGCCCAAGGTGGTGGCGGCGGCGACGCGACAGCGCCCCTCGGCGATGCCCGCGGTCGGTGGCGATCCGGTAGCGATCTACCGGGACCGGCTCCGCGACGAGCTCGACCAGCTGCCCGAGGTGTTTCGTCGCGGCGGCGAGCGCTCGCTCACGGACGTCTTCGTCGACGTGCGCCTCACTGGTGAGCTCGCCGAGGACCCGGATGCGCTGCCCGCCCGGCTCCAGGGCTGGCGCAGCGCGCTGCCCGAGGGGCTCGGCGACGGGCACCGGCTGTCGCTGGCCGACGTGCTCGCCTGGGAGGGGCACCGGCGGTGGGTGCTCCTCGGCGAGCCCGGCTCGGGCAAGACGACGCTGCTGCACCGGCTCGGCCTCCAGCTGCTCGAGCAGCCCGACGGGCCGATCCCCATCCCGCTGCGCATCGCGCGCTTCGCGCCCGGCCAGGGGCTCGCCCAGCGGCTCCCCGAGCTCGGCGTCGACGTCGCCCCGCATCTGCACCGCGCGGTCGCCCAGGGCCGTGCCGTGCTCCTGCTGGACGGGCTCGACGAGCACCTCGAGCCCGCCGTGGCCTATCGCGGGGTCGCCACGATCGCGGCGGAGGCCGGGGACTGCCCCGTGTTCGTGGCGAGCCGGGTCGCCGGCTATCGCGACCGCAGGCTGCCGGGCGGGTTCGCGGAGCTCCAGCTCCGGCCGCTCGAGCGCGAACAGCAACAGGAGCTGCTCGGCCGGTGGATCGAAGACCCCGCCATCGTCGACGAGACGCTGGACCAGATGGCGGGACAGCCTCGACTGCGGCGACTGATCGAGAACCCGCTGCTGCTCACGCTGGTGGGCCTGGTGCGGCTGCGCGCAGGGACGGTGCCGCGCCGCCGGAGCGAGCTGTACGAGGCCGCGGTGCGGAGCCTGCTCGCTGGGGAGCACCGGTCGGCCGGGGGGCCGACGCGAGAGCTTCCCGCGGCCTGGCTCGTGGAGGAGGCGCTCGGACACCTCGCCCTTCAGCTGCACGGGCAGGAGCGGTTCCTCACCCCGGTCGGTGACCTCGTGCGCACGCTGCAGCAGACGGGGACGCTGGCCACGGACCTCGCGAGCGCGCACGCGCCATGGGCCGATCTGTCGCGGTTCCTCCGCGACGTCGCCGAGGTCACGGGGCTGCTGCTGCCCTCGCCGAGCTTGGCCCTCGCGAGGGAGTACGCGTTCCCGCACCGGAGCCTGCGCGAGTTCTTCGCGGCCCGGGCGCTCGCGGCCGACATCGGCCAAAACGGCATCGGGGACGTCCCGGAGGAGGCGCTGCGGGGCGCGATGACGGGCGCGCGCGACGAGGCGGCGGTGCCGGAGGCGCCGGGCGCGCTCGGCGTGGCGCTGCGGCAGGCGCGCGAGACGCCGGCGACGTGGGCCGAGGTGCTGTCGCTGACCTGCGGGCGGCTCGGCGACGGGCGCGCGGATGCGCTCGTGCGACGGGTGGCCGTCGAGGGCTCGGCCGAGCTCGTGGCCCGGGTGGTCTCGGAGGCGGAGGCGATCGCCGACGACACGGTGCTCGCGGCGCTCGGTGTTCAGCGGGGGCAGGAGGCGTGGGAGGCCCGGCGGGACGTGCTCGTCCAGCTGCCCGAGCTCGTCGACGACGCCGAGGTGGTGATGAACCTGCTGTCCCGGTTCGCCGAGACGACGACCCACGGGGCCGACCTGTGGTGGGTCCACCACGGGCTCGCCGAGCTCGGGGAGGGGCGGAGCGGGGAGCTCGTCGTCGACGAGGACGTCCGGAGGGAGGCACGGCGTCGGGCCGCCGCGTTCTGGCCCGGTCACCAACGGGACGCGCGGGCGGCGGTGCTCGCCGAGCTCGAGACGCGGGGATGGTGGAAGGACATCCCCGAGGGGACGTTCCAGATGGGCAGCCCCGAGGACGAGGCGGGACGCTACGACTGGGAGGACCCGCAGCACGAGGTCGAGGTGACCGCGCCGTTCGCGATGACGGCGGTGACGGTGACCCACGGCTTGTACGAGCGCTTCGACCCCGAGCACCGCAGCGCTCGTGGCAAGGGCGAGGGCGACGATCACCCCGCCACGAACGTCACCTGGTACGAGGCGGCGGCCTTTGCGTCGTGGCTCGGGGTGCGGCTGCCCACCGAGGTGGAGTGGGAGTACGCGTGCCGGGCGGGCACGACGACCCGCTTCTGGAGCGGCGACGACGCGTCCGACCTCGCCGCGGTGGGCTGGTACCTCGGGAACAGCGACCGCCACGCGCACCCGGTGGGGGAGCTCCCCGCGAACCCCTGGGGCCTGCACGACGTGCACGGCAATGTCTGGGAGTGGTGCGCCGACGAATGGGACGCGGAACGCTACGCCGCCCAGGCCCGCGAGACCCCTTACCGGCACCACCCCACGGCGCCGCTTCCCTCGTCTGCGACCGGCGTCAGGCGTGTGGTCCGTGGTGGCACGTTCGGGGACGTCCCGCGGCTCGCCCGGTCGGCGTACCGCAACGGCGACCTTCCGGGCTATCGCTTCTCGGTCCGGGGCTTCCGGCTCGTCCGCGCCTCTGCCCCCAGCGCGTAGGCTCTGGGCCGTAGGCCATAGGCCCTTGGACGTCACTACTACAATGTCAAGGAACGGGGTT
>CAZZLC010000181.1:0-4042 GCA_964655065.1 uncultured Enterobacteriaceae bacterium | reverse complement strand
ATGGCATTCTAGAGGTCGTGGGTTCGAGTCCCATCAGCTCCACTCTTCAAACGCCGACAATCACCATTCCGCCCGCCGACCCCTCGTACCAACGATGGAACAAGGTCATACGGTGGCCTCGTAGCGTCGCCATCGCGCGACCAGCGAGGCAGGCCCATGGTGTCGGCCCCTCACACGATTGCCCGAGAGCAGTGGGGCCGACGCGCCCCCCTGGACGGAAACACTCGAGAGTAGGGTGGGCGGGCATTCACCTTGGCCCATCCGCGGTCGCAGCGTGTCCACCAAACCGGCCCGACTCGGGGACGCCTCCAACGGAACGCCGTGCGGTCGTCGGCCCGAGGGCGTCCGTCACGGAAGAGGGTTGAACAGTTTGGGCTCGAACTCCTCGAGCTCGTCGTGGGTGCCGCACTCGAGGTTCACAGCGTCGAGCTCGAACAGGTCGGCATCGCTGGGCGACAGATGCGCACCAAGCGTGAGCCACCACCTGTCCTCTACGGGGACAGCATGGCCGAACTTCTGGACGGCCCAGTCGTCTTCGTCGTTCCACTGTTCGAGCGCGAAGAAGAACGAGTCCCTTTCGGCGGGGTCGCTGAGGTCCCACTGCACCGAGCAGAAAAGATCTGCGTCGCAGTCGCCGAACCAGGGTTCACCCAGAACCTCGACCAGGTCGCCGACGACGGTGGCGAACTCGGCGTAGTCGGCGGCTACGGGATCGTCGGGCCTCAAGGGCTCGTAGGCTCGGTCTTCGCCCGCTGGGGCTGCAGGGGGGCTCGGGGCGGGCGAAGGTTCGGGCGTCGGCGCCGGGGTCGCCGGACGGGTGGCAGGGTGGACAGGAGAGGGGGGAGATGGCGGCTCCACGTAGGCCAGGTGCCATCGTGGGACCACCGGGAAGTCGCCCACGGCAGGGTCAGGACGAGGACGGGTGACCCAAGCGACCACCAGCGCAGTCACGGCGAGGATCGCGGGGATCAGCCAGGTACGTCTCATGTCGTGAAGCACCAGGGGCGCGCGAGCAGCCGCCGTGCGTAGGCACCGAGCCCGTTGGCCCGGTGGTGGAGACAACTGAGAGTCTATTGTGCGATCTGCGACCTCTGCGCTCCCAGCTCGATCAAGCGATCGAAGAGTGCTCGCGCATTCTTCGGGGTGGCGGCGCTACCATCGGCCCGGAACCGCGTACCGGCCCCAGGGCACCAACGGCAGGCTGCTGAACGTGGAGCCGGGCTCGCAGACCACCCAAGGGTCCGAGGGCAGGCTGTCGGGAAGCCGGCTCTGGCAACTGTAGAGGAAGGGTGGCTCCTCGAAGGCCGGCTCTACGCACTCGTAGACGACGCGCAAGACCGTGGATCGTTGGCGCGAACGAGGCGCCGGCGGGCCGCTGTGAACGGCGTTCGAAACCCGCTGGGTTCCGGTGAACTTGCGACTCTCGCGATCGAGCGCTCGTAGAGCGAGGCCTGGCGTCCCGATCGCGACCACCCGTCGCGCTTAGCCCCGTGAAACGGGGCAAGCGCGGGGGGTGAGCGCGAGAGGGGGGTTGGGCTTTCCGAATCGGCCCAGGATGGCGCCCCGCGGGATGGAGGCAATCGCGGACAACCTCCTGGAATGGCCGGCCCGCGAGCTCACAGAACAAGGTGATGGGCCCGATGATCGAAAGTCGCGTCATGCGGCCTTCCGGACGCGACGGGATGTGGGCCGCCACCCGGTACTCGAGTATCCGCGGAGCACGAGGCGCGCTGGGCTTCCGGAACGTCCACGAGCTCCCCGGGCGGCAGGTAGAACTCGAACACCTCGACGTTGGGGGGCAGGGCGCCGCGGCGTCGGTCGAGCGCGTAGTCGAGCACGGGGCGGTCGCCGTGGATCCGTCGCCGCAGCGGCTCGACGAGTCGCCGCGCGAGCCCCTCGCCCGCGGCGGGGGACCATCGACAGCCCGGTGAGGATCCGGAGCCGGAGGTCGGGATCGCGCCGGGCGCGCGCGTAGAGCGCGTTGGCGAGGTGCACGGGCTTGCCTGCCCCGAGGGGCAGCCCGAGGACGACCTCGCGGCCGACCCGGTCGAGGATGTTCTGCACGGCGCGCTGGATCGCGGAGTCGGCCAAGGGCTCCTCCCGTTCTTCGGGTAGGGCGCGCAGAGGCCGATTCCAAGCGCGGACGCGGCGCCGCGAGCTACCGGAAGAGGTAGACCGCCCCTGCGGTCTCGGCCGAGTCATCGGCCTCGTCGCCGTTCACGCCGGTCGCTGCGCTGTCTTCCTGCAGGGCGCTGATCGCCAGGGCATCGCCCGACTGGGCCACGGACCACCCGAAGAAGTCCTCGGGCCCTGTGTTCGACGCCTTCAGGTAGCGCACCTGGCGCCATTGCTCTCCGTCGTGCGCGAACACGTAGGCGGCGCCCGCGGCCAGCGCCTCGTCGTCCTGTGGCGCGGGACTGCCCGCGCCCGTCCCCGCGCTGGACTCCCCGCGCGCCGCCGCGACCACCAGGTCGCCCCGCAGCGCCAACGGCCGGCCGAACTCGTCGCCCGAGCCCGCGTTCGCGGCCTTGAGGAACGCCGACGGCGCCCAGGCCTCCTCCGTGCGCTCGAACAGGTAGACCGCTCCCGAAGCCGGGAGCGCATCATCCTTCGGATCGGGAGCGGCCCCCGAGCCCCCCGCGCTCGCCTCCTTGCCTGCGCCCACCGCGATCCGGTCGCCGTCGACCGCGACGCTCAGACCGAAACCATCGCCATCGCCTGCGTTGGACGCCTTGAGGTAGGCCTGCTCGGTCCACGTGCCGTTGTTGCGCACGAACACGTAGGCCGCGCCGGAGTTCGACCGGTCGTCGTCGAGGGGATCCGCCCCCGACCCGTCCTCGAAGCCGGCTCCGACCACGACCGTGTCTCCGGACACGGCCACCGCCCCGCCGAACCGATCGTCCTCGCCGGGGTTCGAGGCCTTGAGGTAGGCCTGCTCGGTCCAGATGCCGTCGGTGCGGGTGAACACGTAGGCCGCACCCGCCCCGTCGAGCGCGTCGTCGTCGGGCGGGGTCACCCCGCTCCCCGCTCCGTCTTCGCCGCGCGCGCCCACCACCAGCGTGTCGCCCCACAGCGCGACGCTCCACCCGAACCGATCGTCGCTGCCGGCGTTGGACGCTGCGAGGTGAGCTTGCTCGACCCAGGTGTCGCCCTCGCGGACGAACACGTACACCGAGCCGGCGAGCTCGACGGGGTCGCCGCCAGGCGCGGCAGGTGGCGCATTCCCGAAGGGAGCCGAGACCACGAGCGTGTCCTCGTACAGCGCGACGGCGTAGCCGAACGAGTCCCCCTTGCTCGGGCGCGAGGCCTTGAGGAACCCCTGCTGGCGCCAGGCGCCCTCGTCACGCACGAAGACGTAAGCCGCGCCCGTGCCCGGGGCCGAGTCGTCGTCCTTTCCGGCATCGAGGCGGGCGCTACCCTCCCCGGTCGCGCCCACCGCGAGCGTGTCCTCCCACAGCGCGAGCTGTTGGCCGAACCGGTCGCCCGCCCCGGTGTTGGAGGCCTTGACGTAGGCCTCCTGCACGAGCGCCTCGGCGGAGGCCCGCGCCACCTCTACGGTGTAGGTTTCGGTGGTGGCGCCGTCGGCGGCCACCACCTGCACCTCGATCGACGTGGCGGGCCCCTCGTCGATGCGGAACGGCTCGCTCGGAAGGCCGGTGGCCAGCGGCGCGTCGCCGACGGTCACCGTCGCGGCCTCGTCGCGGGGCGTGGCGAGCACGCGCACCGACTGGCCGAGGAACCCGACGGTGGCGGGGTAGTCGGTCTGCTCGGGGTCGAAGGGCTCGGCGAGGACACCGGGGACGATCGCGAGGCTCGCGAGCCCCGCATCGGCCACGGCGCTCTCCTCCCCAGAGTCCGACGACTCCGCGGTCTCCGACGGCGCATCGTCGCCCGCGCACGCCACCAGCCACCCTGCCAGCGCGATGCGCCGACCCCACGTCTTCCGCATGTTCCCCCTCTGCTGCACGCACCGGAGGCTCCGGTGCAGTCCGGATGTGTTCTACCAGCGTGAGGCCCACACGCCCACGATCCCGCCGCCCCC
>CAZZLC010000180.1:0-4167 GCA_964655065.1 uncultured Enterobacteriaceae bacterium | reverse complement strand
TTGGCGTTGGGCGCGAACACGCCATGGTAGAGCACTTGGTGCGCACGAGGCGGCGGCACGAGCGACGCCAGCCGCTCCACGAACGCGAGCGGAGTAAACCGCAGCTCGGTCGATCCGTCGCTCCACGCGCGCTTCAGCCGCAGCACGATGTCACCGTTCGCGCCCCGGATCAAGCGACCCTTCGCCACCGGGCCGCGCGAGATGTAGCGGGCCAAGCGCTCGAGGCCCTGGCGATCGTGGGCTCCGACCGCGACCCCGGCGTGCAGGTTGTACCCGTGGCTCGACGCGCATCGAGGTGGAAGCTTGAAGAGCTTGCCCCCTCGACGTTGGACACGACGGACGCGACCGAGCACGGAGCGCCCTTGCACCGAAGCCGCCAGAACCGTCGACAAGCCGTCCTCGTCGTCACCCGCCACTTCGTCCTCCGCCTCGTCGTCTCCGAATCCCTGGCTGGCTAGCCAGCGCTCGGACCTCATCGCGATCTCCACCACCAGCCGCTCGATGTCCTCGGTGCTCGGCGGGGGCAGGGTCACGAATACGATGGAGCCACCTCGCTCCACGAAGACGCCGTCCGGCTGCAGCGAATGCGCATGTACATTGAGGTTGAGGGCCGAGCCGTGGGCATGGACAGACTGCAGATTCACTCATCGACAAGCCCTGTCTCTCGACGATGATCGTCTTGCGAATCCACCCGTGGTTCGGAGAGCCGGTCCGGATTGTGCGGGGACACGGACCGGAGCGGGCCGTCGTGGAGCGGCCGGACGGAGCCGTGCACATCGTTCCCGTTGCATGGACCAATCTCTGTCCGCGTTCGTCGAATGATGGTGTTCGCCTCGCTCTGGACGGGCTCCTCGAGCTCTCGCGGTGGGTCGAGACCCGCAGGGCCGCCGCAATTCGTGGAACCGTTCCGGTCCGGCACGATCTGAGCGGGGCAGACGGGAGCGCAGATGAGCCCCAAGAGCCCGAAGAACGAAGAGCTGCAGAAGCTGCTCCCGTGGTGGGCGAAATTGGTTCACCGAGCGCTCGTGGCTGAGGGAACGAGACATGAGTGGCAAGATCAGGTCGACGCACCTGGGAAGAACGGCGGTGATCTATGTCCGCCAGTCGTCGATGGCGCAGGTCTGGGAGCACACCGAGTCGACCCAGCGCCAGTATGCCCTGGCCGAACGCGCGAAGGCGCTGGGCTGGCAGGACGAAGACGTGGTGGTCATCGATGAGGATCTCGGCCTCAGCGGAGCGACGACCGAGGATCGCCAGGGCTTCGCGAAGCTCGCTCACGAGGTTGCTCATGGCGAGGTCGGCGCCATCCTCGCGCTCGAAATCTCCAGGGTCGCGCGGTCTTCTGCGGACTGGCAGCAGCTGCTGCGTCTGTGTCGGGTTGCAAACGTGCTGGTGATCGACGAACAGGCCGTCTACGACCCTGCTCTGGCGGATGACAGGCTGTTGCTGGACCTACGAGGGACGATGAGCGAGGCAGAGCTGAATTGGCTCGGCCTTCGGCTGGTGGGGGCTCGCCGGAGCAAGGCACGTCGCGGTGAGCTTCGATTCGTGCCGGCCACCGGGTACGTGTGGGACGGACAACAGTTCGCCATGGATCCGGACGCCGCGGTCCGCACCGCGATCCAGACCGTGTTCACGAGGTTCGAGGTGGAACCCAGCGCCTGGGCCGTCGTGCGGTGGGCGCGACAGACCGGCTTCGAGGTGCCTACCCGCATCTACGAGGCCGGCCAAAGCGAGATCGCTTGGCGCCCCCTGACCGTCAGCCGCCTCTCCTCCATCCTCCACAACCCCATCTACGCGGGAGCCTACGTCTACGGTCGCAGCCCGACGCGGGAGGTGCTGCAGGCAGGCGAACCTCGACGGCTCCGTGTGCATCAGCCTGATCCTGCATCGTGGCAGGTCTGCCTGCGCGAGCAGCACGCGGGGTACATCACGTGGGAGTGCTATCTCGCAAACCTTGCCAAGCTGCGCGACAATGCGACCCCGTTCGGAGCTGGCGTGCGCGGAGCCCCTCGTGAAGGTGTGGCCCTGTTGGCGGGGATCGTGGTCTGCGGCCGATGCGGCCGACGGATGCGCCCGGCCTATGGCCCGAGGGCCCGCTACATGTGTGTTGGCGACCGGGCTACGGGCGGGCGCACGTGCTGGTCCCTCGAGGCCAGCCCGGTGGACGAGATCGTGCAACAGCTGTTCCTCGAGGCAATGGTCCCCGATGAGCTTGAGCTCGCGCTGGCCGTCGAGCAACAGGCCACCCAACAGGCGGACAGTCTCGCGGCACAGTGGCGGCTGCGCATCGAGGGCGCAGAGTACCAGGCCAGGCTCGCCGAGCGCCGCTACATGGCGGTAGATCCCGACAATCGGGTGGTCGCGAGCACGCTCGAGGCGAACTGGGAGGAAAGCCTGCGCGAGCTCGAGCGACTCCGCAGGGACTACGAGCGCGCCTGCCGAGAGCAGCGCGTACAGCTCACCGAGGCGGATCGGGCGCGCATCCGCGCCATCGCCACGGATCTGCCCGCGGTGTGGCGGGCGCTGAGCACCCAGCCGCAGGAGCGGCAAGCCATGCTGCGTCTGGTGGTCGAGGCGGTCTGCCTCACCCCCGTGGAGGTACCCGAGCGCCAGACCAAGGTGGCCCTGCAATGGGGGAGCGGGGCCATCACAGAGCAGATCCTGCCGCGACCCGGTCCAGGTCGGCCGCAGCGCACGCCGCCCAACGTCATCGAGCGAATGCGACAGCTCGTGGGCGCCGGCCTGCACGACGAGGAGGTCGCTCAGCAGCTCAACGCGGAAGGAGCGCTGCCCGCGCCTGGGCGGCGCTGGACCACCTCGGCGGCGAGCCAGGCCCGCCGCCGGTACGACATCGAGCGCGTGGCACCCGATCGCCCTCGCGTCAAGGCCCTCCCAGGCCGGTTCGAGGATGGGACCTATTCGGTGTCAGGCTTGGCCGAGCACATGGGCGTCAAGCAGGGAGTGGTCCGAGGATGGATCCGCCGAGGGCTGGTCACGGCGGAGAAGGTCGTCGATCCCAATGGCCGAACCGCCTGGCGCATCACCGCCGACGATGACGACTTGGCCAGGCTCGCCTCGGCACCGTCCCGCCAGACCCCACGCAAGGACCGGCTGCCCGATCAGCTGCCCGACGGCCGATGGTCGATCTCAGGCCTGGCCCACCGCTTCGACGTCCACCGCTCCTCGGTCCGCGGATGGATCCGCCGCGGCATCGTCGAGGTCGAGTACGAGCCCTACGGCCAGTACCCGCGTGCCGGCTGGATCCGGCTGGACGACGGAGCGGAGCGACAGCTCGAAGCCCTCGCGGAGGCGCGCCGGAGTGCGCGCACCCGATCCAGCGACAACCCGCCCTGATCAAGGAGCAGCAGTATGAGCAAACGCACCCGAACCGTTGGACGACGGTGATCGCCCCGGTCTGGCTCGTCGTGAAGCCAAGCTCCCGGGCGCGACACTGCTGGAAGCGAAACACCGCTCTCCACGCGATCCCGAACACCCCGCTCACCAATCGAGGATGCCGGGCCAAGAGCCAACGCACGCGCCACGGCACCGTAAGCACCCACTGTCGGACCCCGACCTCGGGGAGCACCCCGTCAACCCAAGCAGCCGCGCGCTCGGCCATCCGCCGACCGGTGCAGCACGGACAGAACGCGCGCCCGTGGCACGTCCAGGGGACCAGGCGATGCACATCGCAGGGTGCACAGCTGAGCCAGGCGAACCCATGAGCGAAATCGCGGCAGGCCAGGTAGTTCTCGAACTCCCGCCACACGAAGCCGGGGAGCGCTCGGCCCGCATCTTCGAGCTTCTGGCGAAGCTGGGGCAGGCCCTCCTCGATGATCGCTCGCAACACGCCATCGGAGCGCCCGCGAAGGTCCAGTTGCATGAAGGGCGACAAGCAAACCGTTTGCCAGACAACGATGCCCACCAGACCTCGGTCCCTGCTTCCAGCGGTGACGGACGTCGGTCACCGAACGAAGGCAAACGCAGCGCCGACCTAGACCAGACAGTAATCGACAGGTGTCGAATGCCACCACCCTCCATCTGTACGGGTTCGTGTACGGGTTTCGCCCCCAAACACCCGCCTCGACCCGAACAGGCCCAACCGAGAGACGCTGCCCAACAGCAACCACACCGACGGCATATAGTACTAGAGGAACTGCCCCCCCC
>CAZZLC010000179.1:0-4218 GCA_964655065.1 uncultured Enterobacteriaceae bacterium | reverse complement strand
GACCTCGCCGATTTCGGCGTGATTGCAGCCACCCCCCTTTCGTGAGCCGACTCCCTATTGCTGTCGGCGTACGCGTGAGGGAAGGAGAAACATGACTACGAGACGTCAACTGTTGGTCGGTGCGGTGGCCGCGGTCAGCCTCGCCGTCGTCGCGTCGGACGCCTTGGCGGGTCCTCGTGGCCGCACCGTTCGCCGGCGGACCCGCCGCCGCGTTCGCCGCCGCCATCGCCGCATCGTTCGCCGCCGGACGGTGGCCGGTGTGCCCACCCTCGTGGTGCCGGTCTCGCTCGCCGTCGGCTGGGAGCTGATGGTCGACGACCAGGTCTACGTCGTCACCCGCGTCTACGAGGCCGACGGCGTCGAGCGGGTGGTGCTCACGGCGAGCGACGACTCCACGCTCGACGAGCCGATCCTGCGGGAGGACACCGCGGAGAACGGCAAGGAGCAGAAGGGCTCCGAGCTGCCCGAGGACGACACCACGACGCCGGGGGTCGACGCCGACGCGTGAGCGCGGCCGGCCTCACGAGGCCGGTTACCCCGGTTGGAGCCCGGCCTCGGATTCGCCTTCATCGGCCGACCGGTCCATCTCGACGTCGGCAGGAAGGAGCCAGGGCCGCCGCCGGCCTCGCCGACGGCGGAGGGCGGCTCAGAGCTGTCCGAGGACCTGGAGGTCGTCGATGGCGATGTCCTCGTCGCCAGCCTCGACCCGCACCACGACGCTGATGTCGAGCGACGCACCGGTACCCGTGACGGGGAACTCGAACGTCTGGGCAGCGGGGCCGACCGCGTCGCCGTCACCGACACCATCGAGGTCGGTGTCGACGCGGAACACGGTGTTGGAGCCTGCCTCGCCCCGGAACTCGGCCACCGTGGTGGGCAAGCCACCGTCGAAGGAGGCCTCGATTCGCACGAAGTCGCTGTCGTCGATGTCGTTGGCACCGTCGCTCGCCGACGCCTCGGCGAGCCGCACCGACACGGCCAGGTCGGTGGCACCCGTCACGTCGATGTTGCTCCACGTGAACGTCGCCTCGGGCGTGAATCCGTCACCGTCGAGGTCCATCATGACCAGGGCGTTGCCGTCGAGGCCAGTGTAGTCGGCAGTGGTCAGGAACGAGGGGAAGGTGCCGATCCCGAAGTCACCCGTTCCGGCGCCGATGTCGGCCAGGCCACAGAAGTCGAAGGCCCCGTCGGAGAAGAAGTCCGCGGCGGCGCCATTGCCGTCGGTGAAGGTGAACCCGGTCCCGTCGTCGAACGTCTCGGTGAGGAGCGCCGTGGGCGGGTCCACGGGAATGGGGTCGATTCCGGGGCCCGTGATGTCGTAGACCGAGACGGTGCCGCTCACCTCGTTGCCCACGATGAGCTGCGGGAAGCCCGACCAGCCCTCGGTGGCGGGGACGAACACGATGCTCTCGGGCCCGAGGTCCGGCACGGTCTCGCCGCCGGCTTCGACGAGCGCCTGGAGCTCGCTCTCGCCGAGCTGGAGGTCGCGAGCCGCGAAACCCTCGATGTAGCTCACGAACGATGCGACGGCGGGCACCGTCACGTCGTAGACCATGATGCCGCCCATGCGCTCGAGGCCGATGAACGCGTAGGTGCGACCGTTGACCTCACCCACCGCGATCGCCTCGGGCTCGGGGCCCTTCGCATCCGAGCGGCTGTCCGCGTCGCCCTCGGTGTTGTCGTTGTTGAAGTCGGCGCCGAACAGGCCGGCCGTGATGACCTCGAAGTCGTTGCCGCTGTCGTAGACGAGGTCGCCGGTCACCGCGTCCCAGATCGAGAACGAGCGGCCCCCGAAGACCCAGAGCTCGTCCAGATCACCGTCACCATCGGAGTCTCCGTTGATGGTGGAGGCGGCGAGGCGGCCGATGCCGGCGTCGGCCTGCAGCGCCGCGGCGCCGGGGAACGCCGTGGGGTCGAGCGACAGGTCCTTGATGCGCTCCTCGTCTTCGATCTCGTCGCCGTTCCCGAACTCGAGCGTGCGCCCGTCGCCCTCGTTGGCGGTCACGAGGTAGCGGCGGTTGTTGACCACGTAGCTCGCGATGGTGTCGGGCTGGTACATGCCGAGCACCGGCCAGTCGCGGATGTTGACCGAGGCGTTGCCGTCGATGCCATCTCGGTCGCTGCCGTCGAGCGAGCACAGGATGTCGGAGTGGTCCTTGAGACCGAGGCCGAGCACCGCCGAGACCGACGCGGTGGCCACGTCGACCACGGCCAGCGCATTGTTCTCCTGCAGGGTGACCCAGGCGGTGGTGCCGTCGGTCGTGATGTACTCGGGCTCGAGATCCTGGGCGACGGAGCTGCCGTAGCCGAGGCCCTGGTTCGGGAAGCGGACGCCCTGGGCGGCCAGCGCCGCCTCCTGGCCATTGAACGCCGTGAAGTCGACCGTCTGGACGGCGATCGTCGTGAAGTCGGTCGGCGTCGTGATGATGGAGACGCTTCCCTCGGGATCGACGAGCGGGTCGGCCGGCGTCGCGCCCGAGGTGTTCTCGGCTTCGTTGGCCACGAGCAGCGCCGAGCCGTCGGGCGTGAACACGACGTTGTCGGGGTTCGCGCCAACGTCGACGGCGCCGAGGTAGGTCAGCGTCTGGAGATCGTAGAACGCGACCGCGCCCGGATCGGTGACCGGGTCTGCCGCGACCGCCACCGCCAGCAGGTCGCCGAAGATGTCCAGGCTGTTGGCGCCGTCGAGCGCGCTGGTCGCGTCCGCGGTCGCGTCCGCCACGACGTCCAGGTCGACCACCGTCGCGCCAGCTCCGAGGAGCGAGCCGGCGTCGATGCCCGTCACGGTGCCCGCCGCCGCGTTGATGAAGAAGACCTCCTGCCGCGCCGGGTAGAACTCGACGATCTCGGCGCCGCCGTCGTCGAAGGTGTTCGTCTCGAACCGCGCGAACGGCTGGAGCGTGATGGCCTCCGTCGGCATGGACTGGGCGGGAAGCGTCTTGCACGACGCGATCGGATTGGGCCCCTCCGCGTCCTGACCGTCCTGGCCGTCCTGACCGTCCTGACCGTCCTGGCCGTCCTGACCCGCGGGTCCCGGATCGCCCTGGGGACCCGTCGGTCCCGGATCGCCCTGAGGGCCAGCGGGACCAGCGGGACCAGCGGGACCAGCGGGGCCGGCGGGACCGGTGGCTCCATCATCTCCGGTCGGCCCCTGCGGCCCCTCGGGGCCCTCGCAAGCGCTCATCATCAGCGCTACCGCAAACAACACCGGCAATCGACTCACTGTGACCTCCGTCCTTCGGGGTGAGCCCGTACGTGGGCCTGCATTGAATCAGGCCCACGCAACGACGACCTGCACGCAGCTGGAACCTGACGTTGGAAGGAGGGTGGTACCCGACTTACCGAAGAGCGGACCGGTGAGCGAAGGGGTCAGATCGCCCCCGACAGGCCCCGGGGCGCCGCGAACACGGGGCAGCAGAAAGCCGACGACCAACTTCGGTATCGACAGGAACCTCCACCCCGACTCCGGGGGGGGGTTGACGCGATCACCGGCCGCTCAATGCAACGACGATCCGGGCCCTGAAACATTACCGTCACCCGAGGGGTGGTCCTCGAGTGCCACGGTGTCACCCCCTGCGGGACCCGCTCGACGACTGGAGCAGACTCGGGTCGCGGGGTGTGAAGCGACGCGAGACTGCCTCACTGTCGACAGAGAGTTGTCACGCTCTCGATGTTGGGGGCGAGCGTTTATCGCTGACTCGCGCCACGACGTTCGCGTGGATCGGCAAGCGCGCATCGTGCCCGACCAAGGCGGTGCCCAAATCAACCGCCGGAGAACTCTGCGCGTTGCCGCGTGGCGTCCGCGCATGCGCCGCGGCTGGCCGACCTCGATGGCGAAGTAGAGTGGACGAGTACGGGGCCAACGCCCAATGCCTGGACCTACCCCTCCGCCGACGCCACGCTCCAACCGAGCAAGGGGCGACGGCACCGAGTCGGGCCCGGAGGTCGTCGTCGCGACGGATCTGGTAAAGGTCGTCCGAGGAGGGCTCGTGGCCAACTCTGGATACTTCGACAGCCCCTGGCCGGGCGAAGACGGCTCTGCGCGCAGGCTTCAGGTACCCGCCGTGCCTGGGGGGCTGAACATCGGTGCGAACGATACGCCGCGGGTCACCCGGCGAAGGCTCTGGTGGGACTTCGGCAACATGATCGTCCTTCGTGAGCCTGGGCAGGTCTACCTCATGCGGGCCAACTACTTCAAGCACCGGCTCTTCGGGATGG
>CAZZLC010000178.1:0-4252 GCA_964655065.1 uncultured Enterobacteriaceae bacterium | reverse complement strand
CCCTGTTTGCATTCGAGGAACGAACCCGCCACAATCGCCGTCCAGGGAGGTACCCATGCTCGTTGCGTTGCTGGCGGCGACTGCATTCGGCGACAGCGTTCGCCACATCGTCCACGTCGAATTGGCCGTCCCCACGCCGACGCGCCAGGCGGACGATCCCGAGGCCACCGAGCGCGGCGAACCGCAGGCCATGGCCCTGCCCGACGTCCGTGCCCCCAGGAAAGCCCCCAAGGAGGGGGACGTCCCCATGCAGTGCTCGTCGCAGTCCGGCGGCACCGGCGACTTCGTGGATGCGCACGACGCCCATCGGCCCCGCCTGTTCCTCCGGGACGGTGTGGTGTGGTTCGAGCGTCAGCCACTGAACTACCCCACGGACCTGGCCGAGTGGCCGACCATGACCTGCGTCTGGGAAGGCGGGGGCCGTCTGGTCGAGTACGCGGTGAGCTGGAAGCCCATGACGACTTCGGACCGCTGTCTGGCGGAGCAGGTTCCTGCAGTGAAGGCCGACATCGGGGTGCTGCACGACTTCGAGTCCGGTCTGCCGGCCAGCGAGGGTCCCAACGGAATCCCCCTCGGGTTCTCCACGTTCGACGACGGGTCCAGCACCGCGACCATCGCGACCACGACGAGCCACCCCTCACGGTCCGGCGAGTCCCGGCGCAACGACGTGCTGAAGCTGGAGCTCGATGTCGAGCGCTGGGCCGGGACCGTGTTCCTGTTCCCCGACGCCGAGGGCAAGGTGTGGTCGCCCGTCGACATGACGGGCGCCGAAGCCATCAGCTTCTGGTTCCACGGTGCGAACACGGGCAATTCGCTCTACTTCCACCTCTTCGACAACCGTCTGCCCTGCTCGACCGCCGACGACGCGGAGCGGTTCACCTTCCCGTTCAAGGACGACTTCGAGGGGTGGCGGCAGGTCAAGGTGCCCTTCTACCAGCTCGAGCACGTCGACATCGATCGAGACACCCCGGACGACGGGCTCGGTCTCTCGCGGGTCCACGGCTGGGCGCTGGGGGCTCTGAACACGAACGGTCTGCAGACCTACTACGTCGACGACATCGAGCTTCACGGTAGGAAGTCGGACTGACGAGGCAGCGCTCCGCGGAGCGCGTGGAGGGTTCGTGCTCTTGATGATGTGGTCTCTGGCAGCGGCGGAGCCCGTGCCTGTCGAGGTGCGCCAGACCGAGGCTGGCTGGGGGTTGTTCCGGGGTGGTGAGCCCTACGCCGTGAAGGGAGCGGGCGGGTCCGGACCGCTCGACCAGCTCGCCGCCGCCGGTGCCAACTCCGTGCGCACCTGGGGGGTCGACAACCTGGGCGAGACGCTCGACGCGGCCCACGAGCACGGACTGACCGTCGCAGCTGGGATCTGGCTCGGGCACGAGCGGCACGGCTTCGATTACCGCGACCCAGCCCAGATCAAGGCCCAGCTCGAGACCGCCCGGCGAGCGGTGCTCCGCTACCGCGAACACCCCGCACTGCTCCTGTGGGGCGTCGGCAACGAGATGGAGGGCTTCGAGGACGGCGGCGATCCGGTCATCTGGAAGGCGGTCAACGAAATCGCCTCGATGATCAAGGCGCTCGACCCGAACCACCCCACCATGACCACCACGGCGGAGATCGGCGGCAAGCGCATCGCGAGCATCAACGCGCTCTGCCCCGCCATCGATATCCACGGCATCAACTCCTACGGCGGAGGCCCTTCGCTGCCGGAGCGGTATCGGGAGGCCGGCGGCACGAAGCCCTACATCATCACCGAGTTCGGCCCGCCCGGGAGCTGGGAGGTTCCGACCACGTCGTGGGGGGCCCCGCCCGAGATGACGAGCACCGAGAAGGCCGACTTCTATCGCAAGACCTACGAGTCGGCCGTGCTCGGAGCACCCGGGCTCTCGCTCGGCGGCTACGCCTTCACCTGGGGCTTCAAGATGGAGGCCACTGCCACCTGGTTCGGGATGTTCCTCTCGGACGGGTCCCGGCTCGCCGCAATCGACACGATGACGGAGCTCTGGTCTGGCCAGCCGCCGGAGAACCTCACTCCCCGCGTCGAGCCGCTGACCCTGGTGGGCGAGGCAGAGCGCGATCCCAACGAAGTCATCGAGGTGAAGGCCAGCATCACCGACCCCGAGGGTTCCGACCTGCGCGTGAGCTGGGCGTTGCGGCGGGAGTCCGGCGAATACGCGACCGGCGGTGACGCCCGGCCCAACATCCCCGACATCGAGGGCGCGATTCTGACCGGCGACGCCACCGGGGCCCGCGTGCAGCTGCCGGAGTTTCCCGGTCCCTATCGGGTGTTCCTCTACGTCCACGACGCGCAGGGCAATGCGGCCACCGCCAACCTCCCGGTCTTCGTCGAGGGTGAGGTGCGCACCTGGCTGCCCTACCCCGTCTACGAGGACACCTTCGAGGGCATGCCGTGGGCCCCGTCCGGCTGGATGAACGAGCCCAACGCCATCGAACTCACCGGTGACCACGAAGAGGGGTGCCACGAGGGCCGCTGCATCCGCGTCGACTACTCGAAGCCCGACAGCTGGGCGGGACTGGCCTGGCAACACCCCCCCCAGAACTGGGGGGACAAGGACGGGGGCCACGACGTCAGCGGCGCGACCGAGCTCGAGTTCTGGGCGCGCGGTGAGAAGGGCGGCGAGGCTGTCACCTTCGCCGTGGGGCTGCTCGGCAAGGAGAACGCCTACCCAGACTCCGCCAGGGTGGAGAAGCCGACGGTCTACCTCAAGAAGAAGTGGAAGCGCTACCGGATCAAGCTGAAGCGGAAGGACCTGTCGAGCTTGAAGACGGGGTTCGTGGCGACCTGGGCCGGACAGGGCGAGCCCCTGCGGTTCTACCTCGACGAGATCAAGTTCCGCTGACCACTCCTGGCGGATCGCCGATGCGTCGTTCGGACGCTCGGCGGCTTCGATCCCCCATCCAGCAGAGGCTCGACCCGGATTCGCTGGCCGAGACCGTCGAACTCAGGCCGACCGGAACGTCCCCACCGCTTCCGCACAAGGCCGCTCCAGCTGGTGGATCGTGACCGCCAGCGCCTCCTCGTGCGAGCCCGGGCGACGGTCCTCCAGCTTCACGACGAAGGGCACGTCGAGCTCGACGAACCGCCGGAAGCGAGCCGAGCCCGCCACCCAGGTGAGCGGCCGCCCAATCACGAGGTGCGCGAACTGGAAGACCACGTCGAGCAAGTGGCCGGCGTTCACGTGGTCTCCGCTGCCCGTGTGAAAGGGGTGCGCCGGATGGAACGCCCGATCCCGAGAGACGAGGGCCCGCGCGGCGTCGTCGCCGATGGGTCCGAGGAAGCTGATCCCCCCGGTCGGGAGGCCCACCTGGGTGTTGTCCACGAAGTGCCTCGGCCCTTCGGCGACGGCCGAGCGCGCCTTGGCCTTGGCCGCCGCGCGACGCGCCCCCGACTCGCGCGCGTCGAACACCACCCCTGCTCCCGTGAGGTCGGCCACCCTCACGCCCGCGGCATCGTAGAGCGAGAGCTCGAAGCGCCCCTCACCGCTCGCCAGGTCCGCAAACGAGCCGAGAAGCCGGCAGACACCCCGAGCGGCATGGCCCACGAGGTGCCCGTCACCCGAGGACCAGGTGACCTCGGTGAGCGCCGAGCCCTGCCCCGAAGACAGCCCCCCCGTGGCCATCAGCGCCGTCATGCCGCTCAGGTACTGGAGCTTCTCGATCACCACGGGATGCCGAGGATCCAGGGACCTCCACGGCAGAGGCGCCGTCTCGAGATCGAAGGCCAGCTCGACGCAGGTCTCGTCGGGGCCCTGCGTCACGTCGGTCACCCGGGTCGGGTTGTGTTCGTAGGCGAAACTCATGGTCCGGACATCCTACCGCCCTCGGCTCCCTCACGACGGCGTGTCGGGTGCGCGGGGTCCCGTGCGGTCGTTCGAGATCGTTCGGAGCTCGCCCAGCAGCTCACTCGGGCGAAAGGGCTCGGCGAGGAATCGCCGGCGTGCTCCTGTCGCGATCGCGTTGACGTCGGCCGCGTAGCCCGAGATGAACGGCACCGGCAGGGCGGGGTTCTCCTGCTGCAGCCGATCCGCGAGCTCTCGCCCCCCGATCCCGGGCATGACGAGGTCGGTGACCACGGCGGCGAAGGACGGCCCCCGGGTCGCGAACTCGGCGAGCGCAGCTTCGGCGCTGGTCGCGAGCACCACCTGGTACCCGCCGTTCGAGAGCGCCGTCGTCGCGACCTGGGACCTGGATGGAGGCGCGACCGAGTCGTCGAACGTCGCTTGCGGATCCG
>CAZZLC010000177.1:0-4316 GCA_964655065.1 uncultured Enterobacteriaceae bacterium | reverse complement strand
GCTCGGGCCGATGAACTGGACGGGAACGTCGGTGGTGTTGCCGGTCCAGAAGTCGGCACAGCTTCCCCAGAACCCGGTGCCTTCGCCCATCGCCATCGCGACGGTGCGGCGCATGAAGTGCCAGGCGTTCGGGTCCTCGATGACCTCCACGACCTCGTCCGCCATGCCGGGGTTGTCGATGGTCGCGGTCCGGCTCGGCATCACGTCGCACCCCGAGCCCTGGCCGGGCTCGCAGAGGAGCTCGCCCCGGCCGGCCCTCGGTCGCAGCATGACCCAGACCCGGTTGTCGTACATCGGATCGAAGGCGAGGTCCGGCACCTCGAGGTTGGCTCGGGGCTCCCACACGAACTGGGCCTCGACGGCGGGCGTTCCCTCCGCGCCGATGAGCGCGCCCGGCCCGTTCGGGTCGAGACTGCAGCCGAGACCCACGAACCACACCAACGCCAACGCCATACACGCCTCCAACGGTATCCCTGTGGCGGGGGGGCGTATGGACCTGCGCCGCGATTGCACCACCCGCCAGTGCTCGGGAACGAAACGTTACAAGTCCGGCTCATCAAGGAGGCTGACGTGAACGCGCTCGTCGTGATGGCCGGAGTGGCCGGGGCCCACGTGGGGGACATCGTTGCCGGGATCGACGTCCTCGTCCCCAGTCCGGACGCGCCAGTGTCGATCGAGGCGACCTTCGGTCTGGTCATCGGTCAGTCGGATGGCACCGCGCGGTGGACGTGCCACGAGGCCGTCACCACCGAGAGCTCGATCTTCCTCCCCCAGTACGACCTCTCGCGGGACGGAGAGTGGCTCGCGGTCCTGCGTGTTCCCGAGGAAGGTCGCGACGGGCAGACGCTCTTCCACTCGCCGGCCGGCTGTGCGTGGAACGCCGTCGACGGCCTCGATGGTGTCGTCGTCAACTATGCCGCCTTCGACCCCGACGACCCTCAGCGGGCCTTTGCCGTGACCGCGACTCCGGAGGGGGGCTCCGTCCACGCCTCGGCCGACGGAGGCCGCACCTGGTCACTGGACCTCCCGCCAATGACCGATCGCGCACTGCACGGCGTCCAGGTCGTGGACGGCGAGGTCTACGCGACGGGCGCGAATCTCGCGGGCACCGACGCCTTCGTGTGGCACCGCGACCCCGAGGGAGCGTGGACCAGCACCCCGATGCCCTCGCTCGGTGAGCTCGAGAGCGTGCTGGTGCGAATCCTCGCGGTATCCGACGACGCGGTGTACCTGAACGTCGACGCTCCCGGCTCAGACGTCCTCTTCGTGGCCGACCGCGGGCTCACCAGCTTCGAGCGGACCGTCGAGGGCGAAGGCGAGATCCTGGACGCAGCCGTCGGGCCGGACGGCGTGTGGCTGCCCCTGGACTTCGGTGACCGTGCTCTCCTCCTCGCGAGCGACGGTACCTACACCGTGAGCGAGCCCCCGCCGAGCGTGGGGGCCGCCGTGGGCGCAGACGGGCGATTCCTGCTCGCCAGCCTCGCCTACCTCGATGGCCCGCTGCTGAACGCCCGATCGGCCGACGGAAGCTTCGAGGCGCTGCTGTACCCCGACGACCTGCTGGCTCCGCTCGATTGTCCGCCGGGCACCGAGACCGCGGACGTGTGTGAGCCCTTGTGGGCGACCCTCGAGCCGCGCCTCCGGGGCTTCGACGATCCCCCTCCGCCGGCGGTGTACGACACCGGAGAGGAGCCCGTCGAGGAGGCCTCGAGTTGTGGGTGCGCGACGCCGAGTCCGACGGGCGCCCTCGGTGCCGTCGTGGGTCTGTCGTGCGTCGCCGCCTGGCGACGACGGCGAACCGACCGGGCCCGGCGTGTCCAGTGATGTCGCCTCTCGGTCAGTAGGTTCTTGGAACGTACCGAATCAGAGGGTCCGTTCGCTCGACACCCGGGCGACCCCGTCGAACGACACGATGCTCGGGAACTCGACGAGGAAGTCGACCTTGTGGTTCAGCACGATGTCGATGCCATCGATCCTCACCACGGTTCGAAACCCGAGCAGGGGGTCACTGGCCGAGTCCAAGCCGATGTCCATCGAGAACAGCCCCGCGCCTTCGGGTTCGGTGACGAATCCGTCGGTGACCACCAGGTTGCGCGTCGCGGCGCTGATGAGCCCGGCGTAGGCTCCGGGCGCGAGCACCCCGCTCCCCGCGATGGTGGCCGAGCCGTCGGCGGTGTCCGAGGTGTCGCTCTGCGCGACGACCTCCAAGGTGTCCAGATCGAGAGGCACCAGCCCCGTGTTGACGATCACCCCGGTGCCGTTGGTCGTCCACTGGCCGTTCTCGTAGGTGAACTCGGCGACGTAGGCGATGTCGAACGCGGGATCCGAGTCGCACACCCGGTCGCCGTTCACGTCATCGGGGCTGTCGTCAGGGCAGGGGTCGCATCCGTCGGGAACCCCGTCGGCGTCGGTGTCGATTGCATCGGCCGCGCCGTTGCAGACGTCGCAGCCGTCGGGGACGCCGTCGGTGTCGGAATCGACGGCATCGTCGCTTCCTGGGCACACGTCGCAGCCGTCTGGAACGCCGTCGGCATCGTCATCGGCTGCGTCGTCGGCGCCAGGGCAGGTCTCGCAGGCGTCGGGCACACCGTCCCCGTCTTCGTCGATGGCGTCGGATCCGGTGGGGCAGACGTCGCAGGCGTCGGGGACACTGTCGCCGTCCGTATCGATTGCGTCGTCCGCGTCAGGGCAGGCGTCGTCCTCGTCACAGATGCCGTCTGCATCGGTGTCGGCACAGGGCGCCTCCGCTTGCCCGTTCGTCTCCGCCTCATCGGTGCACCCTGCGAAGATCGTGACCATCGCCAACCAGCTCGTGAGCGTCACGCCTCACCTCCCCCGTCAGCGTAGACGAGATCGGGCGCGGTCGTTTCCGTCATGGGCGACCGACCCGGAACCTCGCCGGTCGGGTCGGCCACGGACGAGGCCGGCTCGGTGGCGCCCGCCCGCCGAGCAGCCGCGCACGACGTCGGACGGTCCGAGCTGCGTCGACGGGTCGGGGGTCAGGCCGTCGTGCGCCGCAGCCGCCGCACCAGAACGACCCCTGCCGCCACTGCCGCCACGAGCAGCGCGAGCACGACCGCAATCGTGAGTCCCAGGTGACGATCGAGCAGGAGCCCCCCGGCGAAGCGGACGAATCCGAACGGGTGCTTCCGGAACGAGTTGAGCCAGATCTGACTGACCGGGTTGTAGCTGGCGGGCAACGCCGCGACACCGACCTCGGCGGCGTACTGCTCGTACGCCTCGATCAGCTCGCGCTTCAGGTCTGGCGCGCTCTCGGAGAGGTCCTTGGTCTCGCCCGGGTCTTGCCCGAGGTCGTAGAGCCTCCACTGACCGTCGCCGTGGGGCGGGGTGAGCTTCGCCAGCTTGTAGGTCCCGCGGAAGAGGGCTGCGTTGCCCGCGACCTCGAGCCCGACAGCGTCCTCGGGCCCGTACACCTCGTCCACCTCGCCGTTCAACGCTGGCGCGAGGCTGCGACCACGAACCTGCGGGGCGCCCTCGGGGGCCGGGACGAGCGGCACTCCGACCAGGTCGAGCACCGTGGGCACGACGTCCATGATGTGGGCGCGGGTCTGCGTGACCTCGGTCGCGGGCACCCCGGGGCCGGCGATCACCATCGGCACGCGCACGCCCCCTTCCGTGCTCACGAACTTGAACAACGACAGCGGCGAGGAGGCCACGGTGGCCCACTCGGGACCGATCGACGCGGTAGTGCCCTTCTCCCCGAGGCGCTCCAGCAGCGGTCCCTCGGCGGGACCTCCGAAAAAGTCGTGCTCGGCGGCGAGCTCGTTGAACTCGGGGCCGTTGTCGGAGACCACGACCACGACCGTGTTGTCGCGGGCGCCCATCTGCTCGAGATGGGCGAGGAGGCGACCGATGTGGAAGTCCATCGCCTCGATCATGCCGGCGTAGACCTCCATCATGGCCGCGTAGCGAGCCTGCTCGCTCTCGGAGAGCGTGTCCCAAGCCCGCGCGTCTTCGGGCAGGGTTCCGAGCGGCACCCCGTCGGGAACCAGGCCGAGACTCCGGGCGCGCTCTGCCCGCTGGCGCCGCATCACGTCCCAACCCTGGTCGAAGCGACCCGCGTAGCGATCGCGGTACTCCCGCGCCACCTGAACCGGCACGTGCACGGCCTGGAAGCCCACGTACGCGAAGAACGGTCGGTCGGGATCGGCCTCGTCGAGCATCTCGATCGTGCGGTCGACGATGTACTCGGAGGAGTAGAAGTCCTCGCGAAGCGTGATGGGCTCGTCGTCTTCGTACCAGGGCGCGGTCTCGTAGAGCGGGATGTAGGGCTTCTGCTCCCAGTTGTCGGCCCC
>CAZZLC010000176.1:0-4432 GCA_964655065.1 uncultured Enterobacteriaceae bacterium | reverse complement strand
CCTGGCGAGCGAGCCGTCCCCTCTGACCGGACCGTGATCGGACGCCGCCGTGACTGATCGGCCGCGATGCGTGGGCGCCCTCGGTCTTGGCCGGCAGTCCGAGCCCGGAGAGGTCGACCGCCTGTGGTGTCAGCTCACGTACACCGTCTTGACATTGACAAACTCGCGAATTCCGTACTTGCTCAGCTCCCGACCGTAGCCGCTCTCCTTCACGCCGCCGAACGGCAATCGGGGATCGCTGCGGGCGAAGGTGTTCACGAAACAGGCGCCGGCGTCGAGCTCCTCGGCAGCGATTCGCCGGCCGCGGGCCTCGTCCGCGGTGAACACGGCTGCTCCGAGCCCGAAGGGACTGTCGTTGGCGATCTCGATGGCCTGCGCCGCGTCCTCGGCCCGCAGAATCACCGCAACCGGCCCGAACAGCTCCTCGTCGTAGCCAGGTGTGCCCTTGGGCACGTCCGTGAGAACGGTGGGCGGGTAGTAGGCTCCGGGGCCTTCTGGCATCGTGCCGCCGAGCCTGCAGGTCGCACCGGCGGCCAGCGTCTTCCGCACCTGCTCGTGCAGCGCGTCACGAAGGTCGTGGCGGGCCATCGGCCCGACGTCCGTGTCCTCCTTCGTGGGGTCACCCGTCACCACGCTCTGCATCGCGGCTACGAACCGCTCTACGAAAGCGTCGTACCGCTCCTTCACGACCACGAATCGCTTGGCCGCGATACAGCTCTGACCGCTGTTGATGAGCCGGCTCTTCACGCAGGCAGCCACTGCCAGCTCGAGGTCGGCATCCTCGAGAATCACGTACGGATCGCTGCCGCCCAGCTCGAGCACCGTCTTCTTCAGGTTCCGGCCCGCGCCGGCAGCGACGGCCCGGCCCGCTCGGGTGCTGCCGGTCAGCGTGGCGGCACGGACCAGAGGATTGGCGTAGAGGCGCTCGACCTGGTCTCGCTCGATGAGCAGCGCACGGAACAGTCCTCGTGGCAGGCCGCTGTCCCGGAACGCGTCCTCGATGGCGACCGCGCAGCCCGGCACGTTCTCGGCGTGCTTCAGCAGGCAAGCATTGCCGGCCGCGAGCGCCGGCGCGGCGAAGCGGAAGACCTGCCAGAAGGGAAAGTTCCAGGGCATGATGGCGAGCACCACGCCGAGAGGCCGAAACGCGACGAAGGACTCCGTGGCATCCGTCTCGACTGGCTCGGGCGCGAGGAAGGCCTCGGCGTTGTCGGCGTAGTACTCGCAGACCCACGCGCACTTCTCCACCTCGGAGCGAGCCTGCCCGATGGGCTTGCCCATCTCGCGGGTCACGAGCGAGGCGTAGTCCTCGGTGCGCTCGCGCAGGGTGGTCGCGACCCGACGGAGGATCTGGGCGCGATGGTCAAAGGTGGTGTGGCGCCAGTCGCGATGGGCCTCGTGGGCCTCCTTCACGAGTCCGTCCACCGCCTCGTCGCGGTGGCCGCGGTAGACCCCGGTGGGCTCGCCGGTAGCAGGATTGAGGGCCGTGAACGTGGGCTGGGACATCGGTGTGCTTGCTCCTCGAGGCCTCGAACGAGTGAGTGGTTCTGGGGCGTTCGCCAGGACGTACTCCGAGACGGGCGCGGAGCCGTAGGGTTCCTCGTAGGACTACAGCGTGTCGATGCCGAAGAGGATCCCGAAGACCGACAATCGGCCATACGACGTCCATCGCGTCCGTTGGCTGAGCCCGACCCGGAAGGCCGAGCCGAACCGAAGCCCGAGCGACGACGTCATCTGAAGCTCGTCACCCAACCCCTCTCGGGAGGCTCGCGGCTCGGGAGCCACCTCGGTCGGGCCGCTCTGGCGGTCGAGGAAGAACGAGGGTGCGATGCTCAGCTCGGCATCGACGATCGCGAGAACGAGCCGCGCCCGTAGGGGCACGTCCACCAGCCAGGCCTGGGGAACGCGCGGCGAGTCGCCGAGCGACTCGAAGCGGTACGTGTCGTTGACGAACTCGGCCCCGGTCAGCAGCGTCAGCGACAGCTCGCCCAGCTTGCCGGGCTTCGTGCCCAGACGCGGTCCCGCGGTCACGCCGGCCCGCCACTCCCGGCCCTTCCGGTCTGCGCCCACCAACCCGAGATACGAGACGCGAGCCCGGCCCGCGATGCCCAGTGTCCCGGGCGTCGTCCAGCTGAAGCTCCCCGTCGCCCCCAGCGCGAGGTTGTTCGGACGATCCGCCGAGTCGGGGGGGCGATACGTCGAGACACCGAGGATCGGGGTGAGCGCGAGGCGCGAGCGCCCCGACGCCTTGTCGTGGGCCGGTTCCGCGTCCCCGCCGAGGGCGGCGGTCGCGAGCCAGAGCGTTGCCATGCACATGTAGAGCCTTCTCCTGTTTTCCGGCGCGTAGGAATCCCCAGGTGAGGCTCAAGCGTCTCACGGTGCTTCGAGGGTGCCTCGCCAGGCGCGGTCGATCGCGCGGAGCACGGGTTCGCCTCCCTCTCCGTTCGTCAACACCACCATCGCCTCCCCCGTAGCGGGCACCACCCACATCAAGGTCCGGAAGCCGCCATCGTTGGCTCCGTCGTGGCCGGCCAGCTCGCGCCCGCGATGGCGATCGAGCATCCAGGCCAGCGCGAAGGAACCCGGCTCGGGCTGATCGGCGGTCAAGGGGGACGGGTCGATGTCGACCGGGGGCTCGACGACCCACAGCGCATACTCCAAAAGGGCCTCCGCCGTGACCGACATCCCCGCTGCCGCGAGCTCGCTGTACCACAGGACATCGCCGCGCCGCCCCTCGGCGTCGTGAGGCGCCGCCGTGGCCTCGTCGTGGAGAGCCTCGACGTCGAAGGTCACCTCGTGGGGCTCGAGACCACCGGGATCAAAGAGCGCAGCCCGTAGCCAAGCGCCGTAGCCAACACCGGTGGCCTCCTCGATGGCCAGCTGGGCCACGGACAGACCGCCACCCGAGTAGCGGGCACGCTCCCCCGGCTCGTGGGCCAGGGTGACTCTGGTCGCTGGATCGACAGCTCCTCGTAGACTCGAGACAAGATCCGGCGGCGGGTTCGTGGACCACCCCGGGTAGCCCGAGACGTCGGTTCCAGCCGTGTGGGTGAGCAGGCGACGCAGCGTCACCTGGGCGGGGTCGTGGGGACTGTCCGGCCACGACCACCGCTCGAGCACGACGGGAGCATCGAGATCGACCAGACCCGCCTGCTCGGCAAGAAGAGCCGCCCACCCGGCCGTCGTCTTGGAGATGGAAGCGGCCTGGAATCGCGTCGTGGCCGGATCCACTGGGACACCCCTCGCGACGTCGGCCACGCCGTACCCGGCGGACCAGGCGAGCGCGCCATCTCGGGCGACCGCCACGGCGACCCCGGGAACGCCGTGCTTGTCCATGAGATCGAGCAGTTCGGCGTCCAACCCGACTCGAAGGTCGTCGAGGTCGGCAGCGCGGGGCAGGCCGGCACAGCCGGCCCAGGCGGCGATGAGCAGCACGTGGGTCCTCCCGAAGAGCGGGCTCGCGAAATCGCCACACCCTCCACGGTCGACCTCCTATCCGTCGGTTTCGGTCCAGCCGATAGCGGCCGTCGTACAGCTCGACGTCGACGAGGTCGCGGTGGATCGTGGCTCGCGGACGAGGAGGTCGAGGGAATTGCGTCTCTCGCCCGGACCAGGGTCGGGCTCGGAGATCGGTCGCGGCGACCACGAGGTCGGAGGTGCCGCCTTCCTCTCCGGGCGGGCTCTAGCGCTGACCTCGAGGGCCTCGAGCACCTGCGACGCGAAACCGTTGCGAAGAGTGAGCGAAGGAAACCCACGCTCATCGAGTGACTTCCCGTTCGAGAGGAGGGAAGATGTTGGTTCCGTGGATCGGGCTCACCTTGCTGGGCGTTGCCCGAGGTCAACCCATGCAGACGGCGGCGAGCTGCCCGACCCGAGAAGTCGACGAGCAGAGCGTCGGCAAGAGCATCGTGCGCCACTTGCGCGCCAAGGACCTCGATGAGCGTCTGCTCGTGGCGGTCTACGACGACCTGTCGTGCCTCGCACTCGGAGAGCTACCCCGTTTCGTGGACCGCCTCCTCGAGGCAAGGGCCAGTTCGTCGAAGGCCCGCCTTCGCAAGGCGGAGCTGGCGATGATGACGCTGGACTACGCGGGGCGTCAACTGTCGAGAACCCAGTTCGCGAACCTCGCCGAGCTCGTGGCGCCGCGCTTTACCGAGCTGCTCGAACAGGAACGGCTGCACGTAGCGCGAGGCTCCTTCGTCGAACAAGCTCCGGAAGAATTCGTTGCGTTCCTCATCGATGTCTCCCCCGACGACGTAGTCGACTCCATGCGCACGTGTGGCCTCCAGGCGATTCGCTCGGAGACGGCTTCGCGCACCGGTCCTTCCAGTTCTGGTTCTCGCGAAGGCTCCGCGTCGGGCGTGCTGTGCCCGGTGGCGAGTCGGGGCTCGGGCACCACAGGCGGGGAGGAGGCACGCGAATCGGCCTCCGG
>CAZZLC010000175.1:0-4436 GCA_964655065.1 uncultured Enterobacteriaceae bacterium | reverse complement strand
CCACCACCGCCACGTCGTCGCGGTCGATGCAGGCCACGGCCCACAGCTTCCGACGCTCGTGAGGGACGACGATCGGCTCCTGTTGCGCACACGCCTCGACGATGACGGGGTCGGGCAAGGGCGGACCGAACTCCGACACGAAGTCGCCTTCGCCTCGCTGCACGCTCAACGACGCGACCTCTGACGGCGCGCGCAGCGCCTCGGCAATGGGGCGGTCGCTCACGAGGGCCGAGTGGACGGAGAACGCAGTCACGCTGGCCTCGTTGCGTCCAGCGTTCTCCTCGTAGCGAATGATCTGCCAGATGAGCGGTACGGTCGTGGGGAGAAAGGCCACCGTCGCGAGGGCGCCAGCCATCGTCCCCAGCACGAGCGCGGCCGACGGCCGGCCGATGGTCAGTCGATCGTAGACGACTGATCTTCCTCGTCGGTGGTCTTCTCCTGGACCCGGATGCGGATGGCCTCCGCCTCGACGCCGTACAGCGGGTAGGTGCTGTTCGCGACGGACGTACGGGTCAGGTCGGCCTGGCTGATCACCGCCTCCGTGTAGGCACGGCCGAAGTCGTACTGCAGGTGGAGCGGCGAGGCGCAGCCCGCGAAGAGGGCGCCACAGCAAAGGACACGGACGAGTTGACGGTTCACGGCTTCTCCACCGGCACGTCGTCGGTGCCGTCGGGCTCGGAGGGGTTCAACTTGGCGAGAGCGCCCCGATGATCGGGGTTTGCCTCGACGGCGCGTTCATACCACACCCGAGCCTCGTCGGCCCCGTGGAAGCGCTCCACGGTCTCACCAACCACGAAGGCAGCATCGGCCTTGGTCATGGTGGTCTGAAGGGTGCGGTTCGCGAGATCCGCCTGGCCCATCGCGGCCTGCACGAGCCCGAGGTTGTTGCGGTACAGCGCGCTCCCGCCGTCGAGCGTGATCGCCGTCTGCGCCGCCTCGCGTGCCTCGTCGAGCCGCTCGTTCGCCAGCAAGAGGAAGCCGAGGTTGTTCCAGGCCTTGGCATCGTTGGCGCTGATCTTCACCGCCCGTTGGCACTCGGTGATCGCCTCGTCGATGCGCTTCTGGTCGGCGTAGAGTCCGCACAGCTCGGTGTAGGGTCGGGGGTCGCGCGACATCCGGTCCCGCGCCGAGACGAGCAAGCGCTCTGCCTCGGACTCCACTCCCTCGGCGAGCAACGCCTTGCCCTGGATGAGGTCGAGCTCGGGCGTGGTGGATCCCTCGGCCCGCATCTGGGTGACGATGGACATCGCGCCCTGGGTGAACCCGAGGTCGAGCCACTTCCAGGCCACGCCCAGCCGAACCTCCTCGCCGTCCTCCATCCACGGAGGCAGCCCGTCCGTCAGCGGCTGGTCGGGCACGCTGCGGGCAGCGCAGGCGCCGAGCATCAGCACCGCGACGAAGACCGCCCCTCGCGTGGCTCGGCGTGGTCCCACGGTCATTCCCCGAACTGTTCCATGACCCGGATGAACGCAGGGCCAATCAGGACCATGAAGAGGACGGGGAGCAGAAAGAGGATCATGACGACGGTGAGCTTCGGCGAGACCTTGGCCGCCTCCTCCTCGGCGCGTGACATCCGCTTCTGACGCGTCATGCGCGAGTGGGTCCGAAGCCCCTTGGCGATGGAGGTACCGAACCGTTCGGCCTGCGCGAGCATGTTCACGAGCGACCGGATCTCGTCGAGACCGGTGCGATGCTCGAGGTGCCGGAGCGCCTCGACGCGCGGCACACCCGCCGAGATCTCGTGGTTCACGATCTGGAACTCGCGGGAGAGCTCGGGCGCCGCGTTCTCCATCTCGACGGCCACGCGTCGGAACGCCGCGTCGAGACCGAGACCAGCCTCCACGCAGCTGACGAGAAGGTCGAGGGCGTCGGGAAACGCGGCGAGCAGCTTCTGCTGCCGCTTGTTGATGTGGTTCGTGAGCCAGAGGCTCGGCGCGTAGTACCCGAAGCTGGCCGCCAACACGACCACGAAGCCGATGTTCAGCGTCGACAGCGACGCGGCGAAGGGAAGCACGAGGAGCGGCAGCGACAACGCGGCGGTGACGCGGATCGAGTTGAACATCTCGAGCGCGTGGCGGTTCTTGAAGCCCGCCTGCAGCAGCATCTGCCGTTGCTTGTTCTTCTCCTCCTCGGTCGTCGGCGCGGCGAGCTGACCGAGTCGACTGACCACGCCACCGTCACCGCCCTGTTCGGCGCTGATGATGTCGAAGGCCTCGACCTCCTCCTCGATCCCTCCGGTGCCCGCGAACTCGCGCAGGCGGTCGCCGGCCGTCCGGGTGGGGTTGAGCAGCAGGTACAGGCCGTAGAAGAAAGCCCCGAAGACGATGGCGACGAAGCCGCCGATCAGGATGATGGTGACTGCTTCGCCCACGTCAGACCTCCACCTTCGACAGGTCGCGCATCAGGAGGATGCCGAGGGTGTACGACACGAGGCACGCCACGATGATGGTGGCGCCCATGTCCGTCGTGACCAGCGGCGAGAGGTAGTCGGGATTGCTGAACGCGAGGAGGGCCAGGACGATCAGCGGGAGGCTGCCGAGAATGAGCGCCGAGAACTTCGCCTCGGCCGTCATGGCGGCGAGCTTGGCGTCGAACAGGAACCGCGCGCGAATCGTGTCGGAGATGTTCTCGAGGATCTCGATGAGGTTACCGCCGGTGTCGCGCTGGAGCATGATCGACGACACGAAGATCCGCAGGTCGAACACACCGGGATTGCGCTCGAGGAGCTTGCCGAAGGCCTCGCGGTAGTCGCGCCCGAACCGGACCTCCTCCTGCACCCGGCCGAACTCGGCCGCGATCGGCATCGGCATCTCCTCGGCCACGAGGCGGAAGGCATCGGACAGGCCGAGTCCCGCGGACAGCGCGCGGGCCATGAGCTCGAGGGAGTCGGGGAGCTGCTCGACGAGCTTCTTGATGCGGGCGTTGCCCTGCTGCTGGACGATGAACAGCGGCAGATAGCCAAGGGGAATGCCGATGAGCGCCCCGAAGAGCCCCGCCGGTGACAGCGCACCGAGAACCCCGCCAACGGCCCCGAGAACCGCCATGCGGGTGAGCAACGAGCTCACGTCGTAGTTGACGTCGGCCTTGCGCAGCGCGACCTGCAGCGACTCCCCGACCTGACCGAGCGACTCCCCGACCTGGTCGACGGCCTGCTCGCGGAACAGCGCGACCTCACCATCCTCGTCGGTGAAGCCGGTGCCACTCCCGAGACGACGGAGGAGCTCCTCCTGCTCTCGCTCGCGCTTGGCAACCCAGGCCCAATACAGCCCCTGCCCCGTCGCGAGCACCGCCGTGAAGACGACGGCGAGCACGATCACCAGTAGCCACTGTGGCATGCTCTAGACCTCCATCTCGAAGCGGAAGAGCTCGGGAGCGAGGCGGATGCCCTTGCTGGCAAGCCGCGTCGCAAACTTGGGGCGAATGCCCGTCGCGCGGAAGGCCCCGCGCACCTTGCCCTGCTCGTCGACCGTGCGCTGCTCGAAGATGAAGATGTCCTGCGTCGTGATGACGCTGCCCTCCATCCCCGTGATCTCGGTGAGCGACATGATGCGACGCGAGCCGTCGGAGAGTCGCTCCTGCTGCACGATGCAGTCGAGGGCACGAGCGATGGTCTCGCGGATGGCCTTGTCGCTCATGTTCGGCATGCCGATGCCCACCATGGTCTCGAGACGAGCCAACGCGTCGCGCGAGTTGTTGGCGTGGACCGTGCCGAGCGAGCCATCGTGGCCGGTGTTCATGGCGGTGAGCATGTCGATGGCCTCACCGCCACGAATCTCCCCCAGGATGATGCGGTCGGGACGCATCCGGAGGCAGTTCTTCACGAGGTCGCGCTGGTCGATGGCGCCCTTGCCCTCGAGGTTCGACGGGCGGGTCTCGAGCCGAACGACGTGGTTCTGCTGGAGCTGCAGCTCGGCGGAATCCTCGATGGTGATGATCCGCTCGGAGTCCGGAATGAACGAGCTCAACACGTTGAGGAGCGTGGTCTTTCCCGAGCCCGTGCCCCCGCTGATGATGATGTTCAGGCGACTACGCACGGCCCCGCGGAGCACCTCGAGGATCGGGCGCGGGCACGACCCGAGCGCCACGAGGTCCTCGGCCGTGATGGGAATGGTGCCGAACCGGCGGATCGACACGCATGGGCCATCCAGCGCCAGCGGCGGGATGATCGCGTTGAAGCGCGACCCGTCGTGCATCCGTGCGTCGACCATCGGGTTCTGCTCGTCGACGCGGCGACCGACGGCCGCGACGATGCGCTCGATGATCTGCATCAGGTGCTTGTTGTCGTTGAACGTGACGTTGGTCTTGACCAGCCGACCCTTGCGCTCGACGAACACCGTCTTGGGGCCGTTGATCATGATGTCGGACACCTCGGGGTCGCGAAGCAGCGGCTCGAGGGGCCCGAGGCCGAGGATGTTGTCGAGGATCTCCTCGACCAG
>CAZZLC010000174.1:0-4517 GCA_964655065.1 uncultured Enterobacteriaceae bacterium | reverse complement strand
ACCGACCCGCCGGCCAGGGTGTCGACCTCGACGAGGGCGTCGTTGTCGCGGATGGCGCATCCTGCCAGCGCGACGAAGTGTCGCAAGGACGCAATCGCCATGCAGCGTCGCGCCGAGCCGAGCCACGTGCCCGTCAACTACCTGGAGCGGGTGGTGCGACAGATGCTCGAGCGCGGTCGACTCGCGGACTTGCTCTTCGATGCTGGGGCGAGTCGGGGCGCAGCGTTCCTCAATCACGTCGTGAAGGCGATCACGCGGCTTCCGCCCGCGGAACGCCTGCTCGCCTCCGAGCAGGCGCAGTCCCGGTTCGTCGCCTGGGCGATCCGCACCCACGGCTAGGCTCGCGATGATGCTTTGAATGTGCCAATTCACCCGATGGCTGTTCGTTGCGGCCCTGGGCTTCCCGCGCCTCGCTTCCTTGACGCCGGGGCCCTGGGACGCGATGGCATCCTCGTGACGCGGATCATCAGTGAGAGTCACGAAGCCACCTGGCGGGTCGGCCAGCGCCTCGGGGAGTGCGCTGGTCCGGGCACGTTCGTCGCGCTCGGGGGCGACCTCGGGGCGGGCAAGACCGTGTTCGCCAAGGGGGTGGGAGCGGGGCTCGGGGTACGGACGGTGGTGTCGAGCCCCACCTTCGTGTTGGTCGCGCTGCACGAGTCGGGGCGGCTTCCCTTCTGGCACGTCGACGCCTATCGGCTGGGATCAGCCGAGGAGATGGAGGGTCTCGGGCTCGAGCAGGCCGAGGACGGAGTGGTGGTCGTGGAGTGGGCCCAGCGTTTCCCGGAGGCTCTGCCCGACGACCGGCTGGAGGTGGCCCTCGACGACGTGCCCGGCGCGCCCGAGCAGCGATCGATCGAGATCGTCGCCACGGGGCCTCGGCACCAGGCCCTCCTTCGGAGGCTCGATGGCTGACGAGCTGTCGTTTCGGGCAACCGAGGGCCGTCCGGCGGCGAGAGACGCGAGCCCGCTGCTCGCACTGCTGCTCGTCGTGCTGGGGCTCGCGGCGATCACCCGGCCGTGGTGGGGTGGCTCCATGCCCGAGGGGGTCGTGATCGAGGTGCGAGGTGACGTCCCCCGACCGGGTCACCACCTGGTCGCGCCGCCTACCGTCGAGGAGGCGCTTCGGCAGGCGGGCGTCACCGAGCCTCCGGCCGACGCTCGACCGGTCCCCGAGGGTCACCGCGTGAGCTGGGACGGTGTCGAGGCGACGGTCCTCGGCCCCTCGGACCCGCTGTTGGTCGGGCTCCCCATCGACATCGACTTAGCCGAGGCCTACGCGTTCGAGGCGATTCCCGGGGTCGGCGAGTCCACGGCGGCCCGGATCGTCGCCGACCGGGAGGCTCGGGGTCCGTTTCGCTCGGTCGACGACCTCTCCCGCGTCCCCGGGGTGAGCGCGTCCATGGTCGAGCGAATGCGCCCGTTCGTGGTCGGGCGGGGCGCGGCGCGCATCGACGTCAACACCGCCTCCGCGGCTCGCCTCGAGCTGCTCGATGGCATCGGGCCGGTCCTCGCGGCTCGAATCGTCGCGTACCGCGAAGCAAACGGGCCGTTCGCCGACGTCGCCGACCTGGCACTCGTCGAGGGGATCGGAGCGGCGCGGGCGGCCGGTCTGGCCGACGCGATCAGTGTGGAGGCGCCGTGATCTACCTGGACCACGCCTCGACCTCCCCGATGCTCCCCGAGGTACGGGCTGCGATGGAGCCCTGGTTCGCGGTTCCAGCCAATCCAGGCTCCGCCCATCGACTGGGCCAGCGTGCGGCGGCGGCCGTCGAGGAGGCCCGCGAGTCGGTGGCCCGGCTCCTCGGGCGTCCGTCCGAGGGCATCGTGTTCGGCTCGGGCGCTACCGAGGCCAACCACCACGGCCTGCGCGTGGCGGCTGCCCGCGGGGCACGGACCGCCGCGGTGGCCGAGGTCGAGCATCCGTGTGTGTCGGCTGCCGTCGAGCAGGTCGGGTTGGTTCGTCTCCCGCTGCCCGTCGACGCCGACGGGGTCATCCAGGTTCACGAGACCACGGCTGACGTGGTGTGCTGCATGGCGGTCAACCACGAGACCGGCGTGCGTCAGGACGTCGCGGCCGCGCGCCGGGCGGCGAGATGGCTGCACTGCGACGCCGCCCAGGCCCTCGGAAAGGGTCCCGTGCCTGGCTTGTCCGAAGCCGACGCCGTCGTGCTGTCCGCCCACAAGCTCGGGGGCCCCATCGGGGTGGGGGCGCTCTCGCTTTCGGATCCCTCGATTGGCGTGCCGCTCTTCGGCGGGGGCGGTCAGGAGCGAGGGCTCCGATCGGGAACGGCGAACGTCCCCGGGGTCGTCGGGTTCGGAGTCGCCTGCGCGCTGGCCCACGACCAGGCGGCGGAGCGCGTGGCGCGCTGGACCGAGCTCGTCGAGCACCTTCGCGCGGGCCTGCGCCGCCTCGGAGCGCGGGAGATGGGGGCGGGGGCTCCGCGGGTGCCCACCCACACCTGCGTCGTCTTCGACGGCATCGAGGGCGAGACGCTCGTGCAGGCGCTGGACCTGCAGGGCATCGCGGTGTCATCCGGATCGGCGTGTGCGAGCGGGTCGCGAGAGCCGTCGCCGGTGCTTCGCGCGATGGGCGAGCCCCACGTCCGAGGCGCGCTGCGGCTCTCCCTCGGCGTCGAGACCACGATGGACGACGTGACGGAGCTGCTCGCGCGGTTGCCGCCCATTCTGACCGCGCTCGTCGGGGTCGGTTGACGTCGATTCGGGGGCGAGCGGACCGATAGAGGTAGCGTGCTCACGATCGGGCAAACGCTACACCGCTTTCGCGTCGAAGAGCTCGTCGGTCGCGGCGGTATGGCCACGGTATTCCGGGTCAGACACCTGCAACTCGAGTCCGACCACGCGTTGAAGGTGTTGTTCGTCACCTCACCCTCGGTGCGGGAGCGTCTGCTCCTCGAGGGCAAGGTGCAGGCGAACCTGCGACACCCGAACATCGTCAGCGTGACCGACGTGCTCGAGCTCGACGGTGTTCCCGCGTTGGTCATGGAGTACGTCGACGGCCCCTCGCTCGATCACTGGCTGGCGGAGCACCGGCCCACCCTCGACGAGGCGTTGTGGCTGTTTCGGGGCATCTTGCGCGGGGTCGGCGCGGCCCACGCGCGAGGCGTGGTCCACCGTGACCTCAAGCCGGCAAACGTGCTCCTGGCTCCGAGCTCGCTCGGGTTCGTTCCCAAGGTCACCGACTTCGGGCTCGTGAAGTCGCTGATCGTGAACGACGACTACAGCCAGGAGGGGACCGCCATCGGCACCCCGGAGTACATGTCCCCCGAGCAGATCCGCGATGCGAGCCGCGTGGACCAGCGGGCGGACATGTGGGCGCTCGGCTGCATCCTCTACGAGCTGGTCTGCGGTTGCCGACCGTTCGTGGCGGACGACCGACTCCAGACGTTCGAGGCGATCGTCGGTGGGCGTCGCAAGGCTGCGTCCACGCACGTTCCCGATCTTCCCCGGGCGGTCGTGCGGACGATCGACGGTCTGTTGCAGCTCGATCCCGCGGATCGGCTGCCCGACGCAGAGGCAACCATCGGTGTGCTCTACGGCTCGCAGTCACCGCCCCCCAAAGGGCCGCGTCCACTGCTCGAGCCAGCTCCGCTCCTCGTCTCGATGTCGCCCGTGCACCAGAACCGCAAGTCCGCGTCCCCCTACGACGGAGCCCCAACGGGTGAGACGGCGATGCGCCGGACGTTCGGACCGGCGCACCGTCCCTCCGAGCGAGCGACCGCCGAGTTCCGCGTCCCCAACCTCCCGCCGCGCCGGGAGTGGACGTGGGCGGCGTGGCTACCCCTCGCCACCGTCGTGCTGGTGGTCGTGGGAGGCCTCGCGACAGCCGTGGCGCTCGTCGATGCCGCGCCCGGACTCGACGAGCCGGGGCTCGAGGCGACCACACGCGAGGCCGATGCCCTGGGGGACTTCGGGTTCAGCCCTCGATGAACGCCTGCAAGCGCTTGCGTCGCGACGGATGGCGGAGCTTGCGCAAGGCCTTGGCCTCGATCTGACGGATGCGCTCGCGCGTGACCTCGAAGTCCTGCCCGACCTCCTCGAGGGTGTGATCGTGAGGCTGGCCGATACCGAAGCGCAGCCGGAGGACGCGCTCCTCGCGGGGCGTGAGCGTGGCGAGGACCTTGCGCGTGGCCTCGGTCAGCGAGGCGTTCACCATGTTCTCGGAAGGCGACAGCGTGCCCTTGTCTTCGATGAAGTCACCGAGGTGGCTGTCCTCTTCCTCGCCGATCGGCGTCTCGAGCGAGATCGGTTCCTTGGCGATCTTCAAGATCTTGTGGACCTTGTCGACCGGCATCTCCATCTTCTCCGCGATCTCTTCGGGGCGGGGCTCGCGGGCGAGCTCCTGCTGCAGGTGCCGCTGCGTCCGGATCAGCTTGTTGATCGTCTCGATCATGTGCACCGGAATCCGGATGGTGCGGGCCTGGTCGGCGATGGCTCGCGTGATGGCCTGGCGGATCCACCAGGTCGCATACGTCGAGAACTTGTAGCCGCGCCGGTAC
>CAZZLC010000173.1:0-4529 GCA_964655065.1 uncultured Enterobacteriaceae bacterium | reverse complement strand
TCGACTTACCACGTCGGCGGTCAGCGGCTGGTTGCCCCCACCCAGTTGGTGAGCTCCCCGGGTGCCCGGGTGCCCACGCAGGTCGTCGTCGCGGACGAAGCTCGCGTGGCCCGAGTTGCGCCGGGGAGCTGGGGGGTGACCCCGCGGACGATTCTGCCCTCCGTCGCGGGTCTTGGCGCCCAACGACGATCGCGGTACCTGGCAGTGCTGTTGCTTTTTGGAGATCCTGTGTACCTCGTCCTCTGCTTCACCCCATGGCTGCTGTCTGGTTGCGCCATGGCCCCTCCTCCGTCCAGCCTCGCGCCGGGACCCGGCGCCACCGGGTCGAGCGACACGGGCTCCTCCTCGGCGCTCATCGAGATCCGCGCCGTCCTCGACGGCCCGGGTCGCGGGGTCGTGACCTCGTTCCCGGCGGGCCTCGAGTGTGGTGACGCGTGTGCGTTCGAGGTGAGTCCGGGCACGCTGGTCACCCTGGACGCGACCCCCGACGAGGGGAGCCGCCATGACGCGTGGTCGGTGCCGGGTTGCCGACCCGGTGAGTCGTGCACGATCCAGGCCGTACGTGACCTCACGGTGACCGCCTCCTTCGAGGTGCTCCGTCACAGTGTCACTGTCGAGGTGACCGAGCTCGGCGACGTCGTGAGCGAGCCGGCGCTCCTCGATTGCGGCGACATCTGCACGGTCGAGGTGGACTGGGGCACCGAGCTCGTGCTCCATCCTCGCGGGGAGCTCGACGCCGACTTCACCGGATGGTCCGGCGACTGCGAGGGCCTGGGTTCGTGCTCGCTCGTGGTCACGCGAGACCTCTCGGCGGGCGCCGCCTTTGCGTGCCCGACCGGCACGCGCACCCTGAACGTGGCGGGGAGTCCTCACGTCGTGGACCCTCCCGACTGTGTCGACGAGGTGGCGATCACGCTGCTCGGGGCGAGCGGTGGGGCGGCTCACGTCGACGGCGTCGTGGTGCCGGCAGGCGGCGCCGGGGGACGGCTCGAGGGCGTGTTGCCGCTCGTGCCCGGTGACGAGCTCGTGGTCTTCGTCGGAGGCCAGGGCACGGCGGGTACGTCGACCTCCGCGGGCAAGGGGGGCGCGAACGGCGGCGGCAACGGCGCCTCGGTGACGGGCGAGTTCCCCCAGGCCGGCGGTGGCGGCGGCGGAGCGTCCGACGTGCGCCTGGGTGGTGACCGCCTGGACGACCGGGTTCTGGTCGCGGGGGCCGGCGGCGGCGCGGCCTCCTGCAGCGTCGTCGGCTTCGAAGGCGCCCCCGGCGGCGGGGCGGTGGGCGCAGACGCGGGTGGGGGGTGCAACATCCACACCCTCGCCATGGGCGGAAGCCAGTCCGCTGGCGGGGTCGGTGGCTGGGTCCAGGGCCAGTGCACGGGCACGAGCGGCCGACTCGGGGAGGGAGGGTTCGCCTGCATCCCCAGTGCTGGCGGGGGCGGCGGCGCCGGGTACTACGGAGGCGGCGGCGGCGCCTTCAATCCCGGGGCCGGGGGCTCGAGCTTCGCTCACCCGTCGGTGACCAACGTTGTCGACCTGCCCGGCCAACACACCGGCGACGGCGAGGTCACGCTGACCTGGTAATTGCCGCAGGCGCCACGTTCGTGCTAGCCTGACCCGCAATCGTGGGGTCCGGCATCGAGCGAAGTGCGCCAACCCGAGCCCCCTCGACACCAGCCCCGGCGAGAGCGACGAGCGGGCCGTCGAAGCCGAGGAGGCGACCCGCGGAGAGGTCGATGCCGAGGCCGAGTCGGCCGCCGAGGAGGGCGAGGCCGCGGCCGAGCCGACGGAGGTGCCGCGCTCTCCCGACGAGGATCCCGCTTTCCAGGCCGTCGTGCGGCGGACCCGAGCCGTCGCGGAGCGGCACGGTCACAACAATCCCGCCCAGCGCAAGGCCGCTGAGGCGCAGAACGCCGCGCCGGGACCGGCTTCGGAGCTCGAAGCGCAGGCCAAGACGTCCCAGGTCGCGAAGCTCGACGCCACGGAGGCGGCCGAGTTCGACAAGGCCGCGTTCAAGGCCGCCTTGATGGCCAAGGTTGCCGAGCTCACGCCGAAGACGCTCGAGCAGGCCCGCGACTTCAAGAAGAACAACGGCGCGGGGGCGATGAAGGGGGCGGTCCAGGGCCAGGTCTCCACCAGCAAGCAAGCCGCGGCGGAGCCTATCGCGACCACCAACGCCGAGGCTCCGGATCCCTCGGCAGCAACTCCCAAGCCCGTCGAGCCGCTGCCCCCGACCGACCCGGGCCCGCCCCCTCCCGATCTCGGTGCTGCGAGGGCCGCGCCCAAGCCGCGTGCCGCCCAGGAAGGCCAGAGCCTGGTCGACGACGCGGCCAGCCTGGACGAGCAGCTCGCCGAGACCAAGCTCACCGACGACGACCTCCAGCGGTCGAACGAGACCGACTTTCAGGCCGCGGTCAAGTCCAAGAACGAAGCCAAGGACGATGCGAAGGCCCAGGCCGAGGGCATGCAGGCCGACGAGACGCGCACCGTTGCGGCGTCGAAGGATCAGGCGCGAGGCGTGGCTGCGTCGCAGACCGAGGGGATGCACCAGGATCCGGAGGCCGACCTGGAGCTGGATGACTAACTCGGACCCGAATCATCATGACACGACTCTGTGCGAACCCGACTCTTCCCTCACCCACCGCCTCGGATGCCGTGGCCGTTGTCTCCCGAGTCAGCGACCAGGATCCCACGGTCCTCCGGTCTGAACTGGGGAATGCGCTCGACGACGCGTCACGGTCCTGGTCGACGCATCCGGGTCGCGACCCCGAGCGTCCTCGAGCCGAGGCACTGTGCGCCGTCGCCAGGCTCGTGGCACCGGGCACCCCCGTCGGTCACGTCGCCGAAGCGATGCTGAAGCCGCTCGCCCGGGCTCCCGTCGCCGGCTCGGTCGAGGCCTGGCTCCGCGAGCTGCCCCTGCCGATCCAAGTCGAGCAAGACGGCGCGAGCCTGACGCTCGATGCGTGGGCCTGCGTGGCCCTCACGGCTGGCTCCTGGATCGGCGGGCGCCTGGTGTACCGCCACGCGACCGAGGAGGTGATTGTCTTCGAGTCCGAGTTCGTCCGGGTGTTTCCTGGACTGGGGGCTCGGGCCGACTCGGATCCGTTGGCACGGATGCGCGAGGCCCTCCGGCAGGTGCTCCGCGGCCTTCGGGGGGAAGGTACGGCGGTCGATGCCGGGGATCCGGACGCACTCATCCAACACCTCGCGATGGCGGCCGCCGATCCCGCTACCCCCTTCTTCGACTGGGTGGAGGGCGAGCATTTCCAGGAGATGCTGCAGCTCGAGTTGCCGCACGAGGACCTGAAGCTCGAGCTCGAGCCCCTTCGCCCCCCCCGAGTGGGCCGGCTTCTCGACAGCTTTGGAACCTTCGAGCTCGAGTGGCGACTCGAAATCTACCGCGGCGGTCGGCTCGTGCAGGTCCGGCAACACTCCGTGGGGCACAGCGTGTCGGCGGCCGCTCACCTGACCCCACGCGAGGTCGTGATGGGCGACGTAGAACGGCGGCGAGTCGTTTGGCGAGCGTGGGTGTTGCGGGCGCACGCGGATCGACTCGACCAGCTCATGCCGTCCGACGTCACCTGGCACATCACCGAGGCCTTGGTGCACCTCGCGATCGCCGGACCCACCACGGCACCCCCGCCCAACCCATTGGCTTTGGACGTTGAACGGGTGGCCGCGTCGCCTCTCCGCGAGACGCGCGAGCCCCTCGACCTGACGCCATTCCCAGAGCAGCACGTCGCAGCGGCCTTCCGGCTGGCGACGTGGCGTATCGTCTTCCTCGTGGGCGACGAGGAGCTGGATCACGACGCGGTGATCCTCGTACCCGACGACATGGCGCCGATTCCCATCATGATCTCGGATCCGAGCAACCCAGCCACCAAGTTGACGGTCGATGGGAGGGCGGATTTGTACCGGGGCTTCGTCGAGTGGCTGGCCGCGGCCCTCCGCCATCACGGACTCGACGGGACCCGGCCGTTCGTGAGCACCGACCGTACGGTCCACATGCGGCCGAGCGCGTGGCTCTACCCCACCACGCGACCTAGCAACCTGGCCTGGCCCTACTTCGGCGACTGGGAGCGAGAGGGTGACCTCGTGGTCGACAAGGTGCCATACTGGGCCAGCGGAGTGTTGGGCACGCCACGAGACTCCGAGAAGGCGATCATTCGCGACTACGAGGTCCCCTCGTGGCGACGCTTCCTGCAAGACTGGGTGGATCCATCGGCGCCACAGGGGCCGGAGGAGGCGATGCAGCAGCTCGCCGACTGAGAACGAAGGGGGCCACCTCGATGGCGGCCCCCTCGAGGGACTCGAACCCTCCTGCAATACTCCCTCTTCGGTTTCTTGCAGGACCTCGTCGCCGTCTCCGGCGGTCGGATGGTACCGCGGCGCCGTGCGTCAGGGCAAGGTCGCCGGCTGGCTCGGGTTGCCGACCCCCGCGTAGACGTTGTGCACGATGGGCGGTGTGCTCGGACCCACTTACCACGTCGGCGGTCAGCGGCTGGTTGCCCCCACCCAGTTGGTGAGCTGGG
>CAZZLC010000172.1:0-4568 GCA_964655065.1 uncultured Enterobacteriaceae bacterium | reverse complement strand
ACCTCCACGAGCATCACGCGGTCGTGGGAGTCGGCGGTGTCGCGGATCCGGTCGATCGCCTCGGTAGCCACGTTGATCGCGGTGTCGAAGCCGAACGTCTGGTCCGTGCCGACGAGATCGTTGTCGATCGTCTTCGGCACCCCGACGATGGGCATCCCGAGGTCGAGAAAGCGCTTCGCGATGCGCATGGAGCCGTCACCGCCGATGCTGATCACCGCGTCGAGCTGGAGCTCGCGGAAGTTCTCCATCACCTTCGCAGACACGTCGGTGGTGCGGGTGGTGCCGTCCGCGTCTTCGACGACGTAGTTGAAGGGGTCGCCGCGGTTCGCGGTGCCGAGGATGGTCCCGCCGTGCTCGATGATGCCGCTCACGTCGGTCACGTCGAGCCAGCGATTGCCCCGGGGGCTGCGGTACCCGAGGTCGACGAGCCCGTTGAAGGCATCCTCGATCCCGAGGATCTCCCAGCCGTAGCGACGGCGACCCACGCGGACGACGGCGCGAATCACGGCATTGAGGCCGGGGCAGTCGCCGCCCCCGGTCAGGATTCCCACGCGTCGGACGGTCACGCCCCCTCCACTGTCGTCTCGGGTCAATTATGGCCCAGCACGCGAGGACTGCAGCGACTTGACGTAGTCCGATGGCAACTTGCTCGGTGGACACTGTGCCTCGAGGGCGTGGGCCGTGGTTCTGCTACGCACGGTTCAGGACGCGGCCCGGGCCATCGCTCGCCGGGGCAGCGTCAGGCTGAAGACGGAGCCCACGCCCGGCATGCTCCGCCCCTCGAGCCGTGCGCCGACCAGGCGGGCCAGCCGCTCCGAGACGGCGAGCCCGAGTCCGGTTCCTCCGACGCGCCGGGTGATGTCGGCGGCCGTGCGCTCGAACGGCGCGAAGATGCGCTGCAGGTCTTCGGGCTCGATGCCGACCCCCGAGTCCTCGACTTCGATCGAGACCTGTTGGTCGGTTGCGCGAGCGCGCACGACCACGGTGCCCTCGTCGGTGTACTTGAGGGCGTTTCCGAGGAGGTTCACCAGGATCTGCCTGATCTTCTGCCGGTCCGTCTCCACCTCGCCCACGTCCTCGACCTCGAGGCGGAGCTCCAGCCCCGAGCGAGCGGCCATTGGCCGCACGGCATCCAGCGACTCCTCGAGGAGCTCCCGGACGTCGACGAGCGCGAAGGTCGTGGTCTCCCGGTTGGCCTCGATGCGCGTGAGATCGAGGATGCCGTCGATCAGGCCGAGCAGGTGGACCCCTGCCGAGTGGACCCTGGCCAGGTCTCGGTCGGCGTCGCTCATCGTGCGCTCCGGTTCCTCCCGGAGCAACTCGACATAGCCGAGGATCGCGTTGAGCGGGGTGCGGAGCTCGTGTGACATGTTGCCGAGGAAGCGCGTCTTCGCGACGTTGGCGGCCTCGCTCGACTCGAGCGCCTCCTCGAGATCCCGGAACATCGTGCGTACCGGCCAGAGGTTGGCAGCGCCGAGCAGCAGCACCACCACGAGGAGCGAGACCACGTAGACCCAGGCGATGCCCTCACGGAGCAGCACCCAGACCAGGGTGACGGCAAACAGGACGAAGCTGGTCACGAGCCACAGGCGTGAACGCCTCCAGGTTCCGAGCGCGAGCATCACGCTCTGAACGACCCCGATGGACAACGTGCCGAGCGTGATGACGAGGGCCTGAATCGTGACGTCGTGCTCGGCGGAGAAGAACAGCAGCAGGCTGGCCGGGAACGCCGTCCAGATCGCGTTCGTGATCCCCTCCGCGACCTCCCAGTGTCCCCTCCGCGCCGCCGCCAGGCCGAGCGCGTAGCCCGCGCCGACCCCGGCCAGCACCCCGGTCATGCCCACCGCGATTCCGAAGGTGTCGCGATTGACGAGCCCGAGCAGCGGGGTCGGGATCGACACCAGCACGAGGAGCAACAATCCTCGCAAGGTGGCAACGAACCGCTGGCGACGGATGGTGGTCGAGCGCGAGTTGGCGTCGAGAGATCCCTCGTGCACTGCACCTTCCCCTGACCCCCAGGTAGCCCGTTCCGGGACTTCGTCATTGCCGCGATGGTCAGCCACCGGGCCGCCACCTGCACTCGCCTGCCGACCGCGGTTCTCCGGGCGTGTCGCCGACCGAGGAGCGGATCAGCGGTTGGCGCTGATGGTCTCCGCCACGTACTCGCCGATGGTTCGTCCCCCCTCCGGGGTCGGGTGGACGAGGTCGGCGATGAACGCCTCCGCGTCGTCGGCCCGGACGACGTCGGCGGCGTTCACGAACCACGCGGCCGCGGTCGCCGAGGCGAGGGTCGCGAGGCGGGAGGCGAGCTCGACGAGCTCGTCGTCGCAGTCGTCGAGTCCGAACTGCGCACCGTCGGGGAACTCGGGGTAGCCCAGGAGGACCACCTTGCTGCCGTCCCCGGTGGCTTCGGCGACGAGCGCGGGGAGGATCCCTCGGGCCCCGTCGGGGGTCACCATCTCGTCCAGGACGCCGTCACAGGCTTGGCAGCGGCACCGCTGGGCCAGATCGTTGGCTCCGCCGTTCACGAGCAGCCACTCCCAGTCGCCGTCGACGCGCTGGTCCGGGATCGAGGGGAAGACGCCGTCGTTGGTGAGCCAGGCGCCGCTGACGGCCTCGTTGGTCACCGCGAGACCGGTGCTCGAGCCCACCACCTCGGGGATGGACTCGCCGGTTCCGACGTTCCACTGGAGGATGCTGTCGCCGATGGCGAGCAGGGTTCCCGCCCGCGCGTCGGCGGAGGGTTCGCCGAGGCTCGGTCCAGGGTCGGTCGCGCCTGTACAGCCGGCCACCAGAGTCATGGCGAGGGTCACGAGTCCTCCCGGGTGGTCGGCGTATCGCGTCAGCGGGGTGCTGCCGCCATCCGCCACAGTCGCCAGCCCACGGCGCCGAGCCACAGCATCGTGGGCAGCAGCGAGAGGAGCGAGACGATGATGCCAATGGTGCCGAAGCTGGCCGGCACGAACCAGGTGACGCCCAGGACGAACCCCAGCCACGTCGCGAACCGCGAGTAGACGTCCCAGGTGGCCGCTGACAGCAGGATCAACCCGAACCCGGCCACGATGTACCCCACCGCGTAGCTGGTGCCGGTCCAGCGGTAGAGCAGGGTCTCCCCTGCAGCTTGGACGATCGCGCGCTCCGCGTCGGAGTCGGCGGCCGCATAGGCCCAAGACGCAGAGAGCATCTCGATCGACGGGTTCGAGGTGGTGTGGATCGTGATCGCGAAGAGCATCACCGAGGCGCCAGCCAGCGCCAGCGCGGGCCGATGGTCCCACACCGAGACGGCCACCGCGAGCACCAGGGGGACCATCAGCCCCTGGGACGCCGCGTACACGAGATCGAGGTTGAGCATGGCCAGCACCGGGTTCTCGGCGTACAGGGCGAACCAGTCGAGGACGTCGTCGGGCGGCGGGTTGATCGCGAAGACGACGATCTGGGCGGGGACGGTCAGCAGCATCAGGAACGCACCGAGCGCACCGATCCGGTAGAGCGGGCGCCAGTCAGCACGAGGGTTCTGGGTCATCGTGGTCTCCTGATCACGAGGCCAGGGCAGCCGCCCGGAGGCGCTCCGGCGTCTGTCCCGTCCATTGGTGGAATGCGCGGAAGAAGGAGCTCGGCTCATCGAAGCCGAGCAGGTAGGCGATCTCGGTGGAGCTCACCTGTGTGCCGGTGAGGTAGTGGCGAGCAAGCTCCTCACGGACCTCGCGCACCACGCCCGTGAAGCTCGCGCCCTCCTGCTGGAGGCGACGCTGCAGCGTACGGGGACTCACCGCCAGTCGTCGTGCCACGGCCTGGACCGTGACCTGGCCGCTGGGCAGAGCCTCGAGGAGCACGGCGCGGGTCCGCTCGGCGAAGGTGGCCGACCCCTGGAGGTCGGCGAGCCGGCGCCGGAGATCCGGCTCGAAGGCCTCCCACATCGCAGCGTCGGCGGTGAGGAAGGGCCGCTCCGCGTCCGCGCGAGAGAACCGCAGGGTCAGGGGCTCACCGCGGCAAAGCCTCACCCCGAGGTACGACTCGTACTCGCGCCGCGCGTCGGGGAGCACGGGCAGGGTGACCTCGAGGGGGACGATCTCGCGCCGCGTGCCCATGCGAGCGAGCTGCACGACGAACACCGCCTCGTGGGCGACCAGCCAGCGGGGAGGCTCGATCCCCGAGTCGAGCCAGGTGTACCGCAGCGTGAGCGCCCGGGGGTCGGGGTCCAGCGCGATCCGGATCGGGGCGAGCAGCGGCTTGAAGCGAGCGAGGCGCTGGGCGGCGACAGCCAGGCTCGGGCTGCACAGAGCGGCGAACTGGGCCGGCGCGAAGCCCTGGACGCTCATCGATCGCGCGAGTGCGAGCGGGAGGAGCGGGTCGGCCACGGCCTCCTCCGCGGCCTGGCAGAACTTGAAGAACGCGGCGGCGTTGAGCCGAGGAGCCGGACGGTCCAGGAGATCGTCCGGTAGGCCCGCGACGCGGAGCACGTCGTGGTGGTTCGCGCCGTAGTCCGCGAGCAGGGCCTTCAGGGAGGGGGACACGGCGTAGCTGGACATCGGCTCCTCGCTTCGACCCAGCCATAGGGCGCCCACCGG
>CAZZLC010000171.1:0-4816 GCA_964655065.1 uncultured Enterobacteriaceae bacterium | reverse complement strand
CGTGCTGGGAGCGCAGGGGCGGGCCGCGCCGGTTCTTCGAGTTGCCCTCGATGACGTTCTGGGCACGATCGAAGACGTCGCGGTCGACGACTGGGTCGTGTTGGCCGTCGAAGACCTCGCCCTTGTGGGTGATCTCGCCGAGGTAGAGCCGGTTCTTGAGGAGGAGGCGGACGGAGGCGGGGGTGAAGGTCTTGCCGCCGGTCTGGCCCTTGCGACGGGAGGTGAAGCGCTTCTGGCGGTGGCCCTGGGCGTTGAGCCACTTCGCGACCTGCGGGGCGGAGCGCAGCTCGAGGTACTTGTCGAAGATGAGGCGCACGAGCTCGGCCTCGTGGGTGTTGACGTCGAGGTGGCCGTTGCCCTTGGAGTCGTAGCCGAGCGGCGGGGCACCGCCATTCCACAGGCCGCGCTCGGCGCGGGCGCGCATCGCCTGCCGGGTGCGCTCGGCCGTTTGCTCGCGTTCGAGCTCCGCAAACACCAGGACCAGCTTGAGCATCGCGCGGCCGACCGGCGTCGAGGTGTCGAAGGTCTCGTTGAGCGAGACGAAGCGGACGTTGTGCTTCTCGAAGAGGCGATGCAGCTCGTAGAAGTCGAGCAGGCTGCGGGAGAGACGATCGAGCCGCGTGACGACGATGAGGTCGATCTCGTCGCGTTTGATGGCGCGCATGAGCTGCTGCAGCGCGGGCCGGTCGAGGGATTTGCCGCTGGCCCCCTCCTCGCGGAACACCTGGCGGACTTCGTGCTCGCCCGGGCGGGATTGGAGGAAGGCCCGCAGCCGGGCCTCCTGCGTGTCGAGCGAGCCTTCGTCCTTGCCGGCCTGAACGTCGGTGGAGACGCGGGTGTAGACGGCGACGCGGGTGGGGGCGGAGGACATGGTTGGCGCGCCTTGGTTCGAGTGATTGAACTGGTGCCATTTATCCAGGCTGGGCCTTGGGCGGCCAGTCAGTCGGTCGATTGCCCGTCCTGCGGCTTCGCCTCGACGTCGTCGCCCTGCGTGGACGCTTCCGCAGCCTTGGCCGTCGCAGCCCGCAGCGCGCCGATGGCCAAGAGGCGCGCGAGCTTCCTGCGCCTGGCGGCGACCGGGTCGGTGGGCGTCGGGTCGGGGGCAGCGGGCATCCGGGGTCCTCGGCGACGGCAACGTCGCGTGAGGTCCACCTACGACCGGGGTTGTTCGATCGAGCTGTACAGCGGCGGGTTTCGCTGACCGTGGGGCTGCCGGTCAGCGGGTCAGTGACGGTTCCACCGATGTCTTCGGCGAACGCGGTCGTCTCTGGGAGCCCGACCGTCCGGTCAGCGAAATCCGGTCGACGGTCAGCGTTCTCGCTGGATCGGCGGTCCCATGCCGGTGAGGACCTCGGGTACGTCGAACCCGACTCGCAATCCAATCGAAGGAGCTTCTCATGGACGTTGGTCGCTTCCTCATCCGTCAGGACACCATCCTGCGGGCGATCACCTACAACCACCTGACCCACCAGCAGTTCGCCGATCACCTCGGCCTGTCGCGATCGTACTGGAGCCAGGTGTTCAACCGACGCCGGCACCTCACGCCGATGCTGCGCCAGCTCCTGCTCGGGAGCCGCCTGTTCAAGAACGTCCCCGAGGACGAGCTGTGGGACGTCGTCACCGACGCGGACGCCGAGCCCGCCGCGATGGCGGTCGCTGGCACCTCGTCGTGAGCACAATCCCCCCGGCGATCCGTGAAGTCCGGCATCGGCCCGCGATCACGCGGGGCGACGCACCCGTGATGCGATAGTGGAAGCGCGGCGTTGCACGCAAGCCCGTGTGACGCGAAAACAACGGTGTCGCCGCCGTCAGCGACCGCATCCGTCGAGGGACGCTCCGATGATCAAGGTGGTCGTGAACACCCCGAAGGGCGGCGTCGGCAAGACCACCGTGGCCACCAACATCGCGCTGTTGCTGGCAAGTGAGGGGAAGCGGGTGTGGGCCGTCGACCTCGCCCAGGGCGCGCTCATGTCCCGGTACCTGCGAGACAGCGGGTTCTTCGGCCCCGAGTCGGGCAACGTCATCGACACGCGAGAGGGCGAGCCCCTGCCCGAGAGCTTCCCCGGCGCCCGCGACTTCGATGTGCTGGTTGCCGACACCGATGACTACTGACGCTATCTCGTCGATTTCCTCGAGCGACCGCGCCGCGGATGGCGCCTCGTGGCTCCGGTCCCACCCGACGACGAGATCGCGCTCGAGCGCGTGCCCGAGGACCTGCGGCAGGTGGTGACCCAGGCCGCGATCTCGGGTCGGGGCGTCCGCATGTCGATCGTCGCGAACCGGGTTCGTAGCCACGATGACGTCGATCGGCTTAAGATGGCACTCGACCAGCAAGGCATCGCGAACCGACTCGCCGACGCGGTCCTCCCCTTCACGCGCGGACACCCCAAGCAGTTCTACGCGGGGCGGGACTTCTCGGAGCCGCTGCGAGGCCTGCTGCGCGACCTGGACCAGGGGCTCACATGACCAAGCAGCGGCTCCTCACGAAGAACCTGTCGATCTCGGGCGCGGCGTCGCTGTACGACCCGATCCCGCTGGCCCTCGACAAGCGAAGGCTCGATCTCGCAGCCATCCGGGCGCTCAAGAAGCCCCTGTCCGCCAACCGGCTGCATCGAGATGTGGTCAAGCGGGCGTTCCTCGCGACGGCGTACCTCACGGGGGTGGCCCGCCACGAGCCGCTGGTCTCGTCGGTGCGGCCCGACGCGGTCGAGCACGCGATGCGGCTTGCGAAGCGGCAGCGGCAGCGCACAATGCCGAAGCGGTATGCCATGCAGCTCGAGGTGCCCCGCTGGCAGTTCGTCGCACCGCTCACGTCTGCGACCTCGACCGACCCGAAGCCCTCGACGATCGAGGAGTACGTGAACGCCGTGCTGCGCCAGTGCCTCGAGGGGACGGCCGACGTTCTCGGCGACGCCTCCCTCGGATGACGCTGTTGACCCAGCAGCTCGTGGGGCGCCTGCTCCTTTTGCCGTCGAGCGAGAAGGAGAGCGCCGGTCGGCGGATCGTCGAGGCGCTCGGCGGGGATGTCAGGAAGGTGGCTCGAGGTCTGCCGCCTCGGCGGGGCAACCAGGACGGCGGCATCGACGGGCGGCTGCAGGTCTACCGGACGGTACAGCTCGCCCGGAGGATGGAGCGCGGCGACGGCCAGTTCGTCGATGTCGGGATGCCCGAACAGTCCCGCGAGGTCGTGACGGCCGGCGTGACGGTGAAGCTCGAGCGCGCCCGCTTCTCCCGCGAGCGGCTCGGCGGGTTCGTGCTGGACCTGGAGCGCGAGCAGCTCACCGATGGGCTGATCATCACGGCGTCGGGGCTGTCGCCCGATGCGGAGACGGTAGTGGACGAGATCTACGCGACGCGGACGCTCCGACTGCTCGCAATCACGCTCGCCGAGCTCCTCACCGGCACCATCCCCACATCGCCGATCGAGTTCGTGGACGACCCGAGGTTGCAGCTGCTCGACCACCTCCGGACGCTGGAGGCATAGGGGCGGCCACGTCGCGCGGGGGGAAGCGGATTGTCGCAGGGATTCGTGAGAGCCGTGCGCACCCGAAGGACGCAGGAGGAGGTGGAGGCCACAGGACGGGCGGGGCCGGAAGGCTCATCTCGGTCGGCGTCATCCGGCATCGGCGTCGTGGACGACTTCGTAGGACTGGAACGGCGAGCGACCTGCGCCCTGCGTGGCGCGCACGCGGCCATCGACGACCAGCGCGGTCAGGACCTTGCCGACGACCGGGCGAGAGCAGCCGAGGGCACGTGCGATCTCGCGGGTCGTGGCCCTCCCGTGGGTGCGCAGGGTCGCGAGCACGGCGTTCGCGCGGTCATCGGGGTCGCGAGGCAGAAGCACCCGAGGGGCGGCCGATGTCGATTGCGATGAGGGCGGAACACGTGCCGCCGAGCACGGTCCGGCGGTTGTCGGAGCCGGCTCGGGCCGCGGCACGACAGCCGGTCCCACAGTCGCGGAACCTGGCTCGCCCGCCGGGGCGGCAGCCGCGCGTCCGGAGGGTGCCACCCCCTCCGTCCTCTCCCTCGGAGGGACGGGGGGCGCTGGCGCCGGGCTCGAGGTCGCCTTCGGCGGCCGCCGTGATGCGGATGACCGCCGGACGTCCGCGACGAACCAGACCTCGCCCGGTCGCTCCACCAGGGACAGCGGTCGCCGCTTGATTCGAGCCAGCCGCCGAGCGACATCGCGAAGGCCTCGGCCGGTCCCCGTCGCGAGCCCGAGGGCCGTCGCGAAGTGCACCAGCAGCGGATTCGGGTGCACCGCGCGCCGCGGCGCTCCCGCCGCGATCGCCCCCGGCGAGATCACAACCAGGCGCTCACCGGCGAGCGCCACCCGCACGGGCGCCTCGATGGCCCAGTTGCGGTGCAGCAGCGCGTTCAGCACGACCTCGGCCAACAGGTCCCGATCCACGCCAGGCACGACGCCTTCCCCGAACCGGTGCACGAGCTCGGGTACCGCGCCATCCAGCTCGCTGGCGGTGCCGTCCACGTGGAGCTCGACCGCACAGCCCGCCACGAAGAGCTCCGGGCGCCGTCCCGCGACGAGCAACGCGGCGAGGGTCGGCCGCCACCGATGCCCGTCGTGGGCGAGCAGACCGCGCCGGCCGAGGGTGCGCTCGGTGTTCGAGCCGAACGGCGCTGGGTACCGCTCGTCGACGTGCTCCAGCAAGCGCGCGAGTACGTCGTCTTCGAGGTCGTCCTCCGTGGCGTCGGCCACGGGAGCGGCATCGGGGGTCGTCCACCTCGCCGTGCGATCGCGCGCTGGCTTCCTCCGACGCGCCGAGGGCTGGACGTGCACGAGCAGCAGGTCGCCCTC
>CAZZLC010000170.1:0-4997 GCA_964655065.1 uncultured Enterobacteriaceae bacterium | reverse complement strand
TCGGCTCGTCCTCGAGGCGCGTCCACTCGACGGGCGCCTTCGCCTCGCTGACGAGGAGCTCGTAGGTGAAGCGTTCGCCGCCGCGACCCTCGGTCTCCGTCACCACCGCCACCCACGCGCCCGCGGGAGCGGGAAACTCGAGGCTCACGTCGGTGTCCTCGAGGTCGTTGTCCTTCGTGATCACCTGACCGTCGGGCCCGTCGAGCCGAAGCACCAGGTCTGCGAGCGAGCCGTCGCTCCGCTCTGCCTCGACGGAGAGCCAGCCTGCATCGTCGACGGTGAACGCAAAAGCGTCGCGGTCGTTCTCGGTGAGCTCCCCGCAGCCGGGACGCTCGAGCGGGAGCACGGTCGCTTCGGTCCCCACGTCGTTCGGCTCGACCTCGGGGGTCGCGCAGGGCAGGGGTGGAGCCGTGTCGCCGGTGGTGGCCCACGTGTCGTTCGGGGGCGGCTCGACGGGAACGACTTCGTTCGGGGGCGACAGGCTGGGGCGACAGGCCCCACTCATCAACAGTGCGACAGACACGAGGACGGCGCGGGCCCAGATGGGGCGGTTCATGCGACCTCCGGGACACCCACGGTAGCCGTCGCCGCGTGCGGGCGCCACACCTCCATCAGTAGTGCGGAGGGGGATCGTCCTCGGGAGCGTCGGGGGTGAGCCGGTCCACCGCCTCGCGGAGGGCGTTGACCTCGCGGCGCAGGTCCCCGACCTCGTCGATGAAGGTCCGGAGGGCCTCGTCGAGCTTGGCCAGGAGGTCTTCCTGGAACGCGAGCTTGACCTCGACCTCCTCGAGCCGCTTCTCGTCTTTCATCACGCCGCTCCCTCGAAGATCTCGCGCAGAATCGGTGAGGCCGTCCCCACCGACGTCAGCCAGAGTTGGTGGATAGCCCGCGTCGCCGCGACGTGCAGCAACCGCCGGGCCTCGGCCGTGTCCGGGTAGTACCGGGTGCTCGCCTCCAGCACCACGACGTAGTCGAACTCGAGCCCCTTCACCGTCGCGACCTCGGCGATCTCGATCCCGGGAGCGAAGGTGAAGTCCTGCCGGGTCACCCGTCGCAGACGGGGCACCTCGCTGCGCGACAGCCCGGCGTGGTAGAGCGCCGAGACCTCGGGCGACGGGGAGAGCAGCACGACCGATGCGAGCGGCTCCGCCCGCACCAGCTCCTTGAGCGAGTCCGCGAGGAACGCGACGCAGGCTCCGTCGTCGGTGAAGCGGAACAGCTCCACCTCCGGCCCGTCGCGGGTCGCGAGCGGCGGATCGTCGTCCTCGCGGAGGTCACCGAGTACCGCCTGCGCGAACGCCACGATGGGCCTCGACGAGCGATAGGCGATGCGCAGCGTGCTCACCGCGGTCCCCGTCAGCCCGAGTCGGTCGAAGAAGTCCGTCCAGGAGGTGAAGCCCGCGTCCTGCATGACGTGCTGCTGGGTGTCCCCGGCCAGCGTGATCGACCGGTGCCGATCGAGCGTGTCGATGAGCACCCGCACCTCGAGGGGCGAGAAGTCCTGGACCTCGTCGATCGCGACGTGTCGGTACCGGAGCGCGCCCCGCTGGTGCCGCAGCGGCCCGACCCGAAGCTGCCAGGCGCGGAGCAGGAGCACCTCGTCTTCGGGGTCGAGCGCGGCTCCCGCCTCCCTGTCGCCTTCGAGGTGGGCCGCGACCTCCTCGAACCGGTCACGGCACCACGTCGTTGCCTTCACGAGCTCGGCGTCGCCAAACGCCGTGCTGCCTTCGTCGGACAGCGCCCGGCGGAGCGCCTGGACATCGGTGAGCGCGCTCACGACATCGTCGAAGGCCTGCTCTGCGTTCGCGGGGCCCTTCACTCGCTCGACCTGGTCGGCGAGCCGCCCCAGCATCACGGGGTGGAGCTTGAGCTTCGTCACGCTCGCCGGCGTGTCGGACCGGATGGTGCGCGGCAGCCTGGGGAAGTGCCGCCGGACCTGGGCGCGCGCCCACGACCGGAAGTCCTGGACCTGGGCGTGCTTCACCCCCAGGGCGGGCAGCACGTGGCTCACGTACTCGCGCAGCGCGGTCGAGAACACCACGAAGAGCGTGCGGGGACTGTCGAACTCGGCGTCTCCAAAGGCGAGGTACGCGATGCGGTGCAGCGCGACCGTGGTCTTGCCCGACCCCGCGGTACCACGGATGACGACGAAGCCCGACGAAGGCTGGGTGATGAGCTCGAACTGCTCGGGGTCGATGAGCCCTGCGATGTCGGGCAGCCGCTTGTCACGGCGCTGCCGGGTTCCCCCACCGTCGGTGCCGAGCCGTCGCGCACTCCCCTGGTCGACGGCGTGAGCGCGCAGCGCGGCTCCCTGACCACCGGCGAGCCGGGCCGGCTCGTGCCGCACCACTCGCCAGCCCTCCTCGCCCTCGGGGTCGCTGACGAAGGTGCCTTCGGGCGCATCGACGCGCTCGAGGGCGCCCCTGAAGATGGTGAGGGTGCGCCTGACGTCGACCTCGCCCTCGTGGACCCGCCCACCGAACTCCTCCTCGTACTCTTCACCCTGCTGGTAGGCGTAGAACAATCTCGAGATCGGGGCGTCGCGCCAGTCCACGATGCGGAGCTTGCCCGAGATGCGCGTGGTCTTGCCGAGGAAGATGTCCCTGGCTCGTCCGTCCTCCACGAGCCGGAGGTGGGCGAAGTAGGGCGAGTCGGGGTCGAGCTGCGGCCGGTCTCGGCTCGCGCGTACCTGCGTGAGCAGCGCGTACTGTCGGTCGAACTGCTCGCGGAGTGCGCCCTGGTCCTCTTCTTTGGCGGTCGGAATCTCGTCCCGCAGCCGCACGAGCTCGTCGACGATCTCGGCCTCGGAGACCTGGGCCTCGTAGGGCTCCTCGGTCAGCCAGGTCCGGATCCGGTCGAGGAGCTCGAGCTCCTCGTTCACGATGGGATTCGGCACACGGACCCCCAGCCACAGCCCTCCGCCGTAATCTGGGGCCCTAACGGTCGTCCACACCCAACGTGCTGCGGTCTTCCGGCATCACCGCCCGCGCGAGGGCCGCGAAGGCTCGCCGCGTCGCGCGCATCTCCGTCGGAATCGTGGTGCCCCGAGGCTGAGCGAGATGCCACCAGGGTCTTCCCTCGACCACCCGCTCGGCGAGCCGGGCGCGGTCTTCGGGCCGGAGGGCCGCGTACGCCTCGGGATGCTCGGCGACGAACTGACGAAGCTCCACGATCACCGCCTCGAGCGGACGGGGCCCGAACGCGTAGCCCCGGACCCCGTCGCGGACCTCCTCGGCAGGGAGCGGCTCGCGTCGAGGCGCGAGTCCGTCCAATAACGCCTCGACGAGGTGCTCCTCGACCGGTCCCGCGTCGTCGCTCCGCAGGAGGTCGATCTGGGCGGGCAGGCGCGCGGCGAGACGCTCGCGGAGTCGGTGGACCACGCGTCTCGCGTCGGGCGTCACCGCCCGCACCATCACCGCGGCCGGGTCTCCGGTCCGCGCGCCCCGAGCCGCTCCGAGGCGCACCAGCTCGTACCCCGTGGCCTGGCGAAACCTCACCACCCCCGTGGTGGCGCCGAAGAGCGTCCCGAAGGCGTCGGCGTCGTGATGCTCGTGGACGGCCTCCACCAGGGCCCGGGCGAACCCCCGGCGGCGGTGCGCCGGGTGCGTCACGATGCGAACGCTCCGTACGTACCTCAACGCCCCGGCCTCGCGGACCCCGGCGTGGCACACCAGCGTCTCCGGCAACGCCTGGCCACGCAACCGGCTCCGCCCGCTGACCAGCGCATCGACGCTCTCCGGCGCCAGCGGCCCCTCGAGGGCGACGATGGTGGCCGCGACGATGGCCTCTCCCTCCCGAAGGGTGTGCAGCACCAGGTTGGGCGCATCGAGCAAGCGGTGAAGGTCGCCCGAGGTGGTGCGGTAGTGGGCGTGGACGAGCAGGCCGAACGTGGCACGCAGCGTGGCCTCGTCGCAGGCGAGCGCATCGCGATCCCACACCTGGTGGACGACCTCGCCTCGACCGGCTCCCGGCGGAGGTTCCCCCGGCGACAGGAGCAAGGCGTCGGTCAGCGCGTTCTCGAGGGGATCGTCGGGCGACCAGCGGATGGGGGTCTCGAGGGTGAGCCGGTGGAGCACCCGAGGTCGGGCGTCGAGCCAGGTACCGAAGCGCAAGGCGAAGCCGCGGCCGGTGCCCTCGTAGCCCTCGGTGGTGGTGGCGAACCAGAGGTGGCTGTCGCCGAACCGCTGCACCACCTGCTGCAACCACGCCACGGACAGCGTGGCCGCCTCGTCGACCACGAGGAGGTCCGGCGGAGGCTCGTCCGTCAGCAACACCGCCTCCGGAGCCCGGTGGACCAGATCCGGACGCTGGGCGAACCGCAGCACCTCGTGCACCGAGCGCTCGTGCAGCGCGGTGAGCCAGACGCGACCGGGGTAGCCGCGCAGCGCGAGGCCCAGGGCGCTCGACTTGCCCCGCCCTCGACGCGCGGTGAGCACCGCGAACGCGGGAGCGTCCACCAGAGTGTCCTGCAGCGTCTCGACGACCATCGCCTGCTCGGCCGAGCCCGACGCTTCTGGAGGACCCGGCGGGGGCGTCGGCGGGGCGTCGGCGGGCAGCGACACGGTCTCGAGCGCGGACACCACCCGCCGGGCGAAGCGTCGACCGACGTGGTCGGCGCCGAAGGGAGGCACCGCGAGGCGAGGGTCTCGGGGACCCACGCCCACCGGGGGGAGACGCAGGATGAACACCCCACCCCCGAGGACGAGCCCCTGGGCCTGCCCGTAGACCTCCGCGGGCAGAGGATCGTGGCCATCGAGCACCACCGCCTGCAGCGACGTCCCGAGCCAGCGTCGGAGTCCGCCGAGGTCTTCGGTCGAGACCCAGATCACCTCGGTAAAGCCGGCGAGCAGCTGCCGCGCCCGGCGCGCCGTCTCCTCCCGGCTCCCCCGGAGGATCCGGACGACGCGCGTCACCTGAGCGAGGCGTGGGCGGCCTGGGTCAACGCGATGGCGCGAGGCGAGCGAATGCGCCAGTCCATGCGGTTCATCACGTAGCCG
>CAZZLC010000169.1:0-5064 GCA_964655065.1 uncultured Enterobacteriaceae bacterium | reverse complement strand
CGCGGGCCTCCAGGGCGCGGACATAAAGCGGCTCGGCCTCGGCGAAGCGGCCGGCGTTTTGGTAGAGCACCGCCAGATTGTTGACGGAGGTGAGCGTGTTGGGGTGCTCGGGCCCAAGCACGCGATCGCGGGCCTCCAGGGCGCGGAGATAAAGCGGCTCGGCCTCGGCGAAGCGGCCGAGGGATTGATACGATAACGCTAGGTTGTTGACCGCCGTCAGCGTGTCGGGGTGATCAGGGCCCAGTTCGGCCTCACGGATGGCGAGGGCTTGCTCTTCACGCTTAGCCGCGGCGGCGGCATCGCCCGCTTCCCAAAGCTCATAAGCCTCGGCGATCAGCCGGCGCGCCTCGGCAAGGGCGTTCTGGTCCTGCGCCCGAGCAGGCGCGAGGGCCGCGACGGCCATCGTGATCGCTAGGATCCAGATCGAGACGATGCGCCTCATGCTGGACACGTCGCATCCACGACGCCGCGGACATTGCGCCAGCGTGCAGCGCTCGCCGCGTCGCGGCCCTCCTCAGCGAATTCGATTTGGTTGTCGAGGAGCTGGCGGGTTTGTTGGGGACCAAGGCGGCGGCACGTCACAATCGCCGCGCGGAACACGCCGGCGTCGCAGGTCTCAGGATCGGGCACTTCATAGGACCAGAGCGTCTCGTCGCCTTCAAGTCTTGGCGCGAGAATGCAGCGCTGCTGCGGGTCGAGGCTGAACCAGGCGACGGCGCGGAAGTCGTCTAACGCCGCTTCAAACACATCGCCATGGCCGAGGCCGCCCTCCCGCGCTGGCGCAGGGGCGGTGTCGACCGTGTCGAGCTGGGCGACCAGGACCGGCGTGCGCGCGTCGCCGGCCCGCGCATAGCCGCCGGCGAGGCGCATGGAGGTGCGCAGCGCCGCGTCGTCCGCGCTTGCGTAAAGCGTCATGCGCTTGGCCGCGCGGCGCACATCCGGCAAGCGGCCGGCGAAGTCTTCCGCGTCCACATCGGGCGCTGCGAACACGACTTCATCGAACAGAGGCGCGGCGCGGCGGCCGCGCTCATCCGTGATCTCCTCCAGCGCGGCGAGCAGATAGCGGTTGCCCATGGAGTGGGCGACCACGTGCAGCGTGTCCGCTTCCGCTGCCTGAGCGACCAGGGTGAGGAAGCGTTCGAGATCCTCCACCACCGGCTTCACAACTTGGGCGCTGTCGGCGAAATAGCCCAGCACCCCGCCGCGGGACGGCCAGGAATACATCACCGGCGCGCCGTCGAGCTCAAGATCCATAGCGAGGGTGGCGGTGCGTTCGGCGGCGGCCTGGAAGTCGTTGTTGAAGCCGTGGATGTAGATAAACGCCTCGCGCCGCCGGGAGCGGTCCACCGCGCGGCGGAGCTCATCAGCGAACTTGTCGAGATCCGGGTAGGCCTCGAGATCCTCGACGATCACGTGCTTGGCGGGGTCGGGGCGGAATTCGCCGCGCCAGATGGATGAGCGGGGGATCGCGCCCAGCTCGCGCGTGATTGGGACAGACACCGTGACCACCCCGGTCTCCAGGCGGTTGCGGACGTGGCCGTAATAGTCGACGGGGTTTTGCTTGCCTGTGGGCGCGCGGTTGGTGCCGTAGAACACGCGCACAAGTTCGAAGTCCGCGGGCGCAGCGTCGGCGTTGCCGCCGTCAATTGAGCGTGCGGCGCCGCCGTCCATGGGGGTGAGCTCTTCGCGGCGCGTTGTGCGGGCCTCAACGAGCCGCGCCAGCCGCGTGTCGTCAGACTGGAGTTGTTGTTGGAGCCGGAGCCTCAGTTCCGGCCCGATGTTCACGTTGAGCGTGACGTCTTGCACGTCGTCCTGCTCATCGCGCGCATTTTCAGGCCGCGTGGATCTGGGGGCTTGTCCGGGGGCTGGGGAGAGCGGCGCGTCGACCAGTCTCGATGTCAGGTCCTTGCGCAACGCGATGAGGCGAATGAGCGCGACGCTGTCCTCGCCGACATGCGCTTCAAGGACCTCAATGGCTTGGTCAATCGCGCTCAAAGCGCTTTGAAGCGATGGCAGGTCGCCAGCGGCCGCACGCACCGTCGCCAACAGCGCAAGGCTGTCAGCGAAGAATTGCGGGTCCGCGTCAGCTTGTTCATCAAGCTCCGCCGCCAGAGTCTCAAGAAGTGTGATGGCGGTTTCGGCGTCGCCGGCGTTTGCAAGAGCCTTGGCGAGTTGGAGGCGCAAACGCTGCGTTTCGTCCCGGTCGAGCTGGAGTGGCGAAACACCGGTCGCCGCCAACGCCCGCGCGGCGCGCGCCGCCGCCTCTGTGTCGTCCGCTTGCTCGGCCTGCACGAAGGCCTGCAGCAGGGCGATGGGATCGGGCTCTCTGTCTTGCGCCATGCACGCGCTGGCCGTCACGACCGTGAGCGCCAGGCCAAGCGCCGCCATCCAACGCCCGCGCGTGTGTGTCTCGTTCCCCATGATCCCCACCCTCATTGCGTCGTGATCCCCGATACTTTCGTGGAGCTTAGGCTAAAGCGTGTCGCCCACAACCATGAACGCGCCCCAGAGCGCGGGGTGGGCGAAGTGCGGGCGGCTCTCGTCGGCGCGCACCTGCGCCATGGCCTGTTGCAGAGCGCGGTCGCGCGGCGCGCCGGCCTCCATGGCCTCGACCATGGCGGGCACGAGCTCGGCGGTGGCGTTGGCTTCGGCGGGCCAGTGGGACACCAAGAGCGAGCGCGCGCCGGCGTAAAAGAAGGCCTTGGCGAGCCCGGACAGGGGCGCGGCGCCGGGCGTGCCGTCGGCGGCCGCGGTGTTGCAGGCCGCGAGGATGACCATGTCCGCGCCGAGCTTGAGGGTGACGGCCTCAGAGGCCCGCAACAGCCCGTCATTGGAGAGCGGGATGTCCTCGCCGGCGGGCCGGCTGAGCACCAGCGCCGGCTCGATCAAGTCAAGGTCCGCCAGTTCGCCGGCGACCAAGGCGTGGGTGGCGAAGGTGACGATGCGGTAGCGGGCGAGGCGGCCGGAGTCGTTCAGGAAGTTGAGGTCGAGCTCTTGGGCGTCTTCGCCGAGATAGATGTCTCGGGCCCGCGCGCCGAGGCTCGAGGCGAGGGCCTCCAAGAGCGCGCTGGTTTCCGGCAGCGGGGCCAGCGCGGCGAGCTTCTCGGGGTCGCCCGCGCCGCCCATGAGCTTGAGCTGGGCGTTGAGCGCGGCGGCATCGATGCCCTCGACATCCACCGGCTCAGCCTCGCGGGAGGCGCCCGACAGCACCGGATCGCCAAAGCCCAAGAGCGGGCGCGCGTAGTCGCGCTGTTGCGCCGCGGCTTGGCGCAGGGCGACGAAGGAGGACACTGTGGGCGCCACGGCGATGGCGTAGTTGTCCGACAGCCAGCGGGTCTGGCGCAGGCGCGCCAGCGGCGGCGCGTCCTCGGGACCCGGCTCCACCACCAGGGCGTGGAAGGGCAAGCTGTCCAGCGGGCCGTCGGGCACGATGACCAACCGCTCAACCCCGTCGAGATAGGGCTCAAGCGGATCGATCAGCGCCTCGCGGAACGTCGCGGCCAGCCCAAGATCAAACGCCGGAAGCTGATCGGCTGTCGCGCCCGTGATGGTCACGCCGCGGCGGAGGTCACGAACGGACCCGCTGTACTGTGGCGCCGAGAACGACAACGGAACCGCCGCCGCCGCATCCGGGCGGAGCACGAAGGCGAGCAGCTGGCCGTCGGGTCCAGAAGCTGGCGCAAAAGAGTAGACCACCAGCGCCTCGTCCTGATCGAGCATGCCGCGCGCGCCGGCGCGGGTGGCGATGCGCGGCGCGCGCGCGGCGTCCAGATTGGCGCTTGTGGCGCCCACGAGTTCGGCGAACGCGGCGTCATCGCGGCCGAGGGCCTCAGCGATGGCCGCGAGGCGCTGCTGCAGCGCCTCAATGTCGCGCGCCAGCACCGTTTCGGTCTGGGCGTTGCGCTGCTCGGGCGGCAAGCTCCGCTGCTGCGCCAGCAGCTGCTCTTTGGCGGCGAGGTCTCCGCTCGCGGCGTCCCGGTCTTGGAGCAGGCGGGCTTTGTCATCGTCTTCCAGCGCCAGCCGTGCGGCGGCGGCCTGCAGCGCATCGCCCGCGGCGGAGGCGCGAAAGGCTTGAGCCAGCTGAAACGCCGGCTCGCGCAGCGTGCCGCTGGGATCCGCGCCGTCCACATCCTCGGAGCGCAGCGCCGCCCGATAGGCCGCCAAGACCGTGCGCGTGCGGCTTTCTGTGCTGACCGGATTGGCGAACGCCACGCGATCCACCGGCCGATCGGCGAAGGACGCCCGGGCGGCGGTCATGCGTTCATGCAGGAGCGACAGCGCCACTCCCGACCGCGCCAACGCGCGGCTGTCGCGGCGGATCAAGAAGTACGACCACAGCGCGTAGAGCGTGTGGGGGTGCTCGGGCCCGAGCACACGCTCGCGGGCCTCCAGGGCGCGAACCAAGAGCGGCTCGGCCTCGGCAGTGCGGCCGGTGGCTTGGTGGAGTTCCGCCAGATTGGCGACGGAAATGAGTGTGTTGGGGTGCTCGGGCCCGAGAGTGCGTTCTTGGGCCTCCAGGGCGCGGACCAAGAGCGGCTCGGCCTCGGCGAGGCGGCCGGTGGCGCGATAGAGCGCCGCCAGATTGTTGACGGAGCTGAGCGTGTCGGGGTGCTCGGGCCCGAGCACGCGCGCGCGGGCCTCCAGGGCGCGGAGGTAGAGCGGCTCGGCCTCGGCGAAGCGGCCGGTGGCGTTGTAGAGCACCGCCAGATTGGTGACGGCGGTGAGCGTGTCGGCATGCTCGGGCCCGAGCACGCGCTCAATGGCCTCCAGGGCGCGGACATAAAGCGGCTCGGCCTCGGCAGTGCGGCCGGTGGCGTTGTAGAGTTCCGCCAGATTGTTGACGGATCCGAGCGTGTGGGCGTGCTCGGGCCCGAGCACGCGCTCAAAGGCCTCCAGGGCGCGGACCAAGAGCGGCTCGGCCTCGGCGAGGCGGCCGGTGGCGCGATAGAGCGCCGCCAGATTGTTGACGGAGCTGAGCGTGTCGGGGTGCTCGGGCCCGAGCACGCGCGCGCGGGCCTCCAGGGCGCGGAGGTAGAGCGGCTCGGCCTCGGCGAAGTGGCCGGT
>CAZZLC010000168.1:0-5227 GCA_964655065.1 uncultured Enterobacteriaceae bacterium | reverse complement strand
GCGCCGGCGCAGAGACCGAGATCGCGATGTCTGGGGCGCCCTCGGTCTCGGCCGGTTCAGTTCACTCGCGCGCGGCGTCCGAGTGAGCCCATCGGGCTCAGGCGGACCGTCCGAGCGACGAGGTGATGATGGCGCGCAGCATCCACGCGTTCTGCTCGTGGGTCTGCATGCGGCCGATCAGCATGTCCTCGGTGACCTTGTCGCCGAGCTCGGCGGCGAGGTCCGTCACCTTCTTCATGCGCCGCGCGATCTGCTCGTTGTCGTTCGCCAGCGCCTCGACCATCTTCTCGGCCGTCTTGGGGGCGCCGTCGTCGTCCTTCACGACTGCGTCGCTCCCGAACTCGCGAAAGCTGCCCGGCGAGACCTCGCCGAGGGCGCGAATGCGTTCGGCGAGATTGTCGGCCGCTTCGAACAGGTCGGTGTACTGTTGCTCGGTGAGCTCGTGGATCGAGACGAACAGCGGACCCGTGACGTTCCAGTGGTAGCCGTGCGTCTTGACGAGCAGGCCGTAGGTATCGGCGACGCTGCCCCGAAGGAGCGTAGCGAGCCGCTTGCGGGCGTCCGCGCTCTCGACGGAGATGTCGGGGGTGGGTTCCGTACCAGTGTTGGGACCGTGGTCGGTCAAGGTGTCTCCAGTGTTTGGTTCACTGGGGGCCTAAGGTCAGCCACCGTCTCTTGAACCCCGGCGGTCAGGATTGTGTCTCGGGTTCAATTCGAGGCTGCGGCGCTTTAGGGAGGCCCGAACCCAGCCTGGAGCACCCCATGACGTCCGTTCTGTTTGCCCTCGTCGCCTTGACCGCCTGCTCGAAGAAGACCCCGCCACCGGTGGCCAGCGAGCCCACACCACCCCCCGTGGTCGCCTCCGAGCCCGAGCCCGAGCCCGAGCCCACGCCCGCCGAGCAGGTGAGGCAGAACTTCGAGCGCGTGTTCTTCGCGCTCGACAGCGCGGAGCTCGTCGAGGACGCGATGGATGCCCTCGAGGACAACGCCGAGCTCCTGATGGAGCATCCGCGGACCAAGGTGCGCATTCAGGGACATGCCGACGAGCGTGGCACGACCGAGTACAACCTGGCCCTCGGGCAGAAGCGCGCCGAGGCCATCCGGTCTGCCCTCGTGAACCTTGGCGTGTCGAGCGACCAGTTGTCGACCGTGTCCTACGGCGAGGAGCGCCCCTTGTCCGACGAAGATGGCGTGCTCGCGTGGGCCAAGGACCGTCGTGCCGAGTTCCGGGTGCTCGCCGATCCGACCGGACGCCTCGATGGCACGCTCGACCAGCCCGTCGCGACCGAGGCCGTCGTCACGGAGTAGCTCGTGACGATCCCGGGGCTGTGAACGAACGGCCCTGGGATCCCCTTCAGGCGCTCGCCCGGCGTCACTAAAACCCGACCGGCTCCGGCGCACGGCCTGGAGCTCGAACGTGTCACCGTTGCCTTCGAGGATGAAGATGAACGAATCACCCCGTGGGGGTCCCATCGCGCTGCTCGGCTACAGCCTGGAAGCGATCGCTGCCGCCCGAGCACTCGAGTACCACTTCGTCGCCGTGGTCCCCCCTGGCTTCGAGGCCTACACGCCCGAAGGGACTCCGACCGTCACCTGGGAATTCGATCGCATCGAGGATCGGTCCGTCGAGCTCCGCATGAAGCTCGAGACGCTCGGCTGCCGGCTCGCGGTGCCGCTCTACGAGGAGTGCGTCGAGTGGGCGGGTGCGCTGAACACCTCGTTCCTCAACGACCCGCGGCGCTTCGCCAAGGTCCTGCTGCTGCGGGACAAGGCGATGATGAAGCGCAAGGCTCAGATGTCGGGCATCCGGGTCGGTGCGTTCCAGGAGGTCGAGAATGCCCAGGAACTGCGCAAGTTCTTCCAGCGCGTGAACGACGCGGCCGGGCTCATCCCTGGCGACCAGCCCGAGCCCGTCCACGTCAAGCCGCTGCGGGCGGCGGGGAGCGTCGGGCACCGCTTCCTGAAGCGGCCGCAGCAGATCGCGACCATCCCCGACGATGGCTACCCGCTGCTCGCGGAGTCGCATCTCGGGGGCCAGGAGTTCTCGGTCGAGGCCTTCGTCCACGACGGACGCATCCACTTCATGAACATCAACGAGTACGTGCGGCTCGGCTTCACCCAGCTCACGCCTGCGGGCGAGAGGCTCGAGGAGATGCGCCCGCAGATCCGCAGGCAGGTCGAGAAGCTGATTCGCGCCTTCGACATCCGCTACGGGGTCATTCATCCCGAGTACTTCGTCGACGACGAAGGTGAGCTCGCGTTCGGGGAGGTCGCGAACCGCGTACCGGGCGGCAACATCTTCGAGCTGATCGGTCGAGCCTATGGCTTCGACCCCTACCAGGGCCTCCTGCTCGCGAGCGACCCCGAGGTCAGCACCGAGGAACTGGAGGCCTTCTTCCCCGACGAGGTCGATGGACGCAAGGGTCACGCCGGCAACTGTCTCGTGTTCCCGAAGCGCAAGCACGTCGAGAAGCTCGTGGTCAGCGAGCAGCTGACGTCGCATCCGTACTTCGAGTCGCACACCATGTTCGAGCCGATCCCCCACGACGTGGACACACGCACAGGATACGGGAACCATTACGGTACCATCTACTTTTTCGGGGACGACGCGGCCGAGATGCGCGCGACGCTCGAGCACTTCGAGAGAGTCGAGTTCTACCACTGAGGGCGGCCCCGACCCCGTCGCGGCGTCAGGCGCTCTGGCGGTCTCGGAGCTCGTTCGACAGCGATTCCCCTCCGACGGCTCTCGCACCGAAGTCGAGGGTCCGGATGGGGAACGGAATCGTGATGCCGGCCGCGTCGAGACCGCGCTTCAGGGCGATCACGGCCTCGGACCGGGCGTGCAGGTAGTCACGTTGCGCCGAGAACTCGATCCAGAAGCGGGCGACGAAGTCGATGGAGCTGTCCCCGAATCCCTCGTAGAAGACCTCGACGGGTCGGTTCTGGTTCCGCATGGGTAGTGTCTCGAGGGCTTGGACCGCCGCGTCTCGTGCCGTGACCAGATCGTCGCCGTAGGCGACTCCGACCGCGACGTCGACGCGGCGGTGCGGCGTCTCGGTGTAGTTCACGAGCGAGTTGTTGTAGACATCCTTGTTGGGGATGAGCACCCGCTCGCCCGTCACCGTGCGCAGGTGCACGGTGCGCAGGTCGATGGCTTCGACGATGCCGAAGTGGTCACCGGTCTGCACCAGGTCCCCGACCGCGAAGGGACGCGAGACCGCCATGATCACGCCGGACATGAAGTTCGCCGCGATGTCCTGGAAGGCGAAGCCGAGGGCGAGTCCCACGACACCCACGCCGGCGAGCAGAGAGGTCACGACCTTGTCGAGGTTGAGCATGCCGAGGGCGACGAAGAGGCCTACCGACGTGAGGGCAACCCGCACGATCACCACGAGCAGACGATTGACGCCCTCGTTGTTCGAGATGCGGGACAGGGCCCGACGAGCCACTGCCGCGCTTCCGCGTGCCAGGAACCAGAAGAAGGTGAAGACGATCAACGCTGCCACGAGGTTCGGAAGCATCGCGACGGCCACCTCGAGCCAGCTCTGAAGCTTGTCGAACAGCACGAAGGGGAGCTCGTCGAGCTCTAGTCGTGGTGCACCGGCAAGCGCCTCGGCGACGCCACCGTCCTCGTTCGGGCTGGAAGTGTTCTCTGGTTCCACCTTGCCTCCTCGGGCCGGCCGTATCGACCTCCGCATGATGACGGACTATTGAACATATTTGTCGTCCGCCCCGGGCGCCCTCGAAAACGGACCCGGTAGAGATTTCTGCTTGCATCCTGGAGGTCAATCTTTACTCCCCCCTCGTCCGCCAACCTGTTCAACGAACCCGCAGAGGTATTCATGAGTAGTTCAACCGCCGACGCTGAATCCGAAGGTCGAGACCAGGAGGCGCGGAGCTTCAGCATGACGCCGGTGCGGCAGGCGAAGCTGTTCTTCTTTGCTGCGGCCGGGGTCTCCTTCCTGCTGTCCGTGAGCCTGTGGTTCTCCGGGGACCACGAGCGCGGCATGTTCGTGGGCCTCTGGGTCCCCAGCATCTGCTCGGCCGGCGCGCTGCTCCTCGCCGGGGGAGGTCGGGCATGACCGACAGCCTGCTCTTCAGCATCGGGTGTGGGGTCACGGCCATCGCGTTCGGTGGCGTCTATGTCTATATGCGCGGCCGCTTCGAGCAGCTGGTCGACCCGCCCCGCTCGCAGCGCGGCGCGCAGATCCAGAACCGGGAGGACATTCCCGACCAATCCACGCGGCGCAGCGTCGTGACCCAGGACCGAGTGGCGTGAGGCTCTACGGCGCACTCGCACTCGGTGTGGTCATCGTCGGCGCCGTCAGCGCTGGCGTCTTCGTCGAGGTGCGCTCGCTCGGCTGGGTCGCCGCGCTGCAGGTGCTGCCTCCTGCAGGGCTCTTCCTCGCCGGACTTTACGTCTTGTGGCGAGACGAGGCGTCCGACTGACGCACTGGGCCCCCGGCAGCCCGGATGCTCCCGTTCAACCAGAACACCTTGGACCACAACGTGACGACCGTTCGATGGATCGACAGGCTCTTCGGCTTCTTCTTCAGCGACGCCCGGATGCGGCAGGGGGAGCGTGCGGCCGTCGTTGTCGCCGTGGTCGGCTTCGTGGCCCACATCGTGGTCATCGCCGTGGCCCGGTGGCACGGGGGCGTCGACCTCCAGTGGTTCTCCGACAGCTACCTGGCTGCCCTCTACACGCCTTTCTCGTTCCTCCTGTTCTACGAGGTCCTGCTCCTGGTTCGGGCGCTGCCCGAGTCGACGTCGCAGTCGATCGCGAAGCAGTACGAGGTGGTGACCTTGATCGTGGTTCGCAGGGTGTTCAAGGACATCGCCAAGATCGACGCTGCCGAGTCCGTCGCCCTGGACCACTCCGAGATCTGGAACGTCTTTGCGGACATGGGTGGGGCCTTGGCGATGTTCCTGATGGTCCTGCTGTTCCGCCGCTCGCTCCCGCGGCCGTTCAGGGACCCGACACCCGCCGTGCGCCGGTTCGTCGCGTTCAAGAAGCTCCTCGCCGTCGGCCTCGGCCTGGTGGTTGTCGCGCTGGCGACCTCGAGCCTCTACGGCTGGACGGTGGAGATGCAGCTGCTCGCCCAGGGTCAGCCGATCGAGCTGTCGGACGAGAACGCGTTGTTCTACGAAGACTTCTTCGGCCTGTTGGTTCTCGTCGACGTGCTGATCCTCATCGTGTCGTTCGGCCTGACCCACGACTCCCGGC
>CAZZLC010000167.1:0-5256 GCA_964655065.1 uncultured Enterobacteriaceae bacterium | reverse complement strand
GGGCGCACTACGACGCCGCCCTCGCCGTGTCCCGCGAGGTCGGCGACCGCCGCTCGGAGGGCCACGTGCTCGGCAACCTGGGGCGAACGCCACCAGGAGCAGGGCCGGATGGACGACGCCCGCGCCACCTTCGCCGAGGGGGAGCGCGTGCTTCGACAGGTCGGCGCGCCGTTCCGGCTTGCGAGGCTGTTGTGCGGCAGGGTCCGCCTGGCGTCCGCCGAAGGCCAGCTCGCCGACGCCCGGGCCCTGCTCGGCGAAGCCGAGGCCCTGGGTGCGGAGCTCGCGGTGGCAGCCGACAGCGAGCTCGGCAAGGCCCTGGCCGAGGCCCGCACCGCCGTCAGGACCCGGTAGGTTGTGCGGGTCCTTGTTCGGGTTTGGCGCCCCATCGCCGCCCCCGGCCCGCACAGCCGTCCCGAGAAGCCAGGTTGCAGCCGGCTTCGGAATCACCCGAGGAATCCCCTTGGGAGTACCACTCATCAAGCGGAAGGCCTGGTTCCTTCCGCTTTCTCTTTGTGCGGGTGCCGGGTAATCCGGGTTTGGTCCCCTGCTCCGGTCGTGCCGCCCCCGAGAACCCGACTCAACCGAGCAGACCGAGTTCAGGACGCGGGCAGCCGCTCCTCGGACTCGGTGGTGCCCGATCCTGGGGGGGACCGGGCCATGGGCCTCATGTCGCGCGCGGGACCGTGCCGTCTCGAATCCCGGAGAGCTCGTAGAGCTCGTCGAATGGCACCGACACTCCGAGCGCAGTCAGTTCCACCTCACCCTCCGTGACTTCGCGAACCAGCCAGCCCTCCGCGACTCGCTCGCGGATCTCCACTCGCTGCTCGTCCTGGCTGATCAGCACGTACGCTTGCAGCGACGCAATCCGCCGATAGTGCTGGAACTTGGTTCCTCGATCATGGGCCTCGGTGTGGTCCGAGAGGACCTCGAACAGGACAACGGGGTTCGTCACGGCGTGCTCGTCGTCGCTCGCGAATTCGAACTCCCCACACACCACCGCGAGGTCAGCGTAGAACGACGACCCCGTCTCGGGCACGTGGACGCGTTGGTCGCTATCGGCGGCACGACAAGGACCTCCCCGCAGTCGCATGAACAGAAGCCCGGTGAGGTTGGTCTTGATCGCCGCATGCTCGGCACTGCCGCCCGCCGTGGCGTAGGCAACGCCGTTGATCCACTCGTGGCGCACGCCGGACCGCTCCTCGATGGCGAGGTAGTCGTGTAGGGTGAGCGCAGGCTGCGGATCAAGCAGGGCCATGTTCCCCCATAACCAACACGACCTTGTTCGATGCCAGCCGGAATGGCTCCCGAAGCGCGACCGATTGATGTTCGCTGATCCGCGAGTCGACGTGGCCGCGTTCGTGGCCCTCCTCAGCGGGTGAGTCGGGTCACCGAACCTTCGTCATCGCGCAGCGTGAGCTCGATCCGGCTGGACGCACGGACTCGTCCGTCGGGTACGACAACCCCGGCGGGGGATGCCCGAACTTCGACGGCTCGGTATCCCAGGGCAACTTCGACCCACCTCGACGCCAACCCCTGACCCGTCAGCGCCGGCAAGCGCCGGCGATGCGCCGATGGCGAAGCCTCCTGCCGTCATGGGTCACGGAGAGGACCCCGTCGGCGAGATGAAGCACAGGAACCCGCGTGTTCTCCCCATCGTCGAACCTGAGCTCGGGAGACCGAAGAACGACCCGGACTCGGGGAGGGCGGGGAATCCTTGCTGATGGTCGATGAGGCTCCGTGGCCGGCTTGCGGAGCGGACGGACAGGGGTTGGACACGCTCGACGCGGGTTCCACCACCCGATCGTGAAACGATCACGATCGGTGAAGGTCGACCACTCGCCGGTCGACCCGAGCCGGCACCGAGCGGGTCGCTCTTCGGTCAGCCCGCGTGTCGCGCGTCCCGCCGCGCGACGTAGCCATGGGCGAGGGCCCGCGATCCGGCTTCGTCCCGCTCCCGGACGTACTCGATGCCGAACCCCATCATCATCCGCGTCGCGAATCCGAACAGGGAGGCCACGAGCACCACGTCCTCGAGCTCACGGGCGGTGTAGCCCTCGGCGCGGAGCCGCTCGAAGTCCGCTTCGGTCGACCGGTTGGCCGCGACGGCATCGGCGAGCGCCAGCAGCGGGGCAACCCGAGCCGGCGGTTCGTCCACCAGGGCCCTCGCGTCCTCGCCGGCGAGCTCGGCGATGGTGTCGAGGTGCCCGGAGTGGCAGAAGGTGCACGCCGCGTTTCGGGCGACGTGGGCGCCCAGGATCTCCCGCTCGAGTTGGCCGAGTCCGCCGGTGTCCTGGTGCATGACCGCATCGGCAAGGGCGGAGAATGCGTCCCACACGGGTCGCCGGGCCACCGCGATCGCTCCGACCCCCATTCGCTCTTGATTCTCTCTCACGCTGTCCATTCTGACCTCCGTTGTTCGTGCATCAGTCCTGCCGGACCCCATCGAGGAAGCGGTACAGCGGCAGCAGGCCGCGCTCGACCGCCTCGACCACCAACCCGACGACCCGGCCATCGAGCCACGCCGCCACGGGCAGCGGTCGCATGGCGACGAGCTGCTGGCACCGAACGAACTCGGCGTGGCGATGATCGCGGTGCGCAGTGAAGCCCCGGGGCATCGTCTTGACCTTGGATTCCTCGTCGATTGCCATGCCGACGGTTCCGAGCGCCGCGAGGACGGCGTCGAAGGCCTCGGGCTCGTCGAGGATCCGCTGCCGGACCGGCGCCAGGTCCGACGACGAGGGCCGATGCAGGCCGCCGCCCACCCGCCCCCCGTCCGGACCGAGCTCGAGGTAGGCGAGCGGCCCACCCTCGTCCTTCGTCCCCGACAGCGTGAGGAGGCCCGACGCCGACTCGCTGTAGGGTCGCTTGTCCTTGCTGAAGCGCAGGTCTCGCTGGAGGCGGAACATCGTCGCCCGTCCGCCGACGAGCGGCATCGGACCGCCTGCGAGTCGCTCGGTGACCTCCTCGAGAAAGCCCGCGAAGGGATCGCGGACCTCGGAGGCCCACGCGTCTCGATGCGCTGCGAACCAGTCCCGGTCGTTGTTGTCGCGCAGGCCTCGCAGGAAGGCGAACGTCGCGTCGCTGAAGCCGGGCTTCACTTGGCCGCCCTCTCGTCCCGCAGCGGGCCGAAGGTGTCGTGGTAGTAGCGCTGGAAGGCGATCGTCGGCGCGTCGCTCGGCACCGAGATCTCCTGGCCGGGAGGCGGGACCTCTGGCGGCCAGAGGCCTTCGACGTTGGCCTGGTCCTCGTGCAGGACGCGCGCGTTCAGCCGGTCGGCGAGGCCGAGCAGAGGGTTGCCGCGCCCGAAGTTGCGTCGGGGAACCACGATCTGCCGGGAGCGTCCGGCCTCGATGGGGACGCAGAAGATGAAGAGCAGCCACTCCCGCGGGGGCGCCTGCGGCATCGGCAGGACCACGCCGTTGGGTGGCAGGAACGTCACCCAGCCCGAGTCGCTCGCCGACGTCCCCTCTCCCTCGAACGCCCAGCGCGCATCGAAGCCGCCGCCGTCGTGCTCCGTGAGGTCCACCTCCAGCCTCGCCTGCGCGCCGCGACCGATGCCCCGCCCGAGCGCGAACCCGATCGTGAACGGGTGCACGAAGGGGATGTGCGCAAGATCGAGCATCGTCTGGATCGCGCGGCTCCAGTGCGCGTCCCACTCGCGATGGAGCGGATACCCGACGTAGCCCGGGTCCTCGAGCGCGGGATGCAGGGTGGGCCTAGCGGGCTCCTCTCCGAGGCCGGTGTACACCCAGACGAGCCCCGCGGCCTCGAAGGACGGCAGGCGCGTCGCGTGCATCCGCGAGGACCGCGCCGGCCCGTCGAACGGCGTGCCGACGCAGGCGCCGAGACCGTCGAACCGCCACCCGTGGAAGGGACACTGCAACACACCGTCGGGGCCACCGCGCCCGGCCGACAGCCGCGCCCCTCGATGGGGGCACCGATCGACGAGCACGCTTGCTCCGCCGTCCTTCCCGCGAAACACCACCACGGGCACGTCGTCCACGGTGGCCGAGACCGGTTGACGGCCGATCTCCCGGCCAAGGGCGATGGGCGTCCATTGGTTCGGCAAGCTCGCGAACCGAATCATCTCGACCTCCTGTCGGCCGGTGTATGTCCAGGGATCGAATGCGTTGCGCATCGGATGATGCGATCGACGAATCAATGGAGGAGACGTGCGACTCGACTGGCTCAAGGTCTTCCTGACCCTCGGCGAGGAGCTGCACTTCGCCCGGACCGCGAGTCGGCTGGGCATGTCCCAGCCGGCGGTGAGCCGCGCCATCGCCTCGCTCGAGGGTGCAGTCGGGGTGGTGCTCGTGGACCGGACGTCGCGTCAGGTGGCGCTGACCCCGGCCGGGGAGGTGTTCCGTCGGGGAGCCCGCCAGACGGCGGAGGCTCTGGAGCGCGCGATTCGCACCGCGCGCGTCGGAGAGGAGGGCAGCCTCACGGAGCTCCGTCTGGGGATGATGATCGGTGCGGCCCAGCCGCCCGTGGGCAAGCTCGTGGCCGAGGTCCGGCGCCGGGAGCCGGCGGCGCTCCTCACCCTGGTCACGGTGGACGAGCGCGACCTCGCCGACGCGCTGTCCCAGGGGGTCGTCCACGCCGCGGTGGCCTGGGAGGCGTCGGTGCCGGCGGGTCTCTACACCCGTCCGGTCGCGTCCGTGCCGCTGCGGGTGTTGCTTCCCAAGGGCCATCCGCTCGCGCGACGGAAGGTCGTGACCTGGGCCGACCTCGCCCATCAGCCGGTCATCCTGCCGGCCCGCGATCGCCAACCGGTACTGTTCGACCACTACCGCGCGATCACGCGGGAGCACGGCTACGTGCCCCGCATCGCGATGGACGTGGCCACGACGACCGATCTGCTGGTGATGGTCGCCTCGGGGGCCGGCATCGGGCACGCGCCGCTGCCCCTGGAGCTGTCTTGGAAGGGCGTGGTGGTGGTCCCGCACGAGCCGGCGATCGTCACGCGCTACGTGCTCGCGTTCTCGACGCGCAGCCCGGCGGTCGGGGTGCTCCTGGATGCGCTGGAAGCCACGCGCTGAGAGGCTTCGGCGGCACACACATCCGCGCCCCGTCGCGAGTCGGTCCACTGTGAACAGGTGTGCACGGGTCTCGCGTGTCGGTTACGCTCCCGGTGCGTGGCCCCCGAGCCCTGGGTTCCGACCCGCCGCGGGGCTACCCCGCGGTCCTTCTCCCATGCCAAGACCGCCTGCGCACGTCCGTCCCCGCGCTCCACGCAGGACGGGACGCGCCGGGCCG
>CAZZLC010000166.1:0-5275 GCA_964655065.1 uncultured Enterobacteriaceae bacterium | reverse complement strand
AGCGGCGAGGACCACACGAGGCAGGCCGTGCCGTCTCCGCGTAGATCCGCGACCTGCACGGTGGCTGCATCGTGCACGCCGGGCATGCGCTCGACGACCTGGGGCGCACTCCAGCCGTTGCCGGAGTGGTTGAACCACAGGGTGACGGCATCGGGTCCGACGTAGACGAGATCCGTCGGTCCGCTCCCGTCCACGTCCGCGAAGCGGATCCGCTGCGGGTCGAAGCGATCGGGATGATCGAAGCGAGGCGCATCGGCCATCACGACCTTGGCGCCGAACCGTCCGTAGCCGCGATTCGGCCAGTAGCAGACCGCCCCCGCTCGTACCCGCACCAGGTCCGTCAGCCCATCGCCGGTCATGTCGGCCAGGAAGATCGACTCCCCCCCGTTGGAGAACACGAGCGTAGGTCCACGCTCCTCGTCGCGAGACTTGGGCACGGTACGCGAAGCGTCGAACCCATCCTTGGCCTTCGAGGGGTACCAGCGGAAGACGTCGTCCTCGGTGACCAGGAGATCCGCGTGGCCGTCACCATCCAGGTCGACCATGCGGACGTCGGGCCCGGACGGGTCGACATTGGGCACCGAGCGGAAGTACCGGAAGTCGCGCCACGCCCCGTCGTCACCGCGCTCGTAGTGGCCCGCCATCGGGGGGCGAAAGCTCACCAGATCGAGTCGGCCGTCGCCCCCGAGATCGAGGAGCTGCATGCCCTGCAGGCCGAGGCTGGGGCGCTGGCCGAGCGTCCGCACCGGTCCGAGCTCACCCTGTCCTTCGTTTCGCTTGTAGTACCAAGCGCCGGCCTGCTCGGTGAGCAAGCCACTGAGTCCCTCGCCGTCGAGGTCGACCCACTGCCACGACCCGACCTCGAAGCTCCCCCCGACATCGTCGAGGCCCTGCACGAGCTCGACCGCGTCACCCTGGGCGGCCATCTGGTAGGTGAACGCCACTCGCGGCGTCTCGATGACCTCCGATCGGTTGGCGCGGTAGCCCTTGTGCGAGACCGCGTCGAGCTTGGTGAGATGGGGCTGCTCGTCGTAGTGCAGCTCGGTCGCCCGCACGAGCACCGGCGCGTCGCCCGACAAGTCGGGGAACTGGTGAAAGACGAGGATTCGGCGACACAGCCGGTAGCACCGAACATCGAACCCCGAGCGGAAGGTCGAGAAGGCGTCGGCGCGCGCGGGCCACGCATCGGGACTGACGGGGTCTACGAACGGGATGCTGGGGTCGTGCTCGCCGTAGTCGAACACCACATGGTAGTGGAACGCCGTGGTGCTGCCCGGCGTGCGGTTTCCGTAGCGCACCGTCTTGGGGTAGACGTAGGTGCACTGGTGACCGGGGTAGGTGCGGGAGAGCTCCGCCGGTGCCGGCGCGACGTTCGCTCGGTTCTCGGCCTTGTACTCGTAGCGAACGACGTTGCCGACCTCGTCCGACACCTCTTCGAGCAGCCACTCGAACACGCGCGATGCATCGTCGGGGTCGGCCACCCGGGCCGAGGTGGACTCGCCGTACGTTCGGAGCACGTTGTTTCCGTCACGCGTGCGCCAGTGCACGTCGCCCGTCGCGGTGTGCCGCCACCGCTCGATTCGACTGAAGCCCCCCTCGATGCGCGGCCGAAAGCACTGGACGTCGTGCGCGGCCTCCGACCGCGTGACCAACTCGCCCGTGTCGTCGAGCATCGGCACCAGGTCTTCGGATCCCGCGAGGACGAACACGTCGCTGTCGGACCCACGAATCCACGTGGGGTCGTGGTATTGCGGCAGACCTCGGTCGGTCTTCCGACGGATGGACGAGATGCCCACCGACCATCCGTGGCCGAAGGGGCCGTTGCCCGACCCCGAATCGTAGGCCAGCTGCAGCTGCGGCGTAAGCCCTCGGCCCGGCGTGAGCGAGACCGGGATCGACAGACTGCCCGTTCCCGTCGCCGGATTGGCCTGGAAGGTCTCGCTGATGCCCTGGATCGCCCCCCCACCTTTGGGCAGCGACACGGAGGGGGGCTGAACGAGGAAGTCGTCCTTGTCGGGAGGCCCCTTGCCCCCGTCCTCACGGGGGAGCTGGTCGAGGTGTTCCAAGGACGGCGGCCGCGGGACGCCTCCGCTCTCCTCGGCGCTGGAGTTTTCGTCACGCATTCACCCCTCCCATCCGTACGAAGCACCGATTGACGAGCCCTCCATCACGGAGTGGCGGGTGAGGGGAAGAGGCTGAGCACGACCACGATGTCGGACAGCGCGTTGGTATCGACCCGGTTGTCGGCATCGAGGATGGCCGAGAGGCCGGCTGTGACCTCGATGGTCAGGCGTTTGCCGGAACCCGGGGCAACGGCAGCGCTCCCGCTCAGACCGACAAACCGCACCACCTGCGCATCCAGGAAGCCTGCGGGGGGCGCCTGGGGCATGTCGAAGTCGGCGGAGTAGGTCTCTCCGAGGCCCGCTCGGGCATCGAGGCTGTTCATCGGTGTGGTCAAGCCGTTGTTGCCCGGCACGAAGACCACCGTGACGTGGTGCACAGCGGCCCCCAGCGCCTTGCTCACATAGGGCAGACGGTCCCAGTCGAAGTCCAGATCGAGGGTGCGGGGGACGGTGTCGGGGGTGTCCTGCATCCGGAAGGCGCGCCAGGCGTCGGGAGCGTCGCGCCGGAAGGAGAGCATGGTCTGCATCGGCTCACCGCCATCCTGCAGCTGCTGGAGACCGGTCGCGATGGCCGCCTCGGGAGCCCCGGCGAGACCGCTCGCCTTGCGCGCGGTGTAGCGCACCGTCATCACGACGTCCGTGATGGAGGACCAGTCGAACTGCGGCCGGCCGGCGGCGGCCCCCGACAGGGCGAGTCGCCAGCTCGAGATGGCGCCGCGATGCTCGAAGGGCAGGTACTTCGCGTCGCGGAAGTCGAACTGGAACAACCCGCTGTCGTCCCTCCCCGCCGACAGCGCGATCTCTTCGGTCCAGCGCTGATGCTCGTAGTTGACCTCGTCGGCGTACCCTGTGCCCGCGACGGTGTCCTTCGTGCGGACCCTCGATCGGGTGAGACCCAGCGTGCCGTGCAACGAGGTGTTCGGGCCGCTCACGCAGGGAATGGTCACGCTGACCGCCTTCAGCCGCCGGTAGTAGTGGTTCGGGAAGTCGATGTCGAACAGGGGATGCGTTCTCGAGTGCGTCGACCAGCCTTCCCCGAGCCACCAACTACGGAATGCTCGGCGGCGGCGGGGGGAGGGCACGATCAGGGTCGGGAAGCGCGGCCTCGAACATCGCATCCCACTCCTTGGCCCGTACGTACTCCATCCGCGCCAGGAGTTTCCGCGCCCACCGCGCGTCGCCGTCGTCGGCCATCCAGTCCTGGTGCGACAGGACCGCCTTGTACACCGACAGGACGATGCCATGTTCGAAGGAGGTGCGCGTGGATCCGTTCCACAGCGCGCCGGCGTACCCGGCATCGTCGAGCAGGGCGTCCATGTCGAGAGGCTCGAGAGAGGCCACGACGAGCAAGCATGGCTCGAAGGTGCAGTCGACCTCGGCGTGCTCCACGGTCGGACGGATCGCGTCGACGAGCGGCGCGAAGTCGGCTTCCGCGAGCTCCGGGTCGCTGCGGGGCGGCCGCCAGTTGCCCCAGAACACCTGCATCTCGTGGTAGCGCTGCCGGGCGAACGCTCGCTGTGGGGTCGTCAGCGCCGACGGGCAGGGCGAGGCGGGGGGGGGAGGGGGCGGGTCGGGGACGACGAGGGGGACGACGGAAGGCTGCGTCGGCCGTGACGAAGGCGCCTCGAAGGCCGAGATCGACCGCCCGCTCATGAGTCCGAGGCTCGCCCCGGCAATCGTCAGGAGCAGTCGCACGAGCCAGCTCCGTCCCTCATCGGACGTCAACAGGGCCTCCGGCGGCGAACCGTCGCTCCATGATCGCTGCCCTGCGGTACCAGGTCCGCGCCAGGATGGCTCGGTCGGGCATTCGATCGTGCAGGGCGAGGACCAGGAGCTGCACATCGTCTCGCCGGGATGACATCGACCCGACGACCAGGTCGAGCTGCCTCAGGGTGTCCGCCACGGGGTTGTCGCTGCCCACGATGCGCGTTCCCCGCGAGCTGGGCTCCGCCGCGAAGGCATAGACGACCAGGCAGGGGTACTCGGAACAGTCCACGGTCTCGAGCACCGCCGGAGTCGCCCCATCGAAAAGCTCCACGGGTCCCAGGAGGGCCAGCGCGTCCTCGATCGTGCGCTGGTCCGGATAGTCGCCGGGCCACGGCGGCGCCTGCCCGACGAGCGCGTCGAGGGTCTCGTCCAGCCGGCCCGTCGGCACGCCAGGAGGGAGCGACTGCGGGTCGCAGGCCTTCGGAACCGGGGTCGTCCGCGACGACGGTGGTGGTGGTGGTAGTGGTGTGGGCTCGGGAGGCGCCGCCCGCACCGTGGCGAGGGCCGGTGGTGGCGGCGCCGAGCACCAACCGAAGCCAGTGGCGAGCACGAACGCACCGCCGAACCATGCCATCGCTTCCAACACCCTGCGCCGCATGCTCTGCTCTAATTCGCGATGACGACCGCGGCGTCCGAGCCGGAGAGTCCCACGATGGGATCACCCTCGCAGCCCTCGCCAGAGTCGCACTCGCAGGACGACGTTCCGGTTTCGGGGTCGCAGACCCCAAGACAGGAACCGAAGTCGCACGCCCCGGTGCACTTCGGCTCGCCAGCGTTGAGCGTACCCGCGAAGTCCAGCTCGAAATCGTGGCTTCCACGGGCCGTTACGAGGAGCCCGACCGAGCGCGAGGCAGACTCGAAGCGCAGGACGGAGTGGGGCGCCGAGCAGGTCGAGGGGTCGTCCAGGCGAACGAAACGAGCGTGGACGTCGGAGATCCCCATGGCCGGATCGTCGAGGATCATGGTGAACGGCCGGACGTTCAGCTCATCGCGCTCCTGATTCAGCCAGACGGACGACAGCGTGAGATGGTTTCCATCGAAGATGCAGTCCATCGCCATGCGCAGCGCCCTTCGAGCGGCGACGTTCCACGTCAGGACGAGCGAAGGGTCGGCGTGGTGTTGGGCGACGAGGTCGAAGACCGCGTCGAGATCCGACGACCCGGTCAGGATCAGGGCCCCACCCACCGAGACGTCGACGGACAGGCCAGGGTGACTGGCCTCCGCATTTGCGGCGCAGGCACCGACGGGGCTGACCGCGAAGGCGGACGAGGCGAAGAAGTGGATCAACATTGCGCGAGCCTCCATGTTGTGTTGTGCAGGAGCTATCCCCACCGCCTGCGCACGTCCGTCCCCGCGCTCCACGCAGGACGGGACGCGCCGGGCCG
>CAZZLC010000165.1:0-5286 GCA_964655065.1 uncultured Enterobacteriaceae bacterium | reverse complement strand
ACGTCGAGGCCAGCGGTGCGTCGAGACAGCGTCGTGTGATCGGGCACGTCGAGGTGCGCCCCCATCAGGCCGAGGAGCGAGGCGAGCAGACCCTCGGTCTGTCTCCATGGAAGGCGGAACACCATCCGAAGGGCCAACGCCGCTTCGATGGCCACGTCGGAGTAGCGTGGCTGACCGCCCCTCCGTCCGGTGGGCAACGGCGTCCACGCCGCGATGGCTGCTGGCGTCAGCCAGAGCGTGATGTCGCCTCGCTGCCGCAGAGCCTGGTCGTACCTGTTCCAGTTTCGAACTGGGTACGTGGTCTTGTGGCTCGGATGCACCTTCGAACGACTCTTGCCCACAACACGCTCCTCACGCACTCTCCTATGGACATGCCTGCCTCGCCCGCCCTCCGATCGCCATTCACGCACCAACGCCGCCTCGGTGGCGGCCATGCCCGAGCCTGGCTCGCGCGCGGTGGAGACGACGAGCCGTGCTAGATGGCCGTAGGGGATGCCGTGCCACCCGAGACTGCCCCGAAGCGGATGACCGAAGCCGAATACCTGGAGCTCGAGCGGACCTCCGAGGGGAGGCACGAGTTCGTGGATGGGCACATCGTGGCGATGGCCGGCGGCTCCGACCGGCACAATGCCATCGCCGCGAACCTGGTCGGGGAGCTGCGGTCCCGGCTCCGCGGTGGGCCGTGTCGGCCGTTGGGCAGCGATCAGCGCCACCGACTCGCCGACTCCGAGGACTACGTCTACCCGGACGTCGTGGTGCGCTGCCGCGAGACCGACGACGGACCGCCCCGCACGAAGGTCGTCTTCGAGGTGCTGTCCCGGTCGACCGAGGCGTGGGACCGCGGCGACAAGTTCGCGCGCTACCAGCAAGACGGAGCCGTCCAAGAGTACGTGCTCGTCAGCCAGTGGCAGCGGCGGGTGGAGCACTACCGCCGGGTCGAGGTCGGGCGGTGGGCCCTCACCGTGTACGGGCCGGGCGACGACGTGGCGCTTCCCGCCCTGGGCATCCACCTCCCCATGGACGAGGTCTACCTCGACGTGGCGCGCGAGCGTAGCGACGACCCCAACGACCCCTACGGGCTTCGCTGAGCCAGTGTCGGCGGGAGAAACCGCGATCCGGTGCTCCGACGACGTCGTCGGTCGGGGCTCTCGGCGACCCCCCTGTGCTCCGTCGACGTCAGCGGTGCGCGGGGTGAAGCTGCTTCCCCAGGGGCAACGACGCGGCTGGGTCTGGACACCAAGGGTCAGACCCTCGATCAGGTGACACTCACCCCCGAGGCCGGCGACACGGACGTCCTGGCGCGAGCGGCCCGTGGAGGGAGCTGGGTCTCGTTCGGGGGACAACCCCACGCCACCAAGAGCTACGACTCGCCGAGCATGCCGCGCCGAAGCGCCGCCGTCGGCGGATGCTCGCCGAGGTAGTTGCCCCAGAGCACCCGCATGAAGTCTGCGCCCTCGATGGTGCCCTTCTCGACGCCCTTGACGGTCACCGTGGTGCCCTTGCCCGGCACGTAGTCGAAGCGCACCACTTGGCCGCGCTCCATCGTCTCCATCATCGAGAAGAACTCGTCGACCTCGTCGACGACGGAGTCGTGGCCAGGAACCTTCGCCATGTTGGAGCGAAACTGGCCCACGAGCTTGTCGCGGTCGACGCGACGGTAGACGAAGTGCATCTCGATGCGCTTCACCACGTCGGGCTGAATCGCCTCTTTGGCCGACGTCGTGCGGGAGGGGAGGTAAAGCGCGCCGACGAAGACGTCGAACATGAACCTCTCGCGCAGCCCCAGGCCGTTGAGCACCAGCGGCGAACCGCTCACCGTGACCTCGTCGGGCACGGTCACACCGGCGAGCGAGCCCGCCAGCGCCGAAGTCGCCGACGCGAAGAGAAGCCACACCATCCTTGCCTCCTGCCTTGTGTCTCACGCGCCGCGCTCGTCGAAGGCGGGATCTAGCAGCCTTCCACGACAGTCATTGCGCCAACCGGGCGATGGTACTGGCCCAACCGGCGAAGAAACAGGGACGTCGGCGTACCTCCCTGGAACAAAGGCAAACCATGCCGGCGTCGTTCGCCCACCGCGCGATGCTCGCGGCCGAGTCCCGGGCCGCGCACCGCTCGAAGAAGGCACGAACCCCGCTTCTTCGGGGCGTCGGTCATGCCGTCACCTCCGTCCCCTCGCGAAGATGATCGAGATACTCCTCGAACACCACCGCGCGGTTCTTCTTGCGGTCGTCGAGGGCATGCAGCACGTCTGCCGCCTCGAGCACCCGTAGCGCTTTCGTCGCTGCAGGCCGCGAACACTCGAGCAGGCCCACCGCACGGTTCACCGTGACGATCGGGTGCTGTGGCAACAGCTCGAAGAGCCGGAGGCTGAAGACGGTCGCGTCGTCGCGGGCGAGGAGTCGCTCGCGCGACTCGCCCACGATGGCATGGAGGCGACGTGCCGTAGCGATCGCTTCCTCAGCAACCGCGGCGACGCCTTCCAGGAAGTACGCGAGCCAGCCCTCCCAGTCGCCTTCCGTGCGGACAGCGCCGAGGCGGCGGTAGTACTCTTGGCGGTGCACCTTCAAGAAGAGGCTGAGGTAGAGCAGCGGGCGCGACAGCAACCCCCAGTGGCGAAGGAGCAGCGTGATCAACAGGCGTCCCAACCGGCCATTGCCGTCGAGGTAGGGGTGTAGTGTCTCGAACTGCACGTGCAGGAGGCCGACCCTGACGAGTGGCGGCAGGTCGCTGTCATCATCGATGGCACGCTCGAACTGGCCGAGCAGCTCACCGAGCCGGTGCGGCGGCGGCGGGACGAAACTCGCGTTTCCCGGTCGTGTGCCTCCGATCCAGTTCTGGGAGCGCCGCACCTCGCCCGGCTGTTTCTGAGCGCCTCGAGCCCCGGCCAACAGTCGGCGATGGGTCTCCGACAAGAGGCGCATCGAGATGGGCAAGCCGGTTTCACTGCCGAGCTCGTCCCACGCGAAGCTGAGCGCGTCGACGTAGCCACAGACCTCCTCGACGTCGGCGTCGACCGGTGCCTCTCCCGATGCCTCGACCTCGAGCAGGTCCATCAAGGTGGCCTGTGTCCCCTCGATCTGTGAGGAGAGAACCGCTTCCTTCCTGACGAAGGCGTAGACGAACCACTCCACCGAGGGCACGAGGTCGCCGGCGAGGTCGAGGAGACGCACCTGCTCCCTCGCCCGGGCAAGCAACGGCCCAAGGTCGCCGTCCAGGTCCAGCGGTGGATCACCGGGCGGCAGCGGGAACGGGATGAAGGCGCTGACCACCTCACCCGCCACCGTGCTTCGCTCGTACTCTCCGGTCTGCCTCTTCATCGTCCACCCTGGGAAGCGTTCGCTTCACGTCGCCGACCTACAATAAGCGATCGCTTCATTAGAGTCCGTCAAAAGTAGCGATCGCTTCATGTGTGTCGCGGGGAAGCAGCGACCGCTGCACGTCGATGGGGGAGCGCGACTCTGGGTTCGTCGTTGCGTGTCGGGCTCAACCCGCCCCCTCCGACGCCCAGGCGAGGCCTGGTTCCTGCTGCGGATGCTGAACGCCGACGGCGTGCCGAGCCTGCTCGCGCCGCGCTGCGGGGCGTGAATCGCACTCCGAGGGCACGGCCGGCCCCCGTCGGCGCGAAGCCGCTCACTCCTTCGACGGCGCCTCGGGAGGCGTCGGGCGCTCGCTCTGCGCCTTCATCCATCGCAGGGCCTTCGGGATCCCGAACTCGATCATCGACGAGTAGTGATCGCCCCGACCGGTCTGGAGCTCGACGGGGACCCCGGCCTCCTTCATGGCGTCGCGCAGGCGACGGACGTCGGTGTAGCGGACGACCTGGTCGGTCGGGGATCCGAAGAGGAGCGTGGGCTCGCGGACGTGTCCGAGGTGACCGGCAGCTCGCGTCTCCTGGCAGAAGGCGACCATCGCGGGGTCGCCTGCGAGCTGCTCCAGCCACTCCGCAGACTGGATCCAGCAGCCCTTGCCCGCGGTGTTGAAGGCGACCACCCCGGCCACGTCGAGGTGGCTGCCCACGAGCAGCGCGAGATCGCCCGCCGAGCTGTGGCCCACCGCGAAGATGCGCTGGGCGTCGGCTTCGGGGATCGCATCGACGACCCGGCGCGCCTCCCGCGCGTTCAGCAGACCGGCCTTCGCCCGCGCGAAGGCGCGCATCGACGAGATGCTGTCGCCCGGACCGTCGAGGGAGTACGCGACCACCACGAACCCCGCCTTGGCGTAGGGGAGGTGCTCGGCCCGGTCTCCCTCTGCGAGCGGCATGCCGGTGAGCAACGACGAGCCCGCCGGGCCGATCAGCACGACGGGCCGCGACCCCTGGGCGCCGCGCTCCACGGGCCGGTAGATCCACAGCCGGGTCCCGTGCGGGGTCGCGACGTCGGCGAAGTCGACCCCGGGCGCAATCCGGCGCGTCTGGTCGAGCAACACCACCTCGGTGACGGCGAGCCCGGACAGATCGATGGGGTCCTGGGGTTCGGGCTCGGGGAAGCTCGCTCCGAGCACGCCCAGGAGCACGATGCACAGCAGGCCGCCGCGGCGATTCATGGGCCCTCCGTGGCGGGCCCCTACTCGACGAACCGGCCGCTGTCGACCCCGTTGACGACCGCCCTCACGATGGTGTCGGACCACCGAGGTCGCGCCGCGTCCGGCCACCGCTCTTCGCGAGCGCGCCCCGTCGGCGGCGAAGCGCTCGGGACCCGGCGAGATCGGCCATCAGCAGCAGCTCCGTGGTCATGGGCTGTTCACCCTCCGGCGCGGAAACCCCAACTCTCTGATCCGCGCCTGCTGGCCTGCACGTCGTCGATGCAGGCCTCGTCGAAGAGCACGACCGAGTCCTCGTTCGCGACCTGCTCCACGAACTGCACGAGGTCGTTCGCCACCTCGTTGGCCCAGTACATCACGCAGGCCGAGTCGACGTCGTGCCCGGGGTTGTCGGGGTCCTCGTGATCGACCACCATGTCGAGCCCCGGTTGACGAGTCCCACCGCATGGCCGACCTCGTGGATCAGCGTGGTCTGCTCGACGAAGGCCCTCGAGGTCGCGCGGTTCCGGCGCGCGCCCGTCGACCACGGTGCCCCCGCCGATCTCGCGCGGGTCGACACGCCGGACGCGCACACGATCGACGCGCTGACCGAGCAGCTCGGCGTGGCGGCGGACCAGATCGCCAAGCACGTGCTGCTCACGGGCCGCACGGCCGAGGGCGAGCCGCGACTGGTGGTGGCGATCGTGCGCGGCGACATGGACGTGAACCCCGTCGTCGCCGCCCGGCTGTCCGGTGTGGGCGAGCTCG
>CAZZLC010000164.1:0-5398 GCA_964655065.1 uncultured Enterobacteriaceae bacterium | reverse complement strand
GCGGAGCCTACCGATTCCTAATCAGTAGGTCGGACGTTCGAATCGTCTCGGGGGTGCTGCTTTGAAAGTTCATAATAGCGATCTTCAAGGCCACTGAAATCGTTGGCCGACCCGATGGGAAATCGGCCGTTTGGTTGGATTGAAGCCAACAGCTCCGCCTGCGCCGCTGTTGGCAGCTGTTGGCATCACGGCGCGAAACTCGACTGACTCGTGGGGGTCGATTGCTGGCCTTGCCTCACTCATCACCCTCTGCTCCACGAGCCAACTTCAATCGTACCAATTCGTAATTGCCAAGCCAGAAACGCGACTGAACTCCCTGTCGTTCCTCGTCACCAGGGTCGCGTTGTTCGCCAGGGCCGTTGCAGCGATGAGGACGTCCAGGGGCCCAATCGGGGTTCCAGCAGCTTCGAGCGCAGCACGTATCCGACCGGCGACCTTGGCCTCCGGCAGCCCGAATACCAGGGTCCCGACAACGGCCAATAGTCTGTCGAGTTGTTCCCTACGCTTGCGTGGGTCGCTGGACTTCGCGATGCCGGTCTCGAGTTCCGACAACACAATCGCGGGCACGGCGACTTGGCTGGGAGGTGTGGCAAGGAGATGTTCAGCGACGCGACCTTCGCCGCGAAAGAAGTAGATGAGCGTGTTCGTGTCGAGGGCGAAGGTCAGAACTCCTCCCTGCGGACATCCCTCCCCCCGGTGCCGCGGATCTCCTCCGCCGTGGGTAGGTCCTTCCAGACGCCTGCGAGCTCGACGATGTCCGCCGGCCACTCCTGACCTAAGCGCTGCCTCACGACCTCGACCAGCCAGGCGCTCATGGAAACGCCGGCCGCCAAGGCGGCGGCCCGCATGCGGTCCAGTGTCTCGTCATCCATGTAGAGAGTTACCTGAGCCATCGCCTCTCCAAGTATATGCACACTTATACGCAGTGCATCCCGCGCGCAACCAGGAGACCAGGCAGACGCGCCATAACCCAAGTGCAAAGCGCACAGACGGCGTTGGCACGGCAATCTGCCAACGGAGTACCAACAACCGATGGCACAGTTCAGACCAACCTTCTGGCGGCCACAGGCATCGAATGCGACCTCTTCCTAATCAGTAGGTCGGACGTTCGAATCGTCTCGGGGGTACTGTTTCGAGGCCGACTCTCGGTCTTTCACCTACGGTGAATCCGGGGGTGCATCTACGAACCGGACTACTGATTCGCCGCCAGTCGCGCCGCATCGGGACCACTGCGTTGCACGTCGGGTAGATTGTGCAGACGCCGTCTGCACAATTCGCATCCATCAGAAGATGGTGTCGATGTCACGCTTCCCATGCAGGATACGAAAGATGCGGAGCTCATCTTCACGGGACTCGTCGAAGACGAGATACTGGCCAACCACCCACGACCGAAAACCCGGACCGAGCTCTGGGCGGACCCGACCCAACAGCGGGTACTCGGTGAGTCGCTCCATCGCTGCCCCCAGAGTCCGCAACAAGCGATCTGCGGCGTCGACGTCGAACTCCGATACGGCATCCCAGATGTCCCCCGAGGTCCGTGGTCGCCTCGGACGATATGTTCAGACGCATCAACTCGGCTCGTTATCTCGGGCGGCCTTTCGCTCTGCGATGATGCGCTCGATGAGCTCCTCGTTCATGGGCTCGAAGCGACCCGCCTCGAAGTCGTCGATTCCCCTCTGGACCTGCCTGCGCAACTCCTCCCGGCGCAGCTCCTTCAACTCTTCTCGCTCCCGAAGGAGACGCAGAGCCTCACGCACGACCTCGCTGGACGAACGGTACAGGCCGGTTTCCACTCGGGCTTCAATCCAGCGCTCGAGTTCGTCGGTGAGTGAGACGTTCATCGGCTCTCCTGATGTCCAACTATGCCAATGTTGAGCATCCGGCGAGTCGACCGTGGCGATGCAGTCCGAAGCCTCACGTTCGCGGACGTGTCCCCAGCGTTCCCCAAGCCGACCACCCCGTCCGAGACTGGTCATTCGACCTGATGCTTGGTCGTGCCTACCGATTCCTGGTCAGTAGGCCGGACGTTCGAACAGGCGCCTCGCCCCGACCAGGATGCGCCCGACGCCTTTCGTTGAGTTGCTAACAAGAATGAGGCGCGGTAGTCGGAATCTAACAGTTTTGAAGCGCGGCAAACCTGAATGGAGCAAGCCGGCGGTGAGCGAACAGGAATGGATCGCGCCTTGGGTCGAGCCGAGCGAGGAGTGCGACCCAGCCGGCTACGCTTGGTTGGTTCGCGAGTATCGCCTTCGCGTTCTGCCGCATTGGCGTTGGACCTTCGTATCCAGACGGCACGTACGTCGAGAGCTCGAGCGCGCCGGGGCGGTCATTCACATTCTTCCGAAGCCCCGGAGTCCCGGGCCGGCTCTCATCGACCAGCTGTTCTTTGCCCTTCGCTACGATGGAGTCAGTGTAGGTATTTGCCGGGCACTATTCGCTGTCGCTGCTGATGAGACTGCAGACCAGCTGACCGAACGAATTCGGGAGGCTCCCACAAGCCAGTACGCTCGTCGGGCGTGGCTGCTGTTCGAAGAGCTCACAGGTCGTCGACTCGCCAACGAGGACGCGACCCGCGGCAACTACGTCAAGCTCGCCGATCCGAAGGTTCACGTCACCGGCCCCGTCGTCCGATACCGGCGCCAGAGAGTCGACGTGAACCTTCTGGGCAGCATTCAGCTGTCGCCGGTGATTCGGTGGACGCCAGACCTCCGTGAGGTCTCAGGTGCCTTGCTTCGAACCAGGATCGACTCGTTGGTCGCGACCTACGACGATGACGTAGTTCGAAGGGCGATTTCCTATCTCTACACACGGGAGACCCTCGCGAGTTTCGAGATCGAGCACGAGCGTCCTGCGCGGACCCGCGCGGAGCGCTTCGTTGCGCTACTCCGGGAGGCTCCCTCGATCGAACGGCTCAACGAGACGACGCTTACCCGTCTGCAGAATGCGCTTGTCGATCCTCGGTTCACAGACGAAGGCTGGCGTAGCGATCAGAACTACGTGGGCGAAGCGATCGACGTGGTTCGTCAGCGCATCCATTTCGTTTCGCCGACCCCGCAATCGCTCCCGGAGCTGATGGAGCGGTTCCTCGAACTTGCCAACTCGATTGGCGAGACCGATCCCGTGCTCTGGGCCACCGTGATTTCGTTCGTCTTCGTGTTGTTTCATCCCTTCACGGATGGCAATGGGCGGATCCATCGTTGGCTACTGCACTGGGTGTTGTCCAGGAACGGAGTCACGCCGCCAGACGCCGTGATCCCCGTCTCTGCAGTGATGCTGCTGCGGCGTCGGGAGTACGACCAAGCGCTGGAAACCTTCTCCGTGCCCTTGATGAAGCTTGTCTCCTACGAACTCGACCACGAGGGTCGGCTAACGGTGACCTCGGATACCGACGACCTCTACCGCCATCCGGACCTGACGAAGATGGCGGAGGCGCTCTGGCGTTGGCTCAACGAGGCGGTCGAGCGGGAGCTGCCGTCACAGCTGCAATTCCTCGTCGGGCTCGACGGTGCACGCTTGGCCATCCAAGACATCGTGGACATGCCAGATCGACTCGTCGTGCTCTTCATTCAGGTGTGCAGGGCCAACGGAGGCATCCTGTCCTCTACGAAGCGAAAGCGACACTTCGCGATGCTGACCGATGCCGAGGTCGAGCGGATGCAGGATGCCGTGCACGAACACTTCGAACGAGCGGCTCGACTGGGTCAGCCACCAGAGCAGGTGGAGTCGAATCAGTAGCCCAGCTCCGCGATGTTGTCGATCAGCATTCGTTTCCTTCAACTCGCCGTGGCGCCGATGTCGAGTTGAGTCGACGCTGCGGGAGAATGCACAGACAAGCTCGTCGGTCTGTCGGGAGACTTGACGCGACAGACGCCACCGATCAAACCGCCCCAGACTGTGCATTCGACCTGATCTCAGGCTTCGCCTACCGATTCCTGATTGCCGGGTCGGTAGCGCCTTGCCTCGACTGTGAATCGGGCCCCGGGCGGGCCTCGGCGCAGCGGTTATCGGGTTCGGCCGACGGGGGGAGTGATGGTGCCTCGGGACGTCTTCGTCAGCTACAAGAGCGAGGATCGCGACGTCGCAAAGCGCGTCGTGATCGGGCTGCGGCAGGCAGGGCTGACGGTCTGGTGGGATCAGTCCCTGGAGGCCGGGGAACGGTTCAGTGAGGTGATCGATCAGCAGGTCCGCGCGGCGCGGGTCGTGCTGGTGCTGTGGAGCGAGCGCGCCGTCGCGTCGCGGTGGGTGAACGCCGAGGCGGAGGTCGGTGACAGCGGGGGCAAGCTCCTCGCCGTCGAGATCGAGCCCTGCACGCCGCGGGTGCCGTTCAACACGCATCACGCGCCGCGGCTGCACGAGTGGACGGGGGACACCGCCGACCCCCGCTGGGCGGGCGTTCTGACGGCCGTCGAGCGCAGGGTGCAGGAGCGCTCGGAAAATGGCCTGCGGCGCGCTCCCGTCGACGATCTCGTGCCGTACCGCACGCTCCTCGAGGCAGCGCTCAACGTCGTGCCCAAGGTCTTCCAGCACTTCGGGCCGGAGCACCTCACCGAGGTGTACGTCGAGGTGCAGCTGACCGGTGACCGGCACCTCGACCCCGAGGCGCTGTTTCCGACCGTGTCCGCTGGAGGGCGCTCGGCGCTCGGATCGGGTGACCGCATCCGACTGCACGAGGTGCTCGCGCGACCCGAGCCGTACTGGGCCCTGCTCGGACCGCCGGGCTCGGGCAAGACCACGATGCTGCACCGGCTCGCGCTCGATCTGCTCGAGGGTCGCGAGCGCCTGCCGATCCTGATCCGCGCGGCCGACCTGCAGCCGGGCGACTCGCTCACCGACGTGCTCCAGCGCTCCGAGTGGGCCGAGCAGGCCACGGCCCTGCTCCGGGAGGCCGCCGCGGGTCGGGCGGTGCTGCTGATCGACGGCCTCGACGAGCACGCCGCGCCAGACTCCGACGAGCTGAAGCAGGCGATCGTGCGCCTGGCCGTGGCAGCCCCGGGCGGCAAGGTGATCGTGACCAGCCGGCCGATCGGCTACGTCTCGCCGAGCGCGAGGTTCCATCGGCTCGAGCTGTGCCCGCTCGAGCCGACGGCCCAGCGGGCGTTGCTCTCTCGCTGGGTGACCGACCCGGTCCGGGTCGAACGCACGCTCGCACGGATGCAGCGGTCGGCCCAGCTGCGGCGGCTCGCGGAGAACCCGCTGCTGCTCACGCTTGTGGGCATCGTGCTGTTCGACCCGGACACCGAGCTACCGCTGCACCGCACGGCGCTGTACGCCCAGGCGGTCGCGACGCTGCTGCAGGGCGACTACGCGCCCGACCGCCCGAAGCTCGCGAACCCCGAGCTGGCCCGGACGGCGCTCGAGGATCTGTCTCTCGCGCTACACGACGACGAACAGCCCGAGG
>CAZZLC010000163.1:0-5491 GCA_964655065.1 uncultured Enterobacteriaceae bacterium | reverse complement strand
GGGGACGAGCTGGATTGCAGCGACGACATTTGGGGAACCGTCCAGTCGCGATTGGCGTTTCCGTTCGTGGGGGGATCGACCTACATCATCGAGGTCGGGGCACGGAACGCCGACACCGACATCGGAGACGGCGAGGTCGTGCTCGGCATATCGGTCCCGGTCGAGATCTGTGGTGACCGCTTCGACAACGACGATGACGGAGACATCGATTGCTTCGATGCGGACTGTCTCGGAGACATCACGTGTGGCCCCGAGGTCTGCGACGATGGCATCGACAACGACGCCAGCGGCCAGATCGACTGCCTCGACTCGGCGAGCTGCGCGATGGACGGCGCTTGCTGCCCCCGGATCGTCGCCGTGGGCCTCGGGACCTCTACGGGAACGGTGTCCCCAGATACCGACGTGAGCGCTCCGAGCTGTGGGCAGCCCGGCACCTTCGACACGAGCTTCGAGTTCACCCCCCAGACGACGGGTACCTACGTCTTCGATTCAGCGGGCAGTGCCTTCGACACAGTGGTGAGTCTCACCGACGGCTGCGGCGGCGCGGAGCTGCAGTGCGGGAGCTCGCAGCCCAACGCAGCGGTGTTCCGGACCTTCCAGGACCTGCAGCCGGTTGTCGTCCACGTCGATGCCGCATCGCCGACCACCCCCTTGAATGGCGGCGCGGTGCGCTTGGACGTCCGTTTCCAGACGACAGAGACGTGCGACGACGGGATCGACAACGACGGCGCCGATGGCATCGACTGCCTCGACACCCCTCAGTGTGGCGCCGACCCCGTGTGCTGCCCGGTGCATCTGGGGGTCGGCACGGGAACGACCATCGTTCCCCTCGCCTCCGACTCGGACACCCAGAACCCCTCGTGCGCCCCCGTCATTCTGGATGGGCTCGACACGAGCTTCGAGTTCACGCCCCCGGTGACCGGCACCTACCAGATCGACACGCTCGGGACTCCTTGGAACACTGTGCTCAGCGTGGAGGATGGCTGCGGGGGAGCGCTGCTCGACTGCAACGACGACATCGACCTCTTCACGCCCCAGTCGCAGATCACGATGATGATGCAGGACCAGACGACCTACGTCATCTACGTCGACGAGGCCTTCCCCGGCGGTGGAGGAGCCGACGTGACGCTCGACATCACGCCGCTGCCCTGAACACTCGGGGAAGCGACCCTGTGATCGACGTGCGTGGGTCTCCGGTTCGCGTCTCGAGAGTTCGGATCGAGGTGACGTTGGTTGCGGCGGCCTCCGGATCATCCGGATCGAGGTCTCGGCGTGCGGGCGACGGACCCCAGGGCGCCCATGCCGAGCGGGGAGCGGGCCCGGACCCGAGGCGGTCCGACGGGCAAGGAATGCTGCAACGCTGGCACATGCTCGACTGAGAAATTCCGCGACAGGAATTCAGCGCGTCCACCCGATTCGGGTTGTCGACGAACTCCCACGCCGATTCGGCCTCGTGGCCTGGCGGCTTGCTCTTCCACAGGCTCCGGGGCACGACTACACTGCGGCATGCGCCGCGCCGACCGTCTCGTCCGCCTCCTCGCCGTGCTCAAGCGCGAGGGCACCGCCACCGCGCAGACGCTCGGCGCTGCGCTCGGGGTCTCCGAGCGAACGGTGTACCGCGACGTGGCCGACCTGGTCGCCCAAGGCGTGCCGGTTCGCGGTGAGGCGGGCGTCGGCTACCGGCTGGATGCGCGCGCCGAGCTCCCGCCGGTCTCGCTGGACGCGGAGGAGATTGCGGCGCTGGTCCTCGGGGCCCGCCTGGTCGAGCGATGGGCGGACTCGGACCTGCAGGCCGCAGCCCGGTCGTCGCTGGTCAAGCTGAAGCACGCGCTCCCGCCCGAGTTGGGTCGCCGCATGGAACGCGTCTCGTTGTACGCCGACCCCCTGCCGCCGGAGGCTCCGCCCGGCCATCTCGGCCCGCTCCGCCATGCCGTGAGCGTGAGACGCGCGGTCTGGTTCGCCTACCGGGACGCGGCGGGCCGCGACACGCAGCGGGAGGTCCTACCGCTCACGCTGCTGTTCTGGGGCCGTCACTGGTCCATGGCCGGTTGGTGCGAGCTGCGAAGCGACTATCGGCACTTCTTGCTGGCCCGGATGCGGGACGTGCGCGTCCTCGACCGCACTTTCCCCGACGAGGCGCCGCTCCGCGTGCAGGACTACAGGCAGGCCGACTCCTGCCACGACGATGGCAGCAGCCCGGGCGACCGGGCAGTCCGGCGCCGATAGCGGGACCTCGCGGAACGAGACCGCGGGAGGTTCCCATGAAGTACGGATACACCATCGTCTACGTGCCCGACGTGGAGCGCGCGCTCGCATTCTACGAGCGAGCGTTGGGGTTCGAGCGTCGGTTCGTCGCGTCCGACGGCGCCTACGGTGAGCTGGGCACGGGCGATACGGTCTTGTCGTTCGCTCGACGCGATCAAGCACCCCTGCCGCTGCTCTACCCCGCCGAAGACACCGGGCCCGGACACGTCGAGCTGACGTTCGTCACCGACGACGTCGCGGCCGCGATGACGCGGGCCGAGGAAGCGGGCGCGACGCGGGTGGCGGACCCGGCCGACAAGCCGTGGGGCCAGACCGTCGGCTTTCTGCGGGACCCCCACGGCGTGCTGTTGGAGATCGTCACGCCGATGGCCCCTCCGAGCTGACCAGAAACCGGTGAGCTTCCGAAATCGACGCTGAGGGTCCAACGCAGCGAGCGGGCCGTCTTCGTGGACCGACTCGGAGCAGTGTCGGCCGGGCAACCCGGCTGGTTCACCAGAGCTGCACACCGCATTGCCTGGATGGGCGCCGTGTTCGGTGCTCCAGGAGACGCGAGGAACACCGCCTTCTATGCGCGAGGCGTCTGGATTCGCGATCAGCGGCGTCCCCCGCGTGGGCCTCCGAGCAGCGCACGACGCCCCGCCCGAGCGCGAGTGGTGAGATCGCCCCGTGGCTGTTCGGGATCGAACACCCCGGGGCCCGAGGGCCCGGTCGCGGCCGCCACGCGGGTTGGTCTGCCCCTTGCGATGCCTCCGGCCGTCACAACCCGTGAGGTCGAGATGAAGGTGGTCACCCGAGCCTTGTTGATGGTCGTGCTCGCGGCCGGCGCCGCGGTGCTGGTCGAGGACGCGCCGGTGACGAGCGAGGCGCAAGCGAAGAAGCCGAAGGCGGAGCCCAAGGCCTCCGTCGTGACCCTCGTACACGGCACCGACGAGCTGCATCCCGTGATGATGGCGCTGAAGGTCGGCACCGCGCTCGTCGAGAGGGGCGAGACGGTCACGCTCTTCCTGCAGGTCGAGGCGGTCCGGCTCGCGGGCGAGGACCAGCCGCTGGATCTGCGGTGGGGCAGCTCGGCGGTGACGTTGGGCGATCGCCTGTCGGCGTTCGTCGACGCCGGGGGAACCGTCCTCGTCTGTCCGCACTGCGCGGCGGCGGCGGGCCTCGAGGCGGACGATCTCCGCGAATGGGCCACGCTCGCGACCGAGGAGCAGGTCGCCGAGATGTTCGCCGCCGCCGACAAGGTGATCGACTACTGATCGCTCGGAGGGCGTGCGGTGTGCGCACCAACGCCCGTGCCCTCCCCGGGCAGGCAGCTCGCCCAGGCGTCGGCGGCTGCGCGCCGCCCCTCCTCGATCCGCTTCCGGTACGAGCCGCCGAGCGTCGCGTCCGATTCCATCGGTAATCCACAGAAGTTCGCATACTGCCCGCGCAAATTTGACATTGGATCCTTCGAGATTCTAGAACGATGACGCGCCCGGATTCGGTCCTGCGACGGGCCGATGGCTCCAGGCTTGGAGCGCGGGAGAACAACGCGTGAGACGACGATCAGGTTCGCTGATGGCAGTGTCTGTGCTGTTCCTTGGCTGCACGCCCACTTCTGGTATTGGCCTCGGGCTCGACTCTCCGCTCGACCTGGACGGAGACGGCCTCACCGACGTAGAGGAAGCGGTCCTCGGTACGTGGCCTCACATCAGCGATTCTGACAGGGACGGTCTGAACGACGGATTCGAGGTGGAGTTGCGTACGGACCCGCTCGAGGCGGACACCGAAGGCGATGGTCTTGTCGACGGCGAAGAAGTCGACCGCGGAACGGACCCTCTCGTTTCGGACACGGACCGTGACGGCTTGGTGGACGGCGACGAGGTAGAGCGGGGAACTGACCCACTAGACCCGGATACTGACCGCGACTGGTTGGCCGACGGCGAGGAACTCACCCTCGGGACGGATCCGCTCGTCTCCGACACCGACGGCGACTCGTACCTCGACGGCGACGAGGCTCTGGAGGGTACGGACCCCAACGACTTCGGAGATCGCATCTACGTGGGGCAATGGCCCTACAATCGTGAGAAAGGTCGGTTGGACGCATCGCCGCTGGACAGCACGACGCGTATTCCCGTCGGCGCTCCCTTTGTCCGATTCAAAGGTTTCGACCAGCACGGTGACTCCTTTGACCTCTTCGACTTCGCCAACCAAGGCCGCTACGTCGTCGTCGGCCACGCTGGTGCATGGTGCGGGCCATGCTTCGTGGTCGGCCGGTGGCTGATCGGTGAAGAGGACGCCTTTGGGATGAACGAGATTGCGCCCACCCTCCGGGGAGCTATCGACCAGGGCGAGATCTACTGGGTTAGCGTCGTGGCACGGAACGGCGACTTCAACCCTGCCAGTCTGCAGGACCTGGTAGAGTGGGACAGCGACTACGGACATCCGAAGGTGCCTGTCGTGGGCGACCCCGGTGAATTGACGACTTGGGCCATCAGTCGCAGTGAAACGGGGAACTTCTTCCCGAGATTCCTGGTTCTGGACGAGACGATGACGATCATTTCGGGTGGTGACATCACTCAAACCACGGAATTTCTCAATGAGCTCCTCTCTCCGAAGGGTCTCTGACGGCCGCGTTGGCGTGTAGCGGGCGGCTCGCCCGTTGCTTGACGAGCCTGATTTGCGTCTACTCTCTACTGCTGTACCGTCAACGTTGCACACAGTCGGCGGACAGTCTGGTCCGGATGGGTGAGGTCATGGATCATCGACAGAATGCGTTGTCCGGATGGTTGCTCTGGATTGTCGCCGCGTGGTTGACGTTCTCCGGCGGGCTCTCGTATGCGGCAGAGGCGGAGTACCTGCGGCTTGGTATATCCGGGGACGGAGTGACTCCATCGGCCTCGGATTTGAGAGCGGGGTTGGAGCAGGCCGTCAAGTCGAGCGCTTTCGCATCGAGCACGAGCGATACTGGAGATGCGTCGTACAGCATCGCGATCGACCTCCCGGCAGCTGTCTTGGTGCCGGGCGTGTCGTTGCAATACAACTCCGGCGGAGCGTTTGGCGTCCTCGGCCGCGGGTGGACCCTGGGGCTGGACTTGGCGGTCGAGAAGTCTTCAGGACCGGGGAACGGGGGCTACCCGAAGGACACCTACTTGGTCAATGGGACGATAAACGGGGCGTTCACCGTTGTCGATTACGAGCCTCCGGTCTGCGGCTCACGAAGTCCGTGTCCGACGGAGATGCGCGTCGT
>CAZZLC010000162.1:0-5596 GCA_964655065.1 uncultured Enterobacteriaceae bacterium | reverse complement strand
GTTGTCACCGGCCAAAGTAGTTGTCGTTGCCGGCCATTCTGATCGTCGCTGATCACGCCTTCGCCTTCATTCCCGCAGGCGGTCCCGGGTAGCTCGCCTGGAACGGCGCTGGGAGAGCATCGCGAGACCGAAAGAGCCCCCTGCTCCAAGACTGGTCGTCCGATTGACTTCGGAAATCCTGAACTTCGTTCCGGAGTATCCGAAGATTCTCGAATTGATCTCGACCTCTCTGAACCGGTTCGGCCAGAGGCCACATCGGTGGACGTGCTCGAGGGGGACTCGTGACCCACTCACCGATGAAGCTGCTCCTCGCTGCGGAGTCGCGCACTCGTGTTCCCCTTGCCCTGCCTGGGCAGGCCCGTCGGGTCTGCTCGCCGAAATCCGTGCGAGTGCGGTGCTGTGGCACCGTTGGAGGAAACCTGATGCGAGCCCTGATCTCCCTTGCCCTGCTGTCGGGATGCGTCACCGAGGTGGCGCCCTATACGGACGACGTCTTCTGGCTACAGCTCGTCGACGAGGGCGCGACGTGCCCCGATGTCGAGGTCACCACGACCATGGCGAATGCCGAGCCGAGGCAGTCGTTCTTCTCGAGGTTCGACAGTACGATCTCGGAGTCGGCGTCGAGCGGTGGGCGCTACGCCTACATCACCAAGAGCGAGGACGGGACATCTTCGCGAACTTCGACGGCGGCGTTCTCGTGGGCACGGAAGATGCGGAGACCGGTATGATCGACGTCGCCTGGATCAACGAGGAGCAGTTGGACGAGACGCGAGAGGCCGAGGGCTTCATCTTTACGCGCCTGCTCCAGGAGACCCTGGAACAGACGCTGACGCTCGTGCCGAGCAGCGACGAAGGAGATTCCAGGTTCTTGGGCTCCTACTCGCGCCGCGAGCAGTTCCTGCTCGAGATGACGGAGACCGACGAGTGGGACGGGGAGGTCGTCGGCACGAACGTGAGCCTGATGGAAGAGAGTTCCCAGTTCTTCACTTGGGTGGAAGGGATGATTCCAAAGGGAGCTACCGGTTTCGTGAGCAACGGGTCACTGGTCGACAACTGCCCAGGTACCATCTGCGAAATTCGCGTCAACGAAGACTGCACGCGTCGGTTCGCGGTCGAAGCCGTGCTTCTGGAGGCCGGGGGCGAGACCTTCGACGCCCTCGAACAGTACGACCAGCCCGACGGCCTCCTCTGACCGAGAGCGCCCATCAGCACCGTGGCCCCTGCTCCCCCCCGGACCACGAGCACTTGCTGGTCGGGCCGCCAGTTCCCGCGGGCGTCGAGCCCCTCGATTTCGGGCTCGGCCGACAGGCGGCAGGACGATCTCGCTCACGCCGTCGTCGTCCTGCACCAGCACGAGTTCGGGGGGATGTGATTCACGAACCGGTCACGGTCAGCCGGCTTTCAGCCATGGGTGCGGTTTTCGTCTTGATAGCTGCCCGACGAGCAGGTTCAGGACTGGCTGCTCTGGCCAGAGTCTCGTGCAGACCAGACCATAGATGCCGTTGGTAACTGCACAACGGAGGTCGATGATGGTTTGACCGCCAGGCCTCAACCACCTACCAGCTGAGAATTCCGGACTCGCCGCGAGGGCCGGTGTTGGACGCGACTGGTGGAAGGACGATGGTGGTGTCCGATGCCTCCATCGAGCGCTTCGACGGGCTCCGGGGCTCGCTCGACGGCGTATCTCCGTGTGGGGCCGCCCGGGGCCGTCCGGGGCATTCTGGGCTCCTCGGCCGGCATCGTGGCGCTGGTGCATCGCTCCGCGCTGAGGTGCCATTCTCCAAGAGAGCATGGCTCAGGCATCAATCAGGCGCGACCGAGGCCGGCCGAGCGCTGTCATTGTGTTCAGGAGGCGACAGGCGGCCATCGCTTCCGCAAGCTGCGCTCGCGGGTGTCGAGCACGAAGACGCCCTCCGAAATGCGATTTGAACCTGAAGAAGCTGTTCTCGGCTCGGGATTGTTGATGGTGCCTCGACTCTCTCCGCCATCGCCTTCGCCCGACCTTCTCGATCCGCTCGAGATGCGCATCGCACACGGTACTTCCTCTTGTACCTGGGATGTACTCTCGACCGAGTCGAGCCCGTTCGCATCTCGCTCCAACAACCCTACACCATGTTCAGTGTGTATTGCACCAACGCCCAGGTCCGGGCGCAGACCGCTGCCGCGTTAGACGTCGCGCTTTCGCAGTAGCGAGCGCGCTCACGAGGCGGTCACCGGGTCCAGCCCCAGCCCCAGCCGACCCGTGAGCAGGATCTGGGCCCGCGGGCGGAGGGGGTGGAAGTCGCCGGCCCGGACGTCGCGCAGGAGGCGTTCGAGTCCCGTGCGTCGGAAGTAGGCCGGGCCCCCGGCGGCCTCGCACGCGTGCTCCACGGAGCGGCGCGCCGCGTCCAGCGTGGCCGACTTCAGCGCCACCACGCGGTTCGTTCGCTCGAAGCCCGGCTCAAAGTCAAGCCCCTCGGCGAGCGCCACCATGCCCTCGAGCGTCGCCTGGGCCGTGATGAGCGCCGTGTCCATCTCGCCCGTCGCCCACTGGGTCTCGACGTCGTCCGCGCGGCGGCGTGCCCACGCCCGACCGAGCTCGGCCGCGCGCTCGGCCACCCCCACGTACACCGACGCGATCAGGGGCAGCGCGACGGTAAGTACGGTGTGCCACACCGGGTGGAAGGTTCCCCGGGGCCGGCGGAGGGCGATGGCCTCGTCGGGCACGAACACCCCGTCGAAGTGCAGCGTGTGCGAGCCCGTGCTGCGCATGCCGTGCGCCTTCCAGTCGTCGCCCACGCGGACGCCCTCCGCGTCCAGCGGGACGGGGAAGTGCAGCACCTGGGAGCCCTCCTCCGGGTGCTCGAAGGGGGCGCTGGTCACCGCGACGTCTCCGGCGGGGGCGCCGCTGGCGAAGGGCTTGCGGGCGGTGAGGCGGTAGCCCCCGGGGACGCGCTCGAGGGCGCCAGTGGAGTCCAGCCAGTCCCGGGCGCCGGTGCTCACCAGCACCCAGTCGTGCTCGACCACCCGGGAGAGGGTGGCGGCGGCGCGCGCGTTGCCCTGCCGATGCTGGAAGACCTGGGCGGCGACGAGGTGCTGGTGCATGGAGAGCGCCAGGGCGGTGGCGCCGTCGTAGGAGGCCAGGCGCTGGAGCACCCGGCACGCCGTGCGGTGGGAGGCGCCCCCGCCCCCCAGCGACGCGGGCACCAGCATGGTGAGGAGACCGCTCGCCTTCAGCGGCGGGTAGTGCTCCGCGACGAAGCGATCCGCGGCGTCGCGCTCGGCCACGCCCTCGACGAAGCGTGGGCCGAGCTCGTCGACCCGCTCGAGCCAGGATTCGAGTTGCATTCCGACCTCCGCCCGATCCATGACCAGGGTGGGCGGACGCGACCTTCACCGCCCGACCGGGAGGCTTGACCGTGACGCCGAATGTCGAGCGGGACGCACTGTCGGATGTGCTGCGGGCGCTTCGGCTCTCGGGCGGCATGTTCTTCCGGGTCGCTCTCCGCCCGCCCTACGGCGTATGGTCGATGGAGCACGAGGCGCTGTGTGAGCGCTATGGCGCGGGTGCGGACCACGTGCTGCCCTTTCACGTGGTCACCTCGGGCCGCATCTGGTTCGAGTCCGTGGGCCACGAGCCCGTGGCGGTGGACGAGGGGGACGTGATCGTGTTTCCCCGCGGCACCGCCCACGCTCTCGTGGACCGTCCCGGTCGCCCCCCGGTCCCGGTGGCGAGGCTCGATCACAAGGTCCGGGGACACCCGCCCACCCTCCACCACGGCGGGGAGGAGGGGCACGAGGCGCGGGCCCTCTGCGGGTTCTTCCGGAGCCAGGGGCGGCTGTTCAACCCGCTGCTCGACGCCCTCCCGGAGCGGATGGTGATCCGCCGGGATCCAACGCGGACGCCCTGGATCCAGTCCACGCTCGAGCGCGCCTTCCTCGAGGATCTGGAGGGCGGACCCGGCAACGCCGCGCTCGTGGAGCGTCTCGTGGAGCTGCTGTTCGTGGAGGTGGTGCAGGCCCACGTGCGCCAGGAGCCCGGGGGCTGGCTCGGCGGGCTGACCGATCCGGCGGTGGGGAGGGCACTCGCGCTGCTCCACGCTGCGCCGGCGCACCCGTGGACGGTCGCGGAGCTGGCCCGTCGGGTGGGGCTGTCACGAAGCGCGCTCGCGGACCGGTTCCGGTCGCGGGTGGGCCGGTCGTTGATCCGCTACCTCACGGCGTGGCGCATGGAGCTGGCGGCCCAGCTGCTCGCGGGCAGCGAGCGATCGGTGGCCGAGGTGGCGGATCAGGTCGGCTATCGGTCGGAGGCGGCGCTGAACCGGGCGTTCAAGCGTCATGTGGGGCAGCCGCCGGCCGCGTGGCGGCGGGCGCAGGCCGAGCGGCTGGCTTGACGCCGCCCCCGGTGGCCCCACGTGGGGGAGAGGAGGCCGCATGGCACACCACGGAATCATCCTCGCGGATGCCGCCCGCGCCAGGTTCTTCACCGCCGACGTCCGGCTCGAGGAGTTGGAGGAGGTGCTCGACCTGGTGCATCCCGAGTCCCAGATGGCCGGTCGGGAGACGCACACCGACGGGCCCGGGCGCTTCCGGGGCGACACTCCCGAGCCGCCCACCGAGCGCTAGCACTACGAGGAGGCGGTCTTCGCCCGCAAGGTCGGTGCGGAGGCGCTTCGGCTGCTGGAGCAGGGCGATCACTGGATCATCGTGGCGGCGCCGCGGTTCCTGGGCGAGCTGCGCCAGCATCTGCCGAAGCAGGTTCAGGGTCGCGTGCTGGCCGAGGTCGACAAGGACCTGACCAAGCTGCCGGTGCCCGACCTCCGGGCGGAGATCAAGCGCGTTCGTCCTCTACGGCACCACCGGAGACGTGACGGTCCGCAACGTCGACCTGGTCGGCAACACCGCCGACGGCGGCGTCCTCGGCGGCATCCTCGCGTTCCAGGCCCTCTCGAGCACGGGAAGCCCCGTGATGCGCCTGTCGAACGCGAACCTCTCGGGCAACCAGGTCACGTCGGGCCAGGCTTCCGCCGTGTACGCCTTTCCGGGCGACGACCTCGCCATCGCCTACTCGAACTTCCGCAACAACACGGGCCTCGCCGTGGAGATCGCGGGGCCCGACGACGTGATTGGGGTGAACGGCAACATCCGCCAGGAGCCCGGCTTCGTGGACGTGGCCGCCGCCGACGCCACCGCGTGGGACCTCTCGCTCGCCCCGGGCTCCGCGCTCGTCGATGCCGGCGACCCAGCCCTGGTGGACGCCGACGGCACCCGAAGCGACATCGGTGCCTACGGGGGCGCTGGCGGCGACGGCTGGTAGCTCCCCTCGCGGCTCATGCGGCGTCAGGCCGGCTCGGGGATCTGCCCCCAGCACCTGGGCGAGCGCGAGGGCGGTCCGATCCACCACGTGTAGGTTCCCTTCGTCGAGACGTGGGCTGCCGTCACCAGACCTCGCGTGCCCCCGCTCGTCTCGACGCACCACCCGAAGGTCGCGCCCCCGGGATTGGAGGCCGGTGTTCCTCCGTGGACGTTGGCCTGACGAGACCGTGCTCGACCAGTCGGGAGGAGATGGCCAGGCGACGACCTCCATCGATCCTCCACAGCCGCCGCCTACGATGAT
>CAZZLC010000161.1:0-5704 GCA_964655065.1 uncultured Enterobacteriaceae bacterium | reverse complement strand
CCACGACCGCGCCGGAGGGCGGAGGGGGATCGGTGCCGGCAGTGATTCGTCAGGCCCGAGCCGCGGGAGAGGGTGCCGCGCTGGCTCTCCAGCCGCGGCGTCGTCCGGCCACGCACCTCGTAGACGAAATCGAGAAGGAACTCGAGCGCCTAGGAACCCGCGATATCGACGTCTTCGGCGACTGACCCGCCGCTCTGCTGGAGCGCCTGGGTGTGCTCGCGCTTCGTCGAGCCGGTGCGCTCGGCGCAACCGGGCGAAGGTCGACAGCAGGACGAGGAGGCGAGCCCGACTGGTCGTGAGAAGGCCAGTTGGGCCGCGTGGTCAGGGCGGCCCTGCGCCCGACTCCACGCGCACCGAGACCGGCGGGCTGGCCAGCACCCAGGCCTCCGCGTTGTCTGCGGGGGCGCTGGCGGGTTCGGTTCAGGGGTGCGCGTAGTGTACCCGCAGTCCGGCGTCGAGGTCGGCGCTGTTGCAGCTGTAAGGCAGCACGATGGAGAGATTGCCCTGGAGCCCCGCGGTGGCGCTGCTCCCCTCGCTCGTACCCGGCAGGGCGTCGGTGGCCACGTAGCAGACGTCGAGGTCTCCGGTGGCCTCGTGGACCATCGCCCGGACGTCGACGGGTGGGCCACCCGTGCCCGACGGCCACCGCCACTGCACCGCGAGCCGGCGATTCGGTGCGGCCCCCTGGACCTGGGCGTAGACGTCCTCGGTGACGTTGGCCGGCGGCAGGTCCCAGTACGTGGCGAGGGTCCGGTCGAGGAACTCGTTCGGCAGGCACTCGTTCGCGAGCGGCGCGAGCGGCGCGTCGAAGTTCAGGAGACCGGAGCGTCCTACGTACACCAGAGAGCGCGGACGGCCGTAGACATCGACGTCGAAGCCGAGGGAGACCGGGACCACGTCGGCCCCTCCGAAGGTCAGACGGTTGGCGGCGGTCGCCAAGTCGGGGCAGGGTAGCACCGAGGTGGACGACTCACAGAGCTGGTAGCCGTAGGCGTCGCCGTCCACCGGGGCACAATCCTCGAGGTCGTGGGCGGCATAGGCGCAGTCGGTATCGCTCGGATAGTCGGCGGCGCCGTCGCCGTCGTTGTCGACGCCGTCGGCGCACGCGGGCGCCGGTACAGGATCGAGCTCCGAGGGGTCCGAGGGAGCGGTGCAGCCGGGCTCGTCCGGGTAGTCCACCAGACCGTCTCCGTCGTTGTCGAGTCCGTCGGAGCAGCCACCGACGACGCCGTCGCAGTGCTCTCGGTAGTTCACCTCGATGATGCCCGAGCTGATGGGGTCGTCGAACACGATGCGGTTGGAGTCACGATCGTAGATCCAGTCGAATCGAGGGGTTCCGTTGACCTTCACCGTCAGCGTGGCGGGAACTGGGTTGCCAGACAGCGCGCTCCCCACACCCGACGCCGTCACGTCGGCGAGGATCCGCTGCGCCAGGACAGAGCCCGCGTCGAGGCGGCACGCGACCGAGACGAACGTGTTGGGCACCGTCGCGAGGAGGTCGAGGTAGGTCGTCGGGTCGAAGCCGTTCCCGGCGTACCCGGCCGGGGTCGGGTTCGCGCAGGACACAGGATACGGAACGCCACGGATCCAGGACGCACCATAGAGGTGCACCTGGCTCGGGTCCTGGTTCTTGAAGCCCAGCCACCGCTGACCGAGCGCGACGCCGTCGATGCCGGCGGGCCGGTGCGTCCAGTGCTCGATGTTCACCACGACGAATCTGGCGCCGGGTCGGAGGAACCCCGAACTGCTCCACGGCGTGGCCTCCCCGTTGCCCTGGGTCGCCGCGTCCGTCGTCTGGACGAACGACTGTGGCAGGGCGCCGAACCCGCCGTCTACCCGACGGAGGAGCTGCTGGCGGAACTCCGCGCGCAGGTTCGGGGTTCCGGGATGCATCACTGGCCCGAGGAAATCTCCTGGGCCACGGTTCGGGTCCGGCCATCGACCAGGCAACAACGCGAGCTGCCAGTCGACGCTGCTCGCGACGAGCTCGTCGAGGAACTGCTCGTAGTAGGCCTCGAACACGGGCCCGAAGCCCCCGACCGGGTGAGCGCTGTCCGCGGGAAACAGGATGTCGATCTGGGGTGCCGTTGCCGTGTACGTCTCGGTACGGGGGGCGCCCACACAGCTGTCGCAGTCGTCAGGGACCCCGTCACGGTCGGCGTCCAGACCGTCGTCGAACCCGGGACACGCGTCACAGCCATCGGCGATGGCGTCGCCATCGGTGTCGACGGCGTCGTCGGCTCCGGCGCAGGCGTCGCAGTCATCGGCGACGCCATCCCCGTCGGTGTCCAGCCGGTCATCGAAGCCGCGACAGGCGTCGCAATCGTCGGGCACGGTGTCGCCATCGGTGTCCACGCTGTCATCGCCCGCACAGACGTCGCAACCGTCGGGCACGTCGTCGAGGTCGCCGTCGAGAGCGTCGTCGAAGCCCGGGCAGGTGTCGCAGCCGTCGGGTACGCCATCGAAGTCGCCGTCGAGTGTGTCGTCGAAGCCCGTGCAGACGTCACAACGGTCAGGCACCCCGTCTTGATCGGCGTCGGCGGTGTCGTCCGCCTCGGGACACGAATCGCACCCGTCGGGCACGCCGTCCCCATCTACGTCGACACCGTCGTCGAAGCCAGCGCAGGCGTCGCAGTCGTCGGGGACGAGGTCGCCGTCGGCGTCCAGACCGTCGTCGAAGCCCGGGCAGATGTCGCAGCCATCCGCGTAGCCATCGGAATCGGCGTCGAACGCGTCGTTGGCGAACGGGCACACGTCGCAAGCGTCGGGGACCAGGTCCAGGTCGGCGTCCTGCCCGTCGTCGGCTCCTGGGCACGCGTCACATCCGTCGGGGACTTGATCGGCGTCGGCATCGGCGGCGTCATCGAAGCCCGGGCAGCTGTCGCAGCCGTCGGGCGCGCCGTCGGCGTCGGTGTCGACATCGTCGGCGCCTCCGCCACAGACGTCACAACCGTTGGGCACGCCGTCCCCGTCCGTGTCGAGGGCGTCGTCGGCCCCCGGGCAGACGTCGCACCCATCTGGCACCCCGTCGACGTCGGCGTCGACGCTGTCGGAGAAGCCGGGGCACCGGTCACAGGCCTCTGGCGTACCATCGAGATCGGTGTCCACGGTGTCGTCGAAGCCGGGGCAGGCGTCGCAAGCGTCAGGAGCACCGTCCCCGTCGGCGTCGAGGCGGTCATCGAAGCCCGGGCACGCGTCGCAGCCGTCGGGCACGGTGTCCAGGTCTGCATCGACGGCGTCGTCGGCCCCCGGACACCTGTCGCAGCCATCGGGCACGGTGTCGAGGTCTGCGTCGGCGGTGTCGTCGGCCCCCGGACAAGCGTCACACGCGTCGGGCACCGTGTCGAAATCGGCGTCAGCAAGGTCGGAGAAGCCAGGACAAGCATCACAGCCGTCCGGAACGGTGTCTCCGTCGAGATCGACCCGATCGTCCGATCCCGCGCACAGGTCGCACGCATCGGGGACGGCATCGGCGTCGGAATCGGTCGCGTCGCCGAGGAGGCAAGCGTCGCAGGCGTCGGCGATGCCGTCCTGGTCGATGTCGACGGTGTCGTCACCTCGCAGGCACCTGTCGCAGTCGTCCGGAATCCCGTCTTGGTCGGCATCGAGGCGGTCATCGGCTCCAGGGCAGGCATCGCAGGCCCGCGCGACCCCATCCCCGTCGAGATCCACCCGGTCGTCGCCGAGCGGGCACACGTCGCAGCCGTCCGGGATGCGGTCGCCGTCGGCGTCCCCGCCGTTGCCGTCGCAGATCCCGTTGCCCCGGACCACCACGATGCCCGTCTTGGGCCCGTCGGGCTCGTCGACGCGGTAGCGGATGCGGCTCGAGAGCGGCCCGTAATCGGTCGGCACGAAGGCCACCTCGAGCGTGCGGGACCCCTCGGGCGCCAGCAATCCATCGCCGAGAGCGTCGACGACGAAAGGCGCCTCCGGCCATTCGAGCGCGAACCGGGTCACGTCGATGGCGGCCGGGCAGCGGTTGCCGAGCAGGAACGTGGCGGTAGCCGAACCATCGGCGAGTCGGACATCACCGATGTCGAGGACCTCGGGTTCGATGGCGAGACAGTCCGTGGGTGTGGACGTGACCTCTACGGTAGGGACGTCGGTTGGGTCGGAGCTGATCCGTGGCTCGGACTGACACCCGATCGCCAGCCAAGCAACTGCTCCCGCGGCCGAACGTACCACTCGCACCTCCCCCAAACCAGTCGAAGGTACCATGAAGGGAAACCGTGCAGAAGCGGCAATCCGTTCGCCATCGGGGGACGTTCGAGGTCGGTCCGACTTCCCCTACCGATGACTCCCTGATGGCCATCCGTGCGCGGTCGACCGAGAGGCCTACCCGGGCGCGGGGTCACTCGCGAGTCGCCCGAAGACGAGCGAGTCGCGCACGCCGATGTGCGTCTGCCACTGCCCTCGCAGGCGGCCCTCCTCGACGAACCCCAGCGCCCGCAGCAGCCTTACCGAGGCGAGGTTGTCGGGATCGGTGTCGGCGTAGATCCGCCGGGCTCCACGGGTCGCGAACGCGTGCGCCACCACGGCCCGGACTGCCTCCCGGGCGAGCCCCTGCCCCTGCGCCTCGCGCCGCAGGAAGTACCCGACCTCCAGCACCCCGGGACGGCGGTCGATGAGCACCACCCACCCGAGGGCGTCCCCGGTCGCCCCTGCGCGCGTGACCGCCGCCGCCTGTGCATCCTGGTTGCCACAGTTCCGTCGGATCAGGTCCAGTGACTCTTCGAGCGACGTGTGGGGCGGCTGCGACCAGTACCGCATCGTCTGGGGGTCTGCGAGGCTGTCGTGCAGTGCGAACGCGTCCTCGATGCGCAGCGGACGGAGCACCAGGCGCTCGGTCACCAGGGACAGCGGCGGATGCGCGTTGATCGGCTCGTCGAGCTGATCGTCGACGATGTCGAGCACGAGCTCGTCGAACCACTCCGCGATGCACGCCTGCATGTCGGGGAACGCCGCGTCGCCGTTCACCTCGGGCCGCTCGAAACACCCTGTGCGCGCTGCCGCGGACGGCCAGCGCGCATACGACCACGCGTGGTCGCCCGCGAGGTGGAGCCTTGCCCCGTAGCTGCCGCACCAGCGATGGATGAGCCTGGTGCCCCGCGACCAGGCCGCGACGAAGTCGTCGCGCCGTTCGGGAAGGAGCCGCCAGTGGTAGAGGACCGTGAACGCCACGAGTCCCTCTATTCGGTTCCGGAGACCGCGATCGCGCCGGTCGTGGTGCGCCCGACCGAATTAGGTCCGTCGCGCCCGCCGAGCGAGCCGTCGATGGTGCACCAGGCTCGCCACCGCCCAGGCCGTGAGGGCGGAGGTTGGCGGAGCCCGATGGCACTCGGCTTGCAGTCACGGAGATCCGAGCCCCGGATCTGGCAACCCGGGGTGCTTCGGGAGTCTCCGTGGATTCACCGTCCAGCACCGCTCGCGCTCGACAGGTCATCACGGGCTTGTCCTTCATCCTGGTTCCGCTGGTGTTCGCGTTCGCCGTTCATCCCGAGCTGCTGCGTCCCCGACTGCTGGGTCCCGAAGGGCTTGTCCTGCGGGCGCGAGGGCAGGAGCTGCTTCACCTGGGGCACGGGCTCGTCACCCTGGTCACCATCCCCCTGTTCGTCGCGACCCCTGACGGCATGGAGATCGTCAGTCTGACGGCCTCGGTGCTTCTCGCCATCGCCTTCGTCCCGCAGGGGCTGGGCCTCCTCCG
>CAZZLC010000160.1:0-5721 GCA_964655065.1 uncultured Enterobacteriaceae bacterium | reverse complement strand
TGCAGCACAGCCAGCAGGCCTATGACCTCTTCAACCGAGACACCCCGGCGAGCGTTCGGCAGGCCGGCCGGAACTGGCCAGAGCTCGAGGCGCGCTCGGCGTTGTAGGCGGTACCGGGCCCCTGTCGGGTGCGCTGGCCGCGCTCTCGCGAAGGCGCCCGAACCCTCGGCTGCCGGCCGAGACCGAGGGCGCCCGTACAGCTGGGCGAGGAGCCTCCCCCCCGAGAACCCGGCCGGCGACGAGAGGGCACAGGCGCCGGTGGGCGAGACACGGGTGGTGGCGGCCACCGAGCCGTCGTCACGGATCAGGAACACCTCTGCATCGACCTCGCCAGGCAAGCCTGGGGTGACGGTCGCACATCCCGACGTCGACGGGCTCGATGGACCGTAGACCGCTGTAGCTCCGAGGCCCCGAGCGGGAACCCCACTCGAGCCCTCGCGGCACGCTTCTTGCTCCGCAACTCCACAACGGTGGAGGTAGGCGTGACACGCGACGAGGTCCGCAGGGTGCTTCGGCTGTCCGACCCCGAGCGCGCGAGCACGCGGCGGATCGGGCTGTGGGTCGGGCTGGGCGTGATCGTCCTGCTCGGCATCGCCTGGCTCGTCGGGGGACGCGCCGATCGCGAGCTCGCCTACGCGACGGCGCCCGTGGAGCAGGGGGCCCTGGAGCTACGCGTGTCCGCGGTCGGCCGCCTCGAGCCCTCTCACACGGTCGGGATCAGCTCGGAGCTGTCGGGGATCGTGGCCGCCGTCTACGTGGACGTCAACGACGTGGTCGAGGCGGGTCAGCCTCTGGCCGAGCTCGACACCGCGGTGCTCTCCGCCCGCGCGCGAGAGGCGTGGGCGAACGTACTCGCGGCCGAGGCAGCCCTCGCGGAGGTGAGCGTCGCGAAGGAGGCCGCGGAAAGACAGCTCTCCCGCACCGAAGCGCTCGGGGACACCGTGTCGGAGGCCGCACACGAGACCGCCTGCTTCGAACGCGACCGAGCGGCCGCGGGGGTCGCCCTCGCCGAAGCGCGCCTCGCCCAGGCCCGGGCGACGGCCCACGCCTCGCAGACTCAGCTCTCGAACGCCGTGATCCGCAGCCCCATTCCCGGCGTGGTCCTCGAGCGCAACGTCGATGTCGGAGAGGCCGTGGTTTCGGCCCTGCAGGCGCAGACGCTGTTCCGGGTCGCCGAGGACCTGCGCCGCATGACCGTCGACGTCGAGATCGACGAGGCCGACGTGGGGCGCATCGCTGCCGGTCAGCCCGCCGACTTCACGGTGGCCGCGTACCCCGAGCGCGTCTTCGACGCCGTCGTCGACAAGGTGCTCCTCTCGCCGCTGCCGCGCCGGGAGGTCGTGGCCTACATCGCGACGCTGACCCTCGACAACGCAGACCTGGCCTTGTTTCCCGGCATGACCGCCTCCGCCTCGATCGTCACGGACGTGATCGAGGACGCCTGGCTCGTTCCCGATGCGGCCCTCCGCTTCACCCCCGAGGGCGTGGAGGATCCCGACGACGGCCTGCGACGTGTCTGGCAGCTCGGCGAGGATGGGCTTCCCCAGGCCATCGAGGTGGAGCTGCGGGCGACCGACGGACGCCAGGCCGCGGTGGCATCCGATGGGCTCGCGAACGGGCTGTCCGTCGTGATCCCGTCCCGGGAGGTCCCCCGTGGCTGAGTCCGACCAACCGCTGATCGAGCTCACGGCCATCAGCCGGGTCTACGGGGAGGGCGAGGCCATGGTCCGCGCTCTCGACGAGGTCGACCTCGCGGTCCACGACGGGGAGTTCCTCGCCCTGATGGGGCCGTCGGGGAGCGGCAAGTCCACCTGCCTCAACGTGATCGGGTGCCTCGACGAGCCCACGTCGGGCTCCTACCGGTTCGCGGGCGTCGAGGTGACCGAGCTCGGGCGGGACCAGCTCGCGCGGCTGCGACGGCACTACCTCGGCTTCGTCTTCCAGCACTACAACCTGCTCGCTCGCACGTCCGCGGTCGAGAACGTGGAGCTGCCGCTCATCTACCGGGGGATCGGCGCACGCCAGCGGCGCGAGCTCGCGCTCGAGAGCCTCGAGGCCGTCGGTATGGCAGACCGCGGCCATCACGCTCCGAACGAGCTCTCTGGCGGACAGCAGCAACGCGTCGCCATCGCCCGGGCCCTCGTCGCGGACCCTGTGCTGCTGCTCGCCGACGAGCCCACCGGCAACCTCGACTCCCGCATGAGCCACGACGTGATGGAGCTGCTGACGCGGCTCAACGAGGAGCGGCGGATCACGATCCTCATGGTGACCCACGAGTCCGACATGGCCGCTTACTGCGACGGCGTGGTGCGGTTCCTCGACGGGCGGGTGACCGAGCGGATGGCGGCTGCATGACCACGACGCTGCTCTTCACGACGCTCACGTTGGCGATCCGGCAGATGATCCGCCATCGCGTGCGCACTGCGCTCACCACCCTCGGCGTCCTCATCGGGGTGGCGGCGGTGATCGCGATGGTCAGCATCGGTCAGGGCGCGACCCGGGCGGTCGACGATGACCTGGCCTCGATCGGTCAGAACCTGCTGTTCGTGGTGCCGGGTCGCGAGAACTCGGCGGCCCCCCCGTTCGCGATGGCCGACGCGACGGCGCTGGCCGAGCTCCCCGGTGTGCGCAGGACCGCGCCCGTGGGGTCGCGCCGTGTGGTCGTCTCGGCGCGCGAAGAGAGCTGGACGACCACCGTGTATGGCTCGACGCTGGCGTTCCTCGACGTCATGGGCTGGAACGTCCAGCTCGGGCGAGCCTTCGACGGCAACGAGGAGCGCTCCGGGGTCACCGTCTGCCTGGTGGGCGACACCATCGTCGAGGAGGTCTACCACGGCGCTTCGCCGCTCGACACCACCTTGCGGCTCGGGGACTTCGGCTGCCGGGTGATCGGCACGCTGGAGCCCAAGGGCGCGAACACCTTCGGCCAGGATCAGGACGACTTCGTGCTGCTGCCGATGGCCACGTTCCAGCGACGCGTCCAGGGCAACCGCGACGTCAACGTGATCTTCGTGGGGGCTGCCGACGGCACGAACACGACCGAGCTCAAGGAGCGGGTCGAGGCGATGATGGCCGAGCGGCGCCACCTGCGCGAGGGCAGCGCGCCCGACTTCGTCGTGCGCGACATGGCCGAGCTCGTCTCGATCGTCGACGACGTGAGCAGCGTCCTCACGAGCTTTCTCGCCTCGGTCGCCGCGGTGAGCCTGCTCGTGGGGGGCATCGGCATCATGAACATCATGCTCGTGTCCGTCGCGGAGCGGACGCGCGAGATCGGCATCCGGCTCGCGGTGGGGGCGACGAGCCGCGACGTCCTGCTCCAGTTCCTGATGGAGGCGGTGGTCCTGTCGGCGGTGGGGGGCCTGCTCGGCATCTTCCTCGGACTCGGCATCTCGTGGGTGGCCGCGCGCACCCTCGAGGTCCCCTGGATCGTCGATCCCGGTGTCATCGGCATGGCTTTCGTGGTCTCGGCGGTCATCGGCGTGGTGTTCGGCTACGTGCCGGCCCATCGCGCTGCCCACCTGCGGCCTATCGACGCGCTTCGCCACGAGTGACCTCGGATGGCCTGACCAGAGCCCCGGCGAGGCTCAGGGCAGGTCGTCCTCGCTCACGATGCCCACCAGGCGCCCCGCAGCGACCACGAGCAGCGCCTGGACGTCTGCCTCGCTCAGCCGTCGCGCCGCCTCCGTCACCGGCACGTCGGGGGCCACGCTCGGAGGGTCCGGCCACATCACGTCGCGGACGGCGACCGGCGGCGCGAGCTCGGCCGCCCGATCGAGGGCCCGGCGGTCCACGAGCCCGACGACCTGGCCCGAGTGGTCCTCCACGGGCACGTTCTGGATGTCGTGCCACTGCATCATCGCCGCCGCGAGGTCGACGACGTCCTCGGCACGAATGGTGATCAGGTCCGTGGACATGATCTCGCGAACCGAGGTGGTGGCGCCTCTACCGACGGCAACCCCGAGGCTCCGCATCGGAGGCCACTCGTGCACCGGAGCACCGGTCTGCTGGAGCTCGAGCATCGTCTCCGTCACGCGGCGCAGTCGGCCGCTCACGGCCATTCCAGACAGTGCGTCGAGACCGTCGAGGGTCCACTGACTGCCGGTCTGCCCGGACGCCACACGCTTCTCGATGGTCTCGAGCCAATGGCCGATCTCGTGAGGCGGAACCCCGACGAGTCCGAGCCCCCGCTCGGCGGCCGGGAGGAGCTCGTCGAGGAGGAGCGCGTTCGCCGACACCTGACGTCCGTCGAGCCAGTGAAACGAGGCGCCGAGGCCGTCCCGAGCCGCGGCGAGGAAGTTGTGGCGTACATCGTCGAACCGAATGCGACCCGTGACGTCCTCGAGCTCGGCGTCCAACCCCAGGACCATGCCGTAGAACAGGGCCGCGTTCGCGATGGCGTCGTGCACGGAGGGTCCGGAAGGAAGCACCCGGTTCTCGATCCGGACGTGCGCCACGCCGTCGACGATCCCGAAGCAGGGGCGATTCCACCGCCAGACGGTGCCGTTGAACAGGGCGAGCGCACCCAGAGGTTCCTTCGGGCCGTCGCGAACCAGGATGGGGCGGTACCGAGCGACGTCCTCGCGAAAGAGCTCGACGGCTCCCTCCCGGACCCAGTCCTCGCCGAACCCGACCCGAGTGCGGCGCCCCCGGACGCGCTCTCCGAACGACCGGCCGTCGATCGAGCGCTCGAAGAGCGCGATCCGCGTCTCGTGCCACAGCCGACGCCCGAGGAGCGTCGGGGAGTTCACCGCAGGTGCCAGTACGGGCCCCGTGAGCACCTGGATCAGGTTGTAGAGCCGCACGAAGGTCTCGGTCTCCACCTGCAGGTGGAGCTGGAAGCTCGTGTTCGCGCTCTGGAGCATCACGGTCGGGTTGACGGTCTCGAGGTCGTCGATCCCGTGGATGGCGACGTCGAAGGCTCGTCCACGGCCCCGCACGAGGCCGTCGTTCAGCGCGGCGTAGCGGGCAAGCGGCGTCATGTTGGCCGCTCCGACGTCGTCCTCCTCGAGGGTGGGCAGGATCCCCGTCAACAGCACGTCAGCGCCCAGCGCCCCTGCGGCTTCCTGCACCTGCTGGATCGAGCGGGAGAGCTCGGCCTCGAGACGCCGCAGGAAATCGCCGCGCAGCTCGATCGGGGGGAGGTTTGCCTCGATGTTGAAGAGCGCAAGCTCGTGGGTGTACGGCCCCTCGAGCCGGGCCAACACCTCGGTGGCGATCGGCGCCGGGCGAGCGCCCTCGCCGATCAGGAAGACCTCCTGTTCGGCTCCGATCCTCCGCACGCCACGCTCGAATCGGCCCTCGTCCCACGCGCGCTCGAGGGTGCGAAGGTCGTGGAGGATGTCCCGCATGACTGCGCGCGCTTCGGCGTCGTCACGAGGGGCTCGCGTGTGGTGAGTCCCCATCGGACCCATCGTAGACCGACGCGGGCGCCCCGTCCCGAAAGATCGCCCAGCCGCTGCCCGTCGTTGCCAGCGTCCGTTGCGGTCCTGGCCCACCGAGGACGCTCTCGACCCCATGCCGTCTGCCTCGCGCTCGAGCGACGTGCTGTCGTTGAGGGGCACGCCGGCCTCCTTGGTCGTGGGTCGGACCCGGCCCTGGAGCTGCTGGACCGCGTGCCATCCTTCGTGGGGCCCACGGGCCCTGCGCCTCGCGTGGCATGATGGCTGCCTGGGAGGCGCAGTGGTGGTTGCAGGAGTGGGATGGGCACTGGGGGCCGTGATC
>CAZZLC010000159.1:3132-5797 GCA_964655065.1 uncultured Enterobacteriaceae bacterium | reverse complement strand
GCCGGTCGCCGACCGTCTCTGACCCTGCCTACTCGCCCTCGTCGAGCAGCGGCCCGCGGAGGGTGTGTGCAATCCAGGTCATGACGTCGTCCGTCAGGGCGCCGAGATCGGGCTCGTCACACTCGTCCAGGGCATCCGAGGCGAGCTGGCGAACCGCATAGACGATGCCCACGTAGGCGCTGACGGGGAGCGCAGATCGCGGGCCTCGCAAGACCCGCTCGCGTTCCGCGGCGATGAAGTCGGCGAAAAACCGAAGAGACCTTCGACGTCGCTCGCGAGCTCGCTCTCCGACCGTGTCGATCTCCACCTGAAAGGCACGTGCGACGACGAGATCGAGCTGGAGAGTGTCGAGATAGGAGGCGATGATCTCGCGCGTTCGGCCGAGGAGTTCGTGCTCCTTTGCCGGAACCGCCATGCGCCGCAGAAGTACTTGGATGAAGCGGTCATAGGCTGCGAAGATGCACTCGTCCTTGTCCGCGAACACGTCGTAGAACGCCTGACGCGAAACCCCAGCGTGGGCGCAGATCTCCCGGACCCCGGTGCCACGGTAGCCGGCCGCCGCGAGAAGCTCGGTGGCGGCGATCATCAGTCGCTCCTGATGCGCCGAGCGAACCTTCTCACGGCTGAGACCGTGACGACCCCGCGGAAGGGCTGCAGGCACGTGGAAGAAGAGGCCGTGGCGCACGGGAGCGATTCTTCTCGGCTCCTTGCGAAGCGGCGTAGTGTCGGAAGGCGGAGTCATCGCTTGGACAATCCAAACGGCGCGAACCGAGCGCGCTTGCAGTGGAGGGAAACGGGCATCGACCCCCTCTTACCGTCTGCGAAGGCCCATGCCAGGAGACGGACCGATCGGGGCCTCGTTGACGGATAGCCGTAACATCTGTTACGCTCGTCCGGCTTCAGGTTCAGGAAGCACGAACAGCGGGAGATTCCTTCTTTCCAAGACAGAAATCGATAGGCGGGGAACGCACGCGGGCTCATCGAGAGGGCTCGGCCCGAGTTCGGATTCTCCTCCAAGACCGCATCGAACGTGAAGCAAAGCGGACATCTCGCTCGTGGTGGCGAGATGTCATCTGGTCAAGCCAGGAGGAGAACTCGATGAACCGAATCGCGCCTGTGTTCCACCTTGTTCCGGCATTGCTGTTGGTGGCGTTCTGGAGTGGCTGTAGCGGCGGCGACGACCCCGACTCCGCCGACCCGGTCGTCGATGACGTGTCTGCCTCACTGGCTTCGGACGACGAGATGTTCGAGTGGGTCGAGGAGCTCTGGCGCATCGGCGACGAGGGCGAGTATGGCTACCGCATGCCGGGCACGGAATCGGATGTCCGAGGTACGAGGTACGTAGCGGGGAAGTTCCGGGAGTTCGGGCTCTTGGATGTCTTTCAAGAGCCGGTGTCCGTCCGCACCAACTTCCCAGAAGAGTGGGGGCTGGAGGTCGTCGCGGACGACTCCACGATGGAGATCGACAGCCACTTCCTCCGGTACGCGAAGTTCACGCCCGATGAGGGAGTCACCGCGGACCTGGTGTACGTCGGTGACGGATCGGCGCGCGAGTTCAACGATGCTGGCGACGTCGCGGGGAAGATCGTCGTGGTCGACATCACCGCTGCACCGACGCCGATCAGCTTGTTGAGTGCCGCATTCTCCGTCTTCGAGTACGATCCACAGGGGACCCTGGATGGCGACAATGCATACGAGAATTTTCCGCCAGACAACCTGACGTCGTCGTACGAACTGGCCGCCTCGAGAGGAGCGGTCGGCATGGTCGCGATCCTCACGTACACGGTGGACGACAACAACCAGTACCTGCACTGGTACGATCGCGAAGGCACGATGCCCGCACTGTCGGTCAGTCCCCGGGACGGCGAGACCTTGCGTTCCATGCTCGCGGATGGTCCCGTGCAGGCAACCATGACCTTGACCGGCGAAGACGGCATCGGAAACAGCTACAACGTGTACGGAACGGTACCCGGCCGCAACTACGGTACGGACGAGGATGAGTTCATCGCGGTGCAGAGCCACACCGACGGATGGGCCACCAACGATGCTTCCGGGATGGCCGTCGTGTTCGCGCTGGCCAAGTACTACGCACAGTTGCCTCCCGAGTCGCGACGGTACTCGATCCTCTTCTTCGGATACGGAAGCCACTTCGCATTGCTCGAGGAGGGCCGCGTCGGTTCCTTCATCGGCAGGACGAATCCCGAGCACGTCTTCGACCTCATCCTGGAGGACCGAGTTCGATTCGCCGCACCGATCGAGATGATCGGCAAGCAGTTCAAGGTCGTCGACGGGGAGTATGTCGAAACGGGCCTCGCGGCGCCGCGGGCCTTCATGACCAACCCCGAGCTACCCGAATCCTTGATGCAGGCCACACAGGACGCCATCACCGTCAACGACTACGATCGATCCAACGTCACCGCCGGCTTCTTCACGGGCGAACCAGCGAAGTGGTCGGACCTCGTGCCCATGGTCGGTCTCATCAGCCACAACGCACCGCAGTTCACGAGCGACGACACCCCCGAGACGGTGATGAAGTCGGACTTGTCGAAGACCGCGGCGGTGTACGTGGACATCATCGACGCGGCTCAAGAGGCCTTCTGATCCGAGCCGTGGATCTGCCGTCGTCGTGACGTTCGCCCTTCGCGTCGTCACGTCGCCGCAACTC
>CAZZLC010000159.1:0-3032 GCA_964655065.1 uncultured Enterobacteriaceae bacterium | reverse complement strand
CGCGGTCGCGCTCCTGGTGAAATCCACCGAAACCCACGTGCCGTGGACGCGCCGATACTTCGTCTTCTCTTCGCCCGAGGGACCTGTTGGCCGCTGACTGGATGGCCCCCAAGTACGACAGTCGAGATGGCTACTACCACGTCGCCCATCTGCTCAACGCCTTCGGGGTCTCCACATTCGTGCGCTTCTGCTCGGTCTGGTACCTGACCGCCCACGCCTTCCTCCCCGAGCCACCGGTGGTCATCGACATCGTGGGCCTTGCTTTGATTTTCACGGCAGGCATCACGCTCGACTTCATCAAGGACAGTCACGATTACCTGAAGCTCGGACTTCCCCTCGAGGGCGACAGCAAGCAGGTCATTCGCGCCCGACTGCTCGTCGAGTACCCCGGCCTCGTGTGGGGTGTCTGTGCGCTGTGGTGGGCGGCGGGTCTCGCCTACGCCGCGTCTCGTCCGGACCTGCTGGCGGTCCTGCCCTTCTTCATAGCCATTGGCGTCACCTACAAGTGGCTCAAGCGCCTACCGCTGGCGAAGAACGTGATCATGCCTTCGATCTCGGTGTCGGGCGCTCTTGTCGTCCCCGCATATCTGTATGGGGTCGACGTCGACCCGCGAGGAATACTGGTCATCGGCGGGCTGATGTTCGGCTTCGAGACCCACATCGACATCCCGGACATCCACCACGACCGACTCGAGGGCAGCCGCACCCTCGCGGCGCTCGTCGGGGAGCGTTCGGCCTGGTACGCGGCCCTGGCGAGCGTCGCGATCGCCTTCGTGGCGGCCGCGAGCGCGGCCACGACGACGTCATCGTGGCTCTTGCTTCCGGTCCTCGTCTTCTGGTTCGTGTCGATCCTGACCAAACAGCGCAACCACCGCTTCCTGCCCTGGTACGAGTTCGCGATCCTGTCGCTGGTCGGTGCGAGCTTGCTGCTGGATCGGCCGCGGTGGGGCTTCGGAGGCGAGACGTGACGCCACACGACCTCGGAATACTCGTGCTCGTCGGCGTCTTCGAGCTCGCGTGCGTGCTGTTGCCTGCCGGCCTGCGGCGGAGCGGGCGGTTGAGCAGGGAGTGGGCGAGGTCGTGGATCCACGCGGGCTGTGGGCTGGGACTACTCGCAGTCCCGTTTCTCGACCAGCCCTGGTGGGCGGTGCTCGTCGCGGGCATCGCAACTGTGGGGCTCAGTCGACCTGCCGCCGACGCGGCCGTCGCGCGTTGGCTGCACGGAGCGATCGCCGAGGCGGAGGAGGAGTCGCTCGGGTACCTCGAAGGGCCCTTCGTCTACGCCCTTTCCATCACCCTGCTCGCTGCCGTGATCGCCCTCGACGGCGAGCTCGCCAGGCCCGCCATTGCCTGTGCGCTCGTGATGATGTACGCCGACCCGGCCGCGGGCGTCGTGGGGCGACGCTTCGGGCGACACCGTGTCCACGTCCCCTGGGTCGGCTCGAAGCGCTCGCTCGAGGGCTCGGTCGCCTTCTTTGTCGTCGCGCTCGTCGTCGCTGCGGGGACCCTCAGCGTCGCCTCGGACGGGCTCCCGTGGCTGCGAGCTTTCGGGGTGGCTGTCGCGTCGACGATGCTGGAGCTGGCAAGCCCCTCGAAGCTCGACGACCTCTACGTCCCTATCGGTACGATCGCGCTGATCGCCCTCGAGGCGTGGGTCACGGGACCCTGAGCGCCGTAGCTCACAACGCGTAGATCGCCGCGTACCGCGTTCCGTTCGCGCAGTTCTGTACCACGTTGAGGTCCCAACCCTGGCTCATGTACCCAAACACCGCGCAATAGCGAAACGTAGCTTAGGACCCGACTCAAGCGTTTGCGGGGGGATCTGACTTGTGATGGGCGCTTACGAAGCGGCGATCCGTCTCGACGGTGTCGAGAGCGGCCGCGACGGTGTCTCCACGGGGCGAACAGGGTCGCGTTCTACGGTCGGAGCTGGCGCCGCAGCCGAACCCGCGGTCCGTCCTCGACCTGCTCGAATCCGGCGGCTTCGTACATCACGCGCGGCCCCTTGAAGAGCTCCATCGGTTCGTGATTGTCGTCCGGCCGCGGCCGGGCGTCGACCGCGGTGAATCCTCGGCGCGCGAGTTCCTCGAGTGCTGCGTTCAGCAGCTTCGTCGCGATGCCGCGACGCCGGTGGGTGTGGGCCACCACGAAGCACACGATCGAGGCGATTCCCTCGTCGGCGGGTTGCAGAGGGCCGTTGCCACCGGGCGGATGGAACCGTGCCGTCGGCCCGAAGTGGGTCCAGGCCACGACCCTGCCGTCCTCTCGCGCCAACAGACCGTCGATGGTTCCGCGCCGGATCGCGTCGACCATCGGCCCTCGATTGGCGTTGGCGTCGCAGGCGGCGCCCCAGTCCTCGTAGCTCCCCTCGCCGAATAGAGAGACTCGGCAGTAGCACCCGCTCCACTCCGGATTGTCGGCGAAGGCGAGTTCATCGAAGAAGGCGAGCCAGTCGTCAGCGTGATCGGGGGTCAGGGGGCGGATGTCGAGCACGGTCTACTCCGGCAATCGGGCGAGGGTCGAGCAATCAGCGGCATTGGTGCACGGTTCGGCGAACAGGTAGTGGGGCTCCTCGGGGAGGGGACGTGAGCTCGAGCCGGTCCAAGGTCCATCCACGGTACAAGAAGCGCTATCGGGTGGCCAATTGGTCAGCCTACGATCGCGCCCTCCGGCGACGGGGCGAGAGCGCCGTCTGGGTCAGCCCCGCGATCCTTCGCGCCTGGACCCCGCTTCCGACGGGTCGTCGGGGAGGCCAGCGCGCAAGTACTCGGAGCCGGTCACCGAGCTCGCCTTGGCCCTTCGGTTGATCCTCTTCCCGAACGCTCCAGGTGGTAGTGTTCCCGATTCAGGTTCGAAGTTGACTATCGAGCGAAGTGTCTAACGAATCAGGCGAAGTGTCCAAGAGCGATCTCCAGCTCTTGAAGGCGGTGTTCGACATGCTACGCTGGCTGTACGGCTACGCTTGCCGTACACGGAGGGCTCGTGCCAAGCCACACTGCGCGTCTGGAACTGCGGATCTCGCCGGAGAAGAA
>CAZZLC010000158.1:0-5954 GCA_964655065.1 uncultured Enterobacteriaceae bacterium | reverse complement strand
GTTGCGGAGCAGCATCGTCGTGAAGGCGTCGGCGGCCCTCACCGAGTCCAGAACCCTGTTCGAGCGGTCAACCCGAGCCGACTCGCAGCCCTTGGCGGCACGGCGAGACGACGGTTCCGGTGGTGGGAACCCATCGAAGGACGCACCGGTCCACTCGCGCTCGGAAGCGCCATGCGCTCGAACGGAATCCAGGCACAGCCGACGTCGTGAACGATGTCGACGGAGGCGATCTCGAGGTCCGCCCACTGTTCCGCGGAGGCCGGGCTCCGATGGACCGGCGACCGGACGGTAGGGTGTCAACGGCCACCGGGTAGGGGCGCGAGCGCCCGTTCCGGTACCGCAGCGCGCCGAGAGATCACACCTTCTGACGAGCGCGCCGCTCATCGCCTCGGAAGGCGGCGGTGACGGCACCCTCGACCAGTCGATTCCGTGCGGCGTCGCGTCTCCAGGCCGTCGGGTCGTTGCCCTCGGACGTCTCCCACTGCACACTCGGTCGGCTCGGGTGAAAAGCGCGAGCCTGCCGGAGGTCGTGCGTGCGTTCGTGGCTTTGTCTGCTCTCGTTCTCACTGCTGGGTTGTGCGGCGACCCTGGATCGCGACGTCGCCGTCGATGACGCTGCGCTTGGTCGCCAGGGCGAGACCATCGCCATCGATGTGCTGGCCAACGACGACCCGACGGGGCAGCCCCGCATTCTGGGGTTCACGCAGCCGGTAGGCGGGCGGGTGACCGCCGATGTCGAGCCGGGCATCCTCCTGTACCAGGCCTACGAGGACTTCGAGGGCCTCGACGCGTTCGAGTACACGGTGACCGTCGATGGCGAGTCGCGATCCTCGGCCACGGTCGAGGTCGAGGTCCTGCGCCGACTCGCCTTGCGGGTGTCGGCGCCGGCCGATGGGGAGGTCCTCTCGTCGGGACCGGTCCAGGTCACCTCCGTGGTCGAAGGGTGCTTCCTCGGCGAGGAGCGCGAGTACGGATGTCGGATCGTGGGTGAGCTCGATGGAGAGCCGCTCGATCCCATCGTCAGCGAGACGTTCGCGCTCCCCGACGTGGACTACGGACCCCACGTGCTCTCCCTCCAGCTCGAAGGCATCGGCGACTTCGACCTCGGCGGAGTGGCCCGGGCCCAGGTGGCGTGGAGGGTGGCCGACCCGACAGAGACCGTCGAGGGCGACGTGATCGTGAAGTCACAGGCGGATCTGGACGACCTCTGCCGGCGCGCGCTCTCGGTGGTCGTGGAAGGCGACCTCACGATCCTCGGGCCGACCGACGTTCAGGCGGCGACCACCATCTCCTGTCTCGCGGAGGTCGGCGGGTCGCTGTCCGTCGAGGCCTCGGGGCTCGTCGAGCTCGGCCTGCCCGCCCTCACCACGGTGGGCGCCGACGTGCGGATCATCGGCAACCCGCAGCTCCTCGGGGTGTCCATGCCCGGGCTGTCGTCCATCGGAGAGACCCTCTTCGTACAGGGCAACGACGAGCTCACGTCCGCAGACTTCTCGTCGCTCACCGAGATTCGGGACATCGAGATCGACAGCATCTATCTGAGCGATCTGGCGCTCGACGAGCTGCAGACGGTCTCCGGTCGCCTGGCCGTGCTCCGGGGCTGGTTCGAGAGCTTCTCGCTTCCCCGCCTGAACCGCGCGGGCCAGCTCGAGCTGTCGGTCGCCCGTCTCGGGCAGCTGCGGGTCATCCTGCCGGTACTCCAGACCGTCGACGGTCCGTTTTCCGTGTCGGGTCCCTCCCTCGACCTGCGGGCCCCGCTCCTCGAGACGGCGGGCACCGTTCGGGTGGAGGGCGACGTCGGCAACCGCTTCTCGGCGGAGCGGCTCGAGAGCACGCGGAGCCTCGATGTGCTCGGCCCGTTCGAGATCGTCGATCTGAGCGCGCTCGTGCAGGTGGACGAGTCGGCGCGGTTCGAGGACCTGTGGGTCACCCGCCTCGACCTCCCTCTCCTCCAGTCGGTCGGAGGAGCCCTCGAGATCGCGGACTGTGGGCGGGCGCTCAACATCAGCCTCCCGCGGCTCCAGTTCGCCGAGGACCTCGTACTGAGCAACAACACCGACCTGCTGACCTTCACCGTTCCCCAACTGGAGGTCGCGCACGTCGACCTTCTCGCGAGCCCCTTCCTCGCCATGCCTGGGTTCCCCGCCTTCCGATCGGGCTCCATCGACATCGACGGGATCGCGGGGGACGGCGCTCTGGTGCTGCCCGTCGTCGAGCAACTGTCCTCCCTTCGCGTGACGAACCTCCCGGGGGTCACGTCGATCGACGTGGGGGTGGAGCACCTCGACGTGCTCTCGATCGTGGGCAACCCTCTGCTCCAAGACATCCGGGTTCCCTTGCGTTCGGTCGACGGCGGCTTCGCGATCTCCAGCAACGCGTCGCTGACCGCGCTCGACCTCGGCCAACTCGAGACCGTCTCGCTCGTGGACGGCTCGGGCCTCTTCATCCAGCGCAACCCCGCCCTGGGGTCGCTCGACCTCACCGCGCTGACGCGGGTGCCGGGTCCGGTCCGGCTGCAGGACAACGACGCGCTCACCGCGATCGACCTGGGCGGGCTGGAACAGTCCGGTGGAATCGCGATCCGACAGCCGCTGGTGGTCACGTTGGACCTCGGCTCGCTGGTCACCCCCGAGGTAGGCTGCTCCTCGGGCTGCCTCGAGCTGGAGCTGCCCAGCCTCGAGACCCTCGATCTCTCCAGTCTCGAGGGGGTCGACCGACTCGAGATCCTGGGGACGCGATTGCAGGAGCTGTCGCTGCCCTCGCTCACGAGCTCCACGACGCTGACGGTGGCAGACAATCCGCTGCTCCAGCAGGTCGACGTGCCTCTCGCCACGACGACACGCAGTGTGCTCATCCAGGACAATTCCAGCCTCGTGGGGCTGGAGATGCCGAACGTGACGCTCATCCAGGGGTCGTTCTTCGGGGGCCTCACCATCCAGCGCAACGCGTCGCTGACCACGCTGTCGGGACTCCCCGTGCTCGCGGAGGTTCTGGGTAGCGTACGCGTCCGGGAGAATCCGGTGCTGCTGCAGACGGAGGCCGAGGCGTTCGTCGACGCACTGTCGGTGAGCGGCTTCGTCTCCGTCCGGGACAACCTGGTGGTGCCCTGAGACCTCGCGAACGATGGACAGCGCAATCGGTTCAGTTCGGAACTGGGTTGTCCGGATCGGTCCAGTCCCACTCTGGGTTGGTCGCGATGTCGACCAGCGGCAGAGACGCCGTGTCGGCGGCGATGAGCACCATGTCGCGCGTTCGCACCACGAGCAGAGCAGGAACGGCCGGAACCAGGTCTGCGCCTGGCTCGAACAACGCGTTGGTGGGGAGGGTGTCGATGCCACCGGCGACCCAGAGGGGTCCGTTCGAGTAGGTCTGAACGAACGAGACGGTGTCGGGCGTGCCCATCAGGTCCGCTCCCCCGTTCGCAGTCCCCCACACCCCGATCACGACGACGTCCATACCGAGGTCGGCGAGCGTCTCGAGGTCGCCGGCGAGGTTCGAGATGCTCGCAGCGCAGGGCAAACACCAGCTGGCCCCCGTCGCCACGAACGCGACGGTAGCGGGTGGGTCGCCGCCGCACCGACGCCCGTTGACGTCGTAGGAGTCGGTGAACGGACTGGAGTCGCCCGCGAAGCGGACCGAAGACGTCCAGCGGATCCGAGGCACGACTTCGCCCAGCACGAGCTCCGACGTCGCGTTCTGCGGATAGGGGCAGCCGACCTCCACCTCGCGGGCATCGGTGAGCCCCTCGAACGAGACCTCTACGGTGGCGAAGCCGTCCTGCTCTCCCGTCGCGGTGGTCCCGTCCACCGACAGTACGTCGGGGTCCGAGCTCGTCCAGACGGCTCGCTCGCTCACGTCAGCGGTGGTCTCGTCCACCACCACGCTCGCCGACAGCGTGGTCTCCTCACCGACACCAAGCGCGCCGTCGTTCACCCCGAGACGAAGGGTCAGGCTGGCGTTCGCCGGGAGTCCGACCTCGACTGGAGCCGTGGTGGACACCTGGCCGAGGAGAACATCGAGGGTGGTGCTGCCGGGCACGAGCCCCTGCACTGTAAAGCCCGTGGCGTCGGTCTCCACGACCGCCGCGATGGTGGGGTCCGCAACCACGAAGGCCGGTGGCCCGTCGAGCGGCACGACATCGCCGTCGGGATCCCGCGCGATCAGACCGACTCGGGTGGTGCCCGGGAACGTCACGTCGACGGCGGCCGGAACGAGCTCGAGCGACGCCAGGCCGACGGACCTACCTTCGTCGTCGACGTCGTCGGCCGGAGGGTCCTGACAACCGACCAGTACAGCGATGGTCCACGACACACGAACGGTCACGACAGCCCTCCCGCTACCGAACTCACCGCGAGGCGGAGGGGGTGGAAGGGATCCGGTTCGACCGCTCGCGGTCCGCGGCGCGTATCCCGTCCCGACCGACGGGGCCGGCAGAGGCGTCATGAAGCCCGTGCAGAAGGCGCGACGAAGTGCAGGAGCACTCCCGCCGGATCGATGACGTGGGTGACCCGGCCGTGCGGCTCGTCCTTCGTGCCCACGACCCGCGCCCCCTCGAACCCCTCGCACACCCGCTCGGCGTGAACGCGCCAGGCGTCGGCATCCTCGACCTGGACGTAGAGCATGGAGTTCTCCGCCCAGTCCTTCTGGTAGTACGCCTGGAGGATCAGCGAGCTCCCGGCCAGGGTGACCACGGCCACCCGCTCGTCGACGTACGTACGTCGCCACCCCAGCTTCTCGTAGAACGCGAGCGACGTCTCCAGCCTTCGTGTGGGCAGGAACGGTCGCACGTCGAGCGCGACTGGAACCTCCAGACCGGCCATCTCTACCTCCTGCCTCGGGCAACCACCAAAACCCCCCGGCCCTTAACGCAATAGCCGGTCCGAATCGGTCGAGACCAAGCCCACGCCTCGTCCCTGCGGAGCCTCCACGATCTCGATGGCGCCGTTCGGGTACTGGGGGTGCTCGCAGATCGAGCCGCCGAGCTGTCGACGGACGCGTTGCTGATCTGTTGGACGAGCTCGAGGAGCTGCGGGACGTCCAGCAGAGCCTCGTGGACGTCGCCGCTGGAGACTTGATGGATCACGAAGAGGTGAAGTCTGCAGTTCTCGCTCAATTGAAGGGCTGACGTGCAGGTCCGCTGGACGAAGTACGCGGCTCGCTGCCTGGGCGACGTCGTCGACAACCTCTTCGAGCGTCGTGGCAAGGCGCCGGCTCAGGCGATCGTGGGTCGACTCTTCGGCGTCGTGGAGCGACTCTCTGCTCTTCCCTGGACGGGCCCTCCTTGGCGGCCTGCCGGTGACGAACGGTATCGACGCCTCGTCTTGGGTGAGCACGATCCTGACGGAGGTCGCCAAGCAGTGGGGCGTGGAAACTGTCCACACGCTTCAGGCCAGCGCGCGGCCGATGCGGTCAGTCGAAGACGTCGGCGTCGGAGCGCAGCACATCGAGCAGCTCGCGACGCGTGGCTTGGCGTTTCGCGTAGAACTCTACCGTCGCCCACACCCCCACGAAGAACAGAAAGCCAATCTCCAAGGCACCGACGCGCCCCTCGGCCGTCGTCGCGGCGATCAGGGCCGCGAGGATCAGCAGGGTGATCGGCTGGAGGGTTGCGACCACGACCAGCCGCGAGCCAGTGTCGGTGTCGCGGAGCCGGCCCCACAGCGTGGGGCCCATGGCGTTCGAGTCCAGCAACCACCATGCCCGTTGGACGTAGAAGCTCTTTCGCCAGATGCTGCCGCGGAAACCGACTTCGAATCTTCCGACCCTGGCCTTTTGCAGTCGGTCGATGGCTTCGGTGGCCGACACCGAGAGGTCTTCGGTCCAGATCTCGAAGAAGGGCCATTGCATCTGCACGAACTCCAATGCTCGACGAGGTGCCCATTTCGGTCATCGTGATCGCTCGGATCGGACCATCGTGATCACTTCCGAGACCCGTTTCCCGGCAGTGGTGGGGG
>CAZZLC010000157.1:0-5982 GCA_964655065.1 uncultured Enterobacteriaceae bacterium | reverse complement strand
GTCGTCGGCAAGGAGAAGGTGAAGCAGGGCCGCGAGATGTCGTGGATTCGCGTCAACCGGTACTTCCGGGAGCGCGAGCTCGGCGAGGACTCGCCGACCGTCCACTTCGTCCCCATGATGTGCCAGCACTGCGGCCACGCACCCTGCGAGTCGGTCTGCCCGGTCCTCGCGACGTACCACTCCATCGACGGCCTCAACGCGATGGTCTACAACCGCTGCGTGGGCACCCGGTATTGCTCGAACGCCTGCCCCTACTCGGCGCGGAAGTTCAACTACCACTCCTACGTCTGGCCCGAGCCCTTCAACCTGCAGCTCAATCCCGACGTCGTCACGCGGACCATGGGCGTGATGGAGAAGTGCACGTTCTGCATCCAGCGCATCCGTCGCGCCAAGAGCGCGTTCCGCGACCGGGGCAAGAAGGTCGAGCAGCCCGCACTCTCGCAGCTTCCCGCGTGCGCCGAGGCGTGTCCCTCGCAGGCGCTGACGTTCGGCAACCTCATCGTCGAGAACGATCCGGTGACCGTCTCGCGGAAGTCGCCGCGAAACTACATTCCGTTGGCCGAGGTGAACACCTTCCCGGCCGTCAACTACCTCGCGCGGGCTTCGTTCCACTTCGAGCTCGACGACCACCACGGCGGCGGCCACGGTGGCGGAGACCACGATGGCGAGGCCCACCATGACGAACCGTCTTCGGGCGACCACCACTAGGGAGAACCATCGTGGCACTCGTCGAGGTCATCGACCGAAATGACCCGGGCAAGCCCAATCGCCCGGAGACCTACGGGGAAGCGAACCGCGACATCATTCGCGTCCTGCTCACCCCGTCGACCATGTACCTGGTCGCGCTCGGCGCGACGATCGCGATGCTCGCCTACGGCGGCTGGTGCTGGTACCAGCAGCTCCGCTGGGGCATGGGCGTCGCCGGCATCACGCACCCGACGATGTGGGGCGTCTACATCGTCACGTTCGTCTTCTGGATCGGCATCGGCCACGCCGGCACGCTGATCTCTGCCATCCTCTTCCTGGTGCGGTCGCGCTGGCGCACGGGGGTCTACCGAGCGTCGGAGGCCATGACGGTCTTCGCGGTCATGACCGCGCTGCTCTTCCCGGTGCTCCACCTCGGGCGCGCGTGGCAGGCGTACTGGTTCTTCCCCTACCCGAACCAGCGCCAGCTCTGGATGAACTTCAAGTCACCGCTGATGTGGGACGTCTTCGCAATCTCGACGTACTTCACGATCTCGGCGGTCTTCTTCTTCGTCGGCCTCATTCCCGACATCGCCGTGTACCGCGACCACGCCAAGGGCCTGGTCAAGCGCATCTACGGCGTGCTGTGCCTCGGCTGGCGCGGCACCCACGAGCAGTGGCACGCCTACCTCGGCGCCTACGGCTTCTTCGCCGCGTTCGCCGCTCCGCTCGTGCTCTCGGTCCACAGCGTCGTCTCCTGGGACTTCGCCATGGCGCCGACCCCGGGCTGGCACTCCACGATCTTCCCGCCGTACTTCGTCGCCGGCGCCATCTTCTCGGGCTGCGCGATGGTCATCAGCCTGCTCATGCCGATGACGTACCTGTTCAACTGGCACAAGTACGTCAACACCTGGCACTTCGAGAACCTCGCGAAGATGTGCCTGCTCACGTCGGGCATCCTGACCTACGCCTACGGCATGGAGTACTTCGTCGCTTGGTACTCCCAGAACCCCTACGAGCAGTCCATCTTCGCCTGGCGCGCCGACCCCTCTGCCGACTACGGCTGGGCCTTCTGGCTCATGGTGTTCTGCAACTGCATCGCGCCCCTCGCCTGGTACGTGAAGCGCCTGCGCACCGACCCGGTCGCGCTGTTCGTCGTCGCCGCCATCATCAACGTCGGCATGTGGATGGAGCGCTTCAACATCATCGTCAGCTCGCTCGCCCACAACTTCGACCCGGCCACCTGGTGGCAGTACATGCCCAGGGACATCGAGATCGGCATCCTCGTGGGGTCGGTCGGCTGGTTCTCCTTCTTCTTCCTGCTGTTCGTCAAGACCTTCCCCGCCGTGGCCATCACCGAGATCAAGGAGATGACCGCGCCACCGGTGAAGGGCGAGCTGGAGGCCTGACATGGAAGCGCCCTTCATTCGAATCAAGGCCGTCTACAGCCACCTCGACTGCCTCCTCACCGGCATCGAGCGGCTGAAGAAGAACAACTACGATGGCTTCGTCGTTCAGGCGCCGCTTCCGCGGCACGAGATCGAGGAGGCGATGTACGAAGGTCGACCTGCGCCCGTGCGCTGGTGGACGCTCGCGGGAGCGATGACCGGCGTCACGATCGGGTTCCTGCTCACCGCGCTCACCCACGCCGACTGGCCGATGATCAACCCGGGCGGCAAGCCCGTCGTCGCGCTGGTGCCATTCGCGGTCATCATGTTCGAGTGCACCATCCTCTTCGGCGGCCTCGCGACCTTCGCCGGGATGCTGTTCCACGCGGGCCTGCCGAGCTTCTGGCTCGACGATGCCCTCGCCGACCCGCGCATGACCGACGCGAGCTTCGGCATCACCTTCCTGAAAGCGAAACCAAAGGACAAGGACCGGATCACCGACCTCCTGCGTCAGTCGGGAGCGATCGAGGTGACCACCGGTGACCAGACCATCTACGAGGTGCCCAATGTCTAAGCGCTGGCATCGCACGGGCGCGGTTCTGGCCGCGGTCGGTCTGCTGTCCGTGTCGACGATGGCCCTGGGGCTTCCCTGGGACATCGACATGGCCGACTCGCAGGCGAAGGAAGCCTACGACCATCGCATGCCCGACCTGCCCGAGGGCGTGGTCTCGCAGGAGAACGTCGTCTCCCCGAACCACTTCCGGAGGAACGTGGCGAGGGGCAGCGAGGAGAGCAAGAACCTCGGCGTGCTCGAGCAGGTGAGCGAGCGTCGGCTCGAAGAGGGCCGCGAGATGTACCAGATCTACTGCTACCCCTGCCACGGCGAGCAAGGCGGGGCGGCCAACGGGCTCGGCCCCGTCGCCTGGACCGAGGCGGCTCCGGCGCGGCTCAAGGGCATCCCCTACCTGGCGGGCCCGAACGGCGTGCTCAAGGACCGTGACGACCCCTGGGTCTACACGACCATCCGCAACGGCGGTGGCAACATGCCTTCCTACGGGCACGCGATGAGCGAGCAGGAGATCTGGTCCACCGTCCACTACCTGCGGACTCTGCCCAACGCGAAGCAGGCGGCGGCCGCCTCGGACGAGGAGGCACCATGAGCAGCGGTCTTCCGAACCTCAACCCCGTCATCGACGGGCTGATCGGGCGCAAGCTCCCGAATAGCGTTCACTTCGGCTCGCTGGCCGCCATCGCGGTCGGCGTCGTCACGTTCGTGCTCGGGCTCACCGCGTTCGACAAGTTCGCCTACACCTGGGGCGCCTACCTCGTCGGGCTCGTGTACACCCTGGCCATCGCGCAGGGCGGTGTCGTCTTTGCCGTGATCCTAACCGGGACCACCGGCCGCTGGGGCCGTCCCGTCAAGCGGATCGCCGAGGCGTTCGGCTTCTTCCTGCCCGTCGGCTGGCTTATGCTGCTGGTCTTCCTGCTCGCAGGCGGCATCTACATCTACTCGTGGCACCCCGAGACGGTGATTGCCGGTGGCCAGGTCGACCTTGCGCCGCACAGCGTCGAGGCGGCGGCCAGCAAGGAGTACTGGCTCAGCCCCGCCTTCTTCACGGTCCGCCAGCTCGGCTTCCTCGCCATCCTGATCGTGCTCGACGGCTTGTACCTGTACCAGAGCCTGCGGCCCGACCTCGTGATGGCCAGAGCTCGCCTCGGCAACAAGGCGCCCAAGATCTGGGACAACTTCACCCGGAACTCGGGTGATCTCGCGACGACCGTGAAGGAGAGCCTCCGCTCGCAGGCGTTCTTCGTGCCCTTCATCGGCGCCGGCTACGCTCTCGTGTTCAGCTTCCTCGCGTTCGACCTCATCATGAGCCTGTCGCCGTGGTGGTTCTCGAACATGTTCGGCGGCTTCGTGTTCATGAGCTCGTTCTGGCTGGCTCTCGCGGCCCTCGGGGCGACCGCGGTGGTCGCGCGCGACTGGCTGCGTCTCGGACCGTTCATGAAGTCGAACGTCACCCACGACATCGGCAAGCTCATGCTCGCCGGCTGCATGTTCTGGGCGTACACCGCCTACGCCCAGCTGCTGCCCATCTGGTACACCGACATGCCCGAGGAGACCGAGTTCCTGCTCGTCCGCATGCGGCATCCCGACTGGGAGTGGCTGGCGCTGCTCGTGGGTGTGACCTGCTTCGTGGCGCCCTTCACCATCCTCGTCTCGCGGGGAATCAAGAAGATGCGCTGGCCGTTCTTCGCCATCTGCCTGCTCGTGATGGTCGGCATCTTCTTCGAGCGCTCGCTGCTCGTGCTGCCGTCGATCCACTTCGAGTCGGCCCTGGCCACCGACACGATCCTCATCAGCATCGGCGTCTGGGTCGGCTTCCTCGGACTGTTCGTCCAGGTCGTCGGGCAGGTGCTCTGCCGCATCCCGCCGCTCGTGATCAGCGACCCCTATCTCGAGCCCCACCCGTGGGACGTCCACGTCCACTCGCTGGATCATCGCCACTGACGCGCGTTCGCGCAGTCTTCGCGGAGCCTCGGACCGGACAGTCCGAGGCTCTTTTCGTCTGGGGCCCCTTGCCAAGTCCAATACGCGCTAATTAGAGTCGTCTCGAATCCGACTGTACCGGGTCCCACCGAGGACCCGAGGAGGCGCGGATGGCGACGCTCGAGAAGCGTGGCGACTGGTGGACCATTCGATGGACGGAACCCAAGCCGGGGGGTGAGGGTCGTCGCTGGCGTCGTCATCGCGTGCGCACCCGACGGCAGGCCGAGAAGCTCCGCATCGAGATCGAGGACGCGGTCCGGCTCGAAGGCGCGTGGGTTCCGGCCGCGGCGCGTCCGTCGAGCACGCCGATCGCCGACGTGATCGACGCCTTCCTCGAGCACAGTGACCGGTCCAACGCCGCCACCACTACGCTGCGAAAGCGTCAGATGCTGAAGCTCCTCCTTCGGCACCTCGGCGAAGCTGCCCGTATCGATGCGCTCTCGTACGAGACGCTCGGAACGTTCCACGCCTGGTTGCGCAATCCCGAGACCGGTCGGCACCTCCACGGCCGGGGTCCCGAGACGTGCCGAAAGATCGTCGGAGAAGTCGAGCTGATGTGGCGCTGGGCGTCCATTCGCCAGGCGCGTGGGCAGTTCCGTGGGGTTCCCGCCCCCGACAGCCTCGATCTCCAGCGTGCCGCGGCGCCCGAGGCGCTCGCTCCGACGTGGGCCGAGATGGACGCGTGCATCCACGCCGCGAACGGCTGGCAGAAGCGACTGTACGTCGTGCTGCGGTGCACCGGACTGCGGGTGGGGCAGGCGATGGGGCTCGAGTGGAGCGATCTCGACCTGGACAAGGGCATCCTGCGGTTCCGCGGCGAACTCGGCAAGACGAAGCACGAGCAGCGGGGGCGCCGGCAGCCGATCGCCCCCGTGCTCCTCGCCGAGCTGAGAACGTGGGAGCAACGCGAGGCGTGGGTCGTCGACTGCCCTCGTCGCGACCGGGTCGCGCGGGCCCGGGATGCGGCGCGCGCCTGGCATCGTGCGGGCATCTCGGAGGAGAAGTGGGCCCAGCCCCATCACGCGTTCCGCAAGGGCTGGGCGACCGGTCTGCAGCTCGCGGGAGTTGACAAAGAGGCCATCGAGTACATGCAGGGCCACAAGGTGGGACATCTTACCGGATTGGCAACTTCACGGGACCGATACCTGGATCCGAGGGCGCTCCCGCTCGTCGAGGCCGTAGGTCAAGTGCCGCCGATTGCCCCCGTGTTGCCCGGTGGGGTGTTCTGGGATCCCAATAGTTAACCTTCCGCCTGGATAGATGGGCTAGATGGCGGCGGATAGCAAGAATCTAGCCCATGGTTCCGAGTCGCCCATCCCGCACTGGTGACCGGTCCCGCTCGCCGTCGCGAAGCGCGCT
>CAZZLC010000156.1:1543-6026 GCA_964655065.1 uncultured Enterobacteriaceae bacterium | reverse complement strand
CGCCAACGTGAGCTGCATGGCATCGCTCACGAAGCCGACCTGCGATGGCGCAAGAGCAGCCCCAGAAGAAGGCCCCACCCGGGTGTCCCAGAGCCCGGAGTCGCGCAGCCGCAACCCGCTCCCGCGCTCGGCGCCGCGACCTCTCTCGTCACCACCTGCCAGCCCTCGGTGTCGGGCCGCACCAGCTGTCCTTCGTCGTCGGGCTGGTCCCAGCCAGCTGGCGGCGTGACCGTGCGGTCGGCGGGCGGCCGGCCCACGAGCACCGGCGCCGAGGTGGCGACGGCCCGGAGCCGAGCCTCCTCCCCAGCACCGAGACCGTGCACCCACTGCAGAACGTCACCCTCCGCCTCGGCCACGAGGACGTCCTCGGCGTAGAGCCTCAGCTGACGGATGCCGTCGGGGTGAGCGGCCGTCACGACGAGGGGTTCACCCTCGACCAGGTCCCCCAGCGTCACCTCGGGCCGGGTCGCGAATGGGGTCGTGAGGGGGTCGCCCACGAGCAGGTTGAACCAGTACAGGTACTCCTGCGCGAAGAGGACGGACTCTCCGAGCGAGTAGCCCTCTTGGTAGAGCAGCAGGGCCCCGGCATCGGGAAAGCTGTTGTTCAGGGGCTCCGCGACGGTTCCGTGTACCGCGGTGGCACCGGCCCTCACGAAACGCGCCACGGAGGTCTGGCGCTCGGCCGCGGGACACATCGCCCCGGACTCGTCGCACCTGAAGTTGCTGGGCACCGCCCCGAACGACGTGAGGTTGTCGACGAACGCACCAGGCGCGTAGTCGAGGCCCTGGATGGCGCCGCGCAGATCGGCGGCCCCGGTCAAGTAGGCGACCACCTCCCGGTCGGCCAGCGTCGGGTCGAAGGGGGCGACCCACTCGGCGTTCGCCCCGATCTCCCCGAGCTTGCGGACCACGAACTCGCACTCCGGGTCACGCGCCCCGCGAGCAGGATCGGCGCCCTCCATGCACAGAAAGGCGCCGGACGGAAGCGCCCCGTCCGCGGCCACGCCGCGGTCCACGAGGGCGCGCGCGTCCTCGAAGTCGAAGCCGTCGAGCCGGGCCACGACGAAGAGCTCGCGGCTGAAGTCGAAGCCTCCGACCCTCCAGCGTGCGTCGCGACGAAAGGCAGTCGGCAGACGCTTCTCGCGGGTGAGGGTGCACGCCGTCCGGTACGCGACCGCCGCGTTGCGCTCGAGGGTCAGGTCCTCGTCCCGGCACCCACCGCCAACGTACGACGGGTTGGGCACGCTGGCCCGAAACAGGTTGGCGTCGAACGCCTCCTGGTCTCGTCCCGCGACGGCCTCCCCGTCGGGCCCGGTCGCGCCGCCTACCGCCAGGGCGGCCTCGAACCCGACCTGCCCCTGGTCGAGCGACACGAGGTAGGGGAGCCCCCGAACGGTCACGAGAACGTCGATCTCGTCGGGCTGGGGGAGGGACGCCAGGCACGCTTCCAGCTGGTCGCGAAGGGCCCCGAAGGCCTCGAGATCGATGGTGTCGTCGTCAGGGACGTCGACGATCCCGCAGGTGTGGCCAGACGGGAGCTCCCGCTGCTGGGCGTAGTAGGCGGCCAGCTCGGCCGCATCCGGCTCCGAGGCGTCGAACACGACGAGGGTGCCCGTCGGCCCCAGGCCGGCCATGGCCGCCGCGAACATCCACCCGATCATGGAGACGGCTCGCGGGTGGCGGGGCGAACCGCCGACGACGGCGCCTCGCACAGCCTCCGCGCCTGCGCCACGAGGTCGTGCTCCACCACCTGACCCTTGAAGTCCTGCAGCTCGGGGTCGAGGGCCTCGACGTCGGCGTCGCTCCACTCGGCGACCTGCCAGAAGTAGAAGACCCCCAGATCGTGGAGCAGATCGCGAAGGGGATCGCCGACGCCGTCGAACAGGGTCAGATCGTCGGGGATGCCGAAGGCGGCCGCAGTGAGGCGATTGGTCGCGGGGCTGCGTCGCACGGGATCGATGGGATCGAAGCGGGCCCGCGGCGGCGCGGGGGTCGGCGTGCGTCGGTCGAGGCGATTCGGGGTGGTGCGCGCCACCGCCGTCTCGCGGGCGCGGAGCGTGTGGTGCACCCCGGCCAGGCCGTACTCGATCGCGGTGAGCCGGCTCTCGATCGAGGCGAGGTCCAGTCGACCCTCGATGGCGTCGACCTGCTCGATGAACGGGGCGAGATCTGGCGTGTCGAGGGCCCCGATCGCGCCTCGGAGCTCGCCGAATGCCGCATCGAGCTTGTCGAGTCGCTCCCGGAGCGGCTCCAGGTCCACGGGGGCAGGGCGGAGGGCGTGAACTGCGCCCTCGAGGCCTACGAGGCGCGCGTGGAGTCCGTCGAGAACCCCGCTCTCCAGCCGACCGAGGCGCTCCTCCACCGGGGTGAGGTCGACCGCCGGCTCGGCCACGGTCGCGATCCCCGCCTCGATCTCGGACAGACGCTCGTAGAGCGGCGCCAGATCGACGCTCGGCGCAGACAGCACGCCGAGGTGCTCCTCGATCCGGGCGACGTGGTCCGCAAGCTCGGCCACCGCGACCCGGTCACGGGACTCCGTGGTCAGGCCCTCCTCGATCTGGACGAGTCGCTCCCGCAGCGGCGCGAGGTCGATGGCCTCGACGGCGGCTCGCACCGGCTCGAGGTCCGGGGGCGGAGGCACCGCGTCGAGCCGCGACTCGACCTGCCGGAGGTGGGCGTGCACGGGCTCGAGATCCGTGGTCACGGCGGCGACGCGATCCTCGATCTGGCGCAGGTGCGCGTGTACCGGCTCGAGATCGGGCATCCGAAGCGCGGTGATGGTGGACGACAGCGCCGCGATCCCGGAAGCCACCGTCTCGAGGTCGGCCTTGCGACCCTCCCGGACGTGCGCGTCGATTCCCTCCAGGCGGTCGCGCATCACGGCGAGGACCTGGGCGTCCATCGCGTCGAGGCGCTCTCGCAGCGCAGGAAGGTGATCCAGTCCGTCGAGGCGCCTCTGCAGCGTAGGCAACGCCTCGAGCGCCCCCAGCCGCTCCGCCAGCGAGCGGACCTGCGCGGGCAGCGGCGCGAGGTCACGGAGCCCCGCCTGCACGGGCTCGAGGTCGACCGCAGGTGGTTCGATCCGCCGAACCTCGGCCTGGAGCGCCTCTGCCACCTCGTCGAGCCGCTGTCGCACCGGCCCGAGGTCGGGGGGCGGGGGCAGCTCGATCGCCTCCACGCGCGCGCCGACCCGGGCGATCTGGGCCGAGATCTCCTTGCGAAGCGCGTCGAGGTCGTCGGGCGAGACGACGGGCTGCTCGGCCCGGGCCTGCTCGATGCGCAGCAGCTGGTCGTGGGTCTCGGTGACGTCTTCGTAGTGACTGCGCACGTACCAATAGACGATCGCGCCGCCAGCGGCCGCGCTGAGCAGGCACGGGATCAGGATCGTGACGAGCAGGTACAGCATCGCGAGCTCTCGGGGGGTTCGTCAGTCGGCCACGCCGACCACGCGGATCTCGATCCGCCGGTTGCGGGAGCGCCCAGCGGGCGTACGGTTCTCGGCCACGGGCGCCCGGGCGCCGTAGCCTTGGGCTTCGAGTCGCGAGGGGGCGATTCCGCGGGCCACGAGCGCCCTTCGCACCGAGGCGGCCCGGCGCCGGGAGAGCGCGTCGTTGAAGGCGGGATCGCCCGTGTCGTCGCTGTGGCCCTCGATGCGGAGGGTACCGGGGCACGTGCGTGCCGCGTCGGCCACCGCGTCCAGGAGGGGCGCGCTGCGCGGATCGATCTCGTCGCTCTCGCTGTCGAACCGAATCGTCGAGCGCCGCAGCACTTCGGCGAGCCCCTGCTCGCAGGACGCTACCGACTCGTTGGCGAGGACTTCGATGTCACCGAGGTGGCCCAGAGGCAGCGGGGCGAGAGCCGACGCGCGAACGGCCTCCGCCCGGGACTCGGGCAGCTCGCAGACCAGCGAGTAGCGCTCGCACGCGAACGACGCGACCCCCTGGTCGCACTGGACGAGGTTGGTGAGGCCACGCTCGGCCACGGCGACGAAGCCGTCGGGAACCGGCCGGTCCACGACCTCGAGCTGGTTGTGGACCACGGCGATTCGAGGCGGATCGACCGCGGCGCTGGCGGCGACCTCGAGCGTGCTCCGGATCGAGGCGTCGGGCACCGCACCTTCGAGCTCGAGCACCCCGTCCTCGAGTCGGAACGTCCACTCCGGCGAGGGCTCCACCCGCGCGGGAGCCTCGGGCTCGCCGAACCCGTCGCGAACCGCGGTGGCCGGCACCAGCGGGCCCGCCCAGGTGGCGGTTCGAGCGTCCTGGGCGACCTCGATCGCCCGTCGCCCGGCGTCCGCGGTCGGCGGGGTCCCGCTCAACGTCACCGTCTGGCCCGAGGCGTCGACGGTGACCCACCGGTGCCCCGCCCGCGAGAGGGCGGTGCGCACGGTGCGTTCCGTGGAGCGCTCGATCTCCGCGGCCAGCGGTCCGAGCGCAAACGCGATCGCCAGCAGCAGCGTGCCGAGGATCATCCAACCCCACGG
>CAZZLC010000156.1:0-1443 GCA_964655065.1 uncultured Enterobacteriaceae bacterium | reverse complement strand
GGCACGAGCAGGTCGGCCCGCGTGAAGCAGGCCTCGGCGACGATCCCGTCGCACGGCTCCGAGTCGGGCGTCAGCGAGGCGGTGACGACGTTGCGCTCGTAGTGCCACAGGGGGTGGATCGCCAGGGAGTGGGGGGTGTGGATCTCGTGCCAGCGGCGCAGGTACTCCGCGTCGGACAGCCCCCTCCGTCGACGGAGCAGGGTCAGCAGCATCGGGGACGGCGTGGGCTCGCCGTCGAGCCAGTGCTTGTCGTAGGCCACGGGGTAGGCCGTCTCGACAGCATACGCCGAGCTCGCTCCCAAGCCTTCCAACCGGGCGAGGAGCGGCTCGGGTCCGGCTTCGTCGTCGCCGGACACGACGGCCACCGGGCGACGCCGGAAGGGGATGATCGCGAAGGTCGGCGGCGGTTCTTCGGTCAGCGTGAGCACCAGCCGCCCGGACGTCGCGTCGAGCAAGGCGGGGATGCGGGCCCGCACCTGCTCCGCCCAGGGCCTCACCGGCCCCGCGCCTCGCACCACCAACATCCACCTCGCGCTCGGCATCGCCAGTGCTTATCGTGCAGGGGAGTCAGGTTCCGAGGTCCGTGCGCACGTACTCGAAATCGACGGGCTGGCCGTTGACGCCCTTGGCGGGCGCCGCGATCCAGTTCGCCATCTTCCCGGGCTCGTAGACGGGCTGCATGAGGCTCTCGACCCAGGCTTGGTCTTCGTCGGTGGGGAGCCAGCGCGCGACGTTGGCCTGCCAGGTGGCCTCGTCGATCAGGTTCCCTTCGGGGTCGAAGTGGTGCTCGGCATAGAGGCCCTGCCGGCGGAAGAACCGGCGGTGGGGGAGGGAGAGCCGGTACTGCACGCCCTCCTCGGCCAAGGTGCGGTTCCAGCGGTCGAGCGACTTGCGGCAGTCCGCGATGTAGTCGTCGCGGAGGATCTCGTTCATCGCGAGCCGCAGGGGCACGTCGTGATCGACGAGCTGGCCGTCGTCGACGTGCGGGATCGCGCGGGTGCCCGCAGCGGCCCGGTGATCCTCGTAGGACGCCGCCTCGCGGTAGCGCCCCTTGAGCCCCATCGCGAAGTAGTCGGCCGCGTTGCTCGACACCTCGGACCCGAACAGGTCGAGGCAGTAGCTGAACCAGTGGTTGATCCACTTCTGCACGGTGGGCAGGTCGATGCCCCCCTGTGCCCGTGCATCCCCGTTGGGGTCGAGCTTCGTGAGCTGGGCCGAGCGACGGATCACCCGGTCGAGCCCCGTCGTGCCGACGAACAGGTGGTGGGCTTCCTCGGTGAGCATGAACCGCGTGGTGCGCGACAGCGGGTCGAACGCGCTCTCGGCGAGCGAGGCGAGCTGGTACTTCCCGTCGCGGTCGGCGAACATCGTGAAGCAGAAGAAGGTCAGCCAGTCGCTGCACGGCTGGTTGAACGCATCGAGGATGCGCGGGGTGTCGGGGTC
>CAZZLC010000155.1:0-6046 GCA_964655065.1 uncultured Enterobacteriaceae bacterium | reverse complement strand
CCCGGGTTCGAAGATGCCGCGGAACCCGATGAAGGGGTCGACGTGCTCCGTGGCGAATGCATGTCGGGCGGACACGCGCACCATTCGCTCGTCGCTGAGGGTCCTGACGAAGCGCTCGAGCTCGGCGGCGAACTCGGTGGGAAGTCCCTGGGACTCGGTGAACGCGCGGATCTTTGCCTGCACGGTCCGCCCTCCTCGGGCCACCCATAGCCAACCGGGTGGAACGATGGTGCGACCCCGGGGCGCGCGGCTTCCCCGACGGTCGCCGACAGCGCATGTCAGAGGCGCTTGCGAGCGCCGTGTGCGGCGTCGACCTCCGGCGAGCGGTCTCGGGCGAGCTCGGAGGCCGCGGGCTCGCCGGGCGGTTCGGGCGAAGGGTCCGCGCAGGCTACCGGGCGCGAGCGTCGAGCCAGCGGTCCACGGCCCGCCACCGCCACGCCTCGTCGGTGGGTGCGAGCCCGTGCTCGACGAACCCGAAGCGCGGCCAGGGGAACTCCTCGACGAGCGGCTCGGCCGAGACGAAGAGCACGTGCCGGGTGAGCCCGGCCGCGGCGGCGCCGTCGAGCAGATCGACCACGAGGTCCTCCATGCGGGGGTCCCGCAGGGCTCGCACGAACAGCTCGTCGACCTCGGGGCTCGCGACGCTCACGAGGTGGGGCCCGCCCTCGTAGGCGAGGAGCTCGAGGTCGAGGTCCTCGACGGTCGCGGCCCACTCCTCCACGAAGCGGATCGTCCCGGGCACGCCACCGTCGAGCTCTGCTGCGACGGCGGGCGGGGTGCCCGCGGGCAGGGCGCCGGTCTCGAAGTAGGCGAAGACCTCGTCGAGCGTCCAGGCGCTCGTGACGTCGATCACCTCCTCGAGGGCGAGCTCCCCGCCGAAATAGGTGGCCACCGCGACGGCGTCGACGTCCTGCCAGGCGGGGCGCCCCGTGCTCGTGCGGTCCTCGAACAGCGCCCCCCCGGGCTGTCCGTCCTCCTCGTGGCGGTACAACCACGCGTTCGCGATGAAGCCGCCGAACACGCGGACCACCCGGTCCTCCTCGCCCGTCTCCGCGAACACGTCGCGGAACCGGTTGGTGTGCTCCACCGTCTGGACCGCGCACCAGCGCACCCCCGCCTGGTAGGCGTCGCCCGGCGCGTCGGGGGGGTAGAGGGCTTCGGCCTCGCCTCGCTCGGCGGCGTAGACGTGCGTGTTCGAGAAGCCGTTCCAGCACTCGTTCGCGAACTCGACGTACGCCGTCTGGTCGGCGTCGAGGCGCTCGCGGACGAGCTCGGCGAGCGCGGTCGTGTACTCGAGCGTCGCGGTGTGGGGTACGCCGAGCCACAGGTCGGCGTCGAGCGCGTTGGCGAGGTCGATCATGGCCTCGTAGGACCACCGGCGGCCGTGGCGGAAGTCGTCGAGGGGCATGCGATCGTCCCAGTCGACGTCGGGCACGAGCTCGGTGTCGGGGAAGTCCCAGAACGCCTGTGGGTGCAGGGGACGGATCATGCTGTAGCGACGCCACTTGTCGAGCACGTTCGGGTTGAATGGCTCGGTCTCGAAGGTGTCCTCGAAGCCGGGCAGCACGAAGTGGACGTCGCGGACGGGATCAGCCGGCGACGACTCGGTGATCGCGAGCAGCACGTCGGTCTCGGGGGGCAGCGTGGCCGGATCGAGCTGGACCTCGACGCGGGTGACCCCATCGGGGAGGCTCTCGGCGGGGCCGACGGTGGCGTCGTCGGCCCAGATCTCGACGGTCCCGTTGCCGGCGTACCGCAAGGTGTAGGTGCCAGCCGGGAACCAGCGCGCGGTGGCCTCGCCGAACAGCGGGAGCACGGCCGGCTCGTCGGGCGAGGCGGTGAGCGGCCAGCCCGCTTCGTCGGTGGGCACGAACGCCCAGGTGTCGAGGTCGCGGAAGCCGGGCGTGTTGCGGACGGCGTCGACGAAGAAGGCGTCGCCCATGAACTCGGGCACGCCCAGGTTGATGCCGATGGGGCTGCTCTGGTTGGTCGGCAGCGGACCATCGGCGGTCGGGGCGGCGGGGGTGGGGCCGGGCGCGTCGGTGAGGGGCGTCTCCGGGCTGCAGGCGACGAGCAGCCCGCCGAGCAGGATCCGACCGGGACCGGGAACGAGCATGGAACCTCCTTTGCACCCTGAACGTGCTCGTCTGCGGCACCCGGTGCGAGCGAGAGGTGTACTGGATGCTGGTACGGTCGGACGCGCTGCGGAGCGCCTCACCCGGGGTCGTTGCTGGCGATCGCCGACAGCCCGCCCAGCTCCGGCAGCGTGCGTTCCTGCGTCCACGCGTCCCCGTCATCGACGGAGGCCCACACCTCGTCGTCGTGGACGGCGAGGAGCCCGCCGCGATGACGCGCCAGCGCGTCGAGCGGTCGGTCGGGCCCCGAAGCCCAGGTCACGCCATCGAGGGAGGTGCGCGAGGCCCCCTCGCCCGCCGCTACGAAGCGGCGGCCCGTCCACACGACCGCCTTGTAGAGCGCGCCGTCGACGGTCTCGTCGGTCCAGGTGAGCCCGTCGGGGCTGAACCACAGCGCGCCACCCCCGCCCACCGCGACGAACCCCGGCGGCCCCGAGGCGACGTCGAGCAGGTCGGGCGCGCCCGGGAGGCTCGTGACGGTCCAGGAGGTGCCGTCGGCGCTGAAGAGGGCCTCGCCGTCGCCCACCACCACGAGCGCCCCGCCGTCGCTCGCGATCGCACGGTGCTGACGGCCCTCGCCGACGTAGACCCGGGTCCAGTCGAGGCCGTCGGCGCTCGAGAACACGCCGCCGTCAAAGGACGAGGCGTACAGGATCTCGCCAGCGATCGCGAGGCCGGACAGCGGCTCGAGCGTGGGGCCGAGGGTCCAGGAGAGCCCGCTGTCGGTGGAGACCGCGACCAGGGGGCCGGTCGGCGCCTCCCCCGCCGCGACCCAGGTGGTGCCGTCGGGGCCCCGCCGCGCGACGATGGCCGCGTAGCCGTCGCCCGGCGCGCCGGACGTGGCGTAGACCGGCCCCTCCTCGACGAGCGCAGCTCGGGCTCCCGTCCAGCTCGTGACCATGGCGAGCGATGGGTCGAAGGGCCCCGCCTCCCGGCCCGGGTTGGCGGCGAGCGCGCCGCGGCTGCGCTCCAGCTCGTCGAGATCCCCGTCGGCCTCGATCTCCACGAACAGGGCCGAGCGCGCAGCGATCGCGCCGGGCGCCCCAGGCTCGCCGAGCTCGAGGACCCACGACTGGTCGCGGGAGGGCGCCTCGTCGAGCGCGAGCGCGGTCGCCGCTTCGTCGCGGACCACCGTGAGGCCGCCCCCGGAGCGCGCGTCGAGGCCCTCGACGGTGAGCGACACGCCGCACCAGACGCCCACCGGGACGTCGATCGCGTCGGGGCTCTCGAGGTCCACGTCGCGGAGCCTCGCGCGCAGCACGGTCCCGTCACAGTCCGTGAGCTCCGCCTCGAGGCGACGCGCGCGGGCCCTCTGCCAAGCGCCGTCCTCGGCGGGGGCGAGGGTGACGAGGAGCCGGCCCGGGTTGCCGACGGCGGTCCCGCCGCTCGAGTACTCGGAGATGCAGCCCAGCAGCGCGAGAAGCGTCATGGCGCCTCCTCGGGCGGGCCGGGCCGCGAGAGGGGAAAGAAGTGGAGGTTGACCTGTACGACCTGGTCGGTCGAACCATCCTCGGTGTCGCTACACAGGTCGAGGAGCTTCGCCTGCATGGCGTTGAGCTCCTCTTTGAGCCGGGGCAGCAGCGACGGCGGCACCGCGACGGTCACGGCCAGGAAGTGACGCTGTTCCGAAGAGAACCGGCTCAGGGCCTCGCGAGCGCGATCGAGCATGCCCTGGTGGTAGTTCGTCACCGCGAGGGCGGCGATCTCGGTGGGCGTCACGAGCGACCCGCCGCCGTGGGTGACCCGCCCGTCGGCGTCGTAGGCGAGCATCTCGAGGTCGAACAGGAGCTGCAGCGCGTCCCGGGCTTCCTCCTCCGCGATGGGGGGGTCGACCTGTCGCGCGATCCACGCGGGATCCGCGCGAAAGTCGGGGCGCGTGGCAAGCTCCCGCACCACGGGCACGTACCAGGTCGAGAGGTAGCGGACGCTGTCGCCCTCGAGCCGTCGGGACTCCCGGAACCGCTTGGTGGCGGAGATGTGGCGCCACACGGCGTTCCGCTCGGCCGGCGTCTCGGCCTGGTCGAGGGTCACGAGCCAGCCGAAGAACCGAGCCTCGGCCGGCGCCGGGCCGAGCGCGCGGACGAAGCCCTCGACCCCGGCGGTGGTGAGGCTCCGCCGGCCCGCGATCACGTCGGCGAGGACCGAGGGCGACCGCTGCCCGGTGCGCCGCACGAAGGCGCGGTGGCTGTAGCGCGGGTTGACGGCCTTCTTCGCCTCGAACCACTCGGCGAGGAAGCGCCGGTAGTCGAGGTACCCGTAGACGCTGGGGGTGGAGTCTTCGCGGCCCACGACGGCATCATGGCACGCCGGCGCGGCGGTTACACCCGGCCGTGTTGCGGTGCGGGTGCCTACGTGCCGCCGGGGTCCGCCGGCGGCATCCCCTACCCACCACGCACCCGGCAAGAATCGATATCAAGGTCTGTTCCTTGCTTTCGATTGGGTTGCCGTCGGTTCCGCGGCACGTTCGGAAGGCGCAGTCGTGGCCGAAGCCCTGGCCCTCCAGGCATCTCCCGGCCGGCGGATCGGCTTTTCCCGACGCTTTGCATCGGGGACCTCAACTTGGCCCTCTGCATCGAGGAGCGAAGGGCGTTGGCGGCGGGCACGGAGCGCCGAATGCGGCCACGACTCAGGCTGAACGGCCTTCGACGTCGTCTCTGGACTCGAAGTAGCAGCTGATGCGGTTCTCCGCGGACGATATTCGACAACAATGCGGTCCGCATCCCTCGCGTCGCCCGACCGCCACCGTCCCACCCCCCGCCCCGGGACGGTTCGCGGAGCCCCTGCATGGCCGCAGCCTCGCCCGCCGGGATGATCGACTGGCCCCGGGACTACGCGCTGTTCCGGCTCCTCGCGCTCGCGAGCGTCCTCAACCAACCGCTGCGCGATGGCGAGCCCGTCTCCTACGGGGTCGTCGCGATCGGCGTCGCCCTCGCGGTACCCACCGGCCTCCTGATCCGTGCCATGCTGGACCGGGCGACCGCGCGGCAGGTGCCCACCGTGACCTTCCTGTTCGCGCCCGTCGTAGCGGGGTTCGTCGGTGGCGGGGTCGGGGCGCTCGCGGAGCTCCAGAGGAGTGGCGCGGAGCCCATCCTCGCGCAGGTCCTCGCCATGGCGTGCCTCGCCTGGATGATCGCCGCGGCGGAGTTGCTGGTCTTCGTCCTCGGCGCCCAGCTCCTGTCGAGGACCGGCCGCTCGCCCTCCCTCGCGATCCTGCTCGGGCCGGTCGCCCCGTGGATCCCGGTCGCCGTCGGCGTCGCGGTCAGCACGCTGGTCGGCGCCGCATTGATGCTCCTCTCGGGGTAGGCGTCGACGGGCTCGAACGGGCGCCGCATCGATACCCTCGAGAAGAGGAGGCCACCGGCGCACCGGTACTCGTGTAGCGTACGGCGAACCGTACCCGGACGCGACATGGGCCAGACGTCGGCCGAGCGCCACTTCAGTTCTCGGTGATCCCGATGCCGTTGGTGAGGCAGCCGTGTCGGAGGCCTGGGGCTCCTCGAGCAAGGCCCGAGCGAGGAGCGTGCCCACGGCCAGCTGCTCCGGCGTGTCGTAGTGGCGGTCGTCGCGCAGGGTGAGGGCGTCGGTATCGACGAGCGCCACGTTCGCGACTGCGCCCGCGACAGCGCCTGGTAATCGGCGCCGGTGTCCGGAGCCCAGTCTTCGGACAGACTCGTGCCGCCGACCGCGTGCCCGCCAGCAGGACGACCTGAACGACATCGAGCTCCGGAAGAACGGCGGCCGTGTCGTCGGTGGCGGTGTCGGGTCCGGTCTCGGTCGTCCCGGGCGCCCCGGTCTCGTCGTCGTCGTCGGACGCTTCCGTGCATCCGATGACGGCCAGGAGGCTCCCCAGTGCGAGCGCCGTGTGCAGTCGAAGCCTCATGATGGTCTCCCTCCGAGCGTGGCCAGCGGGC
>CAZZLC010000154.1:0-6384 GCA_964655065.1 uncultured Enterobacteriaceae bacterium | reverse complement strand
AACTCCGGACGCATCCCGATCACCTGGACCGCCTGCTCGATCTCCTCGATCTTCCGGGGAGGGGATAGTCTGGGGAGGGGGATGGGGATGCTCACCACGATGGGCACGACGGTCGGCCAGGGCAACGATCGGAACGACTCGTGCACCGGCTCGAGCTCGCCCGACTACGTCCTGCAATACGTCACGCCCACCGATGGGCAGATCACGATCGACACGATCGGATCGAGCTTCGACACGGTCTTGCACGTCTACGACGGATGCGACCCGGCGGCGCTGCTCGCCTGCGCCGACGGGGTGCCCGGGGGGTCGATCGTTCCGTCCCAGGTCTCGTTCGTGGTCGACGAGGGCACGCCGCTGATCATCTTCGTCGACGGGTGGTTCGGCAGCAGCGGCAGCTTCACCCTCAACCTCACGATGGAGTAGGAGAGGCGCCAGATCGCGCCTTCTCCTCACCACGCCCGTCCCCACGGAGGGCGACGACGAAATCCAAGGTCCCGATTCGATTGGGAGCGGGGAGGTGCCCGAGGCGAGCCGAGACCGCATCCCCTCCGCGCCGACGCCAGCACGTTCGTCCGACATGCCCCGTCCATCCACGCTGGACCTCCACCTCAGACCGTCATCCAACCACTTCTGCGAGGCGAGGAGGTCGAGATCGTCCTGCAGACCATGGCGGACCGCCAGGTCCGGATCTTCTCGGTTCTCGAGGATGGCACGATGGTCCAGATCGCCCCCCACGGAGGCGAGCCTCTCGTCCTGGAGGCAGGAGAGACCTTCGCGCTGCCATCCGCGATGGTCCAGGGACCGGCGCCAGAGGAACGCCTGCTCGCCATGGCTCTTCCGGTCGGCCACTCCTGGGGATTGCTCGGCGAGTCGTTGCGGGCCTGCCGAACCCCCCGGGCGCTCGTGTCGTCGCAGTGGCCATCGCAGGTCGAGACCGCCGACGTGCGCTACACGGTTCGCCCTGACGACCCCCGGTGCGACACGGTCGACGTGAATCCCCAGGTGGCATCCGATCTCACCGACGCGTTGGCAGCCCTGCCGTCTTGCTGGTGAGCCGAAGACGACACGGTCAGGGCACGGACAGTGGCTGAAGCTCGAAGCGAGGTCGGGGAGGAAGGCGTCGGGCCGGGCTTGGGCCAGCTGGCGGTAGGTGGTTGACTTCCGCAACGACGAGCTTCAGCGCGACACCAGCGCCCCTGAGCGTGTCACAACGACTCAAAGCGCCAGTTGGGAAATTCGATTGGTTACATCGGTTCGGAGACAGGTTTCGAGTGTCAGGCCTCCGAGCAGGTCGATGAGATCCTGTTCACTCTTCCCGGCGGTGCCCAGGGCGTACTGGATCAGATCCGTCAAGGGAACGAACTCCTGTTCCTCTGCGCGTGCCAGCATCGTGTCCTCGAAGAACATGAAGGCAAGGGCCACGAAGGACTGATGGAATAGCTGGCTTTCGATCTGGAGGCTGTTGCCGACTACAGGATCAACCGCCGCAAATGCGAAGGAGGCGGCCGAAGGATCGACCAGCTCGTTCAGGACGTCGGTCTCCATCGTGGATGGTGTCGGTGACCGAAGTAGCTGCCAGGATGTCGTCAGGGCATCGTTCAAGGCAGTGTGTGCCGGGCCATGCCCAGGATCAACGGTGTAACTGCGCAGCGGGAATTCGAGCAGGGCAAGGCACGCCCCGAATGTCTCGTCGCCGCTCTGCCAGTCGATCGTGTTCTGAATGTCAGTTAGCGTTGGCATCGTGCTCTCTCGTCATCACGCAGCGCCTAGATGTCGTCGGGTGGAGGTGGGTCGGTCTTCTTTCGAAACTCGCCGTCCCACATTCTAGCGGAGTCGAGTGGCCACATGTAGTCGTCCTGCACTGCGCCGGCCTGGACCACCTCGTCCCAGACACCCGTGGCTCCCAGGGGTGGTTGCACCGTCGCACCATCTGGATTGGCGGGGTCCCGTTTGGTCACGTGGTAGAATGAAAGCACGACGTTCGGAATCAGCTGTCTCGAAATTGTTGGCATTGGCCCATCGGACGTGACGCACGGCTTGCACATATGATTGGTGACTGCCACGTGTATTGTGCCTGTCACTTGCCGAAGAGCAGCCTCGACCTGCGAGTTGGTCACGATATCAGAGAAATTCTGTCGGAGCCAGTCGGTGAGGAACTGCCGGATGCGGACCGCCAGGTACATCTCAGCGTGGGCTCGTCGCCTCTGATTGACGGAATGGATGGCTTGGTCGATTGGGTCGTACGAATTGGGATCTGTTCGCTGGCTCTTGAGGCTTGGGATGAGGGGGTTCTTGGGACCGTAGAAGCGGCCGACGCCGCCATCCTTCTTCGTGTAGGTGACCCAGCCATAGTCCAGATCGTCCCAAGACAGCGCGTGAGGTCCCGTCTGGTCGCGCGCAGTGTGAAGCGCATACAGGTTCTTGGTCAGAGACTCGAGCTGAACCTCGACGTCGACTCCACGGAAACGGAGTGCCAGCCGGGCCACGATGATCGTGTTGCTCCGCTCCGTTTGTTCCGCAGTTAGGGCTTGGTTAGGTGTTCGCGTCGCCCTCGGTTCGAAGATCGTGTCGTACACCTGCCTCTCGTGCTCGATCAGTGCATGGATGGTGTCCGTGCGCGCAGCCTCGAATGGACTTCGCGAGTTGAGATACGGGCGCCGGTTCAGATCGATGAGCCGACCCTCGTGCTCCTCGTTGCGAAGCGCCTTCTCGACCTCGTTCAGTTCGCGTTCGTCCAGCTGCTTCCAGGTCCGCGCTTCGTCGAGCAAAATCTGCTCTTGCGGTGACAGCGTGGTTGTTTGAGCCTTGAGCTCCAGTTCGCCAATGATCCGATCCGAGACCCAGAGCTCGATTTGCAGATAAGCTTCACGTGCCTGAAGCCGCTCCGTCAAGGTCATGGTGGGCCAGCTGCCTAGCTTCTGGTTGGTAAGTCTCTTCCAGTACTTCTGAAGCGAAGGCTCGAATCGACTGCCGACGTAGGCAAACAGCTCGCGGTGCACGATGATAGAGGCGGGTCCACCCGGATTCGGGGGAATCGAAACTCTCAGCTTTGGAAATGGGTCTCCTGGCGCCCAGTCGATGCGCATCTCGGTCTGGCCGGACGCCGTCGCTTCTCCAACGACCTCGAGACCCTTGAAGATGTTCTTGAATCGTCCCCCGAGAGCCTTCTCCGCGATGGTCTTCAGACTCTGGAAGTCCTGAAGTGTCTTTCGCAGCGGGGCCTGCGGTCCGAGGTCGTTCATCAGGGCGTTGAAGAGATCGACGTGGAGCAACCGAATGGTCGCGAGCGTCGCCTCGGCCTCGACGGTGTCACCCCGCGAGAGCTCGGCGACGCCCTTGACGAGGTCGGGGATCTTGTCGGGGTCGGCATCCAGGAAGTGGAAGAACCGCTGGGCCTGTCCGAGGTCGTGGACGAGGCTCAGCAGGGAGGCGGCATTGTCTCGGTCTGGCTCGGGGACCTTGCCTACGAATGCGCCAATCGCCCCGCCCATCACACCGCCGATGGTAGCTCCCCAGGCAGCACCGACCATGAACGAATAGGCCAGGTCCGCCAGCGTTGCCATCGTGGCCTGGTCCCAGGTGCTCCGATCCATGGCGGTCGTGGCGGCGGAGCTGATGGCTCCCCCGAGCACGCCCTCGATGGTTCCCTCGATCGCCTTTCCGGCGGCGCGCTCGAGGAGGTCGGCGTTGCTGCTGTCCTCCATCAGTCGAGCGACGTCTCGGACCAGACGGCTCGCGTCGTCAGCGGCCTCGCCGATGGTCTTTGCGTGGTGGACCGCCTTTGCGAGCTTCATGCCGATGGCGAGGTCGAGAAGCCCCTCCCCCGCTGCTTGGACGATCTCCGAGGCCACCTGGCCCCGGGTCACGTAGCTCGGACCCTCGAGGACAAACCGGGTCGCGAGGCTGGCTGCGACCGGGGTCCCCACCGCCGGGGAGCTGCACGTCGTCGAGCCCGTGGTGCCGTTCCCGCCCGACGTGATGGCGGCGGTGGCCGCGGAGCTGTCGCGCATCGCGCACTCGCTGGATGGCTCCGCCTGGGACGTGCCGCGCACCGTCGAGGCGTCCTCGCGGGCCGGGGGGCGCCTCGAGCCGCGCTACCGCCCCCGTCGCGACGGCGTACCCATCGTGATCCTCGTCGACCGGGAGGAGGGCGATCACCCCTTCCTGCACGTCTACGACGCGCTGCTCGACCACTGGCGCCGCGACGGGCTGTCGTTCGAGCGGTGGGACTTCACGGGGTGGCTCGACCGCCTCGTGGCGCCCGACACCCGGCAGATCGCGCTCGACGACCTCGCCCGCCAGCGCGCCGACGCGGTGGTGATGGTGCTCACGCGCGTGCGGCGGGCGCTCCGCGAGGGCGACAAGACCACCTGGGTGACCCAGCTCGACCGCTGGCCGCAGCGCGCCGTGCTGCTCGACCCCGACCCGCGCCCGCCCCGCATGCGCCTCAACGACCGCGCCGTGCCCGACGAGGGCCCGCCCCACCTGCCGCTCACCGAGACCGGCCTGTTCGCCGCCGCCCGGGGGATAGCCCACCGCCTCCCCGTAGGTGCCGAGGGTGGCCAGCGTCTCGGGATCCGCGCCGGCCGCGAGCCCACCGAGCTGGCAGCTCGCCGCGATGAGAGCCCCCGTCTTGGCCCGGTGGAGCGCCACCAGCTTGTCGAGCTCGGCCGACCCACCCGCCAGGCCAAGATCGAGCACCTGCCCGCCCACCATCCCGCTCGCGCCGGCCGCCCGCGAGAGGGTGCGGACTTGCTCGACGATGGTGGTCGCAGGGAGCGGAGCCTCGGTGAGCAGCTCGAAGGCCATGGTGAGCAGCGCGTCGCCCACGAGGACCGCGGTGGCCTCGTCGAACTGGACGTGCACGGTCGGACGACCGCGGCGCTCGTCGTCGTCGTCCATCGAGGGCAGGTCGTCGTGCACGAGCGAGTAGGTGTGCACCAGCTCGACCGCCGCCGCTGCGGGCAGGGCGAGGGACCGATCGGCATCGGGGCCCGCGATCGCCTCGAAAGCGGCGATCACCCAGGCCGGACGCATGCGCTTGCCCCCGCTGAACACGGGGTAGGCGAGGGCGCGGTCGAACCCGGCGGCCACCACGCTCCGCAGGCGGGGAGTGAGGTACGCCTCGAGCTCGGCCACTCGCGGCACGAGCCACGCGGTGAGGTCCACGGTCATCCCGGCGAGAACAGCAGGGAGTACCGAACGACGGCCGTGTTCTGCTCCCCGATTGGCGGATAGGCGAGCTTCTCGAGCACCTGCAGCGTGCACTGCCGCACCGACTCGTCCTGGACCGTGTCCTTGAGGAACTTGGGCGGATAGTCGGCCATCTGGGTGCCGTCCGGCCCCACCGTGACCTCGAGCATGTAGTCGCCGGTCAGCGAGGGCTTGGCGCCGAGCGCGCTGTAATAGCAGCCCTCGATCGTCGGGAGGATCTGCTGGAAGGGGGCGTCCACGATGACGTTGTCGAGGACCTTCTCCTCCGCGCGCTCCGTGATGGTGGGGTTGCCCAGGATGATGCCGCGGGGCATCGCGCCCGAGGAGACGCCGACTGCCTGCAGAGGACCGTCGTCCTTGAGCTTGGCGAACCCCACGCGCTCGGCCCCGGCCTCGCGAGCCATGTCGAGCATGTCGACCACGTCGCTGAGGGGATAGCCGCCCTCGTCCTGCTCGCCCTGAACCTGCTCGCCGACACGGCCGTCGACGTGCCCACCGCCTCGGACGCGATCGCGGCCCTCGGATCCTCCCGAGACGCCGCCTACGCGGTCCGTCGACGGCTGCTCGTCGAGCTCCCCGGCCTCGTCCGCTCCCGCGGTCGACCTCCGGCCCCGCCTCCCGAACCGGTCTGTGCCGAGGCCCTCGCCACGCTGCAGGATCGGGTTTTCGACTACGTGCTCCGGCACCCCGGCGCGGCGAGCCAGGGCGAGCACCGCGCCCGCTACAGTGACGGCTTCCGCCTGAACGTCCTCGACCTCGCCCAGCAGCATCGCGACGTGCCGCTGCGGGACTTCGCACGCGCTGTGCACGTCCCGCTCGGCACCCTCAAAGACTGGCTCGCTGGCGGGCGCGAAGCGATCGAGGCCGGCGTGGACGTGCCGAACCTCGCGGCCGGTCACGAGCGGCTCACCCACGGTCGGTTGGTCGAGGTGCTCGCCGCCTACGCGGGCTGGGACGGCTCGTTCGTCGACTTCTGCGCCCACGTCCAGCACCACCTCCGCATCCCGTTCTCCCGCACCCTGCTCGGCGAGTTCCTCGAGGCCGAGGGGCTCCGTCCCCGACGACGGCGCCCCGGGAAGCGGGACGCGGACGCCGAGGCGCTCCGTGGCTCGTTCCAGACCTTCTGCGCGGGCGCCCAGGCCGTCGCCGACGGCACGCAGCTCAGCGTCC
>CAZZLC010000153.1:0-6520 GCA_964655065.1 uncultured Enterobacteriaceae bacterium | reverse complement strand
CTAGACGTGGAGCTGAACCCTGGAGGTCCCGTGGCTACCCAACTCAGTGGAATGTCGAGCGTGATCGCCCCCGTGGCGCGCATCCTCTTCGCTTTTCCCTTCCTCGCGTTCGGCGTGATGCATCTCGCGAGCGCATCCCAGATGGCCCCGATGGTGCCGCTCCCCGGCGCGACGATCTGGGTGGTCGTCACCGGCGTGTGCATGATCGCGGCGGCGGTGAGTCTGGTGATCGACCGCGTGGTCTGGCTGTCGATGCCGCTTCTCGCCGTGCTCCTCGGCGTCTATGTCGCGGTGCTTCACGTCCCTCAGGTGGCGGACCCCGACACGCAGGTGCAGGGCATTCAGGCCATCCTGAAGGCCGTGGCCCTGGCCGGCGGCGCGCTCGCCTTCGCCGCGCTCTACCCGCGCGGTCACCGAAAGCGCGGCTGACGTCGTCGGTCGCTGGTTCCCCGTCGACCGACCACGCCCACGCCTCTCTTCAGCGGTCCGGCACGGCCCGTCCCCGGGCCAGCGCACGGGCCAGTGTCGCCGCGTGTCGTCCCTGGAAACGGGCGAGCTCGAGCTCGACCGCCGAGGGTTGTCGCTGGCCCGAGCCCCCCGCGATGGTGCTCGCGCCGTAGGGCGAGCCGCCCCCGATCGTGTCGAGCTGGGTCAGCCCCTCGGCGCTGTAGGGGATGCCGGCGATCACGAGACCGTGGTGCAGCAACATGGTGTGCACGTCGCGGATCGTCGTCTCCTGGCCGCCGTGCTGGGTCGCGGTGCTCGTGAAGGCGCCGCCGACCTTGCCGATCAGCTTGCCCGACATCCACAGCGCCCCCGTCTGATCCCAGAAGCTGCGCATCTGCGAGCACATCCCGCCGTAGCGGGTCGGCGTGCCGACGACGATCGCGTCGGCGTCGACCAGATGGTCGACCTCGGCGACGGGGACGTGCGCGAACTGTTGGCGCGCGGCGGCGGCTCCGCTTTCGGCGAGCACGTCATCGGGGACGAGCTCGGGGACCTGCAGCAGCCGGGCCTCCGCGCCCTCGACCGCGCTCACGCCCTCGGCGATGGCCTCCGCGAGCTGCCAGATGTGACCGTACATGCTGTAGAACAGGACGTCGATGCGGGTGGACATGGTGTGGTTCTCCTCGATTCTCGAGAGGGTGAGTTCGGATCAGGTGTTCGACGGGCTGCCGGCCACGACGCCCCCGGACTCGGCCAGGATCGTCTGGACCTCTGGCAGCCGAGACTCGTCGACCTCGACACCGAGAATCAGCTGATCCTCTTCGGCGAGCGGCTCGTCGGGGAGCTCGACCCGGATCTGGCCCATGATCAGCGAGCCGAATGCCCCGACGAGCCCGCCGACGACGGCGGCGACGCTGACGAGATCCCCCGACTCCCAGGCCAGGAGCAACCCAGGCGCCGTGATGCCGAGCAGCACGGACGCCCCGAGGCCGACCACGCCTCCTCCGATCACGCCGACGAGCCCGTCACGGAACACCCGGATCGGCCGTCGGATCGCCAGACTCTCTCCCGCGGGCTCGTGGACCAGGCTCATCGCCTTTGGCGTGACGTGGTTCTCGAGCAGGCGCGTGACCGCCACCTCGACGTTGCGCGGGTCATCGAACGCTGCTGCGGTGTGGACAACCAAGATCGCTCCCTCGGCCCTGCCGTTCCGGGCCTCCCGCGGCGTAGCGACCGTTCCCCGGTCTTCAACCGGCTGGAGGCCGCAACCGACACCGGGGTTCGACGGCTGCTTTGCGGCTCTCGCCCCGAGCGCGGAGCAGGCGACGAAGTCGACTGCCGGCCGAGACCGAGGGCGCCCAGACATCGCGGTCTCGGTCTCAGGGCCGGCGCGCTTGGCGAAGCCGGCCAGGAGCTGCCGCCAGCCCCACGAGGAGCAACATCATGGCTCCCCTCTCCTCGAAGCTGAGGGCTGGCGAGGAACTCGCCTTGTATGGTGTCGACGAGGGGCGGGGCCGGCAAGGCCGTTCACCGGACCGTACCTGGGGGTGTGGCAGCCCAAGGCTGGGGGTCTCGAGGCGCGGCGTTCACGACCCACTGCGCCGTGTCTGCCCCATGACCCAGTACGAAACCCGAATGGTTTCGAGGAGTCTCACCCTCCGCCGAGCAGGCCGTCCCAGAAGTCGCAGTCGTCGGCCTCGAGGTCTTGCACCATCACCGGAGGGGCGCCGAGGAGCATCGTCCGCTCGTCGGCCAGCGCGTAGGGCGACCAGGTCGGCGCCGGGCCCCCCGAGGGGGTGCCCGTCGCCGCGAGACGCGTCCAGTAGTCGGTCATCGCGTCCTGGGTGGCCACGTCGTCGTCGGTGACGTCGAAGGCGACGCCGTCCACGTGGCGGAACAGGTAGAGGATGTCGGTGGTGTGGTAGGCGCCGTACCCCTGGCGGACCGCCTCGGGTAGCCGCTGCGCGAACCGGTAGTGGTACACCGTGCCGCCGCTGTCTGCGATCTGGCGCGCATGACGGCGGCTCGGGCACGTCACGTTGCGGTCGCTCATCATCTCGGTGAAGGCGACGGTGGCGGAGCCGAATCGATCCACCGGGTACTGGCCCATCACCGTGTCCGCGAGCGCGGGCCCCACCATCGCCCGCACCGCCGCGGGGTAGCCCGCCTCGGAGACGGTCCAGCGGTGGCTGTACTCGTCCTCCAGCGTACCCAGCAGCACGGGCACCTCAGCGTAGCGGCCAGCGGCGACCGCGACGCGGGGCTGCTCGGTGCACAGGTCGCCGTCGACGGTGGGGATGAACGCGCCAGAGGCGAGCCCGAGCGGGACGGCGGCCTCGGCGAGCACGAGGTCTTGCGGCGGACGGGCTCGGAGGCAGGCCAGCTCGCCGGCCGGCGCTCCCGCGCAGCCGAGCTCGACGAGGAGGTCCTGCGCTCGCTCGCGCAGCGCCACGGGATCGTCGAGGCCGAGCGGCGCGCTGTGGATGGCGGCGGCCGAGAACAGCCCCGGCGGCGTGTCGCAGGTCCACAGAGCGTTGACGTTCCGACCCCCGCCGGATTGGCCCATCAGCAGCACGCGCTGGGGATCCCCACCGAACGCGGCGATGTTGTCCTGCACCCACCGCAGCGCGAGGACGAGGTCGCGCAGCCCGTAGTTGCCGGAGCTTCCGTTCGACTCCGCGTCGAGCAGGGGATGGCTCAGGTAGCCGAGCGCGCCGAGGCGGTACTGCGGGGTCACCACCACGACGTCTTCGTCGGCGGAGAGCCGGGACCCGCCGTAGATCGGGCGGTCGGTCGTCGGGTCGACGAGGGCGGAGATGGGATCGAACGCGCTGCCGTACGTGTTGCCACCGCCGTGCACGAATACCAGCACGGGCCGCGCCTCACCTGGCGAGGAGGGGGTCCAGACGTTGAGTGTGAGGCAGTCTTCGTCGCCCACGAACTAGTCGGACGGGGCGTCCTCGTCGAGGAAGCTGCGTGCCGGCTGCACGCAGGGCTCGCCAAAGGCCACCGCGTCGCGGACCCCGTCCCAGGGCGCGGGGGGCTCCGGCGCACGGAAGCGCCGCGGACCGACGGGCGGCTCGGCATAGGGGATGCCGAGGAACGCGTGGCTGCCGCCGTCGACGACGCCGCGCACCGCCCCCGCGATGGTGGTTCGGATCAGCGGATCCTCGGTCGAGCCGGTGTCCGAAGGCGGGTTCGTCTCCTCCGACGTCGGCATGGTCGGAGGGGCCGATGCGTGAGGGGGCGCCACGCGCGATTCGGCGTTGCACGCCGCGAGCAAGAGTCCGAGCAGGATCCGCAGGTTCATCCGACCTCCGACGCTTCCAACGCGCACGGGGTCCCGATATTGGAACGCGGCCCGCGCGGACGGGTGTTGCAGACCGGGAGGCCCACCTGGAGCGCATCGAGCCGGTGGGTCGGAGATGATGGCGGGTGGACGTCGAACCAGGAGGAGTTTGTCCGTGTTCCGGGCTCTCTCTCGTCGACTCGTACGAGTGAGGCCAGCCGATCGAGCCAGTGTCCGGGCGCTCGTCGGCCACGAGCAAGGGCGACGCTGGCGACTGCATCATCGGAGTCGATGACGTAGACGACGATGAAGCCGGAGCGGTGGACGATGTGACGGCGAACGCCGAGCGAAGGATCGATGCCGGACAGGAGCGGCCAGCGCGTCGGGGACTCGCAGCGCGCGGGCCGGTCTTCGGGTGCGGCCCCGGCGCTGTGAATCCGCGGGATTGGCTGCGTCGGGTGGGAGCGCTATCGTCGGACGGCGACGGCGGAGGGCGAGCGCGTGCCACCAGGACTCGAGAGCGCATGGATCGGTGTCGGCGTCGGGATTGTGTTGCTGGCGGCGCTCCTGCTCCGCGGGAGGCAGCGGGCCGCGGTTGCCACGGCCGTCGACGAGCCCACCGATACGGACGCACCCGCGCCGACGGTCTTTCTGAGCTACGCCTCTGCCGATCGCGAGCGCGCCCGTCTGGTCTTCGACGTGCTGCAGGCCGAGGGCCTGACGGTGTGGTGGGACCAGCGCACCGGGGGTGGTCGGGTCTTCGACGCGGTGATCGAGCGGCACCTCGACGCAGCCAGGGTCGTCGTCGCGCTGTGGAGCCCCGCCGCGGCGGCGTCGGACTGGGTGCGCGAGGAGGCGAACCGGGCGCGCGACCGGAGGATCCTGGTCCCTGCACAGATCGCTACGGGCGGCATCCCGTTCGGGTTCGGGATGCTCCAGGCGCCAGACTTGAGCGCCTGGCGCGGCGAGCGCCACGACGATCGCTGGCGGCAGGTCGTCGACGCCGTCCGAAGGGTGCTGGGCGACGACGCGCCCGACCCGCTCGAGCGCTACCGAAAGGCGCTCGCCGAGCGCCTCGACACGCTGCCCGAGGTGTTCCGACGCGTGCACCACTCGGGCGCGCTCACCGACGTCTTCGTGCAGGTGCGCCTGGCGCCCCACGCCACTCACGAGCCTGATGGGCTGTGGCGCCACCTCGACGAGCGACACCGTCCGCGATCGGACGACCGCTGGACCCTCGCGGAGGTGCTCGGCCTCGAGCCACGCTGCTGGAGCCTGCTCGGCGACCCGGGATCGGGCAAGACCACCCTGCTGCGGCGACTCGCGCTCGATCTGCTCCGACAGCCGGCGGGGCTCGTGCCGATCTACGTCAGGGTGCCCGACCTCGCCGCCGGCGACTCGCTCGAGGACGCGGTGAGGAGCTGGGGGCGGGAGGACGCTGCCGCGCTGCGGGCGGAGGTCGCGCGCGGGCGAGCGGTGCTGCTGCTCGACGGGCTCGACGAACACGACGACCGGAAGACCGCGCTCGACATCGTGGTGCGGCTCGCCGTAGAGGTCGAGCCGTGCACGGTGCTCCTCGCGAGCCGACCGATCGGCTACGACGCGCCGGCGCGGGCGTTCCACGAGCTGCACCTGTGCGGGCTGCTGCGGGCGCAGCAGGAGGAGCTGCTCGGGAACTGGATCGACGATCCGGCGCTGGTGGCCCACACGCTCGATCGGATGCAGCGGCGGCCGCGGCTGGCGCGCATCGTCGAGAACCCGCTGCTGCTCACCCTCGTGGGCATCGTGCTGCTCGCCGACCCGGGGCGTGGCCTGCCCGAGCGGCGGTCCGCGCTGTACCGCAAGGCGGTCCAGGCGCTGCTGACGCGCAACTTCGGGCCGGGCGGGGGCGCCATCCGGGATCCGGTGCTCGTGACCGAGGCGCTCGGGCGACTCGCGATCGCGGTGCACGGGACCGACGATCCAGTGAGCGACCTCCGGGTTCTCGTCAAGGAGCTCCGCGACGCGCACGAGGTGTTTCCGCGGCTCCAGGAGCAATGGACCGACGCCGTGGACTTCCTCGCGGACGTGGCCCAGCGGACGGCGCTGCTCGTGCCGGTGCCCAACGCCGAGGAGGTCGAGGGCTACGCGTTCCCGCACCGCACCCTGAGGGAGTTCCTCGCCGCGATGGCGCTCGAGGGCGACATCGGGGTGCACGGGATCGGTGAGGTGCCCCCGGACGCGCTGGAGGGGGCGGCCCGGGACGGCCGACGGGTCGAGCTGCCGCCCGCGCCGGGCAAGCTCGGCGAGGTGCTCGCGGCGGCCACCCGCGACCCCGCCCGGTGGTCGGAGGTGCTGGCGCTCACCTGCGGCCTGGTCGGGGAGCGGGCCGGTGACAAGCTCGTGCGTCGGGTGGCCGCAGAGGGGTCGCCCGAGCTCGTGCAGCGGGTGGTCGCGGAGGCCGAAGGGCTGGCGCGCGACACCGTGCTGGCCGCCCTCGGTGTGCAGCGGGGGCAGGCGAACTGGGAGGCCCGCCAGGAGCTCGTCGAGGGGTTGCCCGAGCTGGTCGGGGATCCGGCGGTGGTGGTGAGCCTGCTCGAGCAGCTCGCCCGCGGCACGACGCACGGCGCGGACCGCTGGTTCGTGCACCGGCAGCTCGAGGCGATCGCGGCCGGGCGCTGCGGGGCGTCGGAGGTGCCTGGCGATGTGAGCGGGTCGGCCGCGTTGCTCGTCCGGCGGTTCTGGCTCGACCACCGGGTCGAGGAGCGGCGGGCGTCGTGGGCCGAGCTGGAGGCGTGGTGGCGC
>CAZZLC010000152.1:0-6529 GCA_964655065.1 uncultured Enterobacteriaceae bacterium | reverse complement strand
CCATCCGCGACAACGACGCCCTCGTCGAGGTCGACACCCTGGCCGGCGGGTCGGTCGGTCAGGACGTGCGCATCACCGGCAACGGCGCGCTCGGCGACGCCAAGGCACAGGCCCTCGTCGACGAGCTCGCCAGCGTGGGCGGGACGGTGAGCATCGGGGGCAACGACTGAGCTACGGTACCGACGGGTCCTCGGCGAGCGCTCCCGATACCTCGGCGACCGCGCGAGCGATGTCGCTCGCCCGCCAGCCCGCTTTGCGCCGAGCCCACAGCCGGTCCCCCGCTGCGCCGTGGACCCAGGCCGCGCTCCGAGCCGCCTCCGTGCCGTCCAGACCCCGCGCGAGCAGCGCGCCAACCACGCCGGCCAGGACGTCGCCCGAGCCGCCCGTGGCCAGTGCGGGGCCGCCAGTGGGGTTCACGGACACGGTGGAGCCTGCGACGATGGTGTAGGGCCCCTTGAGGAGGGCGGTGCCGCGTCGGGCGAGCCACGCGGCGGCCCCGAACCGGTCCGCCTCGACCTCGGAAGCAGCGATCCCGAGCAGCCGCCCCGCCTCGCCAGGGTGCGGCGTGAGCACGCGAGGGGAGGGGGCGGGGTCGGGAGCCGAGCACGGCAGCGCGTCCGCGTCGTAGATCAGAGGGACCGGCGCCTCAGCCCACCAGCGCGTGAGCGTCTCGCTCGGGGTCGGCCCGAGCGGAAGACCGCCTCCGAGGCCCGGACCCGCGATCACCGCGTCCCAGCGGCTCGGGTCGAGCTGCGTGACGTCCTTGGTGAGGACCATCACCTCGGGGGGCAGCCGGCCCAGCCGCGGAATCACCTCGGCAGGCACGGCGAGGGTCACGAGGCCTGCCCCAGCCGCGAGCGCTCCCTCGCAGACGAGCACCGCAGCCCCCGCCATCGCCACGGACCCCGCGACCACGAGCAGGTGCCCCGAACGGCCCTTGTGGTCGGTGGAGCGTCGCGTGGGCCAGTGCAGGTCGGCGGGCTCGACGAGCCACGCCATGGCGTCGTCGGGGCGAATCACGACCCCGAGCCCGATGTCCACGAGCCGGACCTCTCCGGTCGCGGTCGGGCCAGCCCCCGCGAAGAGCCCGGGCTTGTGGCAGGAGAGCGTCAGCGTGAGATCCGCCGCGTAGGGTGGACCGAGCCAGCGCCCCGTGTCCGCGTCGAGACCGCTCGGCAGGTCCACCGCCACGACATCTCGACCCGCGAAGGTCGCGACCGCGTCGGCCAGCGCCCCCTCGAGCGGACGGGCGAGTCCCGTGCCGAACACGGCATCGATCACCCAGTCTCCCTCTGGACCAGAGACCTCGGGTATGCCGAGTCGCCTCGCCATCGCAGCCATGGTGCGACCGTCCGGGCTCGCGGGCTCCAGCACGGGCCAGACGCGAACGTCCACCCCCCAGCCCCGGAGCCAGCGCGCCAGCGCCCACCCATCCCCGCCGTTGTTTCCGGGACCGCAGGCGACACACACGGACCTCGTGAGGCGCTCGGGCGCCGCATCGGCGAGCGCGTGGGCCAGCACGGCGACCGCAGCCTCCATGAGCGCCAGCGACGGCATGCCGAGATCCTCGATGGTGCGACGGTCCAGCTCGCGAACCGTCGCTGCGGAGCAGATCGGCTTCACGACAGCGCCTCCTTCGCCACCGCGATCACCTCGGCCAGGATCGCGTCGACCTCGCCCTGGTCCTGCCCTTCCACGAGGATGCGGAGCAGGGGCTCGGTCCCCGAGTAGCGCAGGAACACCCTCCCGTGTGGCCCGAGCCGCGAGGCTGACGCGGTGCGCACGTCCTGCAGCGCGGTCACCTCGACGAGCGGGGGACGGTTGACCACGACGACCTTGCCGGTGGCACGAGGGAGGGGCGTGAACCCGGCAAACGCCTCCGAGAGCCTGTCGTGGCTCGCGAACGCCGTCCCCAGCGTCCTCAACCCGGCGAGCAGCCCATCACCGGCTGCGACGTCGCCAAACAGCACGTGGCCGGATTCCTCACCCCCGAGGGCGATGGACAGGGCGTCCATCTGGTCGCGCACGTGACGGTCCCCCACCGGCGTGCGGACCACCCTCACCCCGGGCAACGACGGCTCGAGGGCGGCGTTGCTCATGACGGTCACGACGAGCCCGCTCACCTGCATCGCGGTCGCGAGCCACCACAGCACGGCGTCGCCCGGAACGAGCTCGCCGCGCTCGTCGACCACGCGGCAGCGATCGCCGTCGCCGTCCAGGGCGATCCCGCCATCACACCCGTGCTCGACGACGGCTCGCTGCAGGAGCTCGGGGTGCTCGCTGCCACAGCCCTCGTTGATTCCGCCCGAGGCGTGCACGACGTGAACGTCGGGCGGCCAGTCCTCGAGAAGCCACGCCGCAGCCTCCGCCGAGGCCCCGTTGGCGAAGTCGAAGGCGATCCGCTTGCCCGCGAACGCCTCGGCCGCGGGTGCGCCGCCGCGAACCGTCCGGCGCCAGCCGTCGAGCACGGCCCGGCCCACGTTCTCGGTTGGCGGACCGCCATCGACCTCGGGCGGCGCCTCCGCGATCCAGGCCTCGACCGCCCGACTCGCCGCGTCGTCGAGCTTTCGACCTCCCGCCCCCAGGATCTTGAATCCGTTGTCGTCGGCCGGATTGTGGGACGCGGTGACCATGACCCCGACGTCCGCGAGACCGTCCGCGATGGCGAGGCCCACGGCCGAGGTCGGCACGACCCCAGCCTCGAGCCACGCCCCTCCAGCCGACGTGATCCCGGCTCCCGCGGCCCTGGCCAGGCCCTCGCTCGATGGCCGCGTGTCGTAGCCGACCACCACCCGCCGCCCCCCGACCGCGCGAGCGAGCTTGCTGGCCGCCCGCCCCACCCGTACGGCCACGGCCTCGGTGATGGGGTGGGTTCCTGCGCGTCCCCGGATGCCGTCGGTCCCGAACGCAATCGGCTTCATCGTCGCTCCACGTGAACAAGCTCGGGTGAGACCTTGGTGATCTCGACCGCGGGGCCACCCGGGTGCAAGACCTCGACCCTCGCGCCCCGCTTCGCCCCGTAGCGTGCGTCTAGAGCCGATCGTGCACCAGCCGGCAATCGAACCACGGCAACGACCGAGTCGTCGTCGATCCACTCGAGAACGGTGCGAGGCCCCTTCAGGCTCACGGTCAGCCTTCGTGGGTCGGGCGCCCATCCAGGGGCATCGTAGACCACCACGGGGACGGAGAGGTCGGCGAGGGTGGCGGTGACCACCTCGACGTCGATGGTCGCTCGCGGGATAGTGCCGTCGGACACTCGCACCCACCGCGGGAGATCGAGCGGCGCGTCCACCGTGGTCAACGCCGACAGCGCCGTGACGTCGATGGCTTTGGTCTCCACTCGGGTGAGGGGCACCACCACCTTGCGGGGGCCCTCCAGCTCGACCACCGACGGGTCGACCGTGATCTGGCCGAGGTCGTACCCCACGTCCGGCTCGCCGATGGTCCGAGGCACCACCTCGACCTTCTGGAGCACGATCTCGTCGAGCTCGACGTCGAGGGTCGGTGGTTCGACGGCGATCACGTCCACCGACGGAACCAGGGCCCAGTCGAGCGCGCTGAGATCGACGATGTGCTCCCCCACCGGCAGCCCCGCGAGATCGATGGAGCGGTCGACGCCCGCGGCTCGCACCCGCTTGGTGGCGGCCCGGGGCCCCTCGACTCGGAGCAGGACCTGGTTGCGAACTGGCTCGACCGGCGCCATCCCCTCCGACACCACGTACCGCAGGCGGACGGGGATCGTCGCCTCCTCGGCCACGTCCTGCTGGACGAACAACCACGCGGTGATCGCGATCAGGGCCGCGAGTGCCTTCGTGAAGGGGTTCGAGGTCAGCCACGACGCCCACTCGACGATGCGGTCAGCCACTGACCCGCTCCGGCGTCACCACCTCGGCCTTCACGTCGGTGTCGTCCAGCTTCTCCACGAGTTGCTGTCGGAGGTCGTTCGCATCGGCGACCGGCGTGACCGTCCCGCGCTTCACGAGCGCGACCGTTCCACGCTCTTCGGAGACCACCAGACAGAGCCCGTCGCTCTCCTCGGTGATGCCGATCGCCGCGCGGTGTCGCGTACCCCAGGCCCGCGACAGCTCCTTGGACAGCGAGATGGGCAGGAACACGCCGGCCGCGACGATGCGCTCACCGCTCACCACCACGGCGCCGTCGTGCAGCGGCGACGAGGGATGGAAGAGCGACTGGAGCAACTCCGTGCTCACCACGGCGTCGAGAGGATGGGCGCCCTCGGTGAACCGCTCGAGCGTCATCGCTCGCTCGATCACGATGAGCGCCCCAATCTTGCGGTGGGCGAGCGCAAAGCAGGCCTTGATGACCTCCTCCATCACGCCGGCCGCTGACCGGCGCGGAGCGGGCACGGCGGGGGTGAAGAAGGTACCGCCGGCCTTGGCGAGGACCCGCCGGATGTCGTCCTGGAACAAGATCAGCATCGCGATGACGACGAACTGGAAGAGGTTGTCGAGCACCCAGTGCAGCGTGGTGAAGTCGAGCCAGTCGCTCACGACGTGCAACACGAACAGCAGCGAGAGGCCGACCAGGCTCTGAAAGGCCCGCGTCGCCTGCATGGCTCGCAGCAATCCATAGACGACCACCGTGAGCAGCGCGATGTCCAACCAGTCGACGAGGCTGGCCGTCAGGAGAGGTTCGACCAGCCAGTCGAGGGTCACGGCATCGCACCCCGACACGCGAGGTAGACAGTGAGCGCGTCTCGCGTCTCGCGTACGTCGTGCACGCGCAGGAGGTCCGCTCCCGCCTCGGCCGCTGCCAGCGCGGCGCCAATGGAGCCAGCCACGCGCCTGGCCGCCTCGGGCTGACCGGTGAGCATCCCGACGAAGCGCTTGCGGGAGGCCCCGACGAGCACCGGGTAGCCGAGCTGCTTGAAGCGGGGCACCGCCGCGACGAGGCGAGGGTTGTCCTCGGGCGCCTTGCCGAAGCCCACCCCGGGGTCGACGACGATGCGATCGGGCGCCACGCCGGCCGCCTCGGCCCGCGCAGCCGCAGCCGCGAGCGCGTCCGCAACCTCGGTGAGCAGGTCGCCGTAGCCCGTGTCGCGTTGCATCGTCTTGGGGACGCCGCGCATGTGCATCAGGACGTACCGTACCCCGGTCTTGGCCACGAGCGGCAACATCTCGGGGTCTCTACCTGCCGAGACGTCGTTGACGATGCGGGCTCCAGCGTCGATGGCCGCGCGAGCCACCCGCGCCTTCTGGGTGTCGATGCTGATCACTGCGTCGGGCCGTGCCTCGAGGAGTCCGAGCACGACGGGCCGAACCCGCTCGATCTCGAGCTCCGCCGACACCGGCTCGGCGCCGGGACGCGTGGACTCGCCGCCGACATCGAGGATGTCGGCTCCATCGTCGAGCATGCGAAGCCCGTGCTCGATGGCCGCCGCGGGCACCACGAACCGCCCCCCGTCCGAGAACGAGTCGGGGGTCACGTTCAGCACGCCCATCAGCTCGGGCACGGGATCAGGCCGGGGCCGGCGTGAACCAGCTCGCCTCGGGCGCGACGGGGTCGGACTCGTCGACGATCTTCGCGAACTCGTCGGCGTCCAGGGTCTCGCGCTCCACGAGCGTCTGCGCCACCTTGTGCAGGATGTGTACGTTCGACTGCAGGATCGACTTCGCGCCCTCGTAGCAGCGCACGAGGATGGACCGGACTTCGTCGTCGATTCGGCGAGCGGTGTGCTCGGAGTAGTTCTTGACGCGCCCCATCTGCCGCCCGATGAACACCTCGTTGCCATCGCCGTCGCTCCAGGCGACGGGTCCGAGGTCCGCGCTCATGCCGAGGTCGCAGACCATCCGACGTGCGATGTTCGTGGCCTGCTGGATGTCGTTCATCGCGCCGCCGGTGACGGCAGAAAACACGATCTCCTCGGCGGCGCGGCCCCCCATCGCCATCGCGATGCTGTTGACGAGCTGCTCTTTCGTCTGCGAGAGCCGGTCCTCGCTGGGCAGGGTCCACGTCACGCCGAGCGCGCGGCCCCGAGGGACGATGGTGATCTTGTGCACGGGGTCGTGCCCCGGGAGCAGGTGCGCCACGAGCGCGTGGCCAGCCTCGTGGTAGGCGGTCTTCTTGCGCTCCGACTCGGGCATGTGCAGCGACCGACGCTCGGGTCCCATGAAGATCTTGGACCGAGCTTCCTCGAAGTCCGACATGTCGACAGCGTTCTTGTCCCGCCGCGCCGCCAGCAGGGCGGCCTCGTTGCACAGGTTCTCGAGGTCAGCCCCGGAGAACCCCGGAGTCACCTTCGCGATGCGGCCGAGGTCGACATCCTCGGACAGGGGCATCTTGCGGCTGTGAATGCCGAGGATCCTCTCCCGCCCCTTCACGTCGGGCGCGGGCACGGTGACCCTCCGGTCGAAGCGACCGGGCCGAAGCAGCGCGGGGTCCAGAACGTCGGGACGGTTGGTGGCGGCGACGATGATGACCGACTCGGAGTCCTCGAAGCCGTCCATCTCCACGAGGAGCTGGTTGAGGGTCTGCTCGCGCTCGTCATTGCCGCCGCCGAGGCCCGCGC
>CAZZLC010000151.1:3571-6531 GCA_964655065.1 uncultured Enterobacteriaceae bacterium | reverse complement strand
CTCGTCGCGCGGGCGTACCGCCTGCGAGTTGACACCGGAGCACCCATGTTTCTCTTGATGGCTGGTCTCGCCCAGAACGCTGTGGCGACCAACCCTACCACGTACCAGCAGTTCCCTGGCGTCTGCGACCCGTACACCGCCTCGAACTACGAGATGGTCGACTTCGACGGGCACCGCACGATCTGGGGCAAGAAGCTCTTCTGTGACGGTAACGCCCTCTTCTCGGCCGTCGAGGGCCAGAACAGCCTGCACCTCGATTACGTCGAGCACCCGAACGCGCACATCCCGAATCCGGGTAGCGAAGGCAGCTTCAGCGGCGTCTTCGAGCTCGTCGACGACGGCTGTGGCGAGCACGAGTCGCCCAACGTGCCGGTCTCCGAGCACTCGATCTGGAACGTCAGCTACCACGTCGATGCGCCCGCCACGAACACCGACCACTACGGCACCCGGAACGTCGAGGACGAGTACCAGCTCGGGGTGGTCTCGAACGGCGTCATGACCAGCGGCGACTTCGAGATTACCTTCACCAACAAGCCCTCCGACCTGAGCAAGGGTCACCAGATCGGCTTCGGCGCCAACGACAAGGAAACCCACGACTTCGGCGGCGCGTTCTGGTTCCACTACACCCTGAAGAACATGGGCCACGTCGTGAAGAGTGGCCACGGTGACTTCAACTTCGACCTCGTCTGCGCCCCGAAGATCTGCCCGACCGACGACGGCGGCCTCGGCGCCGACGGCTTCGGCGTGTACGTCTGCGAGGACTTCCACGCGCAGTACTCCGACAGCCAGGGCGCGGTCGCGATCGGCGGTGACGCGAAGTTCAAGTTCTACGGAATTGCGTCCCTCGCCGACAACGGCAACGGCGTCGGTCTGACCGTCGGCGGCAACCTCGACGCGAACAACAGCCAGGTCTCGAACGGCCTCGCCGAGGCCGGCACCTGCAACCAGGCGGGCGGTGGCACCACCGACACCGACAATACCTTCACCGTGGTCGACGGCGCGCTCGCCTGCCACGTCACGGACGCCGGGCCCGACTGCTCGAACCGCTGCGAGGTCGCGAACTACCTCTCCAGCCTCAACGACACCGACTGCCACGTCGACGTGAAGCCCTGGGGCCAGGTCGACATCACGGTCACCGGTGACAGCGCGGTCTGTACCCTCGACACCGACAGCGCCTTGGGCACCTTCCAGTGGGTCTGGAACAACTGGATCAACGGCATCAGCATCACGGGCAACAACCCCTCGACGGTCATCGTCAACGTGACCGGCGGCTCCGACATCTGGGGCAAGTCCGGCCAGTTCTGGCTCAACAACGTCGCCGCGAACGCCGTCGTCTGGAACTTCGGCTGCAACAATCAGCTGTGCGACGACACCGAGGATGCGCACGGCAATGCCCTGAACCCGCTCTCGATCTCGAACGTCGGCGTCAAGGGCTCGCTCGTCGCTCCCGACTGCAACGTGAACTTCGCCAACGGCCACATCGACGGTCAGTACATCGTCAACGAGCACAAGGGCAACGGCCAGTTCCACGACTTCCTGTTCACGGGCGACATCTGCCCCCCCGGTCCCTGCCCCTTCACCACGACCTTCGACGTCGATGGTCTCCCCGCGGGCACCATCCTGAGCAACCAGCTTCCCGGCGTCACCGTCTCGGCCGTCAACAACTCCGGCCCGAACCTCGCCATCGTGTTCGACAGCGCGAACCCGACCGGCGGTGACCCCGACCTCGGCGCTCCGAACCAGGACTTCGGCGGCCCCGGCGTGGGCAATGGCGGCGCGATGGGCGCGGCGGGTGAGAACTCGATGGCGCTGGGCAACCTCGTCATCATCGCCGAGAACGCGACCGACAGCGACGGCGACGGCCTGATCGACAACCCGGACGACGAGGCCGGCGGCGGCACGCTGACCTTCGACTTCGACACCCCGCGCTACATCGTCGGCCTCGACGTCCTCGACATCGAGCAGTCGGGCAGCTCGGTCCGCGCCTTCTCTTCGGCCGGCGTGCTCCTCGCCGACGTCGCCATCCCGGCCCTCGGCGACAACAGCTACCAGTTCGTCTCGATCGAGCAGGGTGGCGTGGCCTCCCTCGAGGTCGTGCTCGGCGACTCCGGCGCCGTGCGCACCGTCGAGGTCTGCGTTCCCTGATTGACTGGGGGACCTGGTCCTCCAAGACCCTCGCCCTCGGGCGGGGGTCTCTTTGTTTCCGGGATATGCACGCGGGATGGACCCGGCCCGCCCGCTCGTCCGTCGCCTGCCCCCGCTGCTCGGGCTCCTCTACTTCGAGGCGGCCGAGCGTCACGGGCACTACACGCGTGCGGCAGCGGAGCTCGGCGTGACGCAGGGGGCGGTGTCGCGTCAGATCCGTCAGCTCGAGGAGCAGCTCGGGCTGCCGCTGTTCCAGCGCTCGGGCGCCTCGATGGTCCCGACGCCGCAGGCGCGGGCGCTCGCGCTGGCGGTTCGTCGGTCGCTCCACGACGTCGCCGATGCGGTCGACGCGCTGCGTGACGTGGCGCCCGAGCGCCATCCGCTCGTGGTGACCGCCCCGCCGTCGCTGGCCGACCGGTGGCTCGTGGCTCGTCTTCCCGCGTTCCGGGCGACGTTCTCCGAGCTCGACCTCGTGCTCGAGGCGAGCATCCAGTCTCGGGACCTCACTGTCGAGCAAGAGGTGGACGCCGGGCTCCGGTACGGTCGGGGGCAGTACCGGGGGCTCATCGCGGCGCTGCTCGCCGAGGAGGAGCTGGTCGCCTGTGCGAGGGCGGACCGGTGGTCCGAGCGTCCCGAGCTCGACGCCCATCCGGTGCTCGTCGCGCACACCGATCGCTCTCCCCGTCCCACGTCCCCCGACGTCGCGTGGGCCTCCGCCACGGGCCGCGCCCTCGGGAGCGAGGTCGTGCGGTTCAATCGCCAGGCGCTGGCCATCGTCGCGGCGTGTGAGGGTCAAGGCATCGTGATCGCGCCCC
>CAZZLC010000151.1:0-3471 GCA_964655065.1 uncultured Enterobacteriaceae bacterium | reverse complement strand
CTCCGCGGGTGGCTGGTGGGCGAGTTCGGCAGGGGATCGTGAGCCAGCCTCATCGAGGTCGCGTTGCCAGGTGAGAAAGGATCGCTGGGCGCTTCTGTGGGGAGCGCTAGGTGAGGGGGCACTGCCCAGGAGGTTCGTGTGTCCCTTCCCCTCCGTCCGCTCGGTGCCAGCGGCATCGAGGTCCCCGTCGTCGGTCTCGGCTGCATGGGGATGTCGGCGTTCTACGCCACTCCGCCCGAGTCCCAGAGTCTCGAGACCCTGCGCCGCGCCGTCGAGCTCGGCGTCGTGCACTGGGACACCGCCGAGATCTACGGACCCTTCGCCAACGAAGAGCTGATCGCAAAGGTCCTCGGTGAGCATCGCGACCAGGTGGTCATCGCGACCAAGTTCGGCATCGATCCCACCAAGTTCCGCCCCGACGCGCGGCCCGAGACGGTGCGTCGCAGCTGCGAAGGGTCGCTGTCACGGCTCGGAGTCGACCGCATCGACCTGTACTACCAGCACCGACCCGATCCCGACGTCCCGGTCGAGGAGACGGTGGGGGCCCTCGCCGATCTCGTCAGCGAGGGCAAGATCCGGGCCTACGGCCTGTCCGAGTGCTCGGCAGAGGTCCTGCGCCGGGCCCACGCCGTGCACCCCGTGGCGGCCTACCAGGGCGAGACGTCGCTGTGGACGCGGGTGCACGACAGCGACATCCACCCCACCTGCCAGGAGCTCGGCATCACCTACGTCGCGTACAGCCCGCTCGGTCGGGGGTTCCTCACCGGTCAGATCACGTCGCGCGACGACCTTGCGGACGACGACTGGCGCAAGTCGAACGCTCGGTTCTCCGAGGAGAACTTCGCGAGCAACCTGGAGCTGGTGGAGACGGTGCGGCGCGTCGCGGAGCGCCACGAGGCCACCCCCGCGCAGGTCGCCCTGGCCTGGGTGCTGTCGCGCCCCCACGTCGTGGCGATTCCCGGCACCACCAAGGCGCATCGGGTGGAGGAGAACGCGGGCGCGGCCAGTGTCGTGCTCACCCCCGAAGACATGGCGGAGCTCGATGGCATTCCCGAGGGGGCCGGCGCGCGCTACGGCTGACACGACGCCGACCGAGGAAGGACCATGCCCAGTGCGCTCCACCACGCCACCCAGCTCTACCTCGAGGGGATCCGTGACGGACGCCCCCACGAGGCGATCGCCGCCCACACCGGGGCCCGCTACACCCAGCACTCCACCGGGGTGAAGGACGGAAAGGAGGGCTTCGTCGAGTTCTTCGAGGAGTTCCTCGCCAGGAACCCCGAGCGACGCATCGAAGTCGTGAGGGGGTGGCAGGATGGTCGCCACGTCTTCCTCCACGTCTTCCAGGAACTCGGGGACGGCGGACCTCGCTACGTCACCACGGACTTCTTCGACTCGGACGACGAGGGGCGCATCATCGAGCACTGGGACGTCATCCAGGAGTACACCGGCCGCACCCCGTCCGGTCACACCGAGATCGACGGCCCCACGGAGGTCACGGACCTCGACCGCACCGAGCAGAACAAGCGGCTCGTGCGCGAGATGATCGAGCACTGCCTGTTCCGCGGCCAGCACGCCGAGCGAGTCGAGGACTACATCTCAGCGGATTCGTACGTCCAGCACGACCCCGAGGTCGCCGACGGCCTCGAGCCCTTCCGCGCGCTCGCCCAGAACCCCAACCGCTCCCTGAACTACGACGAGATCGTGCTCTGCGTGGGGGCCGGCAACTTCGTGGCGACCCTGTGCCGCGCAGACTGGGAGGGGCAGCCCTTCGCCCAGGTCGACGTCTTTCGCGTGGCCGAAGGGCGCATCGTCGAGCACTGGGACAACGCCGAGCCGGTACCCGCCGACCCGGTCAACAGCGGCAAGTTCTGACCGCAACGAGACGGCCGGAAGACTGCGCGAAGTCATGGGTAGGCTGCCCGCTGCCGGTGAGCGGTGAAGTGAGGGACAAGCTCGGGAACGTGCGGCGCCGCGCGGACCGAGACGAGCTGGATCGTGTTGTCGGCCGACCTCACGTCGACCGCCCCGCAGTGATCAGCGAGGGTCGGTCACCCGGCCGAGGAACAGCAGCGCGCCGGTCGGCCGATCCCGGATCCAGAACACGAATGGTCGGTCCACGGTGAGATCGGCCGGCTTCGGTCCTGCGCTGAGGGCGTTGACGACCACGGCGGTGGCCGCCGCGGCCTCGGTCCCTTCCTCGTCGACGGCCACGAAGGCCTTGTGAAAGGCGTCGGAGACGAACAGGTCGGCCTCGGTCGTGATCCCGGAGAAGTCGGCGCGCTCGTCGAACGCGGTCGAGACGCCCAGCGCCTCGAGCGTCGGCTTCAACGCGACGTCGTACTCGAACGTGAACTTGGGCAGCGCAACGGCGAGCGACGCGGGAGCCAGCTGGTCCACCGCGGCGTCCACGAACGCGGCGTCCATCGCGTCCTCGATCTCGCCGAAGCGGCCGGCATCGGGGACCAGCACGCCCATCGCCACCTCGCCCCCGACGTAGGGCAGCTCGCCGAGGATCCAGCCTTCGCCCTCCGCGTAGAAGCCGTCTGCGCTTCCGTGCATCGTGCTCACCGATGCGCTCGAGCCATCGAGCAGCGCGAAGTCCTCGTCTCGCGTCTGGCTCTCTTCGAAGGGCTCGCTCCAGGAGGCCCGGAAGTAGATGGCATTGGCGAGGACGAGTCGGGTGAGGGCGGAGATGCTGCCCGCGGGAAGCAGGTCCTCGATGCGGTCGTTGGTGGCGTCGAGCACCCAGTCGTTGATCTCGCCCCGGGCCGCCTCGGGGTCGGCGGCGAAGTCGAGCAGTCGCAGGCCGGCTCCGTAGTTCAGGGCCAGGGTGTCGAGGTAGTCCGGCTCGAATCCGAAGCCGTTCTGTCCGAACAGCTGGTTGAGGATCGTGAGCTCGAAGCCGTCCCCGCGCTGGCCCTCTACCTCCGAGCGGGTCGCGAGCTCGAGGTCCAGGGCGTTGAACGCCGCGTGGAGCTCGGGCTCTTCGAGGTCGTAGTGCAGCGCATCCGACAGCTCCGTCGCGGTCTCCCCTTCGGCGCCCGCGTAGGTCATCACGAAGGCCAACGAGATGCTGTGGGGCGAGAGGAACAGGTTGTCCTCGTCGGCCTCGGCGAGCTCGCCGTAGAGGTCGAGCGCGAAGGCCCGGTTGCTCTCCGTCAGCGACGCCAGTGTCGCGGTGTCGACCGCCGGGTTGGTGTCGCGACTGACGGTCGATGCAGCCAGCTCACCAGGTGGATCGGGGATGCGCCCCGAGCAGGCGAGGAACAGGACGAGCGATGCGATGGTCATGGGTCTCCCCTCGGATGGTCGAGCACCGTCCGTCGAGTGCAATGCACGCGCCAGCCGACATCGCGAGTTGCCGTCCTCCCACGCCTCGCGCCGCGGGGGGTTCGCGCCTCCGCATCTGGCCCCGACCTCAATCGTCGTGGACCACCCAGGTCCCTTCGTGCCGGCGAAACAGCTGTG
>CAZZLC010000150.1:0-6606 GCA_964655065.1 uncultured Enterobacteriaceae bacterium | reverse complement strand
CCACGTGGCCGATGGTCCCGATGTTGACGTGGGGCTTGGTGCGCTCGAACTTCTCTTTCGCCATCTCTGGAACTCCGGAGGGCCCAGACGCACACGCCCGGGACGGAGGTTTCGGGGAATCGGTCGGAGAAGATCCCGATGGGACCTTCCGCAGCGAGCCAGGCCTTCTCGCATGCAGACGCGAGTGGTTCCTGCCGAGCTGGGGTGGTTCGCGCGTCGTCCGCGCGAGCCACAGTGGCGGTCACATACCTCAGTGAGCCGCGTGCGCCAACCCTTTCTGTAGAGAGAAGGGGCCGGGTGGTCCGACTGGGGCCGGACGATCAGGTGAGAGCCTCGCCCGAGGCTCCCTCACCACCGATAATGAGCGAATGCCTTGTTGGCTTCCGCCATCCGGTGGACATCCTCCTTCTTCTTGATCGCGCCTCCCCGGTTGTGGCTCGCTTCGATGAGCTCGTTCGCGAGCTTCTCGCGCATCGACTTGCCCGACCGCTGACGCGCGTAGGAACACAGCCAGCGCAGCGCGAGGGCGATCTGTCGCTCGTTCCGGACCTCGATCGGCACCTGATAGGTCGACCCGCCCACGCGGCGAGACTTGACCTCGACCGACGGCTTGACGTTGTCGAGAGCGCGCAGGAAGACCAACCGGGGATCCTCGCGGGTGCGCTCGGCAATCACGTCGAAGGATCCGTAGACGATCCGCTCGGCGGTCGCCTTCTTCCCATCCCGCATCAGGCAGTTCATGAACTTGGTGATCAGGATGTCGTTGTACTTCGGGTCCGGCAGGACCCTGCGCTTCGGGACTTCGCGACGACGAGGCATGGACGATTCCTACTTCTTGGGCTTCTTGGCGCCGTACTTCGAGCGACCCTGGCGGCGATCGTTCACGCCGTGTGCGTCGAGCGGGCCCCGGATGATGTGGTAGCGAACACCAGGCAGGTCCTTCACGCGGCCCCCGCGGATGAGCACGGAGTTGTGCTCCTGCAGGTTGTGTCCCTCGCCCGGGATGTAGGAGGTGACCTCGATCCCGTTCGTCAGACGCACACGAGCGACCTTCCGGAGCGCCGAGTTCGGCTTCTTCGGGGTGGTGGCGTAGACGCGGGTGCAGACGCCGCGGCGCTGCGGGCAGCCTTTGAGGGCTGGCGCCGCCGACTTCTTCCGGATGCGCTTGCGGCCCTTTCGGACGAGTTGCTGGATGGTGGGCATGCAGTGAATTCCTGGGAAACGGGTCCGCCGCCACACAGGGGTCGGCAGAGAGAGGCCGCTAGACCCCTCGGCCTGGAGAGGCTGGAGGGCGGTGGCCGTTCGATTCGAATGACCGGGACACCGAGGTCCGCAGTCGAGGCGGCGTACCTGAAACACGACGCCAAAATTGATCGGACAAGCGCGAATAAAAGCTCTCGACGCAGATGTCAAGCCAAAGCGAGCCCCCCGCAGACGGCGGGGGGCTCGCGAGCCGACTACTTGGCCGCGCCCGCGGTCTCGAGCGACTCGGTGTCGCTCTCCTCGGCGAACGACATCCCGAGCTTGCGGTACGACGCGAAGCCGGTGCCGGCAGGGATCAGGCGACCCATGATCACGTTCTCCTTGCAGCCACGCAGGTTGTCGACGCTGCCCTTGATTGCGGCCTCCGTGAGCACCCGGGTCGTCTCCTGGAACGACGCGGCCGACAGGAAGGAATCAGTGGACAGCGAGGCCTTGGTGATCCCCAGGAGCAGCGACTCGGCCTGAGCCGGGAGTCCGCCCATGGCCATGACCTGTTGGTTCACCTGGTTGAACCGGTGCTTGTCGACCACTTCGTCGACGAGGAAGTCGGTGTCGCCAACGTCGCGGATCTTCACGCGACGCAGCATCTGCCGCACGATGACCTCGATGTGCTTGTCGTTGATCTTGACGCCCTGGAGGCGGTAGACCTCCTGGACCTCGTCGACCAGGTACCGCGCGAGCGCCCCTTCGCCGTTGATCTTCAGGATGTCGTGCGGGTTCGCCGCCCCGTCCATCAGCGCCTCACCGGCGCGGACGTAGTCACCCTCGTTGACGGTGATGTTCTTGCCCTTGGGCACGAGGTACTCCTCCTCGTGGCCCTCGTCGGTCGTGACGATGATGCGCCGCTTGCCCTTCGTGTCCTTGCCGAACGAGACGGTGCCGTCGATCTCGGTGATGATGGCGACCTCCTTCGGCTTGCGAGCCTCGAAGAGCTCGGCCACCCGAGGCAGACCACCGGTGATGTCCTTGGTCTTGGTGGTCTCGCGCGGAATCTTCGCGAGGACGTCGCCAAGCTCGATGTCGGCCCCGTCCTGGGCCACGATGTAGGCGTTGACGGGCAGGAAGTACCGCGCCTGCACCTTGCCCGACTCCGGGTCCTTACACACGATGCGAGGCTTGAGGTCGGTGTCCTTGAAGTCCGTGACCACGTTGCGCTGGAGACCCGCAAGGTCGATCTCGGTCTTCATCGACCGCCCGTCCTCGAGGTCCTCGAACTTGGCCACACCCGTGTTGTTGGCGAGGATGGGCAGGTTGAAGGGGTCCCACTGGGCGATCCGCTCCTTCGCGTTCACCTTCTGCGCGTCGGTCACCAGCAGCTGGGCGCCGTACGGCACGCCGTAGCGCTCGCGCTCCCGACCCTTCGCGTCCACCACCGAGATCTCGCCGTTGCGAGACATCGCGATGATGCGACCATCGCGATCGGTGACCGTCGAGAGGGTGTCACTGAAGCGGATGTAGCCAGCCGTGCGGAGCTCGAGGTGCGACTGGGCCACCAGCCCCGTGGCCGCACCACCGATGTGGAAGGTCCGCATCGTGAGCTGCGTACCTGGCTCACCGATGGACTGGGCCGCGATGACGCCGACCGCTTCGCCGATGTTCACGAGTCGGCCGCGGGCCAGGTCGCGCCCATAGCAGCTCGCGCACACGCCCCACTGCATCTCACAGGCGATGATGCTGCGGATCTTCACCCGGTCGACGCCGGACTGGACGATGCGATCGACCGCATCCTCGTCGAGCATGTCGCCACGCGCGGCGAGCACCTCGTCGGAGTACGGGTCGAGGACGTCTTCGGCGACCACTCGCCCGAGGATTCGCTCGCCGAGGTGCTCGATGACCTCACCGCCCTCGATGAGGCTCGAGACCTCGATGCCCTCGACCGTCCCGCAGTCCACTGCGGTCACGATGGTGTCCTGGACGACGTCGACCAGACGCCGGGTCAGGTACCCCGAGTTGGCGGTCTTGAGTGCGGTATCGGCGAGTCCCTTCCGCGCGCCGTGCGTCGAGATGAAGTACTGCAGGACGGTCAGGCCCTCGCGGAAGTTCGCAGTGATGGGCTGCTCGATGATCTCGCCCGACGGCTTGGCCATGAGCCCGCGCATCCCAGCGAGCTGACGAACCTGCGTGGGCGAACCACGGGCCCCGCTGTCGACCATCATGAAGATCGAGTTGAAGGAGTCCTGCTTCTCGGTGCGCTCCCCATCGAACGAGGTGACGTCCTCGATGCTGATGCCCTTGATCAGGGCGTCCGAGATCTCGGTGGTCACGCGGGTCCAGATGTCGACGACCTTGTTGTACTTCTCTCGGGGCGTGATCAGCCCTTCCTGGTACTGGGTCTCCGTCTCCGCGACCTGACCGTAGGCCTCGTCGAGAATCTGCTGCTTGTTGGCAGGAATCTCCATGTCGGCCATGCAGATCGACACGCCCGCCTCCGCTGCCGAGCGGAAGCCCATCGCCATGAGCGCGTCGGCGAAGAGCACGGTCTTCTTCGGGCCGGCGATGCGGTAGCACTTGTCGATCACCTCGCCGAGGGCCTTCTTGGACATCGCCCGGTCCACGAGCCCAAACGGGAGCTCGTTGGGGACGATGTTGTAGAAGAGCACCCGACCCACGGTGGTCGAGATGACCTCACCCTTGGCTTCGACGACGTTCTCGTCGTTGTCGGACGTCCAGACCGGCAGGCGGTTCTCGTAGCCGAAGAAGCCAGCCGGAGCGGTCACGAGCGTGAGCGAGTCCTTGTACTCCTCGCGCAGCTGCCTCAGGACCGCGCGAAGCTGCTGGAGCCGGGTCGAGACGTTGAACCGACCGTCGATTCTGGGGCGCCCCTGATCGTCGACCTCCACGATGGGCTGGATCGCGGCCACCGTACGGTTGGCCCCCCGGATCTCGGGCATCTCGTAGATCCAGACCTGGACGCCCTCGATGACCTCGTCCCGGACCTTCTGGACCGGACCGGCGGCCGACTTCTCGGCGTAGCCGTCGACGTGCTCGGCGTGATGGCTCGACATCAGCACGATGGTGTCCTGACCGAACTGCGCAGGGTCACCGATGCCCTCGATGCGGCCCTCGTAGTTCTCGGGCGAGGTCTCCTTGGAGACGAGCCGCGCGAGGTCGATGACGACCGCGGTGCTCTCGTCCTTCGGGATGTCGAAGTTGCGACCTTCACCCGCGACGACCGCGAAGCCATCGCCGCCGAGTGCCGCGAACTCCCCGAGCGCGATGGGCTCGGCATTGTCGACGAACCGGTCGACGTGGCCACGGTGGAGGTGCCAGACCTCGGCCTTGCCCGCGACGTCGACGCCGAGCACGAGGTGGGCGTCGAGAAGCTCCGGGAGCTGCTCCTTGAGCCGCTGCTCGAGCGGGCGCGAGGGCATCCGGACCTTGACCCGGGCGTGGAGATCGACTTCGTCGTTGTCGTAGGCGATGACGACCTCGGACGGATCCGCGAACACGCGGTCCTCGCCCTTCGCGAACTTGCGCTCGCGCGTCATGTAGTAGGCGCCGAGAACGACGTCCTGCGACGGCTGGATGATCGGCTTGCCGTGCGCGGGCGAGAGGATGTTGTTGGTCGACATCATGAGCACGCGCGCTTCGATCTGGGCCTCGATCGACAGCGGGACGTGAACCGCCATCTGGTCCCCGTCGAAGTCTGCGTTGAACGCCGTACAGACGAGCGGGTGCAGACGGATGGCGCGGCCCTCGATCAACACGGGTTCGAAGGCCTGAATGCCGAGGCGGTGGAGCGTGGGGGCCCGGTTCAGCATGACCGGGTGCTCCTTGATGACCTCCTCGAGGATGTCCCAGACCTCCTCGCGCTCCTTCTCGACCATCTTCTTGGCGGCCTTGATCGTCGTGACGAAGCCGCGCTCTTCGAGCTTGTTGTAGATGAACGGCTTGAAGAGCTCGAGCGCCATCTTCTTCGGCAGACCACACTGGTGGAGCCGCAGCTCCGGGCCCACCACGATCACGGAACGGCCCGAGTAGTCGACGCGCTTGCCCAGCAGGTTCTGCCGGAAACGACCCTGCTTGCCCTTGAGCATGTCGGACAGCGAGCGAAGGGGCCGCTTGTTGGGGCCGGTGAACACCTTCCCGCGTCGGCCGTTGTCGAACAGGGCGTCGATGGCCTCCTGCAGCATCCGGCGCTCGTTCCGGATGATGATCTCCGGCGCGTTGAGGTCCTGCAGCCGCTTCAGCCGGTTGTTCCGGTTGATGACCCGACGATAGAGATCGTTGAGGTCAGACGTCGCGAATCGACCACCGTCGAGCGGGACGAGCGGACGCAGGTCCGGGGGGAGCACGGGCAGGACCTCGAGCATCATGTGCTCGGGCTGGTTGCCGGAGTCGCGGAAGGCCTCGACGATCTTGAGTCGCTTGGCGAACTTCTTGCGCTGAGCCGAGGAGGCGGTCTCCTTCATCTCGGTCCGAAGCTCGTCACCGAGCGCCACCACATCGAGCTCGGCGAGGAGGTCGCGGATGACCTCGCCGCCCATGCCCACCTCGAACGACCCGTACCCGAAGGTCTGGATCATCTCCTGGTAGTCTTCCTCGGAGAGGATGTGGCCGCGCTCGAGCGTGGTGTCACCGGGATCGGTGACGATGTAGGACTCGCAGTACAGCACCTTCTCGAGGTTCTTCAGCGAGATGTCGAGGAGGTTGCCGATCCGCGACGGCAGGCTCTTGAGGAACCAGATGTGCGCGACTGGCGTCGCGAGGTCGATGTGACCCATGCGTTCGCGGCGAACGCGCGCCTGGATGACCTCGACGCCGCACTTCTCGCAGGTGATCCCGCGGTACTTCATGCGCTTGTACTTGCCGCACAGGCACTCGTAGTCCTTGACGGGGCCGAAGATCCGGGCGCAGAAGAGCCCGTCACGTTCTGGCTTGAACGTACGGTAGTTGATGGTCTCCGGCTTCTTGACCTCGCCGTGCGACCAGCTCCGGATCTTCTCCGGAGAAGCAAGGCTGATCCTCACCGCGACGTAGTTGAGGGGATTCTTGGGCTTCTCGTAGAGGTTGTAGATCTCCCTCACGGGGACCTCCGAAAAGGACGTGGGCGGGCCTCGATGGGGCCACGAGCCCGATGGGCGGGGACGAGGGCAGACGAATCGACAGAACGCGGGCGCCCACGGGATCTGGATCTGGATCTGGGCGCGCCGCGCGGTTCAGGACAGGAGGTCACTGTCGCAGGACCTCCTTGTCTTCGATGAGCTCGACATCGAGCGCCAAGGCCTGCATCTCCTTGACGAGGACGTTGAACGACTCGGGCAGACCCGCCTCGAGAACGTTCTCGCCCTTCACGATGGACTCGTACATTCGCGTTCGACCCGCCACGTCGTCCGACTTGAC
>CAZZLC010000149.1:0-6637 GCA_964655065.1 uncultured Enterobacteriaceae bacterium | reverse complement strand
GTGCAGCCCCCGAAGCACCCGCGCATGAGCACGACCGAGTGCTTGACCGTCTCGTAGGCGGGAACGCGCTCCGTGTAGCTCGGGTGGGGCAGCCGGGTGAACGGAAGATCGTAGAGCTCGTCCATGCCGATGGAGTCGATCGACCCGTCCCCCGCATCGTCGGACAAGGGCAGCGACGGCCGGTTGAAGACGACGGCCCGGTCTCCGTGGGCCTGCGCGATCATCCGGGCGTTGCCCGGGTTCGTCTCGAGCTGGAACCGACGCGCCATGTGAGCGTAGGCCACCTTGTCGCGCTGCACCTCCTCGAAGGAGGGGAGCACGACCACCTTGTCGTCGGTGGTGTAGCGCGCGGGGTCCTCGAGCCAGCGCGGGGCCTCGGCCTTGCTGGCCACGAAGGCCGTTCCACGCACGTCGCGGATCTCGTCGATGGCCTCGCCGTCTCGAAGCCGCTTGGCGACCTCCCACACCGGACGCTCACCCATGCCGAAGATCAGCAGGTCGGCCTTGCTGTCGACCAGGATCGAGCGCCGCACCTTGTCGGACCAGTAGTCGTAGTGCGCGATGCGACGCAGCGACGCCTCGATGCCGCCGATGACGACGGGCACGCCAGGGTAGGCCTGTCGACACTTGTTGGTGTACACGATCGTGGCCCGGTCGGGCCGGAGCCCCGTGCGTCCACCGGGGGAGTACTGATCTTCGCTGCGGTTCTTCTTCTGCGCCGTGAGCCGGTTCAGCATGGAGTCGAGGTTCCCGGCCGCCACGCCGAAGAACAGCCGCGGACGACCCAGGACCCGGAATGCCTCGGGGTCGGTCCAGTCGGGTTGCGCGATGATGCCCACCCGGAACCCACGTCCCTCGAGGAACCGGGCGATCAGCGGCGGTCCGAAGGCGGGGTGATCGACGTAGGCATCGCCGCTCACGATGATGATGTCGAGCTCGTCCCAGCCGCGCGCCTCGAGATCCCCCCGGCACACCGGGAGGAACGCCGTGCCAAACGGCCCGGGTCGCAGCGGTGGCCGCCCGGGATCGTGATGCGTACCCTCACTCGCCCTCGCGAACGCGGAGCCCTCGGTGTCGCCCATTCCCATGCGCCGGGCATATGGTGCTCGAGAGGGGCCGTCTACCCGCGGTGCCGCTCGCGCCACCGCGCCTCGGCCTCGGTCACGACGTCCGCGATGCGAGCGGGCACGTCAGCGGTGAAGGCGATGCCCACGGTGGTCCCCGCCACCCGAACCACGGTCCCGGAGAGCACCCGACGCTCCCCGCGGACGAGAATGCGCACCCGGACACTGTCGTCGACCTCGGGCAGGTCGCCCTCGGTCGCCGTGATGCCCACGCCGAGCGGCGAGAGGTCACGGACCTCGCCCGAGCATCGTCCCTCGGGACCCACCAGCTGGACCGGCAGATCCCCGGCTTCGAACGGCACGCGAAACGCCCGCCGCGCCTCGACCTGGGCGAGCCGGTCGGGCCGACGCAGCGAGAGAAACGTCCCGTCCGATTCCTCGACCGTCGTGAGCACGGACGTCATGAAGACGCTCGGATGGCCCTCACGGTGGTATTGCACGCAGGCGACCTGGCCCGTCTCCGTACGTTGCGACGGAGCCACGTACATCAAGAAGGTGACCGCGGTCTCGTCGACCGCCTCGAACCGGGCCGGCAGCTCGCGGTTGGAGCCCGCGAGCAGCACCGTTGCTTCGTCGCGCTGGGCAACCAGACGCTTCAGCAGGTCTTCCTTGACCTGTTCGACCACGACACCCATCGTCACACCTTCACTGGGCTGATCGAACGCTGGCGGCTCAACCACGCCCTCTCGACCCGTCTCACCAGCTCGACGACCGTGGGAAGTGGAGAGCCGTCGGGCCCCGGGGTGAACGCCACGCCGCAGCCGAGCGCGGTCCGGCGCACGACCCTTCCCTTCACGACGACCGCCGCGCCCTCCCCCGCCATCGACAGCACGATCCGCTGGCCGACGGCGATCACCGTGGTGGTCGAGAGCAGGACGACCTGCGCCCCGAAGCTGCTGAGATCGGCGATGAAGCCCGAGGCCTGGTGGGTGCCGAACGCGAGGGTGGCCGGCACCGTCCCGTCGGGCACCGGTACCCGGAACGCCCGCCGCTGATCCATGCGGGCGATCTGGCTCGGACGCTGCACGGCGAGGTGGGGAACGCCTTCGTGGGTCCAGTGCGTGACCACCGGGGCCAGGAACGCGAGGCTCCGGTGCTCGGCGACGTGCACGCAGGCCACTGCGTCGTCGGCGAGGGGCGGTGGCTCGGCGTACAGTGCGAGGGTGACCAGCTGACGGTCGAGATCGGCGAACCGACCCTGCAGCGTGCACATCGAGGGCTGGAGCATCACGATGGCCTGCGCACGTGACTTGACGAGCTCCACGAGCGGAGTGGCGTCGGGGGGGGAGTCGTGGGGTGCGGGAAGTGGCCAGACCATGCCCCTTCCCCATCGGCACGATGCCGCCCCCCTTCAGCGAGCCTCCTTCCCAACCGAGGAAGCGTCGGCCGCGACGGACCGAACCTGCTTCATCACCCTCGCGAAGCCTCGACTCCGGACCAAGCGCACGATCCAGGCAGGGATTCGCCCTCCGGCGTCCACCCCGATCTGGTGGACGACCCGCGAGCCGCCGTCTTCCAGAGGCTCCACTCGCCAGAACCCCTCGTTGCGGGGAGTACGGATGGCCCCGGAGCGGAGCGCGAGCGGCTCGCCGTCGGCCTGGCGCCAGCTCACCACGGTGACCCCGGGCCCCTCCACGACGTCGACCCAGAGGAGGACCTCGCGGTCCGAGATCCCGAAGACCGACTGCCGCTGGTAGACGAGCAGTCGATCGTCCCGGCGCTCCCGGACCTCCGACTCGACCAGCGCAAAGACGAGCTCTTCGTAGCGGTCGAGGTCGGACATCAGGCGGCCCAGCACGCCCGGCTCGACGTCCGGCCACTCACAGGTCGCCCGCATCGCGCTCCCTGCGGCGTGGTCCGAAGGACGCGCCGCGAGCACGCAATCGTGGGTGGTCCTGAGCTCGGAGAAGCCTTCGTCGGCGGCGGTTCCGACGGCCACGAGCATCGCCCATCCCCACACGGGAGCCTCCTGACTGGGTACGAGGGAAGCGTACCGTCTGGAGTGTCCATGATCCGCGACCTCGCCTCAGCGACCGTCGCCCGCATGATTGCGTTGCGCCGTGACCTTCACCGTCATCCCGAGCTCTCCTGGGACGAAGAGAGAACCATGGAGCGCATCGCAGCACACCTGAGGGAGCTCGGCGTCCCCCACCGGACGGGGGTCGCCGGAACCGGGATCGTGGCCGACATCCGCGGCTCGCGGGACGGACCCGCGGTCGCGCTGCGCGCGGACACGGACGCGCTGCCCGTGCACGAGGAGACCGGGCTTTCCTTCGCCTCCCAGAATCCCGGGGTGATGCACGCCTGCGGGCACGACGGCCACTCGAGCATGCTCGTGGGTGCAGCCGAGCTCCTGATGGCCAATCCACCTCCGATGCCCGTGCGGCTCCTCTGGCAGCCCGCCGAGGAGGTCGGCCGGGGCGCCCTCGCGATGATCGAGGACGGTGCGCTCGAGGGAGTGGGCATGATCTTCGGCGGCCACGTCGACCGACACTACCCGCCCGGCACCCTCGTGGTCACCGAGGGCGTGGTGAACGCGAGCACCGATACGTTCGTCGTCCGCTTCGGGGGACGCCAGGGACACGGCGGTCGCCCCCACGAGACCCTCGATGCCGTGGTGGTGGGGAGCCTCTTCGTCACCGCGCTGCAGACCATCGTGAGCCGGGAGGTCGACCCGTCGCACCCTTCCGTGGTTTCCGTGGGCCGCTTCGACGCCGGAACCGCCGCCAACGTGATCGCCGGTCGCGCCGAGCTGCTCGGCACCATTCGTTCCCACGACCGGAAGGTCCGCGACCACCTCTGCGGCGCGATCAAGCGCATGGCCCACGCGATCGGCCAGCTGCACGGCGCGACCGTAGAGGTGGAGATCAAGGACGGCACGCCGCCGCTCCGCAACACCGCCCTGCCCACCGAGCTCGCCCGCCGAGCTGCGATCGCGGTGGTCGGCGAGGCGAACGTGGAGCCCCTGCGAGTGGCCAACATGGGCGGTGAGGACTTCGCCTGGTACCTCGACCACGCACCCGGGGCGTACATCCGCTACGGCACCCAGGTCGCGGGCCGCGAGGGCTTTCCCGCGCACTCCGGCGGATTCGACATCCACGAGGACGCGCTGGCGATTGGGGCGCAGTGGCTCGATCAGGTCGCGCGGGTCGCCGGGGCCCACCTCGCCGGCAGCGCGACCCGCGACCACGCCCTCGCTTCCTGAGGTAGTCTGGATGCGGAGAACTCTCCGCCAATGCCAGACGTCGTCGTGAGGGATGCCAGCGAGACCGACATCGACAGCCTCCGGGAGCTGTTCGTGGCGAGCTATGCCGGCGCCTACCCCTTCGAGGGCTTTCTCGATCGAGACTGGCTTCTCCGGAGCATCTACCGCGACGACATCCAGGTGCTCGTAGCCGAGGACACGTCCACCGGCGCGTTGGTCGGCACCGGGTCGGTGGTCTTCGACCTGGGAACGGACTCGGACCTGCTCGGAGAGTTCGGCCGACTGGCCGTGCACCCGGATGCCCGGGGAAGGGGGGTCGGTCGCCTCCTGATGGAGGGCCGCTGCCGGTTCGCCGCCGAGCGCATGCACGTGGGCATCGCCCAGAACCGCTGCGTACACGGGTTCTCGCAGCGGATCTCGAAGGCGTTCGGGTTCGCGCCGGTGGGCTTCCTGCCCATGAAGTACATGATGTCGCACCGCGAGAGCGTCGTGCTGTGGGCCCGTCACTTTGGACAGGCGCTCGAGCACCGCCGCAACCACCCGCGCGTGATTCCCGAGGTCCACGGACTCGCGACGATGGCGCTCAACGGCTTCGGCCTTGCCGACGACGTGGTGGTCGACGAATCGGCCGAGCCGGTCGGTCCCGCTGGCCACGCGCAGCTCGAGGAGCTCACCGACCACGGCATGCCCGCGCTGCTCCGACTCGAGCGAGGCCGCACCCGCGACCGCGAGGTGTTCGGCCCGCTGCGGCTTCACTTCGGGCTCTTCCAGATCCGCGCCCGCAGCGCGAGCTACGTGGTCGCTCGCAGCGCGACCACCGGCGCGGTCCTGGGCGCGATCGGGTACGTCCACGACGAGCTGAACCGAGGCTTTCAGGTGTTCGAGCTCATCGCCAGGGACGCGACGCTACAGACGACGCTGTTTCAGGCGCTCCACGACCGGGCCGAGGCGCTCGACGTCGTGTACATCGAGGTCGATGTGAGCGCCCACGCGCCTCGGCTTCAGCGGACGTTGTTCGAGATGGGCTTCTTGCCGGCTGCCTACGTGCCGGCGATGGTCTTCGACCGGGTCGAGCGGCTCGACGTCGTCAAGTTCGTGCACGTCACGGAGCCCCTCGGCACCGGGCCCATCGATCTGCTGCCCGAGTCGCGACCCATCGCGCACCACGTGCTCGCGCGACTCGCCAACCGCGAGATCCTGCCGGAGATCGAGTCGCGCCTCCACGATCTCGCGTTGTTCAGCGGACTCACGACCGAGCAGGCCCGGCGTGTAGCCAGCCACTGCGGCGTACGGGAGCTCCCGGCCGGCTTCCGGTTGTGGTCACCCGGCGACGTAGCCGAGGAGATCCTCGTTCCCCTGCACGGCCGCTGCACCGTGCACCGATCGGGTCAGGAGGTGGGCCACGTCGAACCGGGCGAGGCGATCGGCGAGATCGCGATGCTGCTCGACCGTCCGCACTCCGCCGAGGTGGTGGTCGACGAGACGACGACGATGGCGGTGCTGACCAAGGAGGAGTTCGACCAGCTCTCGACCCACCGGCCCGACATCGCGCTGCAGCTCTACCGCAACCTCGCCCGGGGCCTCGGACGCAAGCTCGGACGACGCTGACTCACGCGTCGACCCGCACCACCCGCTCGACCACCCGCAGCGGCGATCCGCAAGGGCAGGGCCCCGGAGCGTCCGTGAGCACGTCGGCGAGCCGCGTGCGGATTCGCGGAACCACGGTGCGGAACAGGTCCGTCACGATGGGGTGGTAGCTGCGCGCCCCACGGTCGATCCAGGCTCGCTCCACGATCACCAGATCCTCGTCGAGGTGCAGACGACCTTCGGCGCAGGTGTGACCGTAGAGGCCCTCGTCGGCGCGGTACAGCCGGTGGAGGTGACTGACCCCGAACGCACTTGCCAGTTGGGCATCGCGAGCCCCGGGGACGGATGCCGCGACCGACACCACCCGAGTCAGCGTGCGACCGCTGCCTTCGTCCGCCCATCGCTCCGCGACGGGCTCGAGGCGCCGCGTCGAGCCCACGAGAACGGTGGGCACCAGCGCACGCAGGCGCGCGAGCTGGACCGGCACTGGCTCACCCGGCACCAGACCGAGACACCTCACCCGACCGGGAGCAAAGTCGAGCCCCCGCGGCAGGGTCACGGGGAGCCGAGCCAGCAGCGCCACCCGATCGCGGCCCTGACCGAGCAGCGACGAAGGAAGCACCCGAGCGAGGAGGGCACCGACGTGCAGCGCTCGCTCCCTGACGTCGGAGACGGTGAGGCCTCCGGATCCTACGCGAACCGTGTAGCCCCCGAGTGGGAT
>CAZZLC010000148.1:0-6666 GCA_964655065.1 uncultured Enterobacteriaceae bacterium | reverse complement strand
GGAAGTACCCGAGCTGTGTGCTCGAGGGCGACGAGTCGGTGGGCGAGTTCTACTCCGTGGCCCTCACAAACAACCGCCAGCTCGCCGACACGGGCACCAAGATGATCCACCTCGGCAAGAACACGTCGTCGACCATCGTGAGCAAGGGCATCAGCGCCGGCCACGGCCAGCAGGCCTACCGAGGGCTGGTGAAGGTGAACAAGAAGGCCACCGGGGCGCGCAACTACACCCGCTGTGACTCGCTCCTCATCGGCGACCAGTCCGGAGCCCACACCTTCCCGTACGTCGACGTCCGCAACGGCACCACGACCGTCGAGCACGAGGCCTCCACCTCGAAGATCGGCGAGGACCAGCTGTTCTATCTGCGGCAGCGCGGCCTCTCCGAAGAGGAGTCCGTGTCGATGGTCGTCAACGGCTTCTGTCGCGAGGTCTTCAAGGAGCTGCCCATGGAGTTCGCGGTCGAAGCCCGCAAGCTCCTCGAGGTCTCGCTCGAGGGTGCGGTCGGCTGACCGTACCCCTGCACGCCCGCCGCCGCGCGCGGGACATCCCCGGAGTACACCTTCATGCTCGAGCTCATCGATCTGCACGCCGAGGTCGAGGGCAAGCCCATCCTCAAGGGCCTGACCCTGACCATCGGCAAGGGCGAGGTCCACGCCGTGATGGGGCCCAACGCGTCGGGCAAGTCGACGCTGTCCAAGGTCATCACGGGTCACCCCGACTACGTCGTGACCGGCGGCGACATCCGCTTCGAGGGCGAGTCCATCCTCGAGCTCGAACCCGAGGAGCGCGCCCACCGCGGGATCTTCCTGTCTTTTCAGCATCCGGTCGAGGTTCCGGGGGTCGCCAACGCGGAGTTCCTCAAGGAGGCGGTGAACGCCCACCGGCGCGCCCGCGGCGACGAGGAGCTCGACTCGGCGGCGTTCCTCAAGCAGGCTCGCGCGACCATGCCGCTGGTGGAGCTCGACAAGGCGCTCCTCCGTCGTTCCCTGAACGAGGGGTTCTCCGGCGGAGAGAAGAAGCGCAACGAGATCTTCCAGCTCGCCATGCTGGCCCCCAAGCTCGCGATTCTCGACGAGCCGGACTCCGGACTCGACGTCGATGCCCTCCGCATCGTGGCCAGCGCGTGCGAGCAGCTGCGGGACAGCGAGCGCGCGATGCTGGTGATCACGCACTACCAGCGGCTCCTCGAGCACCTCGTTCCCGACTACACCCACGTCTTCGTCGATGGTCGGATCCTCAAGTCAGGGGGACCAGAGCTCGCGAAGGAGGTCGAGACGCGGGGGTACCAGTGGGTACGCGACGAGGCCTCGGCATGAGGGCGGTCGACCAGTCCCGCGCCCGCGCCCTGGCCGAGCTGGCCCGAGCCGCGCTGCCTGCTGGCGGTGCCCTTCGAGACTTCCGGCGGGTCGGGGTCGAGCGACTCGCGGACCGCGGGCTGCCCGTCCGCGAAGAGGCCTGGCGGTTCACCCCACCGAACCGGCTCGTCGCGCCCGACTTCGTGACGGTTGACGAGCCGGGCACCACCCGCGTGGACCTGCCGGAGTGGGTGAGGGAGTCGGCCGTCGTCGTGTTCGTCGACGGGTACCCGTTGGATTCGGAGGCGGCGGCGCTGCCGCTGTTCTCCGCCCAGGGTACGCCGTCGGAGACCACCGCGGACGAAGCTGGTTTCGCCGCGCTCAACCGCGCATTCGTGGTCGACGGCGTCGACCTCGAGCTTCCCGGCGAGGCTCGCGGGGTCTACCACATCGTGCACCAGAGCGTCGTCCCCCAGGCGGTGACCGCCAACCGCCACCGCATCCGCGTGGCCGGCGGGGCCGACGTCCAGATCGTCGAGCACGTCCACGGCGGCGACGAGACGTTGACGAGCGGACTCACCGACCTCTTCGTCGAGGGCGACGCCTCGGTCTCCTACGTGCGAATCGTCGAGGGCGGAGGCTCGGCCCGTCACGTCGGCCAGGTCACCGCGGAGGTGGCCCCAGGTGGCACGTTGTCGGCCGGGAGCTTCGTGTTCGGCGGCCACACCACGCGGGTGGAGCTCACGGCGCGCCTCCTCGGGCCGGGAGCCGAGGCCCGGTTCTTCGGGCTGTCGCTCCTGCGCGGCGAGAGTCACGCCGATCACCACGTCCTCGCGCATCACGTCGAGGGGGACGCCACCTCGGATCAGCTCTTTCGGTCGATCGTCGCGGGGCGCACCCAGTCCGTCTTCACGGGGACCGTGATCGTCGACCCGGGCGCGTTCGGTACCGACAGCAACCAGCTCCACCAAGCGCTCCTGCTCTCCGACGAGGCGACGGTGCACGCGCGGCCATGGCTCGAGATCTACGCCGACGACGTCAAGTGCGCCCACGGTGCGACCGTGGGCTCACTCGACACCGATTCACTCTTCTACCTGCGGCAGCGAGGCCTCACCGAGGCCGAGGCGCGGGGCCTGCTGATGTGGGGCTTCGCGACCGGCACGGTGGAGGAGCTGCCCGAGGGCGTCGTGCGCGATGGGCTTCAGGCCCGCGTTCGTCGCTGGATGGAGCAGTCATGAACATGTCCTCCCCCCTCGACCGCGAGGCCATCCGGGCCGAGTTCCCGATCCTGCATCGCGAGGTCGGCGGCAAGCGCCTGGTCTACCTCGACAGTGCGGCCAGCGCGCAGAAGCCGCGGGCGGTGATCGACGCGCTGTCACAGTACTACGAGCGCGACCACGCGAACGTCCATCGCGGGGTCCACACGCTCTCGCAGGTGGCGACGCAGGCCTACGAGAACGCTCGCGAGGAGGTTCGGCGGTTCCTCGCGGCCCCCCACGTCCGCGAGATCGTCTTCGTGAGGGGAACCACGGAGGCGATCAACCTGGTCGCCAACTCCTACGGGCAGTCGTTCCGCGAGGGAGACGAGATCCTCGTCTCGGAGATCGAACACCACAGCAACATCGTCCCGTGGCAGATGGTCGCCGCACGGACCGGAGCGACGGTCCGGCCGATTCCGGTCCACGACGACGGCTCGATCGACCTCGAGGCCTACGCCTCGATGCTCTCGGAGCGCACGGCCATGGTCGGGCTCGTCCACGTCAGCAACGCGCTCGGCACTGTGCTTCCCGTGAAGCAGATGACCGAGATGGCCCACGGCGTTGGCGCGAAGGTCTTGATCGACGGGGCCCAGGCCACCGTGCACGGGCCGGTGGACGTCACCGACATCGGCTGCGACTTCTACGCGTTCGGGGGACACAAGGTCTACGGCCCCACGGGGATTGGCGTGCTCTGGGGCCGAGAGGCGCTGCTCGACGCGATGCCGCCCTACCAGGGCGGCGGCGAGATGATCGCGAGCGTCCGCTTCGAAGGAAGCACCTGGGCGGAGCTCCCCGCCAAGTTCGAGGCCGGCACGCCCCACATCGCGGGAGCGGTGGGCCTCGGGGTCGCGCTGCGTTGGCTCGACGGCCTGGGTCGGGACCGGGTCGCGGCCTCCGAGGCCGAGGTGCTGGCCCACGGAACGGCCCGCCTCACCGCGATCGACGGGCTGCGGCTCGTCGGTACCGCCGAAGAGAAGGCCGGGGTGCTGTCGTTCGTGGTCGACGGCGTTCACCCCCAGGACCTTGCTACGCTGCTCGACGAGCAGGGCATCGCGGTTCGGACGGGTCACCACTGCGCCGAGCCCGCGATGCGGCGGTTCGGCGTGCCGGGCACCACCCGTGCGTCGCTCGGCGTCTACACGACCCCCGCAGAGCTCGACGCACTGGGAGAGGGCATCGAGCGGGCGCTGCGAATCCTGCGTTGATCTAGTCGGAGAACGCGGAGAGCGCGTCGCCACGAGCCTCGACGAGGCGAACCCAGAGGTCGCGCACGTGGGTGCGCTCGAGCCCGATCCACTGGCCTTCCGACGACGCAGCGAGCGACGAGTTGAACTCGTCGGACGGCAGCGTCGTCTCGGCGAGGTACCAGCTGATGCGGTCGGCGATGCGCAGGACGGCCACCTGAGGGCCGATGGGTCCCGACTCCGCGTAGGCCCGCATCGGCTGGTGGTGCCAGGCCACGATCTGCGGCACGGGATCGGGGATCTTCCAGGACCGTAGGACCAGCGCCCCGAGCACGGCATGGTCGAACCCGAGCTGCTGCCTCTCGTAGAGGTGCACGCCGTCGGCGGTCACGAGCGCGGACGGATCGAGGTGCGCGTACCGGAACTCGCGCGTCTCGAGGAGCAGGAGCTTACCGACGTCGTGCAGGAGACCGGCCAGGTACATCGCGTCGGCGCCTTCGAGCTCGTACGTCTGCCCGAGCACCCGGACGATCGCGGCCGTGATCGAGCAGTGGTCGCGGATGGTGATGCCCACGCCCTTGACGTCGTGGAACATCTGCAGGGTCGCGGCCGAGACCACGAGGTCGCGCAGGCGTCGGCCGCCGAGGCGGACCACCGCCTGCCGGACGTCCTGGACCATCCCCCCGCGACCGTGCAGCGCGCTGTTCACGAGTCGGAGCACGAGCGAGGCGAGGGCAGGGTCGGTCTCCACCAGGTTCGCGAGCCGAGGGACCGAGTAGACCTCGCTCTCCAGCTCCGCCAGCACCCTCGCGGCCACCGTGGGGAACGGCTTGAGGCCGCTGACCCTGGCCACCTCGGCCGCGAGGCTCGCCTTGGCCTCCTCGTCCGAGCTCGCCGGGTCGTCCATTCCGAACCACAGGAGCTCGTCGATACCGCTCGCCAGTTCCGTCGACATCAAGCCTCCGCCCGCGTCTCATCGGACGCAGACCGTCGGCCTTGAGGCACCCCGGTGCCGCTCGGTCAGAGGCCGAGGCGAGCCTTCTTCGCTTCGGCGGTGGGGAGCGGCTCTCCCGACTCGGTGATGTTCTCGAGGTCGCCCGACTCGGTCTTGTCGGCATTGATCTTCACCCAGCTCTGCTGGTCGGCCGGGAGGTCCTCCTCGGCGTAGATCGCCTGGACAGGACAAGCCGGCTCACACGCACCGCAGTCGATGCACTCGTCGGGGTGGATGTAGAGCATGCGCTCGTCGCCGTAGAAGCAATCCACCGGGCAGACCTCGACGCAGTCGGTGTAGCGACAGTCCTGGCAGTTCTCGGTGACGATGTAGGGCATCTTGCGGTCTCCTGACGTTCCACGGGCCAGCGTTCATCTGACCGATGTTGGCTTCGTAGTGCTTTCGCGACCCCTTCGCCGCGACTAAGTCGCGCGTATCCCGTCCCCCCGACGACGCGGAGGCTCCCGTCCAGGAAAGTCGTGGAACGTTCCCCGCCGCGCGTCGATGAGACGAGCATGTCCCGCCGCCTCTCGATCGTGGTGGCGCTGTTCGGCGCCGCGACCAGTGCGCTGCTGTCGATCTCGGCGGTAGGAGCGGGCTTCGTACTGGGTTGGCCGTTGCCGGCGATCGCCGCGATCACCTCGACCGGCGCGGCCCTCGTCTGTGGGTTCGGCGGATTCGCCGTCGGCGCCGCGACCCGTCCCGCGGCACAGGAGCCTCCGTTGTCGGACGTCGAGGTCACCGACGTCGACGCCCCGCGCCCTCCTCCGGGGCCCTCCCCCGAGGTCCTCCGGGCCCTCGAGAGCCTGGCCGAGCAGCGCTGGACCACGCTCGAGCGTCAGATTCGGGATCTGCCCTCTACGTTCGGCACCTCGCTGTCCCGGGTGGCGGCCGCGTGGCAGAAGGACCACCGCGCCGCCGGTGACCGCATCCAGCGATTGCAGAGCGCCCAGGCGACCGACCGGGGGGAGCGGCGTCGACTGCTCGACGCCCTGAAGCGGCTCACCGCGGAGCTGGCGGCCTCGGCCCAGGCTCGCGACGCCTTCCTCTCCCGCATGAGCCACGAGCTCCGAACCCCGCTCAACGCCATCCTGGGCTACGCGGAGATGCTCGAGGAGGACCTCGACGACGAGGAGCTGTGTCGGGACTTGAAGCGCATACGCTCCAGCGCGGCCAACCTGCTCGGGACCATCACCGCGGTGCTGGACCTCACCCAGCTCGAGTCTGGCCAGTACGAGGTGGTGCCCCAGCCACTGGACGTGGCCGCGATGGCGCGAGAGGTCGGGGATGCGGTTCAGAGCGACGCGCTAGCCAATCGCAACACCCTTCAGGTCCGTGCCGTGCCCGGCACCGAGGCGACCCTCGACCGCCGGATGCTGCACTCGATCCTCTTCAACCTGCTGTCCAACGCGTGCAAGTACACCCACGACGGGACGGTCAAGCTCCTGGTGGGTGAGGTCGAGGACCGGCTCCGCATCGTGGTTGCCGACACGGGGATCGGCATGACCCAGCGTCAGATCGAGGCCGCGATGACCCCGTTCAACCAAGGAGACGCCTCGACCACCCGGCGCTACGACGGCTCGGGGCTCGGACTGTCCGTGGTCCACGGCTTCGTGGAAGCCATGGGGGGCACCCTGACCATCAAGAGCCAGCCGGGAGAGGGGGCTGCCGTCGAGGTGGAGCTTCCCCAGGCCTGCAAGGCTCGCTCGGCGACTCCCGCAGGCGCCGAGTCGAGCCTGGAGGACCAGCCCACCCTGCTCGCACGCTGAACCCAAGGGTTGGGTATGATGGCCGGGTGAGCAATCGAGAGGCTACGGCCACCTGCGTCCTGTGCGAGGCGATGTGCGGCATCCGGGTCACGCTCGAGGACGGCCGAGCGGTCGGCGTCCGCGGCGACCCCGACGACCCGTTGTCGCGCGGCCACCTGTGCCCCA
>CAZZLC010000147.1:0-6690 GCA_964655065.1 uncultured Enterobacteriaceae bacterium | reverse complement strand
CCGCGCTGGACCGAGCACGGGCATTGGAACGAGCCCTCTGTGACGGGGGGGCCACCCGGCAGAGCACCGCTCCCCCTGCTCACGCAGGTTCGCTCGTCGATTCCGTCGAGCGGATGACGAAGCGGTAGGCCGACCCCCGCTTCACCGCCCCGTTGTGCTCGATGCGGGGGTCAGGGGCGCCGTGTTGCTGGCCTGCGTCGTGCCCACGGGACTGTCTCGGCCTCCGAAGCGTGCGAGCTCCACGACGTGCGCCGTGGGGTCGACTGCGCACACGAGGTCCCGCATCTCGGGCCGACACGTCATCAGGATCACCTGGTGCTCCTGACCCACGGCGCGCAGCACCTGGGCGATCTGGGCGGCGCGGTCCGGATCCTGGTTCACCATGACGTCGTCGAGAAGGATTGGAGCAAGCGTTCGTTCGGCGTGCTTCCTCGCCAGGGCAAGGCGGATCACGAGATAGAGCATCTCTCGGCTGCCTCGAGACAGCTCGTGAGGCTCTCGCGGCTTGCCGTCCCTTCCCTGGACGTAGACCCGGTCCTGCTCCTGCATCACCGCCACCATGGTGCCGTCGGAGGCGGCTTCGAGGTAGGAGGATGCGAGCTTGAGCACGGCCGGCTGGTTCTCGAGAACGAAACGCTCGTACTCCTCGCCGAGCCAGCGAGAGGCGAGCTCGATCTCGGCGAGCTCCATCCGTGCGTCCTGGAGCCGCTGCTCGAGCGCCTCCACTTCGGCGGCCGCCTCGGCCACGTCCGTCGACGCCTCGAGGTGGTGAGGCTCTCGGGTCAGCACGCCGCGCCGCTCGACGAGTCCATCCTTGTCCTCTTGCCGCTTCTCGATCTCCTCGGAGAGCCGATCGGCCCGCTCGGCCAGCTCGGCCGCATCCACGAGCTCGATGTTGTCGAGATCAACGTCTCCGAGCCGCGCCCGCAGCAACCGCTCGGTCTCCTCCAGGGCCTCGTGCCGCGCCTCCCATGCCGCCGCGGCTTCCCTCTGGAGCAGCCCCTCCTCGCCGTGCTCGACCCCAGTCGCCGCGAGGGCCGCGTCGCGCTCTGCTGCCGTCCCCTCGGCCCGAGCCTGGGCCTCCTCGAACTCGCGCTCCGACTCTCTCACCTGCTGGTCGAGCCTCGCCCTCTCTGCGCGTGCTGCCTCGGCCACCCCGACTTGCCGCTGCAGCTGTCGCAGCCAGCTCATCGACGACTCGACCCGCGGCGGAGGCTTCGCGAGTGACCCCGCGAGCGCCTCGACATCGGCAAACCACGCCGACCACCGGGCGTCGCACGCCGTCCCGGTCTCCCGTAGCGAGGCGAGCTGGCGCTCGGCATCGCGAGCGTGATGCAGCCGCTCGGCGAGCATGGCCACCCGCTCGGGCTCCTCGAGGGGCCAGCCTGCGGCCTCCAGCGCCTGGCTCAGCGCGGCCAGCGCCTGCTTCCGGCGGCTGTCGGCTTCGCTGGCGACCCGCACCTCCGTCCGGCGACGCTCGACCTCCTCCAGGGCGTCGTCTCGGCGCTGCTGTCCCTCGGAACGCACCCTCTCGCGTTCCACCGCTCGGGCGACCGCCTCCCCGAACGCGTCGAGGGTCCCGACTCCCACGGTATCGAGCACGCTGTCGACGAGACGCTGGTCCTCGGTGAATCGCGCAGTGGCGAGCTCGATGCGCGACTGGACATCGGCGAGCTGGCTCTCGAGGGAGCGCACCTGCTGGCCGGCACTCAGCCACGCTCCCCACTGGCCCTCGTCGATGCCTTCGCCGCCCGCGTCGCGGACCGCGGCCCGGATGGCGGCATCCTCGTCGGTGGGTCGTTCGAGCTCCGCGAGTCGCTGCTGGAGCTCGCTGGCCTGCTGGCGCCGTTCCCGCAGCTGCTGGCGGCGCCCCTCCTCGCGAGCCGTCTGTCGACGCGCGAGCTCGGCGGCCTGCTGAACGTGAAGGGCGGCCTGCAGTGCGTCTGCGAGACCGCTCGGCGCCTGGCCGAGCAGTTCGGCGCAAGCGCCGCCCTGGTCGACCCAGGCCTCGAGGGCCCGCGATGACCCCTGGATCGAGGCCGCCAATTGGTCGATCTCCTGTAGTGACGCGATGCACGACGGGATCCGGGCCGCGAGCTCTGCGAGAACCGAAGGCTCGACGTCGACCAGACACTCCACGACCCCCACGATCTCTGCCAGATCGGACCGGTCGCGCGTCAGCTCGGCGCTGCGGGCCTCGGATGAACCGAGCTGGTGCAGCTGTCGCTCCCGAACCTCGATCCGGGCGAGCCTCGCATGGACGCGCCCGGACCACGCCTCCCAGTCGTCGGCGTCGACGTCCGAGAGTTCGCGAGTGAAGTGGCCGACCGTCGATCCCAGGTAGAGCTCGGCCACCAGCGCAACCAGACCGAGGGCGCCAACCCCGGCCGCCGCCATCCCGAAGGCCGGCTCGTCCGCACCGACCCAGGCGATCAGGGCAAGGCCGCCCAGGAGCGCGAGCACGGCGAGGAGCACTCTGACGGCGAAGCGCCACTGGCGGTTCGTGGCCCTCGCGTGGTGCAGGCGATGGACGAGGTGCTGCTGCTCGACGAGGGATGCGCGGTCGCTGTCTTCGTCCTCGAGGTCCGCAACCGCCGAGTCGTCGAGTGACGCATCGAGGATGCGCCTGGTGAGCAGGGCAACGCGAGCCCAGGGCAGCTCGACGCAGTCACGCAGCTGGTCCACGCCCTCGAGCCCGGGCACCGACGCCAGCTGCCGCTCGAGCGCTTCGGTGAGCGCGGTCGCCTGGGCGCGTTGCTCGTCGCGTCGCGCCGCGACTTCGAGCATCGACGTCCGTCGCTCTGCCCACTGCAGCAGTCCGGGCGGCACCTCCCGAATCTCGACTGGGGATTCCAGTTGCTGCACGTCGCGTCGGATCGCCGCGAGGGCCCGGCCCGTCTCTCGACGAGCGGCCGTGCGCTCCATCCGGCCCTTCTGCCAACGATCGACCGCGGCCATCAGACGGTTCTGACCTGGCTCGTCGAGGTCGGGAGGCGATGGCCAGCCCGACAGGAGCGGCGCACTCTGCGTCGTCAGCTTCTGCGCCGTGGCCTGGAGGCCGTCCAGCTCTGCTCTCGCCTCACGCGCACGGCGTCCCGCTTCGACGATCGCCTCGACTCGGTGCTGGTGCTGCAGGGCAGGTCCGCTGACCGGGAGGGCCCGGAGAGCCTCCTCGGCCTGTGCCAGCTCGGACTCGGCCAGGGCCATCGCTCGCGTTGCTGGCTCGAGTGGCACGGCGGCGGGAACCGACTCGGCTCGCTGCAGGAGGGCTCTCGCGGTCTGCCGCGACAGGTCGACGCCCTCCAGACCGGGAACCCCGAGATCGCCGAGCCGCTCGCTGGCCACGCGTCTGGCGTCCTGGATCCGAGCTGCGATGTCCGCTCGATCGGGCAGCTGGGCGCCAGCGTCGAGCAGCGCCTGGACACGGGCGGCTGACCCGGCCGTGTCCTCGTCGACCACGACCCCGTCTCGCTCGGCGACCCGACGCTCGAGTCGTTGACGGCAGCGCGCGGCCTCGCCCCGGGCCTGCGCGTGTGCGCGCTCTGCCTCCTCGAGACGTGCGAGCCGATGGGTCCACACCGCCGCGGGGTGCTCCGGCGCAGGGTGGTCGGAGAGCCAGCTCCGCAGCATCTCCCGTTCGCCGAGCTGCTCGACGCTCCTGCGCAACGCCTCGAGGTGGTCCCGTTCGTTCCGGGCTGCGCGTAGCTGTGCCTCCAAGGTCCGGATCGCCTCCTCGACTCCGGACCGCTCGCGAAGCCGGGCCGGAAGCGAGCGCGACTGCTCGCGCCCCTCCCGCAGGCGGCGCCTCGCCGCGACGAGCTCTTGCTCGAGGCCACAGATGATGCCCTTGCGGCTCCGCTTCGACAAGGCCCGCCGGCGCGCGTCCCATCGTCGTTCGACCTCCTCGACGTCGACGCCGACCCCGAGGACCGTGCTCGCGAAGAGTCGTCGCCTCAGTGCCTCGTCGTCGAGCGCCCCCATCTCCCGGAGGCCATCGAGGTCGCAGGCGAAAACGGCGTCGAAGGCAGCTTGATCGAACTGACCCAGGAGCGTCGCGAGTTCGACCTCGGGAAGCGGAACCCCTCCGGAGGACAGTCGTACGTCCTTGTCGAAGCGCTCCACGCGGACGTCGGGGGCGAACCAGAGCGTGCCGCCGTAGCGCCCGCCCGCGAGCGGCTCGCCGCGCTCGACCCGACGTCGAGGAGGCCCGAACAGCACATAGCGAACGAAGCGAAGCAGCGTGCTCTTGCCGGCCTCGTTCGGCCCGTGAAGCACGTTCACCCCGGGCTTCAGCTCCAGCTGGAAGTTGGCGTACTGCAGATAGCCATCGATGTGCAGGCGGCGGAGGCTCACGCGCCCTCCCTGGGATGCACGGCGTCGACGACGCGGTAGAGGGCTCGCTTGGCCAGACTGACGAGATCGTCGTCATCGAGAGTCGAAGCGAGCGCCTTCAGCCTCGGAACGCTCCGCAACACGGCCCGAACCTCCGCGGCGCTGTGTTCGCGACGTACCAGCGCCCCCGACAAGCTCGGCTGTCGCTCGAGGTTCTCCCACTGCAGATCAGGCAGGATGTCGGCTCGCACTTCCATCCAGACCGGGCTCTCGCCCGACGCCTGATTCAGTCCGGCGAGCAGCTCTCCCCGGCGTTCCCCATCCTGGAGAATCGAGTACAGGGGGGACCGGCCCGTGAGCTCGGCCCGGACGAGCACCGTTGCATCGTCCGCGGGCGCCGCGTCGAGGAGCTTCGCCTGCAGCGACGCGAGGTCAGGGATTTCCGTCACGTCCATGGCGAGTCGCTCGAAGCGAAAGGGTGCGAGCGGCACGAGCTCTGTCTTCAGCTCGTGGGGGAGACCTTCGACGAGCAGTGCACCGCGCGGTCCGGACTCCAGAAAGTGTCGTCCCTGGAGGTTGCCGGGGTACGCGACCACCGGTGAGCCGTCGTGCAAGACGCGGGGTTCGTGGACGTGCCCGAGCGCCCAGTAGTGGAAGTCGGTCTCGAGAAGCTCCGAGAGCGCACACGGGCTGTAGTCGTTGCTCTCCTCACCGCGCACGAGCTCGGTGTGCAGGGCCGCGATGTGTAGGCCTGGACCCGAAGGGGGTGGGTAGCTGGCCGCCAGGGACTCGGGCACGCGCTTGCGAGGAAAGGACTGACCCGTCACGGTCACCCTGCCGGCCGGCGTCTCGAGCTCCACCACTCGAGGAGCGTCGCCGGGCACGAGGGTGGTGGAGTCGGGCCAGTGATGCACGGCGGTGTAGCCGAGATCGAGCGGATCGTGATTTCCGTGCAGCATCACGAGAGGAATGCGTGCGGCGTGCAGACGTTCTGCGGCCGTGCGCAGCGCGAGCTGGGCGCGAATGCCTCGCTCGACCCCGTCGTAGATGTCACCCGCGAGAACGACGAAGTGACACTGCCGCTCGATGGCGACCTGGACGAGACGGTCGAGGGCGGTGAGGCTCGCGTCGCGAAGTCGCTGCGCGAGCTCGGGGTCGCGCTCACCGAGCCCGACGAAGGGGGAGTCGAGGTGCAGGTCGGCGGCGTGCAGGAATCGATGTGGGGCGTCGCGCAAGAACTCTCTCCGGGCTCGGATCACGAGGCACGGACCCGTCCCTGGAGATGCACGAGGGACGAGAAAGGGCATCCCGAGGCTCGGCAGCGATACGCGAGGTTGAATCAATTGCTCTGTGAACTCCCGTGAAGCCGCTCGTGCGACCTCCACGGCGACGCCTCAATCCCGGAGTGGACGCTCCGCGTTCGGGCCCTCGACGCCCGACCGGCCCCGTGGTGGCCGACAGGTCGAGCAGCACGCTGGCCGCGGAGCCGCCGACGACCCGGTGCCTCGGGACGGAGACCTGTCGACGCACCTGAGTTGAACCGGAATGCGGAAGTCCCACACGAGTGGACGTACCCATGGAGAAATCATGAACCGCGTCTTGCTCTCGTCCCTCGCTGCCCTGTTCGTGGTCGGCTGTGACTCGCTGCCCAAGGCCCTCGAAGGGGACCTCTCGGGCGGTCGTGAGGTTCTCGACGAGCCCGAAGAGCCCGAAGAGCCCGCGGAGCCGAACGGCATCTGCGCGACCCCGGACTGGGCCCTGTTGGACGACCTCCTCCGCGAGGTGGGTTTCGACTACGACGGCGACGTCTACGACACCCTCGCCCAGGACCTCGGTGAGGTGGCGATCACGGCTGCCGCCACGGGGGCCCGGGTCGAGCTGTGCGGGTTCGCGTACCAGTTGTTTTCTGAAGATGGATCCTACGACAACACACTGGTCTTCGCGTGGTCCGGGCTCGATACCGCCGCTGGCACGGCCGACAACCTGTTCGCGTTCCGGGCGCCGCGGTTGGCGGACCCAGGCGCGCGCACGGTCGATCCGCTCTCGCCCTTCGGACTCCCCGGCTGGTACGTGTTCGGCGACGGGGTCGCGGACACCACGTTCTTCGCCGAGGACGCCACGGTCTCGGTTACCGGGGTGACCCTCGACACGTCCACCGAGGAGGACTGCGGTGTGTGGGAGAAGTCCGCGATCTGCACGTTCGGCCAGGTAGAGGGGGCGCTCGACCTGTCCTCGCGCGGGTACCCGGGCATCGACATGGACTTCCGGCCGCCCGGGTCCGGGGGCGCGCCCACGCTGACGGACTTCGACGTGACGTTCGACCTTCCGGTGTTCCGGCAGGCAATCGAGCGGTAGTCG
>CAZZLC010000146.1:0-7180 GCA_964655065.1 uncultured Enterobacteriaceae bacterium | reverse complement strand
CGGCAGTCGACTTCGTCGCCTGCTCCGCGCTCGGCTTCGCCAAGCGCGCCGGCGCCTCCGGCCATCGGCAAGCGGGTCGTTGCCGGTGCGCAACCGCGACGCGAACAACGTTATCCTCGCAGTTGGTAGCGCCTCGGAGAACGCGTGACACAGAAGCTCGTCTATGACGGCCTGCAGCGCTGCCCGTACCTCGAGGGACGGGTGGCGCGAATGCCGCTGTACCGGCAGCTGCGGCGGTTGTCCCTCGACGAGACCGACTTGCGCTTCGAGAACGCCGAGCGACGGGTCGGGGCCTGCCTCTACCGCACCGAGTGCCCCACGTGCACTGCGTGTGAGGGCATTCGCATTCCCGTCGCCGACTTCAAGCCCTCGAAGTCGCAGCGGCGGGTGTGGAACAAGTGGTCGGGCCACGGGCGGATCGAGGTTGGCCCCGTGACGTTCGACGAGCAGAAGCTCGAGCTGTTCAACCGCCACAAGCGGGAGCGGGGGCTCGTCGCCGACGACGACGGCGAGATGACGCCGCTCGGCTACGTGAGCTGGCTCGTCCAGTCCTGCGTCTTCACGATCGAGATGCGGTACTACTTCGACGACGAGCTGGTCGGCGTGGGCATCGTCGACCTCGGGCGCATCTCCGCGAGCTCGGTCTACTTCTACTTCGACCCCGACAAGGACAAGCTCTCGCCTGGCGTCTACTCCGCGATGCGCGAGGTCGAGCTCTGCCGTCAGTCGGGCCGGCGGTATCTCTACCTCGGGCTGTTCGTGCAGGACTGTCGACACCTCTCCTACAAGGCGCAGTATCGCCCCCACGAACGGCTGGTGAACGGGGTGTGGCGAGCGGGCGGAGACCTGTCGTGAACGAGCGCATCGACCAGCTGACCTCCTACCTGAAGGACAAGCCCGAGGACCGCTTCGCCATGTACTCGCTCGCCCTCGAGTACAAGAAGCTCGGCGAGGTCGAGCTCGCCCGGGCTGCGTTCGTCGAGCTCCTGCGGGTCCACCCCGACTCGGGGGCCGGGCACTACCAGCACGGGCTGCTCTTCGCCGAGATCGACGACGTGGAGGCAGCCCGAACGGCCTGGGAGGCTGGTCTCGCCCAGCTCGCCGGAGTCCGGTCGGCCGATGCCCGGCGCTCGATCGCCGAGATCCAGGGCGCGCTCGCCGAGTTCGACGACTAAGTCGTCCACGGAAGAGCGTAGCTCCCCGTCAGCACCTCCTCCGGCAGGTTCGCCTCGAGCTCCAGGAGAAAGGCCCGGTCGACGGTGCCGATGCCCAACCGACCGACCCGCTCCAGTCCAGGCCAGCCGAGCAACACCTCGAGGGCGGCGTCATCGAGCCCACAGCCGCCGATGTCGAGCTCTGTCAGCTGGTCGCCGAGCGGACCCTCCAGCAAGGCCCGCAGCCCCTCGGTCCCGAGCCAGGGGTTGCCCGAGACGTCGAGGCGGCAGAGCTTAGGCGCCCCTCTGCCGAGCTCCACCGTCCACCGCATCGTACGGTCGTTCAGGCTGCAGATCCGGAGCCACGTGAGCTGGGGCGCGTCCTCGAGGAGGCCCGCGAGGCCGATGCCGAGGGGGTTCGACGAGAGATCGAGCCGGCGGCACCGGCGCAGCGCGCGATGGAGCAGGCCGAGGTCGCGCGGCTGCAGACCGGTGGCGGCGAGCGAGAGCTCCTCGGTCGGCAGCTCGTCCAGGGCGGGCAGCTCGCCGTGAAGCGCGTTCTGGCCAAGATCGAGTCGAGCGAGCCGCCGCACCCACGGTTGGCCCAGCAGAGCGCGAACGTCCGGCCCCCGGAGCTCGGTGCGCACGAGCCGCAGCGTGTGGAGCTCGGGGGGTGGGGTCACCGACGGCAGGACCCCCGCGAGCCCAGCGAGAGGCGTGTGGGAGAGGTCGAGCTCGCGCAGCGTGCGCCACGGTCGAGACGAGGCGATCCTCGGCAGCACGTCTGCGGTGAGCGGATTCGCCGCGAGGGACAGCGAGCGAATCCCCACCATGCGCTCGTCGTCGAGGAACCCGAGCGCCCCGACGGTCAACTCGTTCTCGTCGAGCTCGACGTGGAGCAGGGGCCTTCCGGGGGCCAGCGCCGGCATTGCGTCGAGTCCCTGGCCCCGGAGCGCCACGGTGTGGAGCGCCGGGCAGGCCGCGGACAGAATCGCCACCTCCTCGGGCGAGAGCTGCTGGAACGCGAGATCGAGCTCCTCGACCTCACGAAGCGAGGAGGTGAGGAGCTGGACACCCGCGCGACGCGCCGGCGGGAGGTGGGGTCGATCGTCGCGAGCGGTCCACACGAGCGACCGCAGGGCTCCGCCGAGGCTCCCCACCTGGTCGGCGAGACCCGGCGCGAGCGCCCGCTCGCCGATCGCGAGCTCCGTGAGGTCCGTGGCCTGCAGTCCGTCGAGAACACGTTCCACGTCGATCTCGGGACCGAGCACCAGCGCCCCGGCGGACGCGACCAGCGTCCGGAGGACCGGCCACTCCCTGGCGTCGAGCCCGTCCGCGGGCAGAGCGAGGATTCGGACCTCGTCCAGCCAGTCGAGGGTGCGGGGTACGAGCAGCCCGGACTCGTGGCGATGCAGGGTCAGCGCGATCGCCCGCACGGGCTGGAGTCTGGCGATCTCGTCGGCGTGGCGAAGGAGCTCATTGAGCGACGAGACCTCGAGCACGTGCACGAATCCCCGCTGAAGCTCGCCCCAGGCCAGGCCCCCGAACCGGGGCAGCGTGGCCCTGACCCGCGCGCCAGCCGCGACGAGCCAATCGTCGGCCTCGTAGCGAAGTCGAAGCCCCGCACGGTCTCCCCCCGCGCGTGACGCCGCGACCTGTCGTCGAATCAGCCGTGCCCACGCGGTGAACCGATCCTCAAGCCAGTCGGCGAGCACGTACCGGGGACCATCGGCCTCCGGGGCCGCGACGACAGCGTCCAGCAGATCAGGGTCGAGTCGCATGGCGAGCGCCCTATCCACGCGGGGGACCGAGCGTTACCCGTCTCCGTTGTCTGGAGATCCGCGATGTTGCCTCTTCGGTTTGTTTCCCTGTGTTCTCTGTCGGCCTGCTTCTTTGGCCCCGACGACCCCACTCCGGCGCGCGTGGCGGGCCCCAACGGCACGATCCCCACGCTGCCCGAGGCGCCCCCCCAGGACCCCGACGACGAGGTCTTCGCCCTTTACGAGCGGGTCGTCGAGGCGACCGAGAACCCGAGTCCCTTCAGCAGCGACACCCGCGACAGTGAGACGTACGCCCTGAAGCGGCTCGTCTGGACGCCGGGCGCCGAGGTGTATCGCGAGCAGCTCTGCGCCACCTGGGGCAACGAGGTGTTCGGGACGACCTGGTCGTTCGTCGCCGACTTCCCGGAGCGCCGAGGCATCCTGGAGCGCCCGCTGGTGGTCCTCGACGACGAGCGGTTCGAGGCTGGCCCCTATCCCGACCTCTTGGGTACCGACGTCGCGAGCGGCCCCCTCCCCGAGGAGCCCGACGACCCGGGCGTCGTGGACACTGACGGCGACGATCAGCCCGGCGTGACGGTGTTCATCGACAACGACTTCGTCTCTGGCGAGGTCTACATCGCCCAGCGCTCGGTGACCGCTCTGCGCGGGGACTTCGTCGACGCCGACACGGCCACCGGCCCCATCGACACCGAGACCGAGAGCAACACCCTCGATGCCTCGAACGCGCTGCTGCGGCTCCAGGGGCCCGGCAACGAGCCCCAGCCCGACAAGTCCTTCTTCGTGCTCATGCGCATCGATCCCGGGCTCGACTGCGCGACGATCGACCGGGAGGCCGATGACTGGGGCCTCACCGAGCGCCCGTAGGCCAGGCGGGGTACCGTGGCCTCGGATTGACCTGGGCGTCGAGGCCCCGGCGATCCGAGAGGCGTCGAGTACGCGCTTCGCGGCGGCGAGCGGACCGGTCAGACTTCGAGGGAGCGAGCATGCAGGAGCTGTTGAGCGCGTGGGACTGGTACGAGCCCGTGACGGCGGAGCACGTGCCCGCCGGGCTCATCAACCGGACCTTCTGGGTCCGCGGAGCGAGGACGGGGACCGTGCTCGGGGTCCTCCAGGAGCTGAACACCAAGATCTTCCGCCCCACGGTGCACCACGACATCGAGGCGGTCACCGCGCAGGTCGAGCGCAAGGGTCTCCTCACCCCCAAGCTCGTGCGCACGCGACGCGGCGACCTCTGGGCGACCGACCGCGACAACGGCGTGTGGCGGCGAATGACGGTGGTGGGCAGCCGCACGATCCACAAGCTCGACAACCTGGGCGACGCGCGCTCTGCCGGCAAGCTCGTGGCGCGCTTCCACGCGGCCGTGTCCGACCTCGACTACGAGTTCCAGATGGTCCGGCCCGACGTCCACGACACGCCGCGCCACCTGCGCGCGATGGACGAGGCGATCGCTGGCTTCCCCGACCATCGGCTCGCCGGCGAGGTCCAGGAGCTCGCGAGCTCGATCCACGCACAGTGGTCGGCTTGGAGCGGGCCCGAGAACCTGCCGCGTCGGGTGGTCCACGGCGACCTCAAGATCTCGAACGTTCGCTTCTCCGACCACGAAGCCGTGGCGCTGATCGACCTCGACACGCTCGCCCGACGCACGCTGGACGTCGAGCTCGGCGATGCGATGCGCAGCTGGTGCAACCCCGTCCCCGAGGACGCGCTCGACGCCCGGTTCGACGTCCCGCTCTTTGCCGCGGCCATGGAGGGCTACGCCCAGGGCGTGGCCGAGACCGAGCGGAGCGGCGTTCCGGGACCAACCGACGACGAGTGGGCCTCGATCGTGCCGTGCACCGAGCGCATCGCCCTCGAGCTGTCGGCGCGCTTCGCCAAGGACGCGCTCGAAGAGTCCTACTTCGGCTGGGACGAGCGCTTCGGCGGACGCGGCGAGCACAACCTGGTGCGCGCCCGTGGCCAGGCCCTCCTCGCGCAGAGCATCGCGGCCCAGCGAGCCGACGCCGAGGCCGCGGTGGCCCGCGCGAGGGCCGTCGCATAGGGAGCCTCTCGCAAGGAGGTCCCCATTGTCTGGACTCGCCCTCGTCGCCCTCACCGGCTGCGTGACCCTCAATCAGCACCGCGTGGTCGAAGCGCGCGTCGTGGCGCTCGAGACCGAGCTCCAGGCGCTGCAGGACCGCCTCGCACCCATGCTCCCCCCCAGCCCGGAGGACGAGCGCGCGAGCCGCGAGCTGCTCGAGTCCGCGATGGCTGCCTCCGAGGAGCTCCGCTGGGACGACGCCCGGGCCAAGGTGGACGCCCTGGTCGCGGGCTACCCGAACACCCAGGCTGCGCGAGTGGGCGCCGCCCTGGCCGAGGAGTTCGAGGTGGTGGGCCGTGACGCCCTCGAGCTCGAGGTCGAGCGTTGGTTCCAGGGCTCCGCGGACGACTTGTCCGACGACAAGGCCACCATCTACGTGTTCTGGGAGGCCTGGTGCCCCCACTGCCAGCGCGAGGTCCCCAAGCTCTCCGCGACCTACGAGCAGTACCGCGAGCAGGGTCTCGGGCTCGTCGGGCTCACCGAGCTGACGCGCGACGTCACCGAGGAGGACGTCGCCGCATTCATCGAAGACAACGACGTGAACTACCCCATCGCCAAGGAGAAGGACCAGGCCCTGGCCGTGCAGTACGGCATTCGGGGCATCCCGGCCGCCGCGATGGTCAAGGAGGGCAAGGTCGTGTGGCGCGGCCACCCTGCCTCGCTCAGCGACGAGCTCATCGAGAAGATGCTGCTGCCTTGATCACCCGCTGGTCACCACCACGGCGACCAGCGCGTCCGGGGGAGTCCCCCGCAGCACGTAGACGGTGTCCGTCTCCGCGTGGTCCCACCGCACGGTGACCACGTGCTGGGCGGGACCGGTCGGTCGGGCCTCGAGCGCCGACCACGACAGCTCGCGAACGCCGTCCGCGAGGAGCCGCCGGCGCTCCTCGGTCAGGTGGGCGGCGACCTCGGCGTGGGTGCGGCAGACCACCGTGCGATCCGGGAGCACGAACACGGTCGGCTCGGCGTAGGCCCCGACGACGACCCCGTCCGCCCGGAGGAACGCGCCTCCGTAGGCGTCGAAGAAGTCGTCGAAGCCTGCCAACTACTCCGCCTTGGCGAGCTGCTCGAGCTCCTCGTAGCCGGGCAGGAGCGAGAGGTCGGGGACGACCACGATCTCGATGCGACGGTTCTTGGTGCGGCTGTCCGAGGTCTCGTTCGACGCCACGGGCCGGTTGTCGGCGAACGACGCCGCCGAGAGCCGCTCCATCGTGATGCCACCTTCGTGCAGCGCGCGCACGACGTTGATCGCGCGCCCCGAGCCGAGCTCCCAGTTCGACGGGAAGCGGTCGGTCTTGATCGGCACGTTGTCGGTGTGGCCCTCGACCTGGAAGTGGCGATCCTCGATTCCCGCGAGCACCTCGCCCACGTCGACCAGGCTCTGGCGGCCTTCCTCGGAGAGCTCGGCCTTGCCGGACTCGAAGAGGATGTCGGAGGCGAGCTCCACCACCATGCGGCCCTCGACGATCTTGACGTTGAGACGGCCAGCGTCGATGAGATCCTTGAACTTGGCGAGCAGGGACTGGAACTCCGCAATCCGCTCGTCGGAGGCCGCCTTGCGCTCCTTGAGGTCCCGCAGGGCGTCCGCCATCTCGGTGACCGAGGCGTCGAGCTTGGAGCGGTCCTTGACGAGCTCCGCGTTCTTCTCCTCGAGGTCGACGATCTGCTTCGCGAGGTCTGCAGCCGCCGCCTTCTCGTCGTTCAGCGCGTCGCTCAACGACTTTGCGTTGGCCTTGCTGGCCTCGAGCTCGGTGCGGAGCTCGGCGCGCGTCTTGTCGAGCTCGGACTGCAGCGCATCGAACTTCTTCTTGCCGACACAGCCGGTCGCGGCGGTGGCCAGCATGGCCGCCAAAACGAGATTGCGAGAGATGGACATCGTGGCTCTCCTGTGAGTTCGCACCCGAGTAAGCCACGGGTGCGCCCACGGCTAGCGCTCGACCGGCGGATGCCACACAGTGCCAAGAAGCCCGCGAAGTCGTCCTCGACGGACCGGAAGTGGGCGGAACGCTTCCGCAGCGCGGGGGAGCCCCGGGAAGCGAGCCGGCGAGAGAGCTCGGGGAGGCCCGAGCTCGTCGTACCAAGCCTCGCCTCTCGAGCCCCTGCCTGACCTGGACGCCCGCTCGACAGCAGGCGTTCCGGGAGCGCGCTCAGTCGGAGACCGAGACCC
>CAZZLC010000145.1:0-7201 GCA_964655065.1 uncultured Enterobacteriaceae bacterium | reverse complement strand
GCACGATCTCATCGCCCGGTTGGTCATCCGACTGCACGTCCCGCCGCTTCGGGAGGAGATAGTCTTTCCAAAGCCGGTCCGGGAAAGCACCTTGCGACGCCGCTCCCTTGGCGCGGCCCTCGTTGAGCGACCTCCCGGCACGAGGGCGGTGCGGACCCGAGGATCAGCAAAGACTGGACAGTTGGCGGCCGTCGGCCAGGACACGGGACGAGCCAGGGCTCCGGGATGGACGGCGCCGTCGTGGCGGATCGTCCACAGACGTTCGGGAGTGTCGACGGTCGGGGCGGCCTCCGTCAGGCGAAGCGGCGCTGGAAGGCCCTCAGGTTCGGCTGTTCAGGGGTCGGATCGTAGACCGCGAAGACGACCTCGTCGAACGCCGTCGCAAAGGGCTCGCGCTCCAGCCATCTCCCGAACGCGTCAGCCACGACGACCGGATCGTTGCGGAACACTCCGCACCCCCACGCGCCGAGGAGGAGGGTTCGGTGGCCCTCGTCGCGGGCGAACGCCAGCACCTGCCCCGCGCGTCGACGGAGGGTGGCCTCGATGGCCGGGCCGGCGGCAGGGTCCCTTCGTAGCACCTGACCCGCGTTGGGCGCCGGCGCGGTGACGACCGACGCGAGGAAGGGCTCCTCGAGTAGCTCTCGGCTGCGTTCGCGGAAGAACGGCACGCGTGGGCTGTAGATGAGGTGGTCCGTGTAGAGCAACGACGCCTCGCTCCGGTTGGCCTCGTAGTAGCCGGGCTGCGTGAGTTGGCAGGCGTAGAGCGCCGAGCACCGGGCGAGGTCTTCTTCCTGGGCCCGCGCCCCGTTGAGGAACCCCCCGCCGGGATTTCGGGCCGAGGCGAAGTTCAGCAGCGCCAGATCCTCGCGTCCTTCGTCCTGGACGAGGCGGCGGGCCCACGCCTGGGTCGTGCCCTCGACCACCCGCGTGCGAGCCCCTCCTGGCGCCGCGGCGAGCGAGAGGTCGGGATGGTCGTCGGGCCGGCGGAGTCGGGTGCCCGCGACCGCCGCGTCGATTGCAGGCTGGATCGCACGCCAGACGCCGGAGGGTGCGGCGTAGCCACCCGCCTCGACGATGCCGAGGGTCTCCTCGGCCACTTCCTTCAGACTCACGTCACCGCCCCACGACCCGCTGCATCGGCACCGGCCATCGAGCCTCGGCGCATCGGCTGAGGTGCCGGTCACACGCGCGGCGACGCGACGCCAGATCGTCGCGGTGACGGACCTGCTCCCACGCCGTCCAGCGCGCCCCTGTCGTCGCTGGTCCTCCGCTTGCTACAGGCCCCCGATTCGAGCCCTCTCGTTCCGGGCATGTGGTTCGTGATCGAGCGCGACGTGGTCGTGGTCTCTGACCCGACGCCGACATCGTGATCGACGATGCGTCGGTGTCGCGGCGTCACCTCCGGATCGAGCCGGGACCACCCCTGATATGATAGGCTTGCCGCCATGGGCCTCGACATGACCTACCAAGCGCTGCCGGCGGCGTGCGCCCTGCTCGACCGGATCGTCCAGCAGCCCCAAGCGTGGCAGGACGACCTTTGGTCGACGCTGCCCTGGTCCGTGAATCGCCGGGACCCGCGATCCCGCGGGGTGCTCGAGCTGCCCGAGGTGCGCGAGCTGCTCGAGGCGATGCCCGATCCGACGGTCTGGCAGTATCGGGCCGTCTCGCGTAGCCAGGGCAAGCTGCGTTGGCTGCTGTCCACGCCGGCCGAGCGCGAGCTCGGGACCCACGAGGAGATCGCGCGGACCTTGCCCTATCGGGTGGTGCACGGCGACGTCCCGATCGGCCCCCATGTGGTGGCGGTGCAGGGCGTGCCGCTCCGGCGCTCCGGCGCCGTCTTCGTGGGCGAGGTCGTCGACCACCTCGAGGCAATCGACGAGGCCGAGCTTCGCGCGTCGTTCGACCCCGGCGAGATGGTGGGCCGCGTCTACCAGGCGTTCGGGAACGACACGTTCGACGAGCTATGGGACGATCTGACGAAGCTGCTCACGTTCTACCGACGGACGCGGGACGCGGGTCTCGCCGTGGTGGTACAGGAGGACTGACGACGAGGCCCTGGTGGGTGCCAAGTTCGGGGCCACCGTGGAGCAGACCATCGACGATGCCCTACTCGGCTGCGTCCTCGGCACGGCGGTCGGGGATGCGCTCGGACTTCGCTACGAGGGACTGTCCGCTGGCACTATCGCTCGCCTCTGCCCAGGATCGCTACGGCCCATCGCCGGGGGCGCGGTCAGCGACGACACCGAGCAGACGGTGTTGCTGGCCGCTGCCGCCATCGAGGCTGGCTCCGACCTCGCTCGGTTTCGCAGCAGCCTTCGCGCAGGGCTGCGCCGATGGTTCCTCGCGCTGCCGCCAGGCGTCGGGTTCGGGACAGCGCGGGCGCTCGCCCTGTCGTGCCTCGGAGTGTGGGACAGCGGCGTTCGCAGCGCGGGGAACGGCGCGGCGATGCGGGTAGCCCCGCTCGGTCTGCTGGCTCCCGCCGACGCGCTCGATGCCTGGGTGATCGCCGCCTCCGAGATCACGCACACCGATCGACGGGCGGTAGATGGCGCGCGGATCGTGGCCCACGCCGTGCGAAGCGGGGCGTCGGGTCGCCAGAGCGACCTGTCGGAGCTGCCCGGGCTCGTCGGGGACCCGGCGTTCCGGGCCGCCATCGAGGTTGCGGTGACGGGCTCCGTCGACGACGTGCTCCAGCACCTCGGTCTCGACGGCGCCGTGAGCGGGTTCGTGGTCCACACGGTGCCGGTCGCCATTGCGGTGTGGCGCAGCCACGAGACCCTCTCGGGAACCGTGGATGCGGCGGTCCGCCTCGGGGGCGACACCGACACCGTGGCCGCCATCGCGGGAGCGCTCGCCGGGGCCACGCTGGGCGCGGCCGCGCTCGACGCCGAGCTGACTCGGATCCCGGCGCTGCCCGCGGGCCTGGGCCTGCCCGCGCGCGCGCCCGCGCCGGGGAGCTGGGGTGCACTCGCGAGAAACTTGTGGCTGCTGCCACGGTTCCTCGGCCACCTGGCGGTGCGACGCCTCACCGGGTAGCACGCCGCCGCCTACGTTGGCCCCCGCTTCAACTCCGCCGCGCGGCCCATCACATCAGCGACGGTCGGAGGCCCCGATGAGATCGGCGTGCGACAGACACAACGAAGCGGCGGATGCGACGCGCTCGTCGAGTTGCTTCCTTGTAGGCAGCAGGTGTGAGCTGGGAGGCCGAGAGGCCGAATCGATGCGGTGGGTGCCGCGGCGCTCGAACAGGCGGCCCGCCCCCTGGCACGACGTACGCTTGGACTCGGCGTTCCTCGACTGCGACGGCGAGGACTGGGTCGTGGTGGTGGAGGCGACAGGGATCCCCAAGCGGGCCGACGTCGTGCTGGTGACCACGGAACCCTCGGGGAGCCGCCGCACGGTGCCGATGGAGGTGGTCCACACCGGATCGCGGCTGTGGACCCGCCTCGTGGGGCGGGGGGCGGAGGGCCACGGTACCCGCCACGCCTCGGTGTTGGTGGCCCGGGTCTTCGAGGACGGGCAGGCCGACCCGGTGGATTGCCGAGCGTGGGTCAGCGGAAGCCGTGCGCGAGGACCGGCCACGCCACGGCCAGCCCCACGACGATCGCGACGATCGACGTGGCCGCGACGGCCCGGTGGCGTCGCTGCTCGCCGAGACGCCGCGCCAGCTCGGTCACGAGGTCGCGGGCCTGTGCGCGTTCCTGTCGGGCCAGCGGTACGACGTCGAGGCCGACGATGGAGTCGGCGCCGCAGTAGGCGCACCCGACGACCGCCCAGGCGTCGTCGTGCCAGGGCAGCGGTGCGCCGCACGGCACGCACGACCAGGGCTCGGCCTCTCGACGCGGTGGGGTTGCGGCGAACGTCGTGGTGACGAGACGCAGCGCCCGGCGACCCGCTACGTGGCTCTGCAGCAGCCCCACGAGGCCGTAGGTGGCCCCGAGCGCGCCGCTGAACAGCGCGAGCCCTTCCCCCCACGTGATGGTGCCGCGTACCTGGTGCAGCTCGTCGACGAGCACCGAGGCGATTGGAAACCCCAGCCCCGCGAAGGGCAACGCGAACACCAGCAACGCGGTGGTGCTCGATGCGCTCGGCTGCCGCAAGAGCCGGCCCAGGAGCCGCTCCGACGTCCGACGGTCCGCGTCGACGGCATCGGTGGCCGCCGCCTGGCGCCTTCCGGTCTCGGGCATGGGGACCTTGGTGTCACACCGCTGGCAACGGGTGAGCAGGTGCCGCGACGGCGCGACGGGCGCGCCACAGTTGGGGCACGCGATCACCTCGGCGGGCTGATCGGTGCGGGCGGGTCGGAGCTCGCCACGGGCCTGGCCGGCGAGCCGTTGGACCGTATGGGCGAGCGCGGCGAGGGAGGCGTCTTCTTCGGGGGTGTCGCTCTCGGCGACGACCTCGCCCGCGATGTGGAGCGCGGAGTCGGGGCCCGTCCGCTCGAACACGGCTGCGTCGTCGCCGAGCTGGGTCCAGTCGTGCCGGGTGCCGTGCAGGGGGCCGCCCACGATGCGCAGGCCCTCATTCCCGAGCTGCAGATCGCTCGGCCGACGGATCCATGCCCTGTGGGCGGACCCCACCATGAGGAAGAACCACCCCGCGATGGCGATGGCCACCGGGTACACCGTCCAGTCCGACAGCCACTTCGCGACGAGCAGGGGGCTGAAGGCGACGAGGTGGAAGACCAGCAGGGGCGCGGTGAACGGCGCGAGCGCCGAGGCTCCCGTCGACAGGGGCAGCGTGAGCCCGACGTGCGCGAGCGGCGCCGACCGGGGAGGGGTGGGGCGGCCCCCGTCGGCCCGGGGAAGCGCGGCGGCCACGACGATCATCAACCCCGGCCCGAGCATCGCGAGGGGACCGCAGAGCAGCCAGAGGCTCGCATCGGGTTCGCCGTTCCACAGGTCGCGGACGAGCACGAAGAGCAACGCCCCGCCGCCCGCCACCAGACCGAGGCCGACGACGAGGTTGAAGATCTGGCCGAAGCGTTCGGCGGAGCGTTGGTACCGATCGCGACTCATCGGACCCTCCGACGGGGAGACCTCGAGTACCCCGCGTGACCGGCCTTGCGCGACAACGACCCTGCGGAACCCGCCTTCCCACGCCGTCGCCATGACGAGGAGCAGCGCGCCGCACAGGCTCACGCTCTTCGTCACCGACGACGTCGCGAGCCCGCCCTGCCCCGGGTAGGCTACAGCGCGCGGAGGCATCAAGCGGTGGGGCGAACGCGGCGGTGCTCATCTGCACGGTCGACCGCATGTCCGTCGCGGACGAAGCCGCAGCGGGCGTAGAAGGCGACCGCGTCGACGTTGGCGTCACGGACCTGGAGGGCCACGCGTTGCAGGCCCTCCTCGCGCGCCCAGTCGATCACGGCATCCACCAGCGATACGCCCACCCCGCGACGTCGAGCGTCGGGAGCCACCCACATGGACAGAAGCTCGGCTACCTCGGTCTCCGCACTCGACGCGACGCAGCGCACCATCCCGACGTCCTCGCCGTCGAGCACGGCGACGAAGGTCACGAGCTCGCGGGCCTGCCGTTGCCAGACCGCGTCGGGCCAGGCGGCGGAGTCGGTGAGGGTGGTCCCGAAGGCGTGGGGAGCGTCGGTCAGCGCCCGGAGGCGAATCGCCTTCAGACGCGACCAGGCATCGGGGGACAGCCGGTCAATCTGCACGGGACCTCTGTATCCGACGAGCCGACGCTGATCGCTCCGTCGTGGACGGCCAGGACGACGCCTTCGGCCCCGGAAGCCTGACCGCGAGCAGCAGACCTGGGAGGTCGAGCGGCCCCGTCACCCCCGTGGTCGGCGCGTTTCGGAGATTCTCCTTGCGTCGTCTGTTCGCGCGGATGACAGGCGCCTGAGAGACGCGTCGAGCGTGGAGGATTCGTGAGCTTTCGAGGACTGGCGCTCGTCGCCCTGGCAAGTTGCGCGCCCCCCCGCGTCGCCGTTCTGGGCCCTCACCAGGACTGGACCTATTGGTCGACCTGGGACGTCGACGAGAACCACCGCATCGTGGGGGAGCACTCACGGGCGGGAACCCCGGGGTGAACGGCTTGGTCTCGAGCCGGGTCGAGGCGTCGGCCTGGGCGACGGCGAACACGCTCAGCGGTGCGCTCGAGAGCGACGCGTTGGTCTGGAAGACGATCCAGTCCCCCATGGCGACCGGGGCCGAAGCCGGGGTCTGTCCTTCGTCGAGGTAGTCCGCGACGCGCCAGCCCTCGTCGAGGGACAGCTCGCCCGCCACGTCCACCTCGAAGCGCACGATGGTGGTGTCCCCGGGCACGTAGACGTATTCGCGACCCTCGAACACCGCTCGCGTCAGCCGTCCGCCGGCGCCCTCCTCGAGCTGGTAGGTGTCGAGCACGTCGAGCGACTCGGGATCCACCGACACCACGACCGAGGGCGGCAGCGGACTGTCCTCGCTCACGCAGTTCTGGAAGGCGTCGACCCCTTGCTCGGTGCATCCCGCGGGGCGTCCGAACGACTTCGTCACGATCGCCCCGGATTCCAGGACGGTGAAGCCATTGTAGTTGATGTCCTCGGGGACCGTGCCTGCGGGGGTCGGGAGCTGGACCTCGCGCTCGACGCTGCCGTCGCGGGGATCGAGGCGCGCCAGCCGGGTGCCATAGATCGCGTACAGATCTCCGCTGCCGTGCACCGTGACGAGTCCGGGCCACAAGAACTCGCCCCGAGCCTTGGTGTCGCGCAGGTCCACCCGCCAGATCACCTCGCGGGTCGTCGCATCGAGCTTGACGACGTAGGGACCCTGGGCGTCGTCACGCTCTCCTTGGGTGCCCCCGTAGACGAACAGCTCGTCTCGGTCGCGCGTCACGACGTTGTAGGGCGACTCGTGCACGCCGTCGTACTCACGGACCCGGACGCGGTTGTCGAGAGGCCGGGTGAGCGTCCCGCCAAAGTCGGCCCGGTACACGTGGGTGCGTTCGACGTCCGCGTGCTCGAACGGCGTCACCGTTTCGTACAGCCCCGTGTTCGTGCGACCCGGGTCGATCGACGCGGAGACGGGGTAGGCCTCCGCGAGACAGGGGTCGAGGTCGTGCCCACACCCGACGACGCAGGGAACGAGGGCCAGCAAGCACGGGGGGTGTCGCACGTCCGCCTCCTGAACGACCGGAGCAGCCGGTCACGCGATCATCGTAGGCGGCGGCTGTGGAGGATCGATGGAGGTCGTCGCCTGGCCATCTC
>CAZZLC010000144.1:0-7275 GCA_964655065.1 uncultured Enterobacteriaceae bacterium | reverse complement strand
TGTTTCGTGCCTTTCAGCGCTGGACGGGGACCACGCCAGAGTCGTGGCGCGCCTCCGCCGCGCGGCCTCGTCGGCAACGAAACAAGTCCCGTCCGTCGTGAGCGGGCAGCACACCGACGTTGAAACAAGGTTTCTCGGTTTGCGTCCGATCTGGTAGTCTTCCCGGAATGACGACCTCGATCGAACAGCACCGATTCAGGACGTCGCAGGCGGCCCTGCGCGAACGCTCGGTCCGGTTTGCCGCCGATCCGAGCCAGCCCTACACCGCGGTCGTCGTGCCATCCGCTTCGTTCGATCCCACCGAGCTCGCGAAGATCGATGGCGTCGCTCACTACGAGGAGCGCTCCCTCTTCAACCTCATGCTGCTGCACCATCCGCGACTGCAGGTCGTGTTCGTGACGTCGAAGCGGCTCGATCCGCTCATCGTCGACTACTACCTGCACCAGCTCCGGAGCGTCCCCGGGGCCCACGCGCGACGTCGCCTGACCCTGCTCGACTGCGACGACGCCTCCTCGCGTCCGCTCACCCAGAAGATCCTCGAGCGGCCCATGCTGGTGAGGCGCATTCGCGACGCGATCGCCGATCCCACGATGGCCCACGTCAACGTGTTCAACGCGACCCACCTCGAAGGCGAGCTCGCCGAGCAGCTCGGCATCCCGCTCAACGCGTGCGACCCCGACCTCGTGCACCACGGCACCAAGACGGGGTCCCGCAGCCTCTTCGAGTCTCTCGGGATCCCGCTCTCGCCGGGCCGCCACGGGCTTCGGGACACCGCCGACCTCGTCTCGGCGATCTCCGAGCTGTGGTCGGAGCGACCGGACACCGAGCGACTGGTGGTCAAGCTCGACGACTCCTTCTCGGGAGAGGGCAACGCGGTGCTCGACCTTCGCCCCCTCTCTCCACCGTCGCGAGCCTACGAGCGGGAGCGCGTGGTGGCGGGAGCGCTGCGCAGCATGAGGTTCGAGGCCGCGGGCCAGACCTGGGAGTCCTACCGGGCCCAGTTCGAGCGGATGGGCGGCATCGTCGAGACGTGGCTCGACGGGAGCGACAAGCGCTCTCCTTCCGCACAGTTCCGCATCAGCCCGCTCGGCGAGGTCCGGGCCGTGTCGACCCACGACCAGCTGCTCGGGGGCCCCACGGGCCAGGTGTTCATCGGGGCGACGTTTCCCGCCGACTCCCGGGACCGCCTGCGGATTCAGGAGCTGGGACGCCGCGTCGGCCAGGCGCTCGCCGAGCGCGGGGTCATCGGCCGATTCGCCGTCGACTTCATCGGCGTGGGCGACGAGCTGTACGCTCTCGAGATCAACCTGCGCCAGGGCGGCACCACGCACCCGTTCAACACGATGAAGTTCATCACTGACGGCCGCTACGATCCAGAGCTGGGCACCTTCCGCACCGCCGCCGGACGGGAGCGGGCCTACTTCGCCACCGACAACCTCGCCTCGCCCAGCTACCGAGGCCTGCTTCCGTTCGACCTGCTCGACGCGCTCGTGGTGGACGGCATCCACTTCGGCGTGGACGAGTGTGGCGTGGTGTTCCACCTGCTCGGCTGCCTGTCGGAGTACGGGAAGGTGGGCTGCACCTCTGTCGCGGCGACCGTCCCGGATGCGATTCGGCTTCACCAGCGCGTCGTCGACGTCCTCGACCGACTCGCCGGCTGCGACACGGCGTAGTCGGCACGGCCGTCGACCACCGAGACCGCGCGGACGTTGCGGCCGGGCCCCAAGCTCGACTTACGCCTGATCGTCACTTCGCGTGACAGATGACCCGGGCCAGCAAGGGCCCGTCGTTGATATAGAGGCCGTAAGCGAGGTCAAATGTCGATTGTTCGGGATTCCGAGAAGTCTCCCTCGGACCCTCATCTCTCGTTCCCGTCCAACGAGGCGAGGCTCGAGAGCTTCGCCCGTGCCCTGCGGGCCATCCAGCGGCGGGAGATGGACGACATGGGCGACGCCGATGTCGAGTACGTCGTCAAGCTCGATCGGTTCTCGCGAGCGATGGAGGTGGTCGGCCGCTCGCTCGTGCACTTCAGCCTCGAGCCCGTGTCCTTCACCGTCGGCGTCGGGTGCCTGTGGGTCTACAAGCAGCTCCAGGCCACGGAGATCGGTCACACCGTGCTGCACGGGACGTACGACCGCCTGGACATCAGCGACCGGTTCAAGTCGGCCACGTTCTCGTGGCAGATTCCCGTCGACGAACAGTCTTGGCGCGAAGGGCACAATTTGCGTCACCACCAGTTCACGAACGTGGCGCGTCGCGACCCCGACATCAACTTCGGCGGGATCCGTCTGACCGAGGAGACGCCGCACCGCACCGACCACTACACACAGTTCCCCACGGTGTTCCTCGTGAGCTTCCCGTTCTTCTCGTTGTCCATGAACCTGCACTTCACGGGGCTCATGGACGTGTACGGGCTGAACGGGTGGACCGACCAGTACGACATGCTCGACTCCGACGACCCCGAGACGGTCCGGGAGGCGCACCGGCGCGCGTTTCGCAAGATCCTCCCGCACTTTGCCAAGGAGTACCTTCTCTTTCCCGCCCTGGCCGGGCCGATGGGCCTCAAGGTCGCCTTTGGCAACTGGCTCAGCGAGCGAGCGCGCGACATCTACTCGGCGGCCACCATCTTCTGCGGACACATCGGTGAGGACGTCACGTCCTACCCCGAGGGCACTCGCGCGGGGAGCCGGGGTCGGTGGTACGAGATGCAGGTGGAGTCGAGCAACAACTTCACGGTACGCTGGCCGTTCAACGTGCTTTGCGGGGGCCTCGAGCACCAGATCGAGCACCACCTGTTCCCCAAGCTCCCTCCCGCACGACTCAGGCGAATCGCCCCGGAGGTCGAGCAGGTGTGCCGAGACCACGGGGTCGAGTACCGGTCGGCCTCCTGGGGGCGCACGCTGTTCAGAGCGCTGAAGCGAATCGCGAAGCTCAGCGTCCCCGTCTCGCCGGCAGACGGAGCGGCTGCACCGGCTGCATCCTGACGCACGCCGGATCGGCTCGACGCAGTCGACGGCTCACTCCTCGGCGATGTAGCCCAGAGCTTCCAGCTGCTTGCGCAGCTCCTCCTGACTCGCGCGGACGAGGGCGGGGCTGTCGGTCTCGGTTCGCAGGTCGGCTTCGTACGGAGGGGTCGCCTCGAGATGCGCGGCGAGCGCCAACGATAGCTCCTCGCGGCGACCAGGGTCGGCGAGGGGCCGCTCCTCGCCGGGGTCCGCCTCCAGATCGAAGAGAAGGGGCTCGGCGTCGGACATGTCGATCAGCTTGTAGGACCCCCCGACGATGGCGTGACCCGAGCGCATCCACGGCTCGATCGCCACCGTGGGGTGTACGTCTCTGACGATCTGGACTTCTCGCTCGAGAGGTTCGCCGAGCCAGCTGACCACGGGAGACGGAGCCGTCCACCAGTCGCCCAACCCGTCGGGCACCGGGATTCTGGCGAGGCGCGCGACAGTGCCGAACAGATCGCGCGTGCTCACCGGGTCGCGCCGACGCTCTGGCGCGAGATGGGGGTGCCAGATCACGAGAGGCACGTGGGTCAGCGTTTCCCAGAGGCCGAAGCGATGATTGTGAAGCCCGTGATCGCCCAGGCTCTCGCCGTGGTCGCTCGTCAGCACCACGACGGTGCGGTCAGAAAGCCCTCTCTCGCGGAGCCCATCGAACAGGGCCTCGGTCGCGCCGTCGAGGTCTCGCAGGGTTGCGTCGTAGACCGCCTTGATGGCCTCGAGCTCGCTCGCCGAGTACCGTTTCTGGCCAAAGTTGGCGAAGTGAAGCTGGATGAATGCAGCGTCGGTATCGAGCCCAGCCTGGATGACCCGCGCGTCGTCGATCACCGCCTGACGGGACGCCATGGAGGGCACGCGCGGCGTGTGTGCCTCCATGAGGTTCAGGTAGGCGAGGAACGGTGCCTCGGCGACCTGCCCGCCGTCGATCCAGGCGAGAACCTCCTCCACGACGAGCGGCGCCGCCTCCTTGAACCACCACGTCGGGCGCGACTTCGCATAGGCTGGAGGGGCCCAGTCGGGCGAGAGCTCCTGGCTGCGGTCGCCGGCAATCAGCTTCCCGGTCGTGATCGCCCGGGCACGCTCGCGATGCACCGCGTCGTAGCTGGACCAACGCTCCTGGAAGCCCTGGAGCAGGTTCGTGTCGTCCGACAGCATCGGGTTCGCGGACATCGCGAAGGTTCGGTAGCCGTGGGCGCCGAAGTGCTCGGCCAGCGTGACGTATCGCTCGTCGAGCCACTGCCACCGCTCGTCACTGCCCGTGGACTCCGCGGCCAGGCCGGTGAACATCGATGCGTGGGACGGCAGCGTCCACACGGCAGGACTGTGCGCATGCTCGAAGACGACCCCGTACTCGACGGTCTCCGCAAGCCAGGGGGTGGTCGGTCGCGGTCCGCCCCACGGCGTCAGTCGGTCTGCCCGGACGGTGTCCCAAACGATGATGATTACGTTCAGTGCATCGCCTGGTGGATGGACCGGGATGTCCACGCGGTCTCGAGCTCGACCGGTCGACGACTCCTCGACGTGAGGTCGGCGAAGCGAGGAGGCGAGGGTGCCCAAGGCGACCAGCACCGCGAAGACCGACACGACGGCCCGCACACGCGACGAAAGGTTCACGAAGTACTACGGTCGACAAGGGGATCGACATGATCCCTCGAGGGCCGGCCCTCTGCGACCTCCACCGCCTATCGCCGAGCGGTCACTTCGGGAAGGGCCGACGCGGAGTTGGCGCGGGTTCCACGCGTCCATCACGCACGCCCTGGGCGCCTCGACCACGAACGCGGGGGTCGGGCCTTTCGGGAAGCCGTGACTCGGCCTGCGCCTGGTTTGATACCAGGGGGTACGCGCGAAGCGCTGCGGCGACCCGGCGGCCACGCGGATAGCCGGAGTGGAACGGAAAGCGGAATGGGCGAGGAAGCAAGCGGAGCCAAGCGGGGGCGTCCCAAGACGTTCGACCGGGAGCGGGTGCTCGACGTCGCGGTCGACAGCTACTGGCGCGAGGGCATCGAAGCGGTCTCGCTCAACGAGATCTGCCGGCGAGCGCGGGTGTCGAAGCCGGGCCTCTACCGAGAGTTCGAGAACGAGGACGGGCTGATGGACGAGGCCCTGGCCCGCTACTACGACACCGTGCTCGCACCCATCCTGGCCCGGACGCGCGAAGATCGACCGTTCCGGGAGCTGCTCGCGATGCTCGTGAGCTTCGTGACCGATCCCGATCGCGGCGTGCCCCTCGGCTGTCTGCTGGCCAAGACCCGGCTCTCCGCGCCCCCGTTGGGCCCCCGGGCCGCAGCGCGAATCGCGGCGATCCGGGATGCCTCGGTCGAGGCGTGGCGGGCCTGGGTGGTGCGGGCGCAAGCCCGTGGCGAGCTCCAGGAAGCACTGGCGCCCGACGTGGCGAGCTCGTTCCTCGACGCGCAGTTCAACAACCTGCTCGTTCAGATGGCCACCGATGGCGACCCTGCGATGCTCCGGGCCCACGCGCGCCTGGCGTTCGTGGGGTTGATCGGCGAGTCGCTGAACGTGTGACGACGACGGCTCTGGTGGCCGCGTCGCGCCGCGTCTGCGGCATCTGGTCGCCGACGTGGCAGACCGAGGATCGTCGGTGCACCTGGTGGCGCCAGAGCCTTCGTGTCGCCCGCGTGGCTTCGCGATAGCTCGCTCCCCATGTCGCACGATGTGTTCTTGTCGTACGCGCGAGTCGAACGGGACCTGGCGCTGCCCCTGAAGGTCGCGCTCGAGGCGCTGGGCCTCGACGTGTTCTTCGACGAGGAGGCGATCCGCCCCGGCGAGAAGTTCCCCGAACGGATCCGGGTCGCGCTGTACGGCTGCCGCGCCGTCGTCGCCTGTTGGACGCCGACCTCGCTCGCGAGGGAGTGGTGCCAGTGGGAGTGTGCGATCGCCAAGGCGCGGGGCACGCTCGTCCCCGTGTCGTTCACGCTCGACCTCACCCTCGACGATCTCGGCCCCGACTTCTTCCGGATCCAGTACGCGCACCTCGGCGACTGGACCGGGCAGCACGATCACCTCGGCTGGGCGCAGCTCACGGAGAAGCTGGCCCAGAAGCTCGAGGCCTGGGTCGCCGCGAACCCCGACGCGTCGGCCCGGCCCGCGACGGAGCAGAAGATCGCGTCGCTCCGGGCCGTGCGGAGGACGGGCAGTGCGCCGCCCGCGGTCAGCGGGCTCGAGCGGTACCACCGTGACGTCGAGGACGAGCTCGAGCGTACGCCGTGGGCGCTGCAGGCCCCGACCCCCGACGCGGCGAAGCGCACCAGCGAGCTGGTCGTCGAGGTCAAGGTCGGCGGCGATGCCCCGCGCTCGCTCTCCGCCGTCCACGAGCGCGAGCCCACCGGCCGGTTCGTGCTCCTCGGCGACCCAGGCTCGGGCAAGACGATGGCGCTGAAGCACCACGGCCTGTGGTGCCGCCACCGGGAGCTCACGCCGATCTACCTTCGGGCGACCGAGCTGCGTTCGACCATCGAGCAGACGTTGCGCGAGAGCGACGTCTGCGCCCCGGTGGTGGACGAGCTGATGGCGCGGGTTCGGTCTGGAGGGGCCGCGCTGCTGGTCGACAGCATCGACGAGGTCGACCGACCCGACCAGAAGGCCAAGGTCCGCAAGCGCCTCGCCGCCCTCGCGTCGCACCCCGACTGGCAGAGGTGCCCGATCTTCGCGGCGAGCCGCAGCGTCGGCTACGTCGACGTCCCGGGCTTCCGGCGGCTCGAGCTCCAGCCCTTGTCCGCCGAGGCGATGGCGGAGCTGCTCGCTCGGTGGGAAGTGGGTCCGGACCAGGTGGCGGAGCTGCAGCGAGAGCGGGGCGCCGGCGGTCGGCTCGAGACCATGGGCCAGAACCCGTTGCTCGTCACGCTCGTGGCGATCGTGTTGCGACGCGGTGCGGGACTGCGCCGGTGGAGCCGGACGGGCCTCTACCGAGAGGCGATCGGCGGGTTGCTCACGGCGAAGCACAAGCGCGACGCCGAGGGCAGCGCGCCCTACGCGCACGGCGGGCTCGCGCTCGAGGTGCTCGGCGCCCACGCCCTGCGGGCGCACGGCACCGAGGTCCGCGACGCGTTCACCGCAGCCGAGCTCGCACGGGTCATCGCGCCGTGGGCACGCGAGGTGCGGGACGCGGCGCCGGACGGACAGGTGGAGGGGTTCCTCGCGGTGCTCGCCCAGCAGACGGGGGTGATCGACGTGCGGGGCGACGGCCGGTTCCGCTTTCCGCACCGGACGTTCGCGGAGTACCTGGCGGCGACGGCGCTGGCGCGGCGGTTCG
>CAZZLC010000143.1:0-7970 GCA_964655065.1 uncultured Enterobacteriaceae bacterium | reverse complement strand
CGCCACGGAGCACGTCGACCCCTTCATCGGGTTCCGCGGCATCTTCGAACCCGGGGCCGAACAGGACTGACCGCGCCTCCCGCATTCCGCCGACGCCCGCTCCGAGGACTCCGCGGTCGCGGGCTCCCGACTTGAACCCCGCGGGCGGTCTTCGTACGCCGAGGATCCCCACGCAGGAGGAGGAATGATGCCGCGCACCCCCGCCGCGCTCGGATCGGCCGGCCGAGCCATCGGCTGCGTCCCGGACCCGACGACGGTCCGGGTCGACGCTGCCGAGCCGCACCCGGTCGACCAGGTCGACCAGGTCTCGGAGGACGGACCATGAGACCACTGATTCGACCCTGGCTCGTGTGGAGCCTCGTCCTGACCGCCTGCGGCGAGATGGAGGAGCCGCGAGGGTTCCCGCCGTCCATGGGCCCGGACGAGGCCCCTCCGCCCACCCCGGTCGCGAAGGCAGCGCTCTCCGGAGCGCAGCCGGGCGTCGCGGGGGAGATCAAGCTCACCGCGACCGACGAAGCGGTGCTCGTCACCGGCGATCTCCGCGGCCTCGACCCGGGCCCGCACGGGCTGCACGTCCACGAGGGGGGGACGTGTGAGGCGCCCGGGTTCGGGTCCGCCGGCGGCCACTTCACCGGAGGTACACGGCACCACGGCTCGCCCACCGACGCCCGACACCACGCCGGAGACTTCGGCAACCTCACCGCGAACGCCGACGGGCGCGCCGAGGTCGCCTTCACGTCCCGCCGGATCTCCCTCGACGCCGACGATCCTCGTTCGGTGGTGGGACGAACGTGGATCGTGCACGAGCGCGCCGACGATCTGATCTCCCAGCCCTCGGGGGACGCGGGCCCACGAACTGCGTGCGGGGTGATCACCCTCGTGGAGTAGCGCGGTCCCCCCCGGTCAGCGGCGGCTCGCCTCCGGCGCCGCCCCTTCGAGCTCCCCGAGCGAGCGCCACAGCGCGCAGCGATGCGCCACCGACAGCGCCTGCAGCGAGGAGGGCCGGGATCGCGGGGCCTGCAGCGACAGGGCGCCCCCCGCCACCGGCCACGTGGGCAGCCCCCCGACGCCGGGGTTCGGGTCGCCGGTCCGGGCGAACGTGGCCCACCAGGTGGTCATCGCGTCGGCGAGCGCGAGGCTCGGCGCCGACATCCGCCGGGCTCGCCGGGACCGGTCGCCGAACACGTAGGCGAGCTCGAAGGCGTGGGCCGCCCCGAGATCGAAGCCGACGCCGAGCGGGAGCAGGTTGGGCGCGTCGCGGTCCGCGAACTCGTAGACGAACGTGTCGACGTGCGCCGCCAGCCCCTGCGCGAGCTCGAGGCTCGGGCACGCGAAGACGACGTCGGTGCCCAGCGCGCCCAGCGCCCGACTCACGCCATCCCTGCCCCGGCCGTGATCCGCCATCGGGTACGCCTCCGTGACGGTCGGCGCGAGCGTGGTGGGGAGGTCCGCGACGTCGAGGACGCGCTCAACTTCCCTCGGGTAGGCCCGCGGGCGAGGGCGGAGCGACAGAAACGCGTCCAGGGCGACGAACAGACGCCACTCGTCGAGGTTCGTGCCCATCAGCACCGGCACGCGGGCGAACGCACCGCCGGCGATGGCCTCGCCGAGCGAGCGCGGGAGCAGGTCGGAGCGGAGGGTCGGCACGAAGAACGCGTCGACCTTCCGCTGGGCGCGGCGGATCCGACGCGGCGGCACCTCCCGCAGGCAGGCCGCGTCCACGCAGCCGAGCGCTCGGGCGAGCGCCTGGTCCTGCTCGGCGTTGTCGGCCATGGTCGGGGTGTCGAGCGCGTAGGCCCCGCTCTGCACGATCGCCCGGTCGAAGAGGCCGGCGGCGGGCGGCGAGACGAGGTGCGACAGCACGCTCAGCCCGCCGGCCGACTCACCGAAGATGGTGATCTGCTCCGGATCCCCGCCGAACGCGGCGATGTTCTCGCGAACCCACCGCAGGGCGGCCTGCTGGTCCATCAGGCCGTAGTCACCAGCGTCGCCGTCAGCGTCGGCGAGGGCGGGGTGGGCGAGGAAGCCGAGGATCCCGAGGCGGTAGTTCATCGTCACCACCACCACGTCGTGCTCCGCGACGAGGGCGGCCGGGTCGTACCGGTCGGCGGACCCGAACTCGAACGCGCCGCCGTGCAGCCAGACCATCACCGGCGCACGGGTGGGCGCCCGCGGGCGGAACACGTTCAGGTACAGGCAGTCCTCGCTGCCCGGCCCCACGCCGAGCAGGCCCCCCCGCTGCACGCAGGGGTCACGGAACCGGTGCGCCTCGAGGATCGTTCGGCGCGGGGGCGGCGGCTCGGGCGGGGCGAACCGGCGCTCGCCGACCGGCGGGGCCGCGTAGGGGATCCCGCGGAAGGCCACGTACGCCGCCTCGCCGCGTCCCTCGACGAGGCCCTGTCGGGTCGTCGCGAGCGTCAGCGACGGGGACGCCGCCACCTCGGGTGGAAGCTTGCGACAGCCCATCGCGAGGACGAGCAGCGCGAACAACGCGAGCAGGGGACGCATGGGCCGTCCAGGGTCTCGGGTGCCGCCTCGACGTAACGACCGGCGGGCCGTGCCGATTTGCTATGCTCGGGCTCGACGGGCCGCGCACCCAGGGCGGCGCATCGGATGGGGAGGAGCGTGTGCGGTACGCGATCGGGCTTGCGATGGTGGCCCTGGCAGGGGCCTGTGGCGACAGCGTAGACACCGGGCCGCGGCCCCCCGAAGCCGCGACCCGCGACACCGGGACCTCGACGACGACGGAGCCTGAGACGCGCATCGCCTCCGCGTCCCTTGCCCTGGACGCCGAGACGACCACGGCGGGTCGACCCGTCGGCTTCGTGATCACGGTGATCTCGGAGGCCGGCGACCCGCTGGAGCCCGAGTCGGTGACCGTCACCACGGACCTCGAGCCCACGGTGGCATCGGACGCCACGAGCCTCACCCCGGTCGTGGCGGGTCTGCACACGGTGACGGCCACCGTCCGGGTCCTCGGGGATCTCGAGGCGAACGCGAGCGCGACGCTGACCGTGGAGCCCGGCCCTCTCGAGGAGATCGACCTCGCGCTGGCGAGCGCGACGACGGAGGCGGGGGTGCCCGTCCCCTTCGTGCTGACCGCCGAGGACGCCTTCGGTAACGACGTGGACACCTCGGCGGTAGTGGTCACCGCGGATCCCGAGGTGACGCTCGGAGCCGCCGAGGCCTCGGCGACGGCGGTGGGCACGTGGACGATCTCCGCCACCGACGGGGGGGTCACCGACGAGGAGACGCTCGAGGTGGTCGCCGCCCCCGCCGCCTCGCTCGCGCTGCAGGTCCCCGAGCTCGTGCTCGGCAGCCCGGTCACGGCGACGGTCGACATCACCGACGCGTTCGGCAACCCGCGCGCCGATCCGTGGACGCTCACCGCCGCCGGGCCGTCCTTCCTCGTGAGCGGCGACCAGATCACCGCACAGGAGGAGGGTCGCTTCACCGTGACGGCCACGGTGGACGGCACCGGCGTGGCCTCCTCGGTCGAGCGGCTCGTGGACGTGACCCCGCCCGTCATCGACTGGACCTCGCCGGGGGACGCGACGTGGCAGACCTCACCGGTGCTCGTCGAAGGGACCGTCACGGACGCCGTGTCTGCGCCGTCGGTCCGCGTCGACTCCGCCGACGTGCCGCTCGCCAACGACGCCTTCAGCGTGAGTGCGTCGCTCGACTCCGGCCTCTCTCGCATCGAGGTCTCGGCCGTCGACGAGAGCGGCAACGACACGACGGAGTCCCGGGCGGTGATGGTCGGCCCGTTCGTCGGACCGACGGAGTCCGTGCCGGACGCCGTCCTCGTGCGGATCGTAGGCGGGCCGACCGGACTGTCGGCGATCGTGGCGCAGGTAGCGGAGAGCTCCCCCCCGAGGGTGGCCCCCGACGATGCGCTCGTGGTCGCCGGCGAGATCGAGCAGTGTCTGGGGCCGATCTGCGTCGTCGTGGCGTCGGCGGAGGTCCTCGCGGACCCGGCGTCGTCGGACCCGCCGACCACGACATCGACCCTGCGGAGCTCGGGTGTCATCGAGCTGGCGCTGACCGCGACGAACCTGGTGGTCCCGCTCGACGCGAGCGGCGAGGCTCAGCTCCTGGGTAGCTACGCCGAGAGCTTCGAGTGGACGGCCGACTCGGTCACCCTGACCCTGCCGGTGACCCCGGCGCCGGGCCCGACGCGCTTCGCCCTGGTGCCCGGGACCGAGTCCGTCGCGTTCGGTGCGACGGCGACGACGAGCTCGCAGGAGTTCCAGGACAACCTCTCCCTGCTGGGGCTCGACCTCGACGCAGCGATGAAGCAGCGAACGGCCGACGCGCTGCTCGACTCGGCGAACCGCCTTGTCGCCGACCTCGAGGATCGGCTTGCCGAGCTGCACGAGGGCCGCGACGGTCCCGCGACGCTCACCCCGGCGTCGGCCAACGTGAGCACCGACCAGCTCTCCCTGTCGTACGATGCCACGCTGTCGACCCTCGTCCCCAGCGTCGGTGACCTCGGCCTCGGCGTCTCGCAGCGGCCCTCCGGTTGGACCATACCGTCCGGTGGCGACTTCGTGCTCGTCGCGTTCACGCCCAACGCGCTGAATCAGGCCGCTTACGCGGCCTGGGCGGAGGGCGCGACCGAGCTCTCGCGGGCCGACCCCTCGGAGCTCGGGCTCGAACCTACCGTGTTCGATGCGCTCCTCGTCGTGCCCACGTCGCTCGAGATCGACGCCCGTTCGGGCCTGCCACCGTTCATCGACCCCGAACGCTTCGCGTTGGACGTCCTGCCCATAGAATGGGAGGCATTGGAGATCGAGCTGATCGTCGACGGGCAGACAGCGTTCGTGGCCCAGTCGAGCGGATCCGACCTGTTGTCCGCCACCGTCGCGGACGCCCAGGTCGAGCTGGCCGGCAGCGCCGCGATGTCGATCGAGATCGTCCAGCGCGACCCTGGCTTGGTGGACCAGGGGGCTGCCGAGGCCATCTCGCGGGAGATCCTGTCGGCCTTGGTCGACCGTTGGGCGGCCAGGGCCTCGGCTCCGCTGGGGCTGAAGAAGATGACGGGCGTGTCCTTCGAGCCGCGGGCGTTGGAGCTGCTCCAGTTCGAAGGCATGATCCTCGCCGGGGTGCTCGAGCGTCCCTGACCGACCACTCCTCCGCCGTCCGGCGCGACGTGGAGCTCAACGTCCGTCCGTCGTTCCCCCGAAATGCGAACGGTAACCGAGTCTTGACCCTGGACGACACCGCCACCGACGGGCCGCCGATGGAGACCGGCCGGTGCGGCAACGGAGTGTTCGATGCGGCTGCCCGGAGCGTGGCGTTCCTCGACGCTGACAACGACGGTCTCGACGAGATCGTGCTCGGCGCGCACGGCTACGGGGGAGATGACAGGGAGCGGCGGCCCTTGATCAAGCCGGCTCGAGCCTCCGTCATCAGGGCCTGGGCCAGGGAGCACAAGCGACCACAGTGCAGGCCCGCGGTCAGCGGAAGACGAGCCGTCCCGTGCCGCTCGTCGCCCCCACCGTGCAGGTCGCCCTGGCCTTGCCGGGCTCGGCGCTGAAGACGGTCAGCGCGCTGCGCCACGTGGACTGCACCTCGACGGGTCCTCCGTCGTCGTCGAAGGTCCAGCGGCAGTCCGGACTGTGGATCTCGGTGAGGCCGAGCGTGTAAGCGCGCGCATCGACGGTGTGGGAGAGACCGGCCTCCTCGTCGAGCCGCTCCACGTCGACCCACGCCACGTCGGACGCGTCGACCACGCGCGCCTGGAGCGTGGTCGAGGCCCCGCTCGGCGCCGAGACCACGACGGTTCCCGCACCGACCGAGCGAGCGCGAACGTAGGCGAGCTCGCTGTTCTCGCCCAGGAGGAGGTCGGAGAAGGCGTTGGAGGCCGCGCCCCGGATCTCGAGCTGCGACGCTGCGAGCCCGTCGGCGACGGTGTAGTCGACGGCCCCGACGCCCGCCAGCCGGCGCCGCCGCCCGTCGCGGAGCACGACGTGCAGCACGTCCGAGCCCCCCACCATCACGAGGTAGGGACGCAGCGCCCGCGACTCTTCGATCTGGATGCGCCGCACCTCGGCGACCTCGATCCCGAAGCGATCGAGCACGGTGCCGTCGAGGTCCGTGAACACGAGGTCGGCCTCCCCGGGGTCTCGGCCCTCGAGTCCGATCCCGTGCTGGCCGGGCTCGTGACTGACGGCGAGCACATCGGGATCGGCGCTCTCGACCACGAACCTCGGAAGATCCTCGTCGTTGAGCACGAGCATACGCGCGCGGCCCCGTACGGCCAACGGGGCTCGTGCATCACAGCCCGTCCAGCATCCCCAGACCCCTTCGTCGTAGACCAGCTCGACCCGCCCGAGCTCACCCCACGCAGGATCGAGCGCGCAGCCCTCGAGCAACGCGACCATCGCGAACAGGCGCATGTCGACTCCCCTCACGGTGGTCCCTTCCTCACTCGGCGCGCTCCGAAGCTTGCCCAATCCTGCCCGACCCTCCCGAGGCGCCACCGCGGGCCCTCCTGCGACGCGGACTGCACCGAGATCGCGTGCGGCGACGGGTGAGACCTGCGACGCTGACCCCGCTGCGAACACGGCGTTCCTCGAACGCACCTGCTACGCGACACGGTCGCTCAGACGGACCATCGCAGGGCGAGATCGATGCGCCCGTCTACGCCGAGCTTCGGGTAGGCCGATCGAGCCTGCTTCGCGACGGTCGGGAGGCTCCTGCCGCGGTGCTCGGCGATCAAGCTCGAGACTGAACGACGCGAGGTTTCGCCAAACCGCCAGCGATCAGAGGGTCGCCGGGTACTCTCCGGAGAGCGGCCGATAATCGCCGACCCGCGGTGCCGAGGGCCGCGAGGCTGCTGCGCCGCCCGGAACGGTCAGGCGGCCGGCGTGAGCTGGCCCAGCAGCTGGGGCGCCGCGTCGACGACGGAACGCGGGAACCGGAACGAGAAGCGGGTGCCCGAGCCCACGCGTGACGTGACCTCGACCGTCCCTTCCAGGGCCTCGACGCTCGCTCGCATCGCGGCGAGACCCACGCCGCGCCCGCTCGTGGAGGAGACCTCGACCTTCGTGGAGAGCTCGGGAGCGAACATCGCCTGGACGAGATCGTCCTGGGATGCGTGCGGCAGGCCTCGCTCGGCGGCCTTCTCGCGGAGTCTCTCCCGAGCGACCCCTCGTCCGTCGTCCTCGAGCGAGATCACGAAGTGGTCCCCGTCCGTACGGGTCTCGAGCACGAGGCGTCCGCGCGGGTGCTTTCCCTCGACGGTCCGCTCCTCGGGCGCCTCCAGTCCATGGTCGATCGCATTGCGCACCACGTGCGCGAACGACGACCAGAACGGCGACCAGGCCTGACTGTCGAGCCGAAGCCCGTTGTCGCGGACGACGACCGCACTGTCGACCGGTCCCGCTCGCCGTCGCGAAGCGCGCTCCGCGCGATTCGCTCGGTCGTCTCCCCCTCGCTTCGCTCACGCGAGAACGCGGGACCTCGATCTCGCCCCGACCGAGCCTCTGCGCCAGGGCCTCGGCCTGCCCCTTGATCCGCGTCAGACGCTCGCGGAGCGGCTCCTTGGCCCACCCCAGCGCCTCCCTCACGAGCTCCGCGGGTCGGCGACCCGCCTCGAGTGCCCGCACGTGGTCGCGCCACTCCCGCAGGGCCGGCGACACCAGCCGGTCCCGGCCCGTCGTCAGCATCGGCGCGACCCGGGTGCGGAGGGCGGACCAGGCGTCCGAGAGCGACCGGATCGCGTCGACGGACGCCGGCTGACCGGTCTCGGCGATCGCGGACTCGAGCTCGTGACACCGGTGCACGAAGTGGTCGAGGCCGAAGAAGCCGGAGTTCCCCTTCAGCGTGTGGACGAGGCGAAACTGGACGGCGACGTCCAGTTCGGGGTCCCCGAGGGTTTCGAACGCCTGATCGGTCTCCTCGACGAACTCGACCACACCGCGCCGATCGCGGAGCATGCGCTCGATGAGCTGCGTCACCTCGCG
>CAZZLC010000142.1:0-8081 GCA_964655065.1 uncultured Enterobacteriaceae bacterium | reverse complement strand
CAGTGTCGGCCTCGGCGTCGGCGTCCGTGTCAGCGTCCGTGTCCGAGTCGGCGTCGGCGTCGGCGTCGGCGTCGGCGTCGGCGTCGGCATCGGCGTCGGCATCGGTGTCGGTGTCGGTGTCCGTGTCGGTGTCGCTGTCCGCATCCGCGTCGGTATCGGCGTCGCCCTCACCGGTGTCGATCGGCGCGCCCGTGTCGACGGGAAGGCCGGTGTCCGAGCCAGTGTCGGGGTCGGGGTCGGGGTCGTCGATCGGGTCGGTCTCCTTGGTGCAGTCGATGGCGCAGCCATCGCCATCCACGGCGTTCCCGTCGTCGCAGGACTCGTCGAACTGGACGATGCCGTCGCCGCAGTACTCGAGCTCGCAGTTGTAGCGGCAGCCGTCGTTGGAGATCGTGTTGCCGTCGTCGCACTCCTCGCCCTCGTCGAGGATGCCGTCGCCGCACTCCGGTCCGGGCAGGAGCTCGATGGGGTCGCAGTACTGGAAGGCCTCGTTGAAGTAGGCGACCGCCTGCTGCAGGTCTTCCGTCGCGCGAACCGGGTGGGTGACCTCGGCGATCTGGAGGACCTCCCACGCCGTCTGACCCTTGAACTCGCCGGCCGGGACCACCTCGTCGTAGAGGTGGCTCGAGTCGCCGAAGTAGCCCTTCTTCGCGAACATGATGTTCATCTTGAGCGCGACGACGTCGCCGAAGTACCGGCTGCGCAGGCCTTCGGTGATCTCCCCGTCGAGCGGGAGCATCTCGGCGATGTCGTTCTCGAAGCCGATCACCACGTGGCAGACATCGACGCCGTCGGGGAAGACCTCGTCGAAGTAGGCCTGGCGGAAGCAGGCCGAGTTGCCGTCCTCACAGTTGTCCTGGCCCCACTCGACCTGCGACAGTCCGCAGGGAAGCTGAGGGGGGTCTGCCGGGTCATCGGGATCGGAGTCGGTGTCGGTATCCGAGTCCGCATCGGCGTCTGCGTCGGTGTCGCTGTCCGCATCGGCGTCCGCGTCGGTGTCAGTATCCGCATCGGCGTCGCTATCGGCGTCGGTATCGCTGTCGCTGTCGGCGTCGGCGTCGCTATCGGCGTCGGCGTCGCTGTCTGCGTCCGCATCCGTGTCGCTGTCGACGTCGGTGTCCGTGTCGGAGTCGGCGTCGGAGTCGGTGTCGGCGTCGACCTCGCCGGTGTCGACAGGCGCGCCCGTGTCGATGGGGGAGCCGGTGTCCACGGGGTCGGGCTCGGGGTCGAGGACGCAGTCCATCAGGGCGGTGAGCGAGACATCGGCCACCACACCTTCCTCACCGGCGACGCCGAAGTGGTACTGGTGTCCTTCCTTGGACGGTCCGCCGAGACCGCCGAGCACGTCGCTCTCGATGCCGGTCACGCCGTGCAGGTAGACGGCCCCGCCGCCTCCGCCGCCGCCGCCGCCGTCCTTCTTCTCGAGCGAGCTGTTGCCGTCGCCGCCCATCGCCTCGACGAGCAGGCCGCTCGCGTCGGCATCCTCGGAGACGAGGACCACGGTGCCGCCGGCGCCGCCGCCGCCCGCGCCCTCGGCGCGGGCCGAGAGTCCGCCGATGCCGTTGGCGCGGATGGCGCCGCCGGAGAAGACGTCGATGTTCAGTGCGCGTACGAAGACGAGACCGCCGCCGGACTGGCCGGAGCCGGCCACGTAGTTCGGGATGGGGTCGTCACCCGCCGCGCCGCCGCCGCCGCCGCCGAAGACGAGGCGGTGCACGCCGAGATCGTCGCCGACCAGGGCGCCGCCGCCCTTGCCCGCGTCGTTGCGGTCGACGGATGCGTACCAGCCGGAGCCGCCGACGCCGCCGCGTCCAGCGTTGGCGCCGCCGCCACCGGCTGCGTCGTTGCTCTCGCGTGCGTTGCCGCCCGCGTTGCCGGGAGCGCCGGAGCCCTCGCCGACGGGCACGAACACACCGGGTGCGTCGAGCTGGATCATCTCGTCGGTCCAGGTGGCGTACATGCGCTCGCTGGGTCCGGCGATGCCCTCGCCCTTGTGGCCGGGCGCACCGAGCTGGCCGGCCCCGTTGCGATTGAGGGTGACGCACTGGCCGCCCCGGAACCCTGCTCCGCTCGCGTCGATCTCGCCGCCGTCGAAGGTCAGGGTGCCGAGGACGTCGACGGCGACGACACCGCCGCTCTCGCCGTTCCACGGCTCGGGGTGGATGGCGCCGCCTTCGGCGAGCGTCAAGTCGAAGAGCTGCGGTACGCGGACCACCTGGAAGGTGGCCCAGCCCGCGTTGGCGTCGACGGCCCGGCGGTTGCGGTAGGCGTTCTCGAGACCGCCTTCGTCGCCCTGGCCGACGATCGGGACGAACCCGTTGGCGTCAGCGGGTCCGGCCGCCACCACGAGCTCCCAGGCGCCGGCCTCCAGCGTCCCAGGCAGGTAGCCCGCGCGGTCGAGTCCGTTCTCACCGTCGCCGTAGGGGTCGTGCTTGTCGACGTCCGAGCCGCCGTCGATGGCGACGCCCTGGACCTGGATGACGAGCAGTCGGTCACCGGCCAGGATGTCCACCGGGGCGCCTCGGGCCTCCCCAATCGGGAGGGCGCGGTCGCCGGGCAGCAGCTCGAGGTCGTCCTCGGGTGAGGCGAAGTAGGTGTTCATCACCACGGCTTCCGAGACCGTCGCGTCGCCGTCGCTGTCGCTGATGCAGGCGAGCTCGTCGTCGAAGGCCGGGTCGCGGGTGTCTTCGCCCGGCTCGCCGGTGTCCTGGGGGTTGCCGGTGTCGTCGACCGAGGTGTCGATGGGGTCCACGAAGCCGGTGTCTTCGATGCCCGTGTCGTCGATCGGGTCGGGGTCCGGATCGACCGGGTTCTCGTCGAGGACGCAGCTGAAGAGCTCGTCGAGCGAGACGTCGGTCAGCCACACCCCGTCGGTGCCGCGAGCGCCGTGGTAGCCGACGTCGGAGACGGCATTGCCGCCTTCGCCAGCGTCGACCTCGACCTCGGCCCCGAACGCGCCGGAGAACAGCACGACGCCGCCGCCGCCGCCGCCGCCGCCGCCGTCCTTCTTCATGGTGCTGCGGTTGCCCTTGCCGCCGTTGGCCTCGACCCGGAGACCCGTGAGGTCGCTCTCTGCCGAGACCACCAGCACGGTGCCGCCGGCGCCGGCGCCGCCGCCGCCCTCGGAGGGCGCGGAGAGTCCGCCGCCGCCGTTGGCGAGGATGGCGCCGCCCTGCGACGCCTCGATGGCGAGGGCTCGGAGCAGCACGATGCCGCCGCCGTTGGCGCCCGAGCCGGCCGCGTAGTTCTTGATCGGGTCGTCACCGGCCGCACCACCACCGCCGCCGCCGAAGCGAAGACCCTGGGGTCCGAGGTCGGCCGTCTCGAAGGCGGCTCCACCCTTCCCGGCGTTGTTGTACTTCTTGTGGGCGCCGTAGCCGGCGCGCCCGCCGTCGCCGCCGTTGGCGCCACCGCCGCCGCCCGCGTCGTTGGTCAGGCGCGCGTTGCCGCCGGCGTTGGCCGGGGCGCCGCTGCCCTCACCAGGGGGAATCGGGATTCCGGCGGTGTCGTGCGCGACGAAGAGGTTGTCGATGGACGAGTACAGCTCCTCGCTGGGTCCAGCGACGCCCTCGCCCTTGTGACCGGGAGCGCCGAGCTGTCCCGCGCCGTTCTTGCGCTTCGTGACCGCCTTGCCGCCGCGGAACCCGGCCTGGGAGACGTCGATGACGCCGCCCTCGAAGGTGACCTGCCCAGCTACGTCGATGGCGACGACACCGCCGGAGCGGCCGTCCCACGGCGCGGCGAGGACCTCACCGTCCTCGGTGATGCGAAGGGAGGCGAGCTGCGGGACGCGGACCGCCTGGAAGGTGCGGAAGCCCTGCCCCTCGTCGACCGACTCGTCCTGGACATAGCCGTGGGCGAGCCCGCCGTTGGGTCCTCGGCCATCGAACTCGACGAACAGGCCGCCCTCGGTGTAGGACACCGAGCGGACGGCGACCATCTCCCAGCGTCCCGCGGTGAGGGTGTCGGGCAGGTAGCCCGAGCGATCGCGGCCCTCGGCGCCGTCGCCGTAGGGACCGTCCTCGTCGACGTCGGAGCCCGGGTCGATGCGGACGCCCTGCATCTGCATCACGAGCAGTCGGTCCCCGGGGGCGAGGTCCGTGGCCGCACCGCGCCCGAAGTCGAGGATCATGGAGTGATCGCCCGCTTGCAGGACCTGGAGGTCGGTGGCCGACCCGAAGTACGTGTTCAGGATCTCCGGCGAGTTGACCACCGCGTCGCCCGCCACGTCCGACACGCAGTCGTCGTGGCCAACAGGGCTCTGCGGGGGCAGGGGCGCCGGCAGAAGGTCCTCGAACGAGCATTCGAAGCCCCGGTTCGCCCAGCGCATCGCGCTCTTCAGGTGGCGATTCTCGGGGAGCTTGCGCGCCTCGGGGTCCCCGACGACCTGGTGCAGGTCGGGCAGGATGTCGCCGAAGAAGCGACCCTCGTGCGTTCCGAACGGGATGGCAAGATCGGGGAGACCGTCCTTCTCTCCGAAGGCGCCCGCTCGGGCGAACGCGAGGTTCAGCTCGTAGGCGACGAGCTCGGCTCTGAAGCCGCCCACCTTACCGCTCTTGTCCAGCCGCTGCTGGAAGAGGGCCGCGAGGTCGCTCGAGCTCTGGAAGTTCCACCGTTCGCGGTCCTCGTCGATCGTGAGGCCGTCGGGGAAGGCGATGTCCCACCAATCGTCGCGGAAGCAGCCGATCGGGTCGCCCAGCTCGCACAGCCCCGCCCACTGCTCCGCGGTGTAGCTGCACACCGGGAGGGACGGCTCGTCGCGGTACACGACCTGGGAGATCCGGGGGTCGTGACACGTCGTGCTCACGGCCTGGATCGCCAGACCATCGAGCATCCGACGCTTGGGGATCTTCGCGGTCAGGGTGGCCACCCCGGACTCGTCGGCGACCACGCCTCCGAGGTGCCGAAAACCTTCGAGTTCGACGCAAACGGACCATTGCTCGGGGCAGGCGTCGCGACCGTTGGCGTCTTCGTAGAGGAAGCGGACCTTCTTCCCTGGCTTCGCGCCGAGCGCCTCGAGTACGACCGTACCTTCGGCGGGGCGTTCGTCGACAATCGAGAGGATCAACCGGTCCGGATCCGTCTCCGTCGCTTCGCACTGACCTGCCCACGATGGGCTGGGCAGCAACAACAACAACAAGTTCATGGGGACTCCACTTGAGGGTCGCCACGAACAACGGATCAGAGGACTTGGCGTTCAACGCGAATCCGAAGCCGAGGCCTTGCGGCAAACGAGGTCAGCCCTCACAATGCCCCCCTCTCTGCCGGCGCCGCGAGGCGGCCCCTGGAGCAGGCGACCCCGGAGACTGCATGTCGTGGTTGTTCCTGCTCGCGCCACTGGATGCGCGGGCGGACCCGTTCAACGTCTGGCCCGAACGAACGCCCCGGGGGTCGATCGGCCTCAACCCCTACGTCACGGTCGGGCCCTCCTCGGCATCGGGATTCGTCTTCGTGGGAGCCGCGGACAACCTGGACCTGATCTTCGCCGCCACGGCCGGGCTGGAGGCCGGCGAACCCCTCGTGGGCCCGATGGAGGTCTATGTCCGAGCCTTTCCCTTCCCCGAGGCCGAGGTCGCGCTCGTCGCGCACGTCTCCTACACCTCCCCCGACGACTGGTTCGTCGGACCGGAGCTGCACGCCATGAAGCGCCCGGTCGACTGGTTCGGGGTGTGGCTCGACGTCGGCTGGCGGGGTCGGGAGCAGCCGAGCCCGGGCTACCTGTGGACGGGCTTCGAGCTGACGGGCAAGCGTCCCTTCGTAGCGTTCGAGGCAGACTTCGAGCTTGTCGCGGAGGGTGGGGTCGCCACGACCTTGATTCCATCGGTCGGGCTGTGGCTGGGGCCGGAGGCGGGCACCGGCGTGTCGGTCGGCGCCCTCCTCTCGCCCGACCCCGACGTGCCTCCGGGCCTGGGCGTCTGGTTGTGGCAGAATCTCTGGTTTCGACGCCCGGTCGAGCCGCAGGCGCCCTACCATGTCGAAGAGGGCTGTTTCGGGGTTCCGCCCGGCTCGGGGGAGCCCCACTGCACGGAAGAGCAGGAACCGATCGAGCCGTGAGGGCGATGGCAGAGCGCGAATGGTCTCCGATCCTGCGCGTCGGCGAGCGGACCGACCCCGGACGCGGTCGGCTCGACACCGAGGGCCTTCGGCGGTGGTTCGCCGAGGCCCGGGGTCCGTTCTCGCTGCTCGTCGACGGCTTCGGTCGTGGAGAGCACTTCCGGCGCGCCGCGTCGACGTGGTTGACGACCACCCGGTCGGGCTGCCTCACCTACCTCGCGGTCGTGGATCGCGCCCTGCCCGCCGGCCTGGCGCGGGTCGCCGAGGCTCCCGAGCCGGGCCTCCCTCCAGGCTTCGATGCCCGATGGCTCGACGCCCTGCCTCCACCCCATCGCGGCACGTTCCTCCTCCGCCCCGTCCCCGGCCGCGTGCACCTGCTGCTCCTTCAAGACACCCCCGACCAGGCTCTGGCCGGTCTGGTCGGACCCATCGACGCGGTGCTCGGCGACCTGGGCATCGCCCCGCGCTCGGGGCCTCCAGGCCGGAGTACGACCGACCCGGTCACGGTGGTCGGCGCTGGGCTCGCCGGCGCGTGCGTCGCCCGCTTCCTCGCCGACCACGGGCTTCACGTCGTGGTCGTCGATGCCGGACCGCCACCGGGGAAGCCGTCCGGCGCGCTTCGCGGTTCCACCAATCCCTGGCTGTCGTGCCGCCCCTACCTCGCCGCAGGTCCCAATCCGCTGGCTGCGCTGACCCACGCCGGGTGGCAGCTGCGCGAGGTGTTCGGCGACGCGCTGTCCCCGCTCGAAGGCTTCGTGATGGGCCCCCGGACCGGCAAGCTCGCCCAGCATCACCGGAAGGTCCGCGAGCGATGGCACGGCTCGCCGTGGCTTCACGACGTTCCGGCCACCGGAACCACGGTTCGCGAGGGCTACCTCCAGTCCGCGGCCGGCGTACTGGATGGCCCTCGCGCCGTCGCCCACCTCCTTCGGGATCTCGACGTGCGGTGGAGCACCCCCGCTCCCCTCGAAGGGCCCGTCGTGTGGTGCGCGGGCGCGCCACGCCGCGGCCGGTGGGCTCCGGTGGTCGGGACGGTGACCTTGGGTCGGCATCGCGTCGTGGCGCCCGATCTCGCCGTCGGAGCCGGCCCCTACGCCATCGACACCGCCGCGGGAACCGTGATCGGCGCCACCCGTCACCGGGGAACGTCGCTCCCCGACGACGACGCCGAGCAGCTCGCCGCCACCGTCCGCGCTCGCCTGGGGCTGGACGTTGGCGATCCGGTGGTGAGCTGGCAGGGAGTCCGTGCCAAGACCCCGGATCACGCTCCGGTCGTCGGACTGGTGGACGACGGCGCCGTCTCGGCGGGTCATGGCTCCAAGGGAAGCGTCACCGCACCGATCGCCGCTGCCCTCGTCGCGGCGCAGTGGCTGGGCCTTCCGTGGCCGGTGCCTCGCGCGGTGGCCCGTGCGGTGGACCCCGCTCGTCGCGTCCTCCACGAGGAGCGCTTGCGGAAGGGCCGCGAGTGAAGTAGGTACCCGAGGTGCGCGTGGAGCAGTGGGCTCGGCGCCACTCCATACGTTCCACCCGCGGTCTCGACGCGGGTGCAGGCACCCAAGACACGCGGCCCGCGTGCGCCTGGACGGAGATTTCGTGTACGCAATCATCGAAAGCGGCGGCAAGCAGTACCGCGTCGCTCCTGGCGACGTGATCGAGGTCGACAAGCTGTCGGCCGAGATCGGCGACACCGTGACCCTCGACAAGGTGCTGATGGTCCACGGTGAGCAGGTCGCGATCGGGACGCCGCTCGTCGAGGGCGCATCGGTGACCGCCAAGGTCCTCGGGCATCCCCGCGGCGACAAGGTCATCACGTTCAAGTATCGCCCCACCCGCCGCTACCGGCGTCGGGTTGGCTTCCGCCACAGTCACACGCAGCTCGAGATCGCCGAGATCAAGGCCTGAGAGGAACCACCGATGGCACACAAGAAGGGCCAGGGCTCGACCCGCAACGGCCGTGACTCCAATCCGCAGTTCCGCGGCGTCAAGAAGTACGACGGCGAGATCGTCAAGGGCGGCGGCATCATCGT
>CAZZLC010000141.1:0-8266 GCA_964655065.1 uncultured Enterobacteriaceae bacterium | reverse complement strand
GGAGGGCGGACCGCAAGGCGCCGACGCCATCGAGGCCGCCCTCGAAGAGACCTTCCGCCGCTATGTGCACATGCCGACGGTGCGGGTGGGCGTGGGGTGGCGCTTCGGCGACCGCCCCTGACGCCCTTCAGAGACCCATCGCATCGGGATTCGGCGCCTTGGTCTTGCCGACCCCGATGCCGAGCGACGCCCGTGCCGTCAGCCCCCGCTCGAGGTCGAACTGCGCCAGCGGGTCGTCGTCGCGGAAGATGTCGAAGGTGCGGCGGAACGCGTAGCCGACCTGGCCCGTGAGCCGGAGGGGCCCCAGGCGCGCCTCCGCCACGGGCCCGAGCACGCCGAGGCTGTAGCGGATGAACGTGTCGCCGGGCACCTGCGCGTCGGGGTTCCCGCGGTGGAAGTACCCGCCCGACAGCCGCGCCTCGAGCCCGAGCGAGAACACGTCGTCGACCACCTCGAACCACACGATCGCCTTTTGCGGCAGCAGCGTGTCGACGCGGACCCGCTCTCCCTCGTAGGACACCTGGAGGATCGGAAGGGGCTGCGGCGTCCCGAACAGGTTTGCGTAGCCGAACCCGAGGCCGAGCCTCGTGCGCTCGCTCACCGCGTAGGAGCCGAGCCCGACGACCTGCATGCGGAAGTCGCGGTCCGACAACGGCACGGCCAGGTTGCTCTGGATGCCCGGCTTGACGAGGGCCAGCACCTGCCACCGCTCTGTGAGCTCGGCGAGCAGGATCACGTCGAGGGTGATCGAGTACATGTCGTTCGACACGTCGTCGGGAAGCTCGACCGAGGTGCGCGGCAGTATCTGCGCGTACGACGCCCCGTTGATCCAGGTGAGCTTCCGGTCGAAGAGTCGGATGGGCACCGTCAGTAGCGAACCACCGAACGACGTGAAGCGCAGGTCAGGGCCCTCGAGGTCGGCGACCTCGGAGTCCGCGACGAACTCGGACGGGGGCTGGTAGCCCCCCCACACCCGCACCAGGTCTTGGGCGAACGCCTCCCCGACGAGGCTCAGCAGCGCGACGGCCCACATCAGATCAGGACTTCCGGAAGATGCGGTTCATCGACGTGGTGGTCCCGTCGGCCTTCGTCAAGGTGACGCGCTGGGTGAGCGTCGCGCCGTCGTCCGACAGCGAGCGCACCGAGACGACGGTGGCCTCCTGCTCGCCGGAGGTCTTGGTCGTGCTCACCAGTGCGTCGTCCTTCCACTCGTGGCGGACCTCGGCGCTACCCTGGTCGCGCTCCACGGTTCGGGTCTCGCCGTCGACCTGCAGGGTCTCCTTGCGGGTGTTCGCCGACGTGACGGTCTCGATGGTCACCGCGTCGCCCTCCTGCGCGATGTTGAGGGTGACGGAGAGGCCGGCCGCGGCCTTGCGCTTCACCCAGCTCACACCCTGCGCCTTGAGGATGTCGTTGGGCGAGTCCGAGACCTTCTTGTCGAGGGTCCACGTGCCCGACAGGTCGGCCGCGAAGCTCGGGGTGGAGACGGTGAGCGCGAGCAGGGCGCCGGCGATCGAGAAGAGCGAAGCGAGCCACCTAGACATGTCGAGTCTCCTTGGACGGCGAGGATTCGGTCGAGGAGAGCGCTTCGTCCGCGCCCCCTTCCAGGGACAGATAGATCGCCGGGATGACGATCATCGTGAGGATCGTGGCGAGGGAGATGCCGAACACGATGGCCAGGCACAGTCCCTCCCACACCGGGTCGGTGAGCGCGAGCGGCACCAGGCCGATCACGGTGGTCACCGTGGTGACGAGAATGGGGCGCATACGGCTCGTGCACCCCTGAAGCACCGCTCGCACCGGATCGAGCCCGTCGTCCCAGCGGCCCCGGTTGATCGCGTCGACGAGCACGATCGAGTCGTTCACCACGATCCCGACGAGCGCGACCATCCCGATCGTCGCGGGAAACGACAGGGGAATGCCGGTGAGGAGGAAGCCGAAGAACACCCCCGTCAACGCGAGCGGCATGGTGAGCAGGATGACGAACGGCTGTGCGAAGCTGCGGAACTGCGCCACGAGGATCGCGAAGATGAGGGTGAGCGCGAACGCGAAGGCCTGCACGAGCTCCCGGTTGGTCTCCGTGGACGTCGCCTTGTCGCCGAGGAATCGGATCTGCTCTCCCGACTGCAGGCCCGCGGACCCCAGGGTCGCCGCGATGGCGTCCGCCGCCTCGATGGGCGAGCCCTCGGCGTCCGCCCGCACCATGACGACGTGCCGGCGGTTGGTGTGGTTGATTCCGACGGGCGACGTCTTCAGCTCGATGTCGGCGATGGCGGCGAGCGGCACGCTGCGGCCGAGCAGGGTCGGGACCTGGAGCGCGAGGACGTCCTCGAGCGTCTGGGGGCTGTTCCAGATGCCGTCGTCCCGCCAGTCGTAGCCGACCTCGATGTGTACTTCGTCCTGGTCCTCGTAGACGACGTCCGCCGTCGTCCCGCGAATGGCCTGGAACAGGAACTGGAGCACCGAGCTCCGATCGAGGCGGTGAAACGCCATCGCCTCGTCGGACAGGGCGATGCGCCACGCGCCCTGGTGTGGCTTGCGGGAGTCCGACAGTCCCACGAGGCCGCCCACCGTGTGGGCTGCCGCCCTGACCTCGTCGGCGAGCGCCTCCGCGCGTTCGACGGACCGCGCCGTGACCTCGACCTCGATGGGGGCGGAGGCCGAAGCGCCCATGCGGATCTGGTGCATCTCGACCTCGGCCCGCCCCAGCGCCTCGAGCCGGGCGCGGAAGGTCTCCGCGAGCTCGAACGACGTGGCCTCCCGGGCGTCGGCGGGCACGAGCTCGAGGGTGACCCCGAGCATGTGCTCGCCCTGGAAGGGCTCGAGGTAGGCCTCGGGTCCGCTCATCGCGAGACCGCTCTTCGCCCCCGCATTGAGCGTGAAGTGCCGGATCGCGGGGTCTCCCGCGAGCTCGGCCTCGACCGCCCGCGACAGGGCTCGGGTCTGCTCGAGCGTGGTGCCCGGGGGAAGGTACAGCGTGGCGCCGAGCTGGTTCTCGTCGCTCTGCGGGTAGACCACCGCGTCGAGCTGGCTCGCGGCGACCAGCGAGCTTCCAAAGGCCAGGACCGTGATGCCGAGCACGATCCAGCGCTGGCCCTGGTGGACCAGCGTGGCGGGGAACACGGTGTGCTCGTACCAGCCCACCAGACCTTCGAGGCCACGGTGCACTCGCGCGGTGAGGGGATTGGGAGACTCGTGGCGGAGCACTGCGGCCCCGAACGCAGTGTCGACGGTGATCGACACGAGGTAGCTCGTGACGAGCGCGATGCAGATGGTCAGGGGGATGATCTGGATGAACTTGCCTTCCATGCCGCCGAGCAGGGCGATGGGCAAGAAGGCGGCGAGCGTGGTGAGGGTACCCGACAGCGACGGCATCGCGAAGTCGCGCAGCGTCTCCACCGCCGCGTCGAGCGACGAGCGACCTCGGGCGAGGCTCTCGTGCATGCCCTCCATGATCAGGATGAAGTCGTCGACGAGCAGGCCGAGCGCGATGACGAGGGCCATCAGCGAAAGGTTGTTCACCGACTCGTCCATCAGCCAGAGGACCCCGAACACAGCGAGGAACGTCAGCGGGATCGACAGCCCGGCGATGATCGACTCGCGCAGCCCGAGCACCAGGAACAGCACGAGGAAGACGAGCAGCACGGCCTGTGCACCGTTGCTGAAGAGCACCCCGAGGCCGTCGCGGATCTCGGTGCCCTGGTCGCTCGTCACCGTGAGGGTGAGCAGCGGCGGCAGCTCGCCTTCGAGCTCGTCGAGGGCCGCCCGCACCCGGTCGACGACCCGCGGCACGTCCGCTCCCGGCTGCCGGAGGATGTCGAACGACAGCGCGTCGCCCGCGGTCACCGATCCGTCGGGGCCGTGGCGCACGAGGCGCGTCGCGTCGACGGGCTCGGACAGGCCACGCGACAGGGTGGCCACGGACGACAGGGCGACCCGGTCACCCGTCGCCGCGGCCCGCACGAGCAGCTGCTCGAGCTCGGGGATGTCGAGGCCGATCCGGTCGACGTCGAGGGAGAAGTTCCGCTCGCTCGACTGCAGACGGCCGACCGGGGTCGTGGTCTGGGCGCGCTGCAGCGCCTTCACGACGTCGGACAGCGTGCCTCCGATCTCCTCGAGGCGTTGCTGGTGCACGAGCACCTGCAGCTGGTCGTCACGCAGCCCGCCCACCCGCACCTCGCTCACCCCCTCGAGCCCCTCGAGGCGGTCGCGCACGAGCAGGGCGTTCTTGCGCATCACCTCGGGGGGCAGCTCGCCGGAGAGGCTGAACGAGTAGACCGGGCGATTGGTCGTGGCGAGCTGCTGGACCTTGACCGCGGTGACCTCGTCCGGCAGCTCCACGGCCGCCTCGTCGACCCCGTCCCGAAGCGCGTCCATGCTCTCCTGCATGTCGGCGTCGAGATCGAACTCGATCAGGAGCAGGGCGCCGTTCTGGAAGGAGCTGGACTGTAGGCTGGTGAGTCTCGGCAGGCCCTTGAGGCTCACCTCGAGGACATTGGTGACCTCGGCCTCCACGAGGTCGGGGGGGGCGCCGGGGAACTCCACCGTCACGAGGCCCAGCGGCACCTCGATGTCGGGCATGCTCTCCTTGCGGATGTCGAACAGGGAGTACGCACCCCACCCCACCAGCGCAGCCACGAGCAGGATCGCGAGCCGGATGCGCGAGAGCAGTGCTGCGACGCCCTTTGGCTTTGCGCTCACGGGTCCTCCCCGGTGACGCGAACGGCCTGACCGTCGGTGAGTCGGTAGACCTGCGTGGTCACCACGCGCGTGCCGGCCTGCAGCCCTGCCTCGACCTCCACCCGGCCGCTGCGGATCCGACCCTGGGTGATGGGGACACGCTCGACCGTCTGCCCGTCGGTGACGAAGAGGAAGGCCTGGTCACGGTGATAGACGACGGCCCCCTCGGGGACCGTGAGCACTTCGCGTGCGCGGTCGGCCGCCACCGCCACGCGGACCGTGGAGCCGTCGCGCACACGGCCGTAGACCGGGTCGTCGGGGCCGAGCTGGGCGCTCGTGCGCACGGCCACGGTACGGCTGTCGCGGTCGACGGAGGGGGCGACCCACTCGATGGTGCCGTCGAAGGCCACCGTGGGATCGTCGACGAGGTTGACGTCGGCGTGCGCGCCCACCTGCACGAGCGAGGCCTGGTTCTCGGGGAGCGAGAACCGCATGGTGAACCGGCCAGGCTGGTAGGCGGCCATCGGTGGGCGCTGGTTGGTGTCGTTGTCGGGGTCCGAGACGTCGCCGCGGACCCGGTCGCCGAGCCGGAGGTTGACTTCGGAGACCACCCCGTCGAACGGGGCGTGGAGCATCATCTGGTCGCGCCTGATCACCTGTCCGCGCAGGTTCAGGCGGGCCCGTTCGAGGTTCAGCTCGGCCTGCTCGACCCGCTGCTCGCGGTCGCGCACCTGTTCCTTCGAGTAGCCGCCTGACGCCGAGATCGTCTGGGCCTGGGTGAGCTCGCGTCGGGCCCTCTCGAGGTCGAGCTCCGCGGCCCGGTACTGCACCCGCGCCGTCGCGACCTGGTTGTCCTGGTAGGCGAGATCGAGGTTCGCGAGACGCTGGCCCTTCTCGATGCGGTCGCCCTCCGCCACCGCGATGTCCGCGACGAGCCCGCTCTGCTGGAAGTAGAGTGGCCGCCATTGCTCGGCCTCGAGCACGGTGGTCTTGAGGATGGGGCTCGCGACCGAGGCCACCGTCGCGACCTCGGCGCGCACGGCGAGGGGTGGCGAGGCCTCCGGTTCCTCGGACGAACAGGCGACCCACAGGATCGACCAGAGTGACAGGCGCATGGCGACCTCAGGGAGCGATGGTGCGGCACGCGGCCTGGGTGTCGGGCGTGCGCTCGTGGGCGAAGAGGTGGTCGAGAAGAGCGTCGGCGTGGCCAGCAAGCACCCAACGCTGGGCGGTGAGCTGCTGCCGCTGGCGCTTCAACGCGAGGAGCTGCTGCTGCCGCTGTTCCAGACGCTGACGCGCCTGGGTGTAGCGGTCGAACGTGGTCTCGCCGCCGTCGAAGTACAGCGCGCGGGCGGCCTCGACCTGGCGCGACTGGAGATCGAGCTGGCGTTGCGCGAGGTCGATCTCCGTCGCGACGTCCGCGAGGGCATCCACCCGGTCACGATCGTCGAGGGCCAGGGTCTCCCGCTCCTGGGCGAGGTCGAGCTCGCTCTTGCGCACCGCGGCGGCGGCCTCCCGGCGCGAGAACAACCGGGCTCCGCCTTCGAACAGGCTCAGCGAGAGCGTCGCGCCGACGTACCAGTTGTCGAAGAGGAAGCTCTCCCCGAGCTCGGCGAGCGTCTGGCCGTTGGCCGTCCACGAGGCGCCGCCGACCAGCGTGAGGGTGGGCAGGACGTCGAGCTGGTCCTGGGTACGTCGCAGGCGATCGAGCTGAAGCGAGGTCTCGGCCGAGGCGATGGACGTCGCGGTGGTCAGGTCGAGCGCCGTCGCCGGATCGGGAGGGTCTCCGAAGGGACAGACGAGCAGCCCCCCCTCGACGGGGCTCCCGAGCAGCCGAAGCCGGTCGAGGCCCGCGGGAAGCGCCCGCTCGATCTGCGCGATGGCCAGGCTCGCCTCGTCGACGTCGATCGTCGCCTGCTCGACGTCGAGCTCCGTCGCCTCGCCTGCCGTGAAGCGCCCCTGCACCACGGCCAGCGTCTCCTCGGCCAGCGCGAGGCGTGCCTCGTACTGCATCAGCGCGCCCACGCCGTACTGGAGCTCCGCGTACTGACCCACGAGGTCGAGCACGAGGCGCTCGTCCTGAGCGTCGACCCGGAGCCGGGTGAGCTCCTGCGAGAGGCCTGCCTGGCGAACCCCCGTGAGCGAGCGCACGTTGACCGGCAGCGAGCCTCGGAGCCCGAGCGAGTTGGACAGTGTGTTCTCGGGCAGTGTGATCTGACCGTCCTCTCCGAGCGCGATGGGGAGGCAGAGCGGGTTCACGGCGGGATCACAGTCTTCGTCGCTGTCGAAGCTGAAGGTGTAGCGCTCGGGGTTGTTGACCCGACGGTTGAAGCGGTCCGACGCGGAGACCTGGGGCAGCAGACGCGCGATCGACTGGCCCTTGCGGGCGCGCGCGATCTGGAGGTCCGCCTCCCCGCGCTGCGCGGAGGGTCCCTGGTCCCGCGCCGTCCGCACGGCGTCCTCGAAGGAGATGCCGGCCCGGGCGAGGGTGGCATGCGACAGCAGCACAGCGAGGGTCCACATCGGCGGGGGCTCCCGAGCAAGGCTCCGAGTCACCTCGGCGGCGACTCGGAGGGACCTTATGAGCCGGTCCTTGCGAAACCCTTGCGGTCTCGAGAGTGCGCCGCGAACCAACTCAATCAGACTGTGGGCGCGTCGTGGACCTCCCCGGGTCGACCCTCGGGCCCGCGATACGTTCGCACTCATTGCCGTGAGCATTCCATCGGCGCCGCCCTGGTGCCGGGAGGTTCGTCATGAAGCTGAAGGGCAAGGTCGTCGTCGTCACCGGAGCGGGCAGCGGCATCGGGCGTGCGCTCGCAAAGGGCCTGATCGCGCGGGGAGCCCGAGTCGCTGCGGTGGATCTGCGGCAGGAGGGCCTCGACGAGTTGAGCGCCGAGCTCGACGTCGGAGAGCGGCTGTCGCGCCACGTGCTCGACGTCACTGACGCGGATGCCGTCCAGGCGCTACCGGAGTCCGTGATCGCGTCTCACGGGGCGGTCGATGGGGTCATCAACAACGCGGGCATCATCCAGCCCTTCGTCCCTTTCGTCGAGCTGGGCTCCGACGTCGTCGACCGCCTGGTGCAGGTGAACCTGTACGGGCCCATCCGCGTGCTCCGGGCCTTCCTGCCTCACCTGGCCGACCGGCCCGTGGCGCACGTGGTCAACGTCTCGAGCATGGGCGGGTTCATGCCGTTTCCCGGTCAGACGATGTACGGCGCGACCAAGGCCGCGGTGAAGCTCCTCACGGAGGGGCTCTACGCCGAGCTTGCCGACACCTCCATCGCAGTGTCGGTGGTCATGCCGGGCGCCGTGGCCACGAACATCGGTGACAACTCCGGGGTGGCGTCTCCGGTGCCCGAGGAGGCGGCGGCGAGCTCCTCGATGAGGCCGCTGGCCTCCGATGCGGCGGCGACGATTATCCTCGACGGGATCGAGGCGGATCGCCTGCACATCCTGGTCGGGAGGGACGCGCGAGCCCTGTCGTGGATGCAGCGGATCGCACCGGCCTGGTCGATCCGCTTCATCCAGCGTCAGATGAAGTCCATGCTGGGCGGGTGAGCGAGGAGGCGGCAACCGGGGTTGCG
>CAZZLC010000140.1:0-8328 GCA_964655065.1 uncultured Enterobacteriaceae bacterium | reverse complement strand
CGACTTCCTGCTCCCGAAGCTCGATCTGGCAGTGCTGGTGGAGGTTCTGGCGTGTCCGAACGTGCGCCGAAGGTCATGGAGGTGATTCGGATGCCTCTCGGTGCACGTGGAGGTCGCATACCGAGCGGGCATACGCTACGCGGGCCCGCTCGATCGGATCAGGGAGCGGGGATTTCGATAAAGGGTAGGCCATCGACCTGCTCGAAGTGCCTGTCTCGCGTCACGAGCGTCCCGCCAGTCTCGAGGGCGTGCGCGGCGATCCAGACATCGTTCGTCGGAATGGGGGTCCCCTTTGCTCGGAGAGCGGCGAGGATACGGCCAAACCTGTCCGACGTCGTCCTCGTGACGAACAGGAAGCGGACGTGCGGAGTGGCAAGGAACCTGTCTAGCCGCTCCAGGTTGGCTTCCGTCCACGCCCCTCGTCGAAAGCCGTACTCCAGCTCGCCCACGACGATCGCCGACATGAGCACTCGGTGCGCAGCCTGTACTATTCGCGTCACCGCTGGGGCGCCGCGCATGAGGTCGGACCACGCGCTCGTGTCGATTACGATCCGCTCTGCGCTCACTGCCACAGCTCGGGATCGACCTGAGCGAGCGGATTCAGCGCCTCCTCGAACTCCCTCGCCTGCTCGTCGCTCCATGAACCGATGAAGTCGTCGAGTGCACCACCGATGGCTCGCGCCTCGGCCGGCATGGGCTCGAGCCCGGCCCCCCTTCGGATGAGTCTCATGGCAGCCTGGCTCAGCGAGATGTTCTCTTGGTCAGCGAGCTCACGAAGGCGACGCTCCACCTCGGGTCCGAAGCCCCGGACAGTCAGTTGCTCCATTCCAACCTCCAGCGACTCGGATCGAGTCGGCACGAGTCGCTCCCAAATCCTAGCCGGACCCACATCACGTGCCGAGGGCCGCCGGCACCGCTGTGCGGCAGCGCTCGCGCTGGGCCGAATGTGAGGGGACGGTGGGCCGCGGACCACTCCCGGCTTCGCAGAGCGGGCACGGCACGCCTGCCTGACGAACACGCGCTCGGCCGTCGAAGAACCAAGATTTAAGCTACGTCGCTGGACCGGCACAGCCGGATGCCACCGAATCGATATCCGGAGGAGCCAGGCTCAACGCCGGAAGATGCGAGTCGGGGTGGCAGGATTCGAACCTGCGACTTCCTGCTCCCGAAGCTCGACCTGGCGGTGCTGGGTGCTGGTAGAGGTCCTGGCGTGTTCGGAGTGCGCGCCGAAGGTCATGGAGGTGATCCGGATGCATCTGGATGCACACGGAAGTCGTCATACCGGACCGGCATATCGACCCTGTGCGGCGGTTGCTGGTGGCAGTAGACTGTCCGAGGAGGGTGACCAGATGTCCCAGACCGCCGAAGAGCCCCGTCGGCTCACCCCCATGGAGCTACGTGCGCTCGAGGAGCAGACGGGTCAGCGTCACGAGCTGATCGATGGCGTGCCCCACGCGATGTCGGGGGGCAGTCCGAGGCACGCCCGCATCAAGACGAATCTCCTCGGGGCCGTGTTCCCTCGCTTGAAGGGATCGGGCTGCCACGCGGCGGACAGTGACCAGAGGATTCGGGTCCCCGCGACCGGTGGAAGCTTCTACGCCGATCTGACCGTCATCTGTGGGCACTACATCTACGATGCCGAGGACGACCACGCGGTGGTGAACCCGAAGGTGCTGTTCGAGGTGCTGTCGCCCCATACCGAGAGCCACGATCGGGGGACCAAGTTCCAGCACTATCGTCGCCTCGACAGCCTCCAGGAGTACGTGCTGATCAGCCAGGACGAGCAGAGAGTCGAGGTCCGACGACGCGTAGACGGAGGATGGTTCATCCACGAGATCACAACTGGCAACGTCGCGCTGGAGTCACTCGACATCGTGCTTTCCCTCGACGAGCTCTACGACTTCGCGGGCATGGATCCAGCAGCCGACTGACAAGGGACCTACGGCACGCAGGGATTCGCGTCAGTGAACCGCGTACGTGGGAGACAGACGCGGGCCGGCCACGGTCCACCAGCTCGTTGCGTCGCAGCCTGGCGCTACCCCTCATGGGGGCCTCATCAGGGCGGCTCACTGCTCGTCGTAGGCGTCCATGAACCTGGACCAGGCTCGACGCAGGTCGGTGGGAATCCGCCTCCAGAAACGGGCGAAGCGGGCTACCATCATGAGTTCGTCGTCTTGCATTCCGTACAGGGATGGCGGAGCTTGACCTCAGATTCGCTCTCCGCGGTGGCGGTCAACGTGTGGCCGCAGGCGGAATACCAGGCGCGCAACACACGGGCCGACGGTCCGTTGGTGGCGCTCTCGACGCGACTCACGTGGGCTCGGCTGACGGACAGCCTCTCGGCAAGCGCGTCCTGGGTCAACCCCGCGTCGGTCCGCAGCTGTCGGAGTTCGCGGCCCTCCTCGACGGACCAGCCCGCCGGGTGGACAGGTTCGACGAGGGGGTCGATGTCGTTGGCGGGTCTTCTCGATCGCGATCTGATAGACATCGACAGGACGCATCCCCGCGGGCATCGGCGACGGGGAGCGCGGATGACTTCACCTTCCGGACTTCCGAAGTCGCTTGGCCCGACCGTAGAGTCGGCGGTGCTGCGGCGCGTGCACGCCGTAGAGCTCGAGCAGCTCGTCCAGGCGACCGGCGGCCTTCGCGGCACGCTCGTAGGCCGAGAGGAACTTGGCGTTGTCGCAGTTGCGAGAGAACGTCCGTGCGAACAACCTGCAGGCGACGTCCAGCTCCTCCGCCCGATATGCGATCCAGGCCCAGCTGGTGATCTCACCAGAGGATGCCGCGCCCAGCTGGCGCTCCATCAGGTCCCGGGCATCCTCACCGCGGCCCGTCTCCAACAGCTGCCGGAAGGCCTGTTCGGCGAGAGCACGGGGCATCGACTCCCCGAGCTCCTCGAGCACCTCCATCTCCTCGAGGACCTCGTGATCGTCCATCGTGAGCGCGATCAGTCGCTCGCGCCGGTCTCGGGCCCATGCATCGTCGGGATGGTTCTCGAGGTGGCGCTCGACCAGGGCGAGAGCCTGCGCGTGCTCCCCCCGACGCTCACAGAGCCAGCTAAGATCCAGCCATCCCTTCGGGCCGAGCGACCGCAGGATCGGCTCGGCACGTTCGAAGTCGCCGAGTTGACTCAGCGTACGCCCGATCCAGCGGCGAACGGACGCGCTCGAGTGAATCCGCTCGCTCTCCTCGAAGGCCGAGAGCGCGTCCCGCCACCGCCGGCCGCGATATGCCGCCCAGCCTGCCAGCCAGTGAGCCCTCGCCGAGGTCGAGAAGCGCTCGACCACGGTCTTGGCAACCCGCTGCGCCTCGTCGAGCCGGGACGACACGATAAGCCACTCGAGCTCGAGGCAGCGCGTGTACACAGAGTCGGGATCCACCGACGCGAGCTGATCGAGGAGCGCGCGAACCGCCTCGGACTCACGCTGGGCGATGGCCTGGCGAAGGTTGTTGTGGAGGATCCGGGCCAGCATCGAACGTGGCATATCGAACCGGCTATGCTCGCGCCCGGGGGAGAACGATGACCGGAAGCCCCGCCTCTGATCGGCCGACGGTGCGCCAGTACGTCTCGGTTCGTGCGCGACCCACCGTCGTGCGCCTCGAGGACCGCGAAGCGAGCTGGATCGACGACTATTACGTGACGGCGGAGGTCGCCCGGCACATCAAGGCCCTCGATGTCGCGCTCGATCGGCCGAACGGCACCGGGGTCTTCGTGATCGGCCCCTACGGGTCGGGCAAGTCCCACTTGCTCGCGTGGCTGGCGCGGCGGCTTTCGGATCGAGCGGATCCACAACGGGTTGTGGCCACCTCGATGCTCGCGCACCCCTCGACGGAGCGGCTGGAGGCCGTTCTCGGACGTGCCGTCGGTGTCGACGATGCTCCAGACCGTCGGCCCGGATGGACGGCCGCGGTGGAGGGAGGACTCGTGCTGCTCATCGACGAGCTGTCCGAGTTCCTTCGCTCCAAGCCCGACACCCGCGCGTTCAACGAGGATGTCCGGTTCCTCCAGTTCCTCGGAGAGCTCGCGATCACCGAACGGCTGGTGATCGTCGCGGCCATGCAGGAGCAGATTGAACACACGGGTGAGCTGGACGTTGGTCTGTATCGGAAGATTCGGGATCGCTTCCCTGTCCGGCTCCAGCTGGGGCCGGTACACACCCGGGAGGTGCTCGCACGCGGTGTGCTCGACAAGCTCCCCGGGTCCGACGAAGCGATTGCGCCGGTCGCACGGCGCCTTCGCGAGGCCCTCCCCGACCACCCAGTCGACGAGGGCTTGCTGACCGCGATCTACCCGATCCATCCCGCTACGCTGGAGCTGCTCGACGAGGTCCGGGACCGCTTCTCCCAGACACGAGGGGCGGTGGAGTTCGTGGTCACGCAGCTTCGTGGCGATGCGACCCGCGATGTCACGCCGTTCCTGGACGAACCATGGGGCAGCTTCGTCACGCCCGACCGCATCGTCGAGCACTTCTACGACGTGCTGCGCATCCAGGCCGAGTTTCTGCCCCTGCACGAGCAGCTGTTCCCCTGGTGGCAGAGCGAGGGCCACCAACTGTTCGAGACGGCCACGCTGCGGACGCTCGCCGAGAGGGTCTTGCGGCTGCTCGCGCTCGTGTGGCTCTCGCCGCGTCGGGAGGCGCTCACCGCAGACGACGCGCTCGCATGGCTGCTCCTCGCGGCTTCCCGCACCGATCCTGGCCGCAACCGGGCGATCGTCGCCCGCGTCCTCGAGACACTGGCGAGCAACGGTCGCTACGTTCGCAGTGACGATGGCCAGTTCCGGCTGGACTTCGACGACGACAGCTCCGCTCGGCTCGAGGGTCGGCTGAAGCGCGAGCTCGCGGCGCTCGCGATCGACGACGAGACCTTGTTCGCGGCGCTGATCGAGCGCTCGGAGGCCCTCCCGGACTTCCCGATCGATCGGTGGGCGCCTCACGAGATCACCTGGCACCACCACCGCCGATCGGTCCGTGTCTGGCTCGGGAACGGCGAGCCCTCGCCGATCTCGGAGCCGGGGATCGTCGTGCGGCTGCCCTGGGGGGCCCCGGAGGCGGTGGCTCGTGTCGATACCATCCTCCCCGAACGGATCGTGGCCGGTGACGAGGAGCGGACCGCCCTCGTTCTCCGGCGACTCCGCGAGGAGCCCTCGGACGCTCGCATGCGAGAGCGAATCGAACGGAGGCTGCGGGTTCTCGAGCCGCGGATCCACGACCGCGTCCGCACGGCGATGGCGCAGGCCGAGCATCACGACGCCGACGGCGGCCGAACGCCGAGCCCGCTCACCGGACCGGTCTCCGCCTGGCTCGACGCCCTGTTCATCGCGATTCTGGAGCGGATCTATCCGTCCTTTCCCCGCTTCGCTCCAACCGCTCCACCCGTTCCCAAGGCAGGATGGCTCGAGCTCGCGCGCGCGGCGGCTGGTGGGCGGCTCACGCAGCCATCGAGCGACACGTGGCTGAACGTCGTCCGCGAAGGGTACCTCGTGCCGATGAAGCTGCTGAAGCGTCGCCACGGGGGCTTCGAGCGGCGTGGTGACCCGGGGCGACACGACATCGTCCGGCGACTGAGCCCGCTGTTGCCTCGCCACCCCGAGATCAAGACCGTCTACGAGCACCTTGCACAGCCCGTCTACGGCCTCGTCGAGGACCAGGTGCACGCTCTGCTCATCACCCTGGTCTTCGTGGGCGAGATCGAGATCATCAAGGAAGGCCGTGGGTCGAGCGCCCTGACCTACCGCGAGGCGTTCGAGGCGATGCCGCTGCCCTCGTCGTATGACCGGGTTCGACCCACACGAGCGCTGCCGGGGGAGGCGCTCCAGCAGCTCGAGGAGATCTGCCGAGCGCTGTCGATCGACGTGCCTCGGAGCTGGACGGTCACTGCGCAGTCGAGTGCGGTCGGAAGCGTGCGAGAGGCTCTGGGCTCCGTGGTGCGAGGTGTGGGGCCGATCGCGAGCCAGCTCGAGGGTACGGACGGTGGGGAGCAGCTCGTCGAGGACATTCGTGCGTTCGCCGAGCACGTGAGGAACCTCGAAGGCTCTGACGACATCGAAGCGTTCGAGCGATTCCGGAAGGGGTTCGGGTCGGTCTCCGAGCTGCTCGACCGCTACGAGCGTCTGCGCGTGCTGCCCGAGCGGCTCGATCGGCAGGCGAAGGAGGTCCAGCGCTATCGCCACCTGCTCGCGGGGGACGACACGGTCGCACCTCCTCCACCCCTTCACGATGGACCCGCGATCGAGCGATGGTTGCACGAAGCGCGCATCACCTATGCCGAGCGAGCCGAACGCTACCGGGCTGCCCACGAGGCGTTCTGGGCGGCTGTCGATGCATCATCGGTCCTCGAGGAGCGCCCTCCCGCGGTTTCGAGGAGCGCACTCGTAGGTCGGGCCGCGCAGGCTGCGAAGCTGGATGCGTTGTTCGAGCGGGCTCGCCGCGTCCGGTGTCGGAAGCTGGTCGATCTCTCGTTCCAGCCGCGCTGCACCTGCGGCTTCGATGGGGAGCGTGCGGGCATCTCGTCGATCATCGACGCGATTGGGGAGGAGCGCCGAACGCTCGAGGAGGGCCTCGTCGCGGCCTTTGCAGACCCCGACATCGCGGCGCGAGTCCGCGACTGGCTCGCCTCGGGGCCAGAGCGAGCGGAGCTCGCGCGGGCCTGGCTGGACGGGGAAGCAGCGTGGCCCGAGGTGCACGACATCGATGGATTGGACCGGTTGTTCGAGGACGGACCTCGGATCCTGGACCTCGACGCGGCGGTGTCCCGGCTGGGCGATGATCGGGTGTGGTCGAGCGCGGAGCTCGGCCGGGCACTGTCGGCGTGGGCGAGCTCCCTCGGCCCGGGTCGGTTCCGCATTGGCGGGTCCCCCGAGGTCGCGGCCTGGTGTGTGGCGAGGTGCCTCGAGACCGGGGAGCCCCTGCCGAAGGGGATCAGCGGCGCTAGCCTCGACGAGTTGCCGGTCGGGCCGTCTGCCGAGGCGCTCCGTGGTCTGGAGTCGCTCGGTCTCGCCGAGCCACTCGTGGTCGAGGTGGCCCGCCGTGTTGCCGAGGGGCTCGCCGTACCCCACGATGCGAGCCCGCTCGTGCTGGCGGCCGGTGAGATTGCACGACCGTCGGTGCCGACGAGTCCGGAGAGCGTCGGCTTGCTGGCGGCGCGCCTGTACCGGGCCCACGAGCGTCTACAGGCGCTGGGGCCCGGATGGTTGGAACGGCTCGATGCCGTTGCCCGCGGTGCCGGGGTCGAGGAGCCACCCGAGCTCGTTGACCTACTGAAGAGTGAGCAAGCGTCGACCTGGTGGGTCGACGCCTTCGGGCTCGCCATGCTGCCCGGGCTCCGCGGAGCGCTGCCCGGCCTGGTGCCCGGCTTCCGGCTCGACAGCATCCGAATCGCTCGCGTGCTGCCGCCCACCACTACCGACGCCTGCCGGACCGCGCTCGCCGAGGCGGGAATCCCGTTGCCCGTCGCCAAGTGTGACACGATCGACGTGAGCCTCCACCGCCTGCCTCGGTGGTCGCTGGATCGAATGATCGAGGTCGCCCTGCCAGACCTGCGACGCAGCGGTCGGCGAGTCGCAGAGGCGGCCGCCCCAGGGATGCCGATCCTGCTCTTCGCCGATCATGGTTTTCGCCTGGATCATGACGGGACGAGGTGGGTCCACGGAGGAGACTCGGCGCTCGAACGGTGGGTTCCGGTGATCCGCTACGTGCCTGGATGAGCGTGATCCCCCGTTTCTCTCCGAGTCGCAGGCATCAACGACGCTTGGAACGCTTGCGTCGCTGTGCCCGTCGCTCCGCTCGATTGGGCCCCGATTCCACCGTCTCGCGAGCGAAGACCACTTGAGCCAGGCGTCCCTCGGGATGAGGCTCGGCCACCATTTCGAAGGTGGCAAGGACAAAATCGTCGCCACAGAGCAGCTTCGCGAGTCGCTCGTACTGGGAATCCTCCCCGAGCCACGCCAGGTCGATAGCGGAGAGGTTGACGATGGTCGACGTTCCAGAGGAGCGGGAACGCCACGTCACCGTAAGGGGACCGGACCCGGCGGCAACGAGCAGGAACGCGACGGCCTGAAGGTGTCGTTGGCGCGGAGGGGTCTCGGCTAATGCACCAATCGCGGTGCGGGCGACCCTTGCCACCTGCACCTCGTTGAACCGCGTGAGGTACGCCATCACCAGCATTGTCGCGAATCGAAGGCTGCGCTCCCCAGCATCGAACCTAGCTCGTAGTGCGCCGAGCTCAGCGTCTGTGAAGACTTTGTCGGGGTGAGCTCGACGCGGATAGCCGTGAGCTCGCCGCGCGCATCGACAGTGAACTCTTCGAGACCATCCGCAACCTGGG
>CAZZLC010000139.1:0-8456 GCA_964655065.1 uncultured Enterobacteriaceae bacterium | reverse complement strand
GAACAGACCGTCGCGCTCGGGCTTGAACGTCCGGTAGTTGATGGTCTCGGGCTACTTGACCTCACCGTGCGACCAGCTCCGGATCTTCTCGGGCGACGCCAGACTGATCCGGACCGCCACGTAATTGAGCGGGTTCTTCGGCTTCTCGTAGAGGTTGTAGATCTCCCTCAAGGGGACCTCCAAAGGCGCGGGCGGGGCAGGACGGAATTCGGGTTCGGGACACCCGGGCACGCTGCCCGGGCGGGTTCGAGAGTCAGGCGGGGTCCACTCCTCACTGGCGGAGGACCTCCTTGTCCTCGATGAGCTCCACATCGAGGGCGAGCGCCTGCATCTCCTTCACGAGGACGTTGAACGACTCGGGCAGTCCAGCCTCGAGAACGTTGTCGCCCTTGACGATGGACTCGTACATGCGGGTCCGACCGGCCACGTCGTCGGACTTGACGGTCAGGAACTCCTGGAGCCCGTAGGCGGCGCCGTACGCCTCCATGGCCCAGACCTCCATCTCACCGAGCCTCTGGCCACCGAACTGGGCCTTCCCGCCGAGCGGCTGCTGGGTGACGAGCGAGTACGGCCCGATGCTCCGGGCGTGAATCTTGTCGTCGACGAGGTGGTGCAGCTTCAGCATGTACATGATGCCCACCGTGACGCGCTGGTGGAACGCCTCGCCGGTCCGGCCGTCGAAGACGAGCGACTGCCCATCCTCGGCGAATCCAGCCACGTCGAGCGACTGCCGGATCTCGGCCTCCTTGGCCCCGGAGAACACCGGCGTGGCCACGGTGACGCCGCCCTGGTACTTCTCGGCGTAGCGCAGGACCTCGTCGTCTTCGGCCTTGTCGAGGAACTCGACGACGCTCGGCTGGTCGGAGAAGCAACGCTTGAGGTACTCGCGAAGCTCCTTCGCCTCGTGGCGCTGGTGGAGGTCGGCCACGATCCAGCCCATGCCGCGCGCCGCCCACCCGAGGTGGGTCTCGAGGATCTGGCCCACGTTCATCCGGGACGGAACGCCGAGCGGGTTCAGCACGATGTCGACAGGGGTTCCATCCTCGAGGAACGGCATGTCCTCGACGGGCAGGATCTTCGAGATGACGCCCTTGTTGCCGTGGCGACCGGCCATCTTGTCACCGACCGAGAGCTTGCGCTTGATGGCGACGTAGACCTTGACGAGCTTGATGACGCCAGGCGGGAGGTCGTCGCCCTTGCGCAGGCGCTCGACCTTGGCCGCATAGCGCTCGTGGACCTCGTCGATCTTGGCCCGGATCTGGTCGGTGATCCGCCAGACATCCTCCTCGACCTTGCGGTCGTCGACGCCGATGCGGTCATAGAGCTCGATGGTCAGACGCTTGAGGTTCTCGGCGGTGAAGGTCGCCCCGGCCGCGATGAGCTCCTCCTTCGTGTCGAGGTCCTCCACCGGGTAGGTCGAGACGTGGCCCTCGAGCACACGGGTGAGCTGGCGGAGAGCGGAGTCCTTGATGGTCCGGACCTTCTCGTCGCGGTCGCGCTCGATGCGACGCACGGCCTGCAGCTCGATCTCCTTGGCTCGCGCATCCTTCTCGACGCCCTCGCGAGCGAAGACCTGGGCACCGATGACCGTGCCCTCGACGCCCGGCGGCACACGCAACGAGGTGTCTCGCACGTCGCCGGCCTTCTCACCGAAGATGGCGCGAAGCAGCTTCTCCTCGGGGGAGAGCTGGGTCTCGCCCTTGGGCGTGATCTTGCCGACGAGGATGTCGCCCTGGCGGACCTCCGCGCCGATGCGCACGATGCCCGACTCGTCGAGATCCTTCAGGGCCTCGTCACCCACGTTCGGGATGTCGCGGGTGATCTCCTCCTTGCCGAGCTTGGTGTCCCGCGCGGCGACCTCGAACTCCTCGATGTGGATCGTGGTGTACAGGTCCTCGCGGACGAGCCGCTCGGAGATGAGGATCGAGTCCTCGAAGTTGTACCCGCCCCACGGCATGAACGCGACGAGGACGTTCTGACCGAGGGCGAGCTCGCCACGGTCGGTGGCGGGACCATCGGCGATGACGTCGCCCGCGTCGATCACGTCGCCCGGCCGAACCACCGGCTTCTGGTTGATGCAGGTGTTCTGGTTCGACCGCATGAACTTGGTGAGGTTGTAGATGTCGACGTCAGCGCCGATCTCTTCGTCGACGCCCTCGTCGGTCTTCACCACGATGCGGGAGGCGTCGACCGACTCGACGACCCCGGACCGCCGTGCGGTCACCGTGACGCCGGAGTCGCGCGCGACCACTCGCTCGATGCCCGTGCCCACGAGCGGAGCCTCGGTCCTGAGCACCGGGACCGCCTGGCGCTGCATGTTGGAGCCCATGAGGGCTCGGTTCGCGTCGTCGTTCTCGAGGAACGGGACGAGCGAGGCCGCGACCGAGACGAGCTGGTTGCTCGCGACGTCCATCATCGAGATCTCCTCGGGGGAGACCAGCGGGTAGTCGCCGCCGACGCGGGCGATCATCTGACCGTCCCCGAAGACGCCGTGTTCGTCGACGATGGCGTTGGCCGGGGCGATGATGTGCTTGTTGCCCTGGCTGTCGACCTCTTCGTCCATGGCGTCGCAGTAGACGATCTCGCCGGTCACCTTGCCGTTCTGCACCTGACGGTACGGCGTCTCGATGAACCCGAACTCGTTGACGCGCGCGAAGGTGGACAGCGACGCAATGAGGCCGATGTTCGGGCCCTCCGGCGTCTCGATGGGGCAGATCCGACCGTAGTGAGTCGGGTGGACGTCGCGAACGTCGAAGCCTGCCCGCTCGCGCGTGAGCCCGCCCGGGCCGAGGGCGGACAGGCGACGCTTGTGCGTGATCTCCGACAGAGGATTCGTCTGGTCCATGAACTGCGAGAGCTGGCTGGACCCGAAGAACTCCTTCACGACGGCGGAGACGGGCTTGCTGTTGATGAGATCGTTGGGCATGAGCGCCTCGATCTCCGACAGACTCATGCGCTCCTTGATCGCCTTGCCCATGCGATCGAGACCGACCCGGTACTGGTTCTCGAGAAGCTCACCCACCGCACGCACGCGACGGTTGCCGAGGTGGTCGATGTCGTCGACCTGGCCCTTGTTGTTCTTGAGGTCGATCAGGTACTTCACGACCTGCAGGATGTCGTCGCGGGTCAGGGTGGTCTGATCGAGCGGAACGTCGATCATCAGCTTGTGGTTGAGCTTGTGTCGGCCGACTCGCGACAGATCGTACCGTTCCGAGTTGAAGAACAGGTTCTCGAAGTGCTGCAGAGCCTGGTCCCAGGTAGGCGGGTCCGAGCTGCGAAGCCGTCGATAGATCTCGATGATCGCCTCTTCGTAGCGTTCGATCTTGTCGACGAGCAGCGTGTCGCGGAGGAAGCTCCCCACGATGACGCCGTCGATGAACAGGACCTCGAACTCCTCGATGCCCGAACCGATGACCTTGTCGACGGCCTCAGCCGTGACGTCCTCGTTGCACTCGACGAGGATGCGACCCGTCTCCAGATCGACGATGTCGGTCGCGGAGACCTTACCGACAATCTCGTCTTCGGCAACGGGGACAATGCCGATCTCGACGTTGCGGGTGCGACCGTCGATCTCGCGGACCTGCTCCTCGAGCATCCCCGCCTTGCGCATCTTGCGGAGGATGTTCTTGAGGAACTTCTTGTCCTTCTTGACGATGAGCGTGCCGTCCGGCGCGAAGACATCGGTGGAGGCCTTCTGCTGGAAGAGAAGGTCCGCCGTGGTCTCCTTGAACCAGCCGTCCTTCGTGCGGAAGATGCGCTCGGTGTCGTAGAAGTAGTTGAGCAGGTACTCCGAGTCGTACCCGAGCGCGCGCAGCAGCACGGTGGCCGGCAGCTTCCGGCGCCGGTCGATGCGGACGTAGAGAATGTCCTTCGTGTCGAATTCGAAGTCGATCCACGAACCGCGGTTCGGGATGATGCGCGCAGTGAAGATCTCCTTCGTGCCACCGGTCTTGCTGCGGTTGCTGTCGAAGAAGATGCCGGGCGAGCGGTGGAGCTGGCTGACCACGACGCGCTCGGTCCCGTTGACGATGAACGTGCCGTTCTCGGTCATCAAGGGAATCTCGCCGAAGTAGACGGGCGACTCCTTGATGTTCGAGACCGTCCGCTTGCCCGACTCGGCGTCGATGTCCCAGACGACGAGGCGCACGACGACCTTCACGGGCGCCGAGAACGTCATGCCTCGCTCCCGACACTCATCGACGTCGTACTTGGGCTCTTCGAGCTCGTAGCTGTGGAACTGGAGGGAAGCGCGGCCAGAGAAGTCCTCGATCGGGAAGACCGAGTTGAAGACCGCCTGGAGCCCCTGCTCCTCCCGATCCTCCGGGGGAACCCCCGGCTGGAGGAAGTGATCGTAGGATCGCTTCTGGATTTCGATTAGATTAGAGACCTCGAGCACGTTCGGGGTCTTCGAGAAGCTTCGGCGATAACGATAATTGTTCGCCAAGAGCTTGTTCGACATTCGGCGACTCCGTTAAGAGGGCACGGGTGCGATGGGGCGGCGACCAGCACGAAGGTCGGGGGTCCTTCGTGTCGAGGTCGTCGGTACGGGTTGCGATGGCAACGCCAGCCCGTCGGCCGGCGCCCCGCCGCGAGAAGTTCCCCTTCGAGAACTCTCTCGCGTGACGGGCACGAATCGATTCGCGGCGAGTGTGGCACGCACCTCTGCCGCCGCGGTCAGAGGGGTGACTCTCCCTGGTGATGCACCTAGCCCGAGACGTGCTCGCGTCGAACCCGATCTCACGGCCGTGTCACAAAATGACAAACTCAGGGCGCACGTTGGCACGCCCCGAGTTCAAGCGAAGACCCCGGTGGGAAAGCCGGTGATCAGACGCCCTTGACCTCGACGACCGCACCGGCCTCTTCGAGAGCGGTCTTGGCGGCTTCGGCATCTTCCTTGGACACCGCCTCCTTGAGCTTGTGCGGGGTGTCCTCGACGGCGGCCTTCGCCTCCTTGAGACCGAGCCCGGTGAGCGTACGAACGGCCTTGATGATCTTGATCTTGGCGTTGTCCGGGAACTCCTTGAGGATGACGTCGAACTCGGTCGACTCCTGCTCGGGCTCCGCGGCGGCCCCGCCGGCGCCAGCGCCGGGCATGGCGCCCATCATCACGGGAGCGGACGCCTCGACGCCGAGCTCCTGCTCCAGGACCTCGATGAGGCCCTTGACCTCGGAGAGCTTGAGGTTCTTGATGTACTCGACGACGTCTTCTTGAGCGAGAGACATGGTGGATTCCTCCGAATGCCGGGGGCGGACCCTGCGGCGATCATTCCTTTGGTTTTGATGTGTGGAACGCTCGAGCCGAGCGTCCTACCCCTCTGGATTCTCTTCCTCGAGCTTGGCAGCATAGTTCTTCAGCAGGTAGAGCAGGTCGCGCGGAGCGGCCTGGAGCACGCGGAGCAGCTTGCGCGGCGCCTCGAGGAGCGACGCGAGCAGCTTGGCCTGCAGCTCTTCCTTGCTGGGGAGGTCGGCGACGCCCTCGACACCCTTGGCATCGATCACGTCGCCCTCGAAGAACCCCACCTTCGTCTCGAGGTGGCTGTTCTCCTTGATCAGCTTCTTGAAGATCTTGGCCGTGGCGATCGGGTCCTCGCCCGAGATGACCACGCCGATTGGTCCTCTGAAGTGCTCGGCGAGGGCGGTCTTGTCCGTGCCCTCGAGGGCCCGCTTGGCGAGCGTGTTCTTGACGACCTGGAAGGAGTTGCCTCCCTCCTCGACCCCGCGCCGCAGCGCGTCGAGTTGGGCGACGGTCGAACCCTTGTAGTCAGTGAGAATGACGAAGGGCGCGTCCTTGATGCGACCGTGGAGCTTCTCGACGAACTCCGCCTTCTGTTCGCTGTTCATCGAAGCCTCCTACCGGTACTCGCCGGCGAGCTTGACGACCTCGGGGGCGTCGAGCCGGATGCCGGGACCCATGGTGGACGAGATGGCGACGCTCTTGACGTAGGTGCCCTTCGCGCTCGCCGGCTTGAGCCGGAGCAGGAGGTTGACGAGCGCGAGCAAGTTCTCGCGCAGCGCATCCTCGCCCATGCTGGCCTTGCCGATCGGCGTGTGAACGATGCCCGCGCGCTCGACGCGGAAGTCGATCCGACCGCCCTTGACCTCGCGTACTGCCTCGGCGACCTCTTCGTTCGCCACGACGGTGCGGGTCTTCGGGTTCGGCATGAGCCCTCGGGGACCGAGCACCGGGCCGAGACGACCTACGCCCTTGGCCATCATCGCGCGAACGGCGATGGCCTTGTCGAAGTCGGTCCAGCCTTCCTTCACTCGGTTGATGAGCTCGACGCCACCGACGACGTCAGCCCCGGCCTCCTCGGCCGCTTTGGCCGCGTCGCCCTCGGCGAACACGACCACGCGCACCGTCTTGCCGGTGCCGTGCGGCAGCGAGATGGCGCCGCGCACCATCTGGTCGGCCTGGCGGGGATTGACCCCGAGCCGCACGGCCACGTCGATCGACTCGTCGAACTTCGCGGTTGCGCATGCCTTGGCGAGGCCGACGCCCTCGTCCAGCGCGTACTTCAGTCCCTGCTGGACCTTCTCGCGCGCCTCTTTCTGGCGCTTCGTGACTCTGGCCACCTCTCCTCCAACGCCGCTCCGGGGTTCGACGGCCGCGTCGCAATGCGCGCGAACCTCCCCCGAAAGTCAGCCAGTGGTGCCCCATGCACCGGAATGCCCGCCCACGCTGGTGGCTTCAGCGCGGCGGTCTCTCAACCCTCGATCTCGATGCCCGAAGACCGGGCGGTTCCCTCGACCTGCCGCATGGCCGCCTCGATGGTGGTGCAGTTCAGGTCGGGCATCTTGATTTTCGCGATCTCTTCGACGTCGGCGCGCGTGACCTTGGCGACCTTGTCGCGGTTGGGCTGCCCCGACCCCTTCTTGATGTTCGCCTTCTTGAAGAGGAGCGTCGCGGTGGGCGGCGTCTTCGTGACGAAGGTGAAGCTGCGGTCAGCGTAGACCGTGATGACGACCGGGATGATCAGCTGGTCGGCCATCTGGGCCTTGGTCTTGTTGTTGAAATCGTCGCAGAAGGCCTTGATGTTCACCCCGGCCTGACCGAGCGCGGGACCCACCGGAGGCGCCGGGCGAGCCTGGCCCGCCGGAATCTGCAGCTTGATCTGATTGACGACCTTCTTGGCCATGACTCTTCAACTCCGCTGGGGGGCCGCTACGAGAGCTTCTCGACCTGGTGGAACGAGAGCTCGGTCGGTACCGGCCGGCCGAACATATTGATGACCACCCGCAAGCGGCCACGAGATTCGTTGACTTCCTCGATGGTGCCGCGCATACCGCCGTACTGGCCTTCGGTGAGGCGGACTTCCTCGCCCACCTCGAACTCGAGGACGGGGCGCGGGCCCTCCTCGGGGTCGGAGAGCATCGAGGTGATACGCTGGACTTCGGCCTCGGGAACCGGCGGCGGGTTGCGCAACCCACCGACGAACCCCGTGATCTTCGGGGTGTTCTTCACGAGGTGCCAGGTCTCGTTGTCGAGATCCATCTCGACGAGCACGTACCCGGGGTAGAAGCGGCGCACGACCTTGCGCTTCGTCTTCGGATCGACCACGGTCTCGGACGGGATGAGGACCTGGCCGAAGCGCTCCTCGAGGCCGTGCTGCTGGATTCGCTGCTCCAGCGCCTTGATGGCCTTGTCTTCCGAGCCCGAGAGAGTATGGACGGCGTACCACCGCATGGCGGCTGCTCCTGGACGACGACCGGGGGTCGCCGCTCCGACGACCTGCGGTCGCGGATTACTGCGGGAACAGGAAGAAGTCGGCGAGACTCTTCCAGGTGAAGTCGTAGACGGCCAAGAGCGCCGCGGTGAAGAGCGTGGTGAGGACCACGGTCGTAGAGGCCCGCATGGTCTCCTCTCGCGTGGGCCAGGTTACCCGGAGCAGCTCGCCGACGACCTCGGTGGTGAAGTTCACCGCCGTTCGCGTGCGCACGAGACCGAAGAACGTACCCGCCCCACCCACGAAGGCGAGGGCGGTCGAGGTGTTGACGACCCCGAACCAGACGTTGTCGTTGTACGCGAGCTGGAGGAACAGCGAGACGAAAGCGGACTGCAGGGTCACGCCCACCAGGATGGCGGTCAGCACGAACACCAGAATCACGTAGCGCTGCTTGGTCATGCGGATCCCTCGAAGGCTCGGTGAGCCGAACGCTCCAACCACGGCCGACGGCCGGGGTGAGCAAATGACGTGCCAGGCCAGGTCACGGCGTGGGCGTCACAAGCAGGTCCGCAGTCGGGGAGGCTCGGCCTCGCGCGACTGCGGACATACATCTCGGCTCTCATATGTACCCGGACCCGCAGACGTCAAGGGAAAAAAGCTCCCTCACGGCGGGCCGAGGCGAAGAGGAGGCTTACTCGATGATCTCGGCGACGACACCGGCGCCGACGGTGCGCCCGCCCTCGCGGATGGCGAATCGGAGCTGCTCGGCCATCGCGATCGGCGTGATCAGCT
>CAZZLC010000138.1:0-8475 GCA_964655065.1 uncultured Enterobacteriaceae bacterium | reverse complement strand
AGGGCGCGGTCTCGTAGAGCGGGATGTAGGGCTTCTGCTCCCAGTTGTCGGCCCCGGACGCATCGAGGACGTGCGACCTGTCGAAGCCGTGGCTGAGCGGCAGGCTGCTCCCCGGCTTGCCGATGCCCCACTTGCCGGTGGCAAACGTCTGGTAGCCAGCGTCTCGAAGACGCTCGGCCAGGGTCAGGCCGGCGGGATCGAGCCGCATCGTGTACCCGGGCAGCTTCTCGAGCTGCGCGGTCATGGTCTCGTTGATGGTGCCGATGCCGACCTCGTGGTTGTCGGAGCCGGTCAGCAACATGGCGCGGGACGGACCGCACTGCGGTGATGCATAGAATCGGGAGAACTTCGTGCCCTGCTCGGCGAGCGAGTCGATGGCCGGCGTCGAAGCTTCGCCGCCGTAGGCGCCGAAGTCGGAGTACCCGGCGTCATCCACCACCATGACGAGCACGTTGGGTGGAGGCGCGGCCGCTTCCTCGGCCGGGGCCGGCTCGGGCTCCTGGGCGAGGGCACTGGTGGTCGCCAGGAAGAGGGCGATGACTTGGCAGAGGAGGGTCACTTGACGAGCTCCGTCGTACGGCGGGGCGGTTCAGGCCCGGCGAGGTTCGGTCAGCTTTCCAGAAACAAAGAACAGAGCGGCGATGGAGACCACCTCGACGGCGATCATGTCGTACGCCAGCGCCGCATCGTGGAACAACCACGCGAGGACCCGCCCGAACGATGCGAGTCCGAGCAGCATGATCGAGGGGTAGAACCAGACGCGATTGCCGGTGCCGAGTCCGATGAGGACGCAGCTGCCCAAGGTCAGGAAGAACGACCCGAGGTCGCCGACCTGGGTGCTCGCGCCCACCCCCTCGAGCATCGGCATCCCCAGCTGCGCGCCCACGAACTCGGGGGCGACCCACCAGGCGAGGCCGATCAAGACGAACAGGGTGGCCGGAACCCCGGCAACGATGTGGAGAACGCTCTTCATGGTACCCTCGCGCGTCAGCGTGTATCGCTCGCGAGCGTTCGCCGGATCGCTGACTCGACGAGCCAGAGACGGTCCTGTCCCCAGGTGGCGAGCACTTGCTCCTCTCCGTCCAGGACCCGAAATGACGGTACGCCCCAGAGTCCGGCTTCGAACATTACACGTCGGTTCTCCTCGAGCTCCTCGCGCCAGGCTTCGGAGTCGAGATGGGGCCGGGCGGCCTCCCAGGAGAGCCCCGCGCGCTCCACGACGTCGCGCAGACCGCGGTCGGTGTGCGTGTCGACCCCTCGCGCGAACGCGGCTTGCGTGAACGCGTGGAGCAAGGCTGCGGCGCGGCCCAGTTCCCGCGCCCACGGAAACAGCGAGAAGGCGCGTTCGATGGGGCGGCCGACCGGATCACAGACCCAGCCGAACGGCTCCCCCGCCGTCTCTGCCTCCCGCTTCGCGTCCTTCAGGATGTAGAGGAACTTGTTCCTGGGGACGGGCAGGCCGCGCATCACCATGGGGAGCACGGGCCGCAGCACGAGGTCGACCGGAAGTCGCTCGGGAAGGTCGAAGACGCGCTGCATGGCGATGCCGGAGTAGGGACTGCGCAGCGAAGCGAAGTATTCGAGGCGCAGGCGCCTCCCGCTCGGCAGCGGAGTGCTCGGAGGCCTCGGTGGGAGCACGATCGGCGTGGTGGGCTGGCCCGGGCGACGGAGCCCGAGGCGCTGGAGGCGGTCCTCGAGGTAGTGCAGGCGGTCCACCCCCCAGTACCACTCCCCGCCGTAATGGAAGGTCGCTCCTAGGTAGTGACCGGTGCGCTCGCGGAGATCGCTGCCCTCGGTGCACGCGGCGCGGGCGGACTCCGCCGTGACCATCGGGAGGTCGCCCAGGGCATCGAAGGCGTCGAGCCGTCCAGACCACAGCGCCTCTCCGATGCGAGACGCGTCCCGCACGAAGTGTTCGCCCGCGCCGGCGAGCAGTCGGGTCGCACGCTCCACGGCTCCGGCGTCGGGGGCGGTCGCGTTCGCCGGGAAGTGGAGGCCGTAGTGCGGGGCGATGTCCGCAGCGTCCTTGCGGGAGTAGGCGGTGAGCCGGTCGCGCTCGGGAGCGGCGGCGTCCGAGGGCGGTCCGACCAGGTGAGGCTCGAGCTGGACGTCGTACCTCTCCACCAGCTGGGGCAGGATCTGCGCCGCGAGGTGCGAGTAGGGGTCGTCCGGCTGGTGGAAGTAGCGCACGCGGTGAGGGCCGCCGGCTCGCCTCAGCTCGGCGATTCCACGTCGAACGGCTCGGCTGGTCGGCGACGTCAGATAGGCGCCATAGAAGGGCATGACGAGACGTCGGAGCCGGTTCATCGTGCCGTCTCCCGTGACGTGGGGCCCATGCTCCCGAACTGCGCCCCTTCGCGGACGTCGAGCGGCCCCCCGGTCCAGTTCTCTGGCGGTACGTACGTGTGGCTCACGGGACGACCTCCTCCGGGTGCTCAGCTCGGCGCTTCGTCCGAGAGCTGGCTCGGCGGTCGCCAGGGTAATGATCCGCCACGGAAAGGGAAAGAACGCCAGCGTACTCTGTTGGTTAGAATTCGTTCCATGGACCTCGACGATCTGAACTGGGAAGACGTGAGGGCGTTCGTCGTGGCGTCGCGCTCGCAGAGCTACCGACAGGCCGCAGCCCGACTCGGTACCACGCACCCGACGGTGCGCCGTCGGTTGGCGTCGCTCGAGGCGTCGACGGGATTTCGGCTCTTCCAGCGCGACGTCCCCGGACTGAAGACGACGATGGAGGGGCAGGAGCTGCTCGACGCAGCTCGCGAGGTGGAGCGTGCGATGGCGGACTTCGCACGGCGGGCGCGCGCAGCCGACGCGGGGATTCGCGGACCCATCAAGGTGACGATGTCCATCTCCATGGCGTTGGGCCTGGCTCCCGCGATCGCCGCCTTCGCCGAAGCCTGGCCCGAGATCCTGCTCACGGTGGACACGCGCCCCGACTTCGTCGACCTGGGGGCGATGGAGGCGGACGTCGCCATTCGGGGAGTGACGGGTGGCCGTCCGCCCGACCCCACGCTCGCGGGGCGCCGAGCGGTGGCCGCCAGGCAGGCTGCCTACGGCGCGCCCGATGCCCGTTGCTGGATCGCCAGCTCACCGGACCCGACGTGGCCCGAGGGGACCCCCTTCCCCGGCTTGCCGGTTCGATTCGTGATGCCCGAGATCAGCGTCCGCACGGAGGCGTGCCGACGGGGCATGGGCATGGCCATCTTGCCGTGCTTCGTAGGCGATCCCCACCTTCCTCGCCAGAGCGAGCCCGAGCCGGGCTACGACGTCTGGGTGTTGGTGCACCCCGACATGCGCCAGAACCCAAGGCTCAAGCTGTTTCGGGACGCCATGGTGGAGGCGCTCCGCGGGCACGCCGAGGCCCTGCACGGCTGAATCCGACGAGCGCGGCCCGTCGTGGCCGGCGCGTCCGCCTACGACGCGCGGGGCCTCACGCGCGCTACAGGCTCTCGCTCGTGAGGCGGACCTCGGTCGAGCCTGCGGGGAGGGAGAAGGCGGTTCCGTCCTGTCCGATGGTCGCGTTCGGGAACACGTCGTCCGCGCCGTCGAGGAACAGGGGGCGCTGCAGGTCCGCGACCAGGGGCGGGGTGACGTGGTAGTACAGCAGGTGCCGAACGCCCGCGTCGCGGGCGGTCTCGGCCGCTTGCCTGGGCGTCGCGTGGTAGTCGGGGATGTCGACGGTGACCTTCGCGAGCGCCTGATTCCCTTGCTCCGACGCGACCTCGTGCATCAGCGCGACGAGGTTGGCGGCCAGGGCATCGTGAACCAGCAGGTCCACGCCCTTGGCATACCGGCGGACGTTGTCCAGCTGGCTCGTGTCTCCCGTGATCAGAAGCGAACGGTCCTTGTAGGTGAAGCGGTAGCCGACCGCGGCGTCGACGGGGTCGTGGTCGACCTTCAGGGCTTCGACCTCGAGCTCGCCGTCGTCCAGCACCGTGTGCAGGGAGCCCAGCGCGGGGACCGCGAAGGGGTGGGCCACCATGCCCGCGCCGCTCACCGGGGCCACGACGTCGCCGTGGTGGGCTTGGCGGTAGCCCTTGTCGAACTGGTAGGCGCGGTTGAAGCCTTCGACCACCTCGGTGACCCCGGTGGGGCCGTGAACCGGCAGGGGACTCGTGTTCGCCACCGCCACCCAGCGAAGGGTGGCGAGCTCGCCGAGCCCGTCGATGTGGTCAGAGTGGAAGTGAGTGAGGAACACGGCCTCCACGCGGCCGATCGGGTAGCCCATGCGGATGAGGTTCCGGGGGCCGTTCGTTCCCGCGTCCACCACGAACGTCCGATCTCCGGCGACCACCACCACGCACGCCCCCGACGCGTTGGGGGCGGGCATCGGGCCGCCGGCGCCGCACAACGCCAGGTGCAGGCCGTCCTCGAAGCTGGCCGTGGTGTCCATCGCCATCAGGCGCCCCATGGCGGCGCGGACCACCTGGGTGGACGCGTACTCCGTGCTGCAGCCCGTCAGCGAGAGGGCCGTCACGAGAGCAGGGACGTATCGCATCGGGCCTCCTCCTTTCGGCAGCCTAAGTCCCTCGACGGGAACCAGGGGAGCCCTTCGCGTACCTCGCCGGTCCGGAGACGTACCATGGACGGTCGTCAGACCTCGGAGATAGTCACCGCAGGCGAGGGAAGAGCACCATCAGGGAGAGGCCATGAACGCACTGCGCACTGGGATCACCGTCTGGGGAGCCATGTTCGTGGCCTGCTCGGGCAACGGCGGCTCGACGCCCGCCTCCCCGGTCGCTGACGACCCTGCCGCCGACGCCGCAGGGACCGACGCCGACGCGCCGGGAACTGGCGACGGGCCCGCTCCGAGCGCCCGCATCCTGTCCGCCTACTACGGTCTCGATCGCCTCCCTCCGCGGGTCGTGCAGATCTGCCCGCTGCAGAGTGTGCGGCGAAACGGCATGCCCGTCACCTTCTCGGTGAGGCTCGACGGCGACACCATCGCGCTCGAAGACTTCGCGGTGGAGACCGCCTCGGGCGAGTCCGTGACGCCGAGGTGTGCCACGCTGCTGCCCGCGGACGAGCCGCTCGAGCGCCGCACTGTGTTGCTCGCCGGACCGTTCGGGACTCCCGAGAACCCCCCTCGCGCAGTGGAGGTCGTCGGAGAGGTCGCAGACGTCAACGGCGTCTCCGTCAAGGGGCTGCGCACGACGACGATCACGCCGCTCGCCTCCGGACCGAGTCTGGTGGTCGCCGAGCGCTTTGCCCCGACGACGCCAGGGCTCGCCGGCGAATGTCCGGCCGCTACCAAGCAGGTCGTCCAGCTCACCTGGGAAGGCGGCGTCACCGGCCCCCGGGGGGCCGAGCTCGGCGAGGCTCAGCGTCAGGCGGTCACGGTCACCCTCGAGGACGGATCCACCGTCACCCCGGTGGCCCTCGCCGACGACGATCCGGACAACTTCGTGCATGCCTGCCTCGACGTGACGACCCCGGCGAAGTCGGTGAGCGTGAGCGCCGGGCACTTCCACGACCCCGGCGACGATGCGAATCCGGCGACCGCCATCGACGTCGTGACCGGTCTACCGTAGGGCCCCACGACCCTCGGGCCATCGCCTCCGGGAGACCGGCCACCGCGGAGAGACGGGTCTGGCTCAGCGCGAGCCCTCGACCAGCCAGCGACCCACGCGGACGAAGGCCGCTCGGGGGTCCTCGCCGACGAGGAGCTCCTGCACGTCGGCCGGGAGCATCGCCACCTCGATCTGGGGTGTTCGAAGCGTCTGGGTGACGCCCACGAGGAGCGCGAACAGGGCCGTCGCCAGGGCGACGCCCTGCTCCGAGGGGCGTCCCAGGGCCTGGGCCGTCCGGAGGCCCGCGACCTCCAGCAACCAGGCGGCCGTCCGCTTGGAGTCCGTGAGGCTCTCGATCGACACGTTGCTCTCGATGACGCCGCTCACCCTCGGGGCAAGCTCGAGAAAGATGGAGCGGCGTGTCGCGGAGGCATAGACCGCCTCGAGGAACGCCTCGACGGGCATGTCGGGCTCGGTGACCGCCTCGAGCTGTTCGAGCCAGGCGCGAACCTCCTCGAGATAGAGCGCCAACAGGACCTCTTCGCGGGTCGGAAAGTAGAGGTAGAGAGTGCCGCGGGCGACGCCGGCCGCCTTACCGAGCGGTCTCATGGAGAAGCCCTCGAAGCCCACCTCCGCCAGGTGCGCGCGCGCGGCTCGGAGAATGTCGCGTCGCCGCTCTTGCTTCTGCGCGTCGGAGCGCGCGCGCTGGAAGTCACGGGGTGGCTGGTCGTTCGCCATGAATCCCTGTCGGGCTTGACCGCTGACCCGAAGGTAATGCGCCCGACGCCACCTTGCTCACCGAGCCGGTCCCCACCGGACACAGTTCCAGTGGAACGCCAGCGTACCTCGGTGGTACGGAGCCGACGCTGCGGGTGCGCACCCGCGGTCGGGTGTCCACGTGAGAGACTACGGGCACTCGGAATCCAGAACTGGGAGTCCCATGTCCACGAACGCTCGTCGCATCGCGGGAGTCGCGGCCGTCCTGTTGGTCGCCGTCGTGATCTTCGTCGTCAGCCTGCCCTCGCTGCTCCAGGCCCTCGGGCTTCACCCCGACTACTCGGGCGAGCGCTACCAGCTCCCCGGCGGCCGTGCGCTCATCATCACGACCAGCCACGACGAGCTGGGCGAGGGGGGCGCCGAGACCGGGGTGGCCGCCTCCGAGATGACCGCACCGTACTACGAGCTCGTCGATGCTGGCGTCGACGTCGACCTGGCGAGCGTCGAGGGGGGACCGATCCCCATCGATCCGCTCACCATGAGTTGGTTCATCCGCACCCACTACGACGAGCGGTACCTCGAAGATCCGGTGCTGCAGGACAAGGTGGCCAACTCGTTGCGCATCGACGAGGTCGACTTCACCCAGTACGACATCGTCTTCCTCGCCGGGGGCTGGGGCGCGTCCTACGACCTCGCGCAGTCGCCGGTGCTCGGCGACGGCATCACCGAGGCGTGGGCCGCGGAAAAGGTGGTGGGGGGCGTGTGCCACGGACCGCTGGGCCTGCTCCAGGCCAAGGACGAGAACGGTCGGCCGTTGGTCGAAGGTCGAAAGGTGACGGCCGTGACGGACAAGCAGGTGGAACAGCTGCGAATCACGGTGACGCCGATGCACCCCGAGAACGAGCTGCGCAAGGCCGGCGCCGAGTTCGAGAGCTCCACCGCCATCCAGGACTTCTTCGCGTCCCACGTCACGGTGGACGGCCGCCTGATCACTGGCCAGAACCAGAACTCGGGGGCCGAGGTGGCGCACCTCATGATGAAGGCGGCGGGCGGGACGCGCCAGTAGGCTGCCGTCGCCCCCGGGGCCGCCCCGACGCGAGCGTCTTCAGAAGCCGAACATGCCGTTGTCGTTGGCGATGCCTTCGGTGGGGATGGGCAGGATGACGTCCCAGTGTTCCACCACCTGACCGTTCTCGAAGCGGACGAGGTCGTAGAAGGCCGTGGGTGCACCCTTCGCGGTGCCCTCCGAGATGGACAGCACGAAGTTGCCTTCGCCCAACACCTGGTGGTTCTTCGTGTACACCCACTGCTCGCGCGAGAAGGCCTCGAACAGCGAGGGAATCCCGTCGGCGACCACGGGGCTGTGATTCGCGTAGTCGGGCTGGAAGAGGGACTGGATGGCGGCGCCCACCTCCTCCTGCGTGCCGTTGACGATGACGTCGAACAGCTTGGTGACAGCCTCCTTGTTCGCCTCGGTCTTGTCGAGGTCCTTCACCTCGGTCGTCCCACCGAACTGGCTACGCCCCCCGACCGGCTCCTCGACGATCGGCGTGGGCACACCCCAGTGTTCCGCGATCTTCTCGCCCTCGACCCGATACACGTTGAACGACACGATCTTCTCGGCGCCGAACGGCTGGGCGTTGTTCAACGTATTGTGCATGACGACGAAGTCGCCGTCCTGGAACAGTCGGTGATTCTGGTACGTCGTGCCTGCCTCTCGCAACACCGGCAAGAACCCCAGCAGGGCGTCGCGGCCCGTGGGCACGCGGGGATTGTGTTGAATGATGCCTTCGGCGAACACGTCTCGCAGTCCGTCTTCGCTGTAGTCTCGGAACAGGGCATCGAACGCCCCGATGGCGAGCTGCTTCGGGGTTCTCGTCATGGCTTCGCCGCCGTTGCTGGTGTGGTTGGTGTCGGGGTTGTCGGAGGATGGAGGTGCCTTGGCACCACAGGCCGCCAGCAGGCCGCCCATCAGGACGACGGCCAGGGCTCGCTTCATGGTCATGTGGGTCGTTCCTCTTCTCTTGTCGATTTGCGTCGGGGCACGGCTCGGCGCATCGCTCGCTCGCGCCCTATTCCGTACCGGGTGGTACGACATGTACGACCTCGGAGGTGTCGAGTCAAGGCAAAGATACCAGTTGGTACGAAAGTCGAGCGAAGAAGCAGGCTCTGGAGGGCGCCCCAACGATGCCGCGCTGGACCGAGCACGGGCATTGGAACGAGCCCTCTGTGACGGGGGGGCCAC
>CAZZLC010000137.1:0-8754 GCA_964655065.1 uncultured Enterobacteriaceae bacterium | reverse complement strand
CGTCCCGGGGTTCGGTCCGCGTGAGGGGCGTGGGCGAATTCGAGGAGGTAGCGCGTTCATTTTCGCCCGCGACGCGTTGGGTGCCCTCCGGCCCCGAGGTTCGGCCCCGGCCTCAGAGCCCGTGACCTTCGATCTGCAACATCGGCACGGGCTCCCCCGTGGGCCCGAGCGAGGCTCCGAGCGACGGCATCCACGCTCCGGGCACGCTCAGTCCCACCGCGGCGGTGCGCTGCCGCTTCGGCTTGCGGGCCGCCTCCACGATCGATCCGGCCAGGAGCCCGGTCGACGAGCCAATCAGCGTCCCGAGGGCCACGTCTTGGCCCTGATCGGAGGCCAGCGCCGCCACCAGCGCGCCGACCGTGCCGCCGCCGACCCCGCTGATCTGGGGCACCACCGTCTGTCCGGGACGGAGCCCGACGGCGGGGGTGAGCGCAATGCCCAGGCCGGTCATCGTCGCCGCCGAGACGCCGACGGCGGGGAACAGGACGTCGGAGATGGTGCCCTCGCCGCCGACCGACAGCGGCACGAGGGTGCCGAGCAGTCCACCCCAGGCCGCCCCGGTACCCAGGACGATCATGGCCCCCGGATCGGGCTCGAGGGCCGGAGCCACCGCGAGCGAACCGAGCGACGCCGCGCCGGCGGTCACGAGCGCGAGCCCACCTGCCTGCGAGCCCTCGGACAGTACGCCCACGTCGACCAGGGCGGCTCCGAGGGCGCCGGCCTGCGCGGCACCGACGGAGGTGGTGAGACCCAGGAGAGCCCAGTCTCCACCATCCAGAGTCTCGTGGCCCGACAGGGCGAGGGCGCCTCCGGTGGTGAGGACCGACGTGACGATCATGCCTCTGGCGATCGCCTGCTCCTCGTCGCGCTGGGCGAGCAGCGGAACGCCCGCCCCCAGGGCGTTGCCGGCGACCGCGCCGGTCAAGGTCATGGCAGACCTCGACACCGGGATGTCCGAGTACTCGGCGGCGACGAAGCCCGCGGCCATGGCCAGGTGAGCGGGCAGCGACGCATTGCCCTTCAGGTTGTCGTCGACCTCGAGCGCGGCAGGGGCGAACGCTCCGATCCACGCTGCCTCCGCCCCGAGGACCCCGGCAAAGGCCACGTCCTCTGGCTCGAGGTGCCAGCGGTCCCGCAGCAGGAGCCCGGTCGTGAGCCCGATGGCGCCGCCGGCCATCGACGAGGCTGCGAGCCAGCGAGACGCGTTCAGCTCGTACTCGTACGGTTCGCGCCAGTCCGGGTTCGTCGGGGGGTAGCCGTAGGTGGGATAGCCGTAGGTGGTGTAGCCGTAGGGGTAGGCGCCGAAGAAGTCGTCAGGCCCGCGGTAGGCCGCGAGGCCGGTCGCGCCGCGGACGATCTGGGCGCCGAGGTAGCCAGCGATGTCGACCTCGAACACGTCAGAGGGCTTCGGGTCGCGGCCGAGCATCCAGCCGCCGATCGCGACGCCCGCCCCGACCCCCAGCGCCCGGTACGCGGCGCCGAGATCCTGGGCGAGCTGTCGGTCGTCGGAGCGGCCGAGGTCATCGAGCCAACGAGGCGCGCCGTGGATCGCGTCCGTGGCCCAGAGGCCGTACGTCAGGCCCCATCCCACGGCCGATCCGTAGGCGAGCCCCTGACCCCGGGTCACCGAGCGCGTGCGTCCGACGATCTCGCCGGCCCCGATCCCGATCGCGCTCCCGCCGATGGCGCCGATCACCACGCCGCCTTCGAACTGGCCCCACTGCCCGATGCTCGAGAGCACGACGCCACCGGCGACGCCGCTGGCGGTGGTGAGCGTGAGTCGTCCCAGCGGGTCGGACACACTCCGCGTGGGCCCTCGGCCTTCCAGCAGCGACGGATAGTGCGTCTCCAGGGCCTCCAGCGCGGCCCCTCGAAGGGCTGGCGGCACCTTGCGAAGGTCGAGCAGCGCAAAGAGGGCGTCGGCGGCTTCGTCGCTCTGGTGCTCGCCGAGTGCGTCGACCACCTCGCTTCGGCGATCCACCGGGGTGGTCGGATCCTCCAGCACCAGCGCGGCCGCGGCCACCGCCTCCGGCCCGCGATACGCGAGGGCCGCGCGCGCCGACGCCACCTGGACGAGCGGTTCTCGGTCACGGGCGCCCGCGCGCAAGAACCACAAGGCCCGAGGGTCGCCGAGCTCGCCGAGGGCCTCGGCGGCCCCGGCGCGGGCGTCGACCTCGAGTCGATCGTCGAGCAGGGGCCGAGCCGCGAGGGCCAGGTCCTCGGTCTGTTCGAGCAGAGCCAGACGCTCGCGGGCGACGAGGACCTCCGTGGCCGGAGACCGTTCGTCGACGGTCGGGGCCTCGAGGGGTTCGTCGGAGGCGTCAGGCGAAGCGTGGGCCATCGCGAACAGCCAGGGAATCATCAGGGGGCTCCCGGAGCAAGAGACACCCTGGAGGCTGCAACCAGGGTGCCAGCTCCGGTCTCGCGCTCACGGCCGGTGCGGTCTCACTTGTACGTGTACTTGTAGGTTCCTCCGCAGAAGCACCCGATGTCGTCCAGCGACGTACCTTCGGACTCGAGCAGCACGAGGAGAGCCTCGCAGACCTCCTCGTCCGAGCCCACGTCGACGGCGCAGTAGAGGATGTCGTTCTCGCCACACTCGGCACAGCAGTCGTCGTAGTAGTCCTGGATCTCGGCGCAGTCGGACGAGCAGCCGACGGCCAGCGCGGCGGTCAACGCGAGCATTGCGTAGCGCATCGTGGTTCCTCCCGGGGGGTGCATCCCGCGGGGTGTGGCTGCACACCTCGTGCCGAGCGCTCACGGATTGCGGTCGGGGCAACATTGGGTTGTGGGATCGGCATGCTGATCCTCTCGCTCCTGGCATGTGAGCTGGCTTCCGAGCTCGGTGGCTCCCAGAATCCGCTCGCGTCGGACATCGTGCTGTCGAGTGTGGGTCCCGGACCTCACCCCTTTGCGCACCGGCTGGTGGTGACGACGCCGAGCGCGAGCGCGGTCGCCGTGGGCTGCTGGGCCGACGACGATGCGGTGCTGTGGGAGTCCGAGGAGACCGGCACCCGACACGAGGTGCGTCTCGTCGGACTGCTGGCCGGCACCCACTACACCTGCGCGGCGCGGACCCTCGAAGCGGGTGGACTCTCGGCTCCGACGCAGTTCACGACCCCCGCGGTTGCTTCGCCCACGAGGCTGGTCGACGTGACGGGGACGGTAGAGCCGGGGTTCGTGGTGCTCAACCACACCAAGGTCGCCGGCAACCCCGCGGGCATCGCCATCCTCGATCTCCAGGGCCGGCTCCGCTGGACCTACGCGCTACCCCGACGGGCCACGTCGGGAATCGAGGCGTTGCTCGATGGGCAAGGAGGCCTGTGGTGGGGCGGTGGCGTGCTTCCCTCGGGGCCCCGACACGTCTCCCTGTGGGATCGCACTGCGCTCAACGACGTGCTGGTCGGGCCCACCGTCTTCCATCACGACGGCAAGCTCGTCGAGGACGGTCGGCTCGTCACGCTCGAGGTGCGGGAGAACTCCCTGGGAGATCGAACCTTCGAGGGATTCGGGATCCGCCTCGTCGAGCCCCGCACCGGTGAGGTGACCTGGGAGTACTCCTCGCAGAGCGGGGTCGACTCGGGTCGTCTGACGGTCCCTCCCCGTCGCGACGACGTGTTTCACGCGAACTGGGTCGACTACCAGCGCGTCGACGACGACGGCTTCGTCTTCGTGAGTCTGTGCCACGCCCACCAGATCGTGGCCATTCGGGAGTCCACCCAGTCCATCGCGTGGATCCTGGGTCGCGATGGGGACGTCGACCTGCCCCCGGGGGATCAGCCGAGCTGTCAGCACGGTCCAGAGGTCGACGAGGCGGGCACGCGGTGGCTGGTCTACGACAACGGCCGCGACGTCGGCCAGAGCCGGATCATCGCCTACACGCTGGACCCGGCACGGCGCCGGGCCACCGTCGACTGGGAGTGGACGCGCCCGGGCTGGTTCTCGCCCATCCTCGGAGACGTGGACTGGACGCAAGGCGGCGACGTGTTCGTCACCATGGCGACCACCGACGAGCCACTCGTGCTCACGCTCCTCGACGGCGAGACCCGCGAGGTGCGGTGGGAGGCCACGCTCGCGGAGCCCACCTACGCCTACCGCGCCGAGCTGGTCGGAGGATGCGACGTGTTCGACACGGTCGTGGCGTGCCCCGAGGGCAAGCGTCGGATGCGGGAGCTGTTCGTCGACCTGCCGGCCTGGGGAGGCTGACGATGGGCTGCCCGTGGCTCGACGGCCGGGGGGGCCTCGTCGGGTTGGCGCTGCTCGCGTGTCGGCCGTCGGGCACCGAGGAATCCCTGGACAAGGGCTTGGTCTCACTGGGTCCCCACGAGACCAGTGGCCCGCCGCGCCGACTGACGCTCGAGTACGCGCTGCCGATCTTCGCCGCGCGAGCCGAAGACGACCAGCACCACGCGAAGCTCGCTGCGGCCGGGGACCGCCTCCTGGTCGTGTGGGACCACGGGGACCAGCCGGACGCTCGTGCGGGCGGGAGGGTCTTCGACTGGCAGGGGACGCCACTGCACGGTCCCCAGGTGATCGCCGACGACTTCGCGTCGGTGCTCAGCCGCCCCGCCGCGACCTCCTTCGACGATGGCTTCCTGGTCGTCACGAACAGCGTCTTCGACGTGTGGCTCCGCCGACTCGACGAGACGGCGACGCCGGTGGCTCCGGCCGAGCGACTCAACACGGTCCGGGGGATGGGCCGCGCTCGAGGCTACCCGGACCTCGCGGCCCTCGGAGAGGGGATCGGAGCGGTCTGGGAGCACGACGACCCGTCGGGGTCGGTCTACACGCTCGCCGCCCTCGACGAGCGCCTGCAGCGCTCCCGCGCGGTCACCTGGACGGCGGCTGCGGGCGGAGGTCCTCCGGGCCTCGCTTCGGGAGCAGACGGCTCGGCCTGGGTGGTCACCATGGACGGGGATCCGCGCGCCGACGGACGGCTGGTCCTCGCTCGCTACGGCGCGGGACTGGACCTCGAGGTCGGCCCCGTCGACGTGCCGCTCGGCGAGCATCGGGGTGCGGGCCGTCCTGCCATCGCCGTTCGCGACGAAGCCGTCGCCGTGGCGTTCCACAGCGCGGCTGGCGCCAGCGTTGCCATCCTCGACGGCGAGGGCCGACCCCGCGCGGACGCTTTCCTCGCACCGGCCGGCGCCCGGCCGGTCGTCGCCTGGGGCGAGGACGCGCTCTGGGTGGCGTGGCACGACGGGGACGTCGATGCGGTGAAGGTCTGCGGGTTCGATCCCGCGACGCTCGAGCCCGTGAGCGACCCGTGGCTGCTCGATCCGACCTCCGACCGACCCGACCTCGTCGTGGAGGAAGACCAGGTCGTGGTGTCGTACAGCGTCCGCAGTCCGCGCCCCGGTGGCGCCCGTGACGTCTGGTTGGCTGGGCTGCGGTGGTGCGCGGACTGCTGAGTGGCCCATCCCGTGCGGTCCCCGGTGCAGGAGCTACGTTCTCGTGCACCGACTCGTCGTTGCCCCTCGGGAGACCCTCGTGATGCCCAAGCGCTGGATGCTCAACGTCGCGCGGCTGGTCGGCTTCGGGGTCCTCTGTCTCGCGCTGTACAGCGGGCAGGAGACGCTCGCGGAGGTCTTCGATCCCGACGTGCTGAGGTCGACCGACCGCGCGTGGTCACCGGGGTGGATCGGGGGGTACCTGCTGTTCTGGTGCGTGGCCAACTCGGTTCTCTGGCCCACCCTCGCGGGCGGCGTGCTGTTCGGCTGGGTCGGCGGGATGGCGATGACGTTGGTGGGCGCGACACTCGCGGCCACGGTCCAGCTGCTGCTCTACCGAAGCCTCCTTCGTGCCCCGGTGCAGGACTGGTTCGGGCACCGCATCGCCCCCGTGCAGGACGCCCTCGAGCGTGACGGCTTCGCCTACCTCGTGATCTGGCGGTTGCTGTGGCTTCCCATCTGGATGATCACGATGGCGGCAGCGCTGACGAAGTTTCCGCTCTGGAAGCACCTCGCGTCCATTCCGGTGATGATCCCGATGATGCTCGTGATCACCTGGATGGCCGACGGTCTCGTGGTTCACGGCCTCGCACAGCTGCCGCTCGAGCGCTGGCTCGCGCTGGGAGGCGCCTTCGGGATCAGCGTCGGCGCCTGGGCGATCGCCCGGCAACGCTGGCCCGCGCTGCAGGTCGGAACGCCCTCCGGCGGGCGATAGTTGGCGGCCGACCCCAGGGAATGGTCGAGTCGTGACATGATCTGGACATGAACACCGAAGCCTCACGTGTGTCGGCAAGCCCGCTGGTCTCCACCCGCATGCAGCTCACCTTCGGTCTGTCCATCGTGCTGATGGCCGCCCACAAGGTGGAGTGCTGGATCACCGAGGAATGGCTCGAGTCGCCGTTCTTCCAGCTCCTCATCCGGACGGGGCCTGCGATCGGCCCGTCCGAACAGGACGTTCTCGGCGAGGCGATCTTCCTCACCTTCATCCTCTGGCTGTTCGCTGGCCTCGGCATGGGGTGGCTCGTGTTGAGGGGAGGCCGTGGCCCGCTGGTCGCGCTTGCGATCTGGGGCCTCACCTTCGTCCTCGAGTGGCATCACGTCGTGCGAACGATCGTCAGCGAGGCGTACTACTCGGGTGTCTACACGGCTGTCGCCTACCTCGCCTTCATGGCGTTCTACTGGGTCCAGCTGCTCCGGGAGTTCCGCGAGCGCTGGTAGCGCGCGGGACCGGTCGCCAGCGAGGCCTACCGTCAGCGGCCCGCCATCTCGAAGTCGACGAGCCAGAGATGGTCTTCGTCGCGGATGGCTCGGATGCCGGACTCGCGCATGCCCTTCACCCCGGAGTCCACGGCCGTGGGCAGGTCGGTCATGCCGAGCTCGTACCAGGTGCACCGCTCGCGGGTGTAGGTGTGCTCCACCCGTGTGCCCTGCGCGTCGAACTTGGCGAGGTCGAGGCAGGCTCGCGCTCCCTTCTTCGTCTTGATGCGGGCGCCGTCGCCCTTCTTCACGTCGGCGACCTCGATGCCCCGGACCGTGCGCCACGCGTCGCTGGACAGCTCGGGCGGCGCCGACGGCGCGGCACGCGGAGGCTTGATCGAGAGGAGCTCGACCTCGAAGTACAGCGTGGCGCCACCCGGGATCGAGCCCGCGCCGCGGGAGCCGTAGCCGAGGCTCGCCGGAATCACGAGCCGACGGGTGCCGCCGACCCGCATACCCAGGAGACCGTCCTCCCACCCGCGGATCACCTCACCGCCCCCGACCCGGAAGTCGAAGCTGCTCCCGCGCGGACGGCTCTCGTCGAACACCGAGCCGTTCTCGAGCATGCCGACGTAGTGCACCTCGACGCGCGCGCCGTCGACCACCTCGTCGCCGGTACCCACCACCACGTCCTGGATCTCGACGCCGAGCAGCGACGAGCTCCAGGGGGGCGCGTCGGCCGCCGGCTCGGGCTCGTCGGGCCACTTCGCTCCCGCGACGACGAGCAGGAGCGGCAGGAGAAGCAGGTGACGGGCGGTGCGCTGTGACATGGCGGCGTAGTAACGCGGTGCTCCGTCGACCCGACCGAGTCGACCGACGAAGCGGTCCGGCGCACGACGATCGCGCTGCCCTCTCCGCGCGAGCCTGGCTCGAGCCCGACCGCGGAGAGCCCGCGGCCGATCAGGCCACGAGGTCGAAGCGGTCGGCGTTCATCACCTTCGTCCACGCCGCGACGAAGTCACGGACGAACTTCTCGGCGTTGTCGTCCTGTGCGTACACCTCGGCGTAGGCGCGGAGGATGGAGTTGGAGCCGAACACGAGGTCGGCGCTGGTGGCCGTCCACTTCACGGCGCCCGTCTCTCGCTCGCGGATCTCGTAGGTGCCGTCACCCTCGACGGGATGCCAGCTGTAGGCCATGTCGGTGAGGTTGACGAAGAAGTCTGTGGTGAGTGCGCCCTCGCGGTCCGTGAACACCCCGTGCTTCGTGCCGCCGTGGTTGGTGCCGAGCACGCGCATTCCGCCTACCAGAACGGTCATCTCGGCCGCCGTGAGACCGAGGAGCTGCGCCCGATCCAGCATCAGCTCCTCGGGGCTGACCGCGTACCTCTCCTTCTGCCAGTTGCGGAATCCGTCCGCGAGCGGCTCGAGCACGTCGAAGGAGGGCGCGTCCGTCTGCTCGTCCGTCGCGTCGCCCCGGCCAGGTGAGAACGGCACCTCGACGTGGTGGCCGCCGGCCGCGATCGCACGCTCCAGGCCGACGTTGCCGGCAAGCACGATCACGTCCGCCACCGACGCGCCCGTCTCGGCCGCGATGGGCTCGAGCACCGCGAGGACCTTGGCCAGACGCTCGGGCTCGTTGCCGGCCCAGTCCTTCTGCGGGGCGAGGCGGATGCGGGCTCCGTTGGCGCCACCGCGCTTGTCGGACCCCCGGAAGGTCCGGGCGCTGTCCCAGGCCGTCGCGACCAGCTCGGCCGTGGACAGGCCGGTGGCCTCGATCTTCGCCTTGACGGCGGCGACGTCGTAGCTCGCGTTGCCCGCGGGGACGGGGTCCTGCCAGATCAGGTCCTCTTCGGGCACGTCGGGACCGTAGTAGTTGGCCTTTGGCCCCATGTCGCGGTGGGTCAGCTTGAACCACGCCCGCGCGAAGGTGTCGGCGAAGTACTCCGGGTCGGCGGCGAACTTCTTGCAGATCGCGTTGTAGGTGGGGTCGACCTTCATCGCCATGTCGGCGTCGGTCATGACGGGGTTGATGCGCTTCGACGGGTCCGTCGGGTCGACGGGCTTCTTGTCTTCCGGCATGTTGGTCGGTTCCCACTGCCAGGCGCCG
>CAZZLC010000136.1:0-8828 GCA_964655065.1 uncultured Enterobacteriaceae bacterium | reverse complement strand
GGCCGGCTGGCGGCGGCGGACCCGGGGAACGCGGGGTGGCAGCGGGACCTGGCCGTCTCCTACATCAAGCTGGGAGGCGCCTGCTCACCCCACGACCCCGCAGCGGCTCGGGACTGGTACGCTCGCGCGCTCGACGTCTGTCGGGCCCTGGTGGAGCGTGCCCCGGATCACCCGACGTTTCGTCGGGACCTCGACTACGTCACCGCCAAGCTCGACGAGCTGGCTGCCGCGACGGCCGACGAGCTGCCGGATTCACGACCCCGTCGGCCCTGGTGGCGTCGCCTCTTCGGCTGAGCGCCCCGATCAGCCTGGCCAGGAGTAGATCGCGATCACCACGATGAGCACGACCGCCACGCCACCCGCGATCCACACAGGTACCGGCACCGGCCCGCCCTCGGGCAGCCCCTGGGCCGCGGCCGAGATCGGCTTCGCCGGCGACTTGTCGCGCTTCACCGGCTGCACCGTCTCGAGCTCCGGCGACACCGGCTTCACCGCCCCCCGCAGCGAGCTCGCCGGCGAGGGCGCGGCCGACGACGCGTCCTTCGACACCGCGACCATGTTGCCCGTGCCGTCCGTCTCGCCGTCGACCTCGGTCGCGAGCTCGGCCAGCACGTCCTCGAGGCCGAGCTGGACGCCGAGCTCCTCGAGCACGTCGCGAATCGCGAGCGCGAACTCGCGGACGTTGGCGTAGCGCCGCAGCGGGCTGCGCGCGGTTGCCCTGGCGAACACGTCGACGAGCGACGCGGGCTGACCCTCGATCGCGTCGGTCGGCACGTCGTTCATCACCCGGATGACCGCGTCCTGGATGTTCTTGGCGTCGCTGACGTGCTTGCCGGTGACCAGGAAGTGCAAAATGAGGCCGAGGCAGTACACGTCGGAGCGCACCTCGATGCGGTCGACCCCGAGCAGGTGCTCGGGCGACGCATACCGCGGGGTCGCGACCACCGCGGGCTTGCCCTCGATCTCGACCGGGTTCGCGATGAGCGCGACCGTACCGAAGTCGGTGACCAGCGGCACCCAGGTCTCGGGCTCCCGGGGACTGCCGTGGATCATGATGTTCTCGGGCTTGATGTCGCCGTGGACGACGCCCTTCTCGTGCAGGTAGTCGATGCCCTGCAGGATCTTCAGGAACAGCTCCAGCGCCGTGGTGAGCGGCAGCCCCTCGCGAAAGTCGCGGTTGACGATCTTCTCGATGGTCTGGCCGCCCTGCACGAGATCGAGCACCAGCGCGATGCGACCGTCGTTCTCGACGAGCTCCCGCGCCGAGAGCACGTGGGGGTGCTTGAGCCGCGTGCCGACCAACCCCTCCTCGTTGAACCGCGTGCGCCAGCCGTCATCGGCGTGCAGCTCGGGGTGGAGGACCTTGAGCGCGACGGTGTTGCCATAGATGCTGTCGCGCGCCACGTAGACCTGGCCCATGCCGCCCTTGCCGATGAGCCCCTGCACCGTGTAGGTGCCGAACTGAAAGCCATCGGGCAGCCGAGGGTGTTCCTTGCGTTTCCGCCGGTAGGGCTGGGCGGACAGGCCGTTCAACGGGGCAACCTCACGGCGAGGACGGTGCCCTCGGACACATCCTCGAAGAAGATCTGTCCACCATGTACCTCAATGACGGCGCGAGCAAAGGTCAAACCCGAAGCGGCGACGGGGAGGCGCTGCTGGCGAAGCTCGACGGCACCGTAGGGCTCGAAGATCTGGGGCCGCTGACTGGGGGGGATGGTGGTGCCGTCGAGGTGGATCCGCACCAAGTGTGCGTGCTCGGCCTCCTCGGCCTCGACGAGGAGCTGCTTGCGTCCGTCGACGAGTCGGCGAGCATTGAGGAACAGATCGGTGAACGCGCGCTGCAGCACCATGCGGTCGCCGTTCATCAGCAGCTCGCGGGGCAGGTCGAACCGGACGTGACGGCGCAGGGCGGGACGATCGCAGCACGCGTGCAGGACGTTCACGAGATCGATGGGAAACCAGGTGTAGTCGGACTCCCGACCTTCCATCATCACGAACGACCGCATGGACTCCACGAGCGCCGACGCGAGGTCGGCCGCCTCGAGGATGTCGATCACGTCCTGCCGTTGGTCGGGCACGGTGATCTGGTCCCGCAGCATCTCGGCGAGAATGCGGATTGCCGTCAGGGGATTGTTCAGGTCGTGGGTGAGCAGGCGCAGCCCATCGGCGCGCAGGGAGTGAGGATCGCGTCCCACGTACGGCACCTCGTCGTCCATCGGAACCCCTGACGTTCGCTTCCTGTGCAACCTACCGCATTCCGGTGCGAGCTTTATCTCGGATTCGCATCAGAGCGGGCGGGAGGCGAGGCCGGTCGGGAGGATGGCCCGCGACCGTGCCGAGTCCCGCCACGGGACGACCCTCGACGCTGTCCACGACGTATTGTCCAAACGCGAGGCCCACCCCGATGACCAACGCGAGCAGCAGTCGATTGGTCAGGCCGCGCGCCCAGCTCTCGTCGCCGCCATCGGGCTCGGCCATCCACTGCGCGAAAAACCGATCCGCGACGAACCACCCGAGAGCGGCGAGGAGGCAGACCCGCGGGATCCAGCCGATGGCGGCGAGCCCGATCGCCCCGACGAACGCCACGAACAGGCAGGTGCGCGCCGCGAGCAGGGTGGCCCGGGGACCGTGGGTGACCACGAGGGTACGGTACCCCCGCGCCCGATCCTCCTCCCCCTGAAACGCCTGCGCGGCGAAGTAGGCCCCGAGGATTCCGAGCGACCCGAGCCCCCAGAGCACCGCGGTGCGCGGGTTGATCGCGACGTTGGCGGTCGCCCAGCCGGCGAGCGGCGACAGGATGCCGTACCCAAACCAGTTCACAAATGGTCCACCGATGGGGTGAGCCTTCCACAGGGTCGCGGGATGGGAGTAGAGCACGGCCACGAGGGCACAGAGGCCGGCGGCCACCCCGGAGACGGGATGGGCGAGCCCCGCGACGACGACGGAGATGGCGAGGCCCAGGTAGCCGAGCCCCGCGGTGTGGGGCGGGACGGGGACGGACTCGCCCATCAGCACCTCGCCCTCGTCGCGGTCGACGGCGGCGTTGAGCCACAGGGTGCCCGCGTGCAGCCACCACCAGGCGAACGCGACGGCCGCGAAGGCGCCCGCGTTCTGGGTGGGCAGGGCCCGGTCCCAGTGGGCGAACGCCCAGCCGAGGAAGGGCAGGAGCACCACGAACGGAGCGAGGCGCGGCCGCGAGAGGGCCCACCAGGCACGCAGCGAGCTCACCGGTCCGACTCCGCACGCAGGCCGTCGAGCTCGAGCCGCACGGCGCGGTCCGCGTTGAAGGCGTCGAGCTCGGCCCGCGTGTACGCGTGCGGCCCGTCCTGCACCACGGCCTCCACGAAGTCCTCGATGCTCTGTCGCACGCGACGCCCCCACACCGTGTCGGTCCGGCTGCCCCAGTACTCGAGCACCGCCTGTCGCCGCTCGGCCATCGTGGTCAGCGGCTCGTCGCCCTCGAGCGGGGTCCCGTCGTTCCACAGGGCCTCGAGCCGGTCGGGCAGGGAGGCGAGCCGCCGCGTGGTCTCGAGGTCGGCGATACGGTCGCCGAGCACCTCGACCTTGGGCGCGAGCTCGGCGACGGTGCGGGTCTGCGTGCCCATCCAGCGGCGCCGCGAGACGGTGGCGCCGTAGACCCGGATGCACGCCCACGGGTAGACGAAGCAGCCGAGCCACGCGCCGACGGAGTTCTTCTGCTTCGCCCAGGGCACCGCCCGGCCCTCGACCCGCAGCCGCTGGCGCTTGACCTGCATCCAGCCGTCGTCGTGGAGCACGACCTCGCCGTACCACGCGGCGGGGTGGCGGTAGATGACCCGGTCGCCCTGGTCCTTGACCTCGGCGTCGTAGCCGAGTTCCTCGATGGTCTCGACGACCTCGCGCCGGGCCTGGTCGACGAGCCGCTCGCCGTAGACCACCATCTCGTAGGCGGGGAGGTCCTCGAAGGGGTCGACGAGCTCCTCGTCGGGGCCGACCGCCTCGGGCGCTCCGGTGTCGTCGGTCGGGCCGGACTGGGCGAACGCAGCGACGAGCCCGCAGATCAGGACCATGGCTCCCTCGCGATGGGGGGGAGGCCGAGCTCGGTGAGGGCCTGCTCGGCCGCGTCGGCGTCGGGGAAGGTGCGGGCCTCGAGCCGGGGATGGTCGGCGAGCAGCTCGGGCCCCGTGATCAGCACCCGCTGGACGAACCCCGAGGCCCGATCGCGCACCAGGGCCCAGGTGTCGCGCCGCTCGTGGGGACCGGGGTGGCGGCCCCAGCAGTCGCGGGTCCACTCGGCGTCGAACCGCAGCAGGCCCTCCCGATCGAGGAGGAACACCGCGGCGGGGCCCTCACGGGCCAGGGTCTCGTCGAAGGGGCTGCAGAAGCTCGGCATCGAGGGTCATCGGCGGTTGAGGGACCAGTCGTAGTCCTGCCAGTCGGCCTGGATGGTGCCCGAGAGCAACCGGTCCTTCGTGGAGGGGTCCACGTACCGTGAGAGGAACCAGACGGCATCCTCCTGCTTGCCGTCGAGGCGCGGCAGGTCGCCGCGGTCCTCGTTGGCGAAGTCCTCGCCGTACCAGTCGAAGATCTTGGACAGCCGAACCGTGTCGCCCGACCACGAGTACGCGTTGGTGGCGGTCCACACGCGGGTCGCGGCGTCGAGCTGGGCGTCGACGCCATCGGCGGACAGCGCGCGCGGAGGCAGCGGCGGGCAGCCCTTCGAGGCGCAGTTCACCACGGCGTGGATCCGGCCATCGGCGAGCTTGCGGGCCCGGCCGTGCTCGATCTCGTTCAGGGTCAGCGACTCGCCCGCCACCACGAACTTGCGGGTGTCCCAGACCTTGCCGCCGTCGAGGTCGGTGATGCTCTCGGGCGGGCCCTCGTCGAGCATCAGCTGCAGCGTGTAGGCGTTGTAGGCGTTGACGAGCAGGGCCAGGCGCTGGGGCTTCGTGAACCCCGAGGCGTCGACGGTGGCGACCGACTCGAGGTAGCGCTCGAGCTGGTCGCGACGCAGGGCGAGCTTGCCGTAGTCGACGCCCGCGGGGTCCACCGCGCCGGCGAGGAAGCGGGTCAGCCCGGCGTGATCGTGGTCGAAGGCGGCGGCGCTGGCGGCAAGGGTGGTGAGCAGGATCATCGTCGCGGCTCCGCTTTACGAGGGAGATTCGTGTTCGGCTACTGGACCGACGCTGGAGGCACCCGAACGTTTCGGGTGCATTACGTGAACACGGGAGGTGCACGTGTCGACCATTCACGCTGTGCAAGGCCGTTTCATCCTGGATAGTCGCGGGAACCCCACTGTCGAGGTCGAGGTCGTCGTCGACGATGACCTGATCGCCCGCGCGGCGGTGCCGTCCGGCGCGTCGACCGGCGCGCACGAGGCCCACGAGCTGCGCGACAAGGACGCCAACCAGTGGGTGGGCAAGGGGGTCTCGCAGGCCGTCGCCCACGTCAACGGCCCGATCGCCGAGCACCTGATCGGCCGGGACTGCCGCGATCAGGGCGAGATCGACGCCATGATGATCGAGCTCGACGGCAACGACAACCTCGGCCGTCTCGGTGCGAACGCCGTGCTCGGTGCGTCGCTCGCCGTGGCCAAGGCCGGCGCCATGTCGAGCGGGCTGCCGCTCTACCGCTACGTCGGCGGCTCGCACGCCAACGTGCTGCCCGCACCGATGATGAACATCCTCAACGGCGGCGCGCACGCCAACAACACCATCGACATCCAGGAGTTCATGGTGATGCCGGTCGGCTTCGACCGGTTCAGCGATGCGCTCCGGGCCGGCGTCGAGACCTACCACAAGCTCAAGGCGGTGCTCAACGAGCGCGGGCTCGCCACCGGCGTCGGCGACGAGGGCGGCTTCGCCCCCAACCTCGACACCGCCGAGGCCGCGCTCGACCTCATCTGCGAGGCCGTGCAGGCCGCGGGCTACACCCTCGGCGACCAGATGGTGCTCGCCCTCGACGTCGCCGCCTCCGAGATGTACCGCGACGGCAAGTACCACCTCGAGGGCCAGGGGGTCGTGTGGTCGGCCGAGGAGCTGATCGGCTACTACGAGCAGCTCGCCGCCAAGTACCCGCTCGTGAGCATCGAGGACGGGCTCGACGAGGACGACTGGGACGGCTGGGCCGCGCTCACCACCCGGCTCGGCGGCAAGGTCCAGCTCGTGGGGGACGATCTCTTCGTGACCCAGTCGCCGCGACTGCGTCGGGGCATCGAGAACAACGTCGCGAACAGCATCCTCATCAAGGTGAACCAGGTCGGCACGCTGACCGGGACCGTCGAGGCCGTGCAGCTCGCCCACCGTTCGTCGTACAGTGCGGTGATGTCGCACCGCTCCGGCGAGACCGAGGACAACACCATCGCCGATCTGGCCGTCGCCACCTCGTGTGGGCAGATCAAGACCGGTGCGCCCTGCCGCTCCGACCGCAACGCGAAGTACAACCAGCTGCTGCGCATCGAGGAGCAGCTGGGCAGCTCGGCCGTCTATGCGGGCCGCGGCTACCTCGCGAGGCCATGAACGTCCGCCCCGCGGTCCGTGCGGACGTCGACGCGATCCTGCCGCTGCTGCTCCAGCTCGCGGACAACGGGTTCACGGTCGACGCCCGGTACCGACTGCGGGGCCACCGCCGGGCGCTGCTCCGCGCGCACGTGCTGGAGTCGTGGTTCGGGCGGTTCCTGCCGTTTCCGCCCTGCTGGGTGGCCGAGCAAGCCGGCATCATCGTGGGGATGGTGTCGGGGGAGCCGCTGCAGGTGCATCCCGTGCTCGACCAGCCGCCCACGGCCGGGATCAGCGATCTGTGGGTCGAGCCCGGCTTTCGACGTCGAGGGGTCGGGCGAGAGCTCGTGGACACGTTTCGAGAGGCCGCGAGCCGAGCCGGGTATCCGCGGGTCGAGCTGACGACGCTGGCGCGCGACGGGCAGGCGCTCGCGTTCTGGCGGGCGATGGGGTTCGAGGACCTGCGCGTGACGCTGTCGGTCGAGGCCACGGGCGGCGACGCGGGCTGACGGCCGAGGCCCAGTTCACAGCCGAAAATCGCCGGGGCGGCAGGGGGTGCTATCCTGCGCCGCGATGAACGGCGCCCGCATCTTCGTGTCCTATGCCACGGCCTCGCGCGAGACGGAGTCCCGGATCGCCGAGCTCGAATCTGCACTGCTGGCCGCGGGCCACGAGCCGCTCCGCGACGTGCGGCTGAAGGCGGGCGACCGCTGGCGAGACGAGCTCGCGCGCTGGCTCGACCGGTGCGACGCCGCAGTGGTGGTGCTCGACGTGCCTGCGCTGCAGAGTGACTGGGTGCGCACCGAGGTCGAGCAGCTCACCCTCAAGGCCCGCAGCCGGCGGGATCGCTTCGCGCTCGTGCCCTGGCGGCTCGACGTGACCTGGGCGGAGGTGGACGCGGCGTTCGCGGTGGCCGCGCTGTCCGACTTCCAGGGGCTCGGTCCCGAGGCCTCGGTCGCCGACGTGGTGGCGCGGTGCCGCGTGATCGCGACCACCCGCTCGGCGCTCGTGCGGGACCTGCTGGCGCTCGGGGCGAGGCGGGTGGTCGGGATCGCGAGGGCGCTCGAGCTGGAGGGGCGGATCCCCGTCGAGGGGCGCCCGCACGAGCTCGCGCAGGTGCTGGTGGACGTGGCCGAGGCCGAGGGGGTCTACGCGGAGCTCGAGGCCGAGGTCGCGCGGGCGAGCTCGGCGGGGGCGAACCAGCGCGACGCGGATCATCCCGAGGAGCGGCATCGCGCGATGGTCGCGTTCCTCGAGGCGCGACAGCCCGACCCGGGGCGCATCGCGGCGGCGGTGGCGGAGGCGGGGGTGTCGGCGTCGCGGGGAGCCCGGTCGTGGGGGCGGGTGGTCGTGGAGGCCACGCCGCGAGAGCGGGGGCAGCTGCTCGCGTGGGCCGCGCCGCTGCCCGAGCTCACCGACGTGGAGGCGACGCGCCGTCAGATCGGGCTCGCGCTGCTTGCGAGCGACCTCGACCGCCACACCCTGCTCGAGCTCGCGACGCGGGCGGGGGTGGAGGGGCGCTACGACGAGACCCCCATCGACGAGTGGGTCCACGAGCTCGTGGCGCAGGCGGCCAAGGTCGACGAGCTGCCCTCGTGGATCACCGCGGTGGCGGTCGCGCTGCCGCCCGAGGTCGGGCACGCGCTGCGGCTGTCGCCGCTCCGGAAGCACTGGGGGGCGCTGGCCCGGCGTCGGCGGAGGGAGCTCGGGCGAGAGCAGCGCCAGGCCGAGGCGGTGGCCGAGCCGACGCTCCGTGGGTGGCTCGCGCATCCGTCCGAGCCCCTGCCCGCGCCCCCGGCCGAGGTGACGACGCCGAGCTGGTCGACGGAGGCGGCGGAGGACCGCGGCTGGGTGGAGGACGTGCTCTTCCAGGCGCGCCGGGACGTCGAGGGTCCGCCCTGGCGCTGGCGACGCGGGGTGCGGAACGCCTACGTGCTCGTGCACAAGCTCACGCCGCTGCCGGGGCAGGGCGACGCGGATCCGGGGGGCTACCGCTACGAGGCGGAGCAGATCCTGGCCGCGTATCGCCTGCGGGCGTGGTCGGGGCGCGCGATGGCGATGGCCGGCGGCTGGGGCCTGCTGGCCGTGTTCCTGCCCGGATCGGCGCTCGGCATCTACGCGCTGTCGTGGGTTCAGCGGTTCCTGCTGGTGCCGCTGGTGTGGTTGGTGGTCGCGGCCGCTGCGGTGGTGGGGGCGAGCGTCGCGGTGCCCGAGCGGGCTCCGCCGCCGGTGGCGCCGCTCGTCGCCGAGCTCCGGACGCGACCGCCGGTGCGGTACTGGCACGCGAAGCTGGAGGAGCTGGAGAAGGAGCTGAAGGAGGAGCCCCGCGCGGGAGCCGTCGCCGCGGAACGC
>CAZZLC010000135.1:0-8870 GCA_964655065.1 uncultured Enterobacteriaceae bacterium | reverse complement strand
GAAGAGGCTCGCCGCCGAGGGTTCGCGAGCTCGGCTCGCCGACCACCTTTCGCGCTCTCGCAGCTGGGTGAGCTCCATGCTCAACGGCGCTCGGCCGCTCAAGCCCAGCCTGGCTCCCGTCGTGGCCGACTTCCTCGATCTGGACGCCGCGCACCGCGCCTACTTCCAGGCCCTCGTCGACCTCGAAGAGGGGAGCTCGGACATCGCGAAACGACAAGCGGTCTCGATCATCCGGTCGATGTCGATCCGGGGCTCGCTCGAGGAGCGTCGCCAGGACGCGCTGTACGCGATGAAGGAGTGGTACGTCGCTTGCGTGTTCGAGCTCGCCAGGTGTGACGGATTCCGCGCCGACCCCGCGTGGATCGCGACAACCCTGAACCCGCCGATCACCACGGTCCAGGCCACGCGAGCCCTGGCCCTGCTCGGTCGCTTCGGGCTGCTCGACGCCGACGGACGGGTGGACTCGAGCACCACGATGGAGCCCCTCTACACGCCCCTCGACGTTCCCGAGCTCGGGGCGGAGGCCGCAAAGAGCTTTCAACGCGACACCATGAGCCTCGCGCTGGAAGCGACGGACCGGTTCTTCGGCAACGAGCGACACGTGGGTGGTGGCTGCTTCGCCGTGTCCGAGGAGCGCTTCGACGAGATTCGGGAGCGCTTTCGGGAGGCCTACCTTCAGGTGGTGGCCGAGGCCAACCAGGACGACGGCACGCCGAACCGCGTCTACGCCTTCACGGTGGCCCTCTTCCCGGCCAGTGAGTACACCGACCGGGCTCACGACGAGGAAGACGGCCCAGGGGAAGCGGACGCCTTGCCCCCCTCTCCCGTCGTGAAGACGGTATCGTAGGCCCTACGCCTCGGCCGAGGGGCGGTCCGTTACGCCGGGGCAGGTCGGTCTCGTGGGTGCAGCGGCACCATCGTCAGAGCGAGCAATACCAGCGGGACTGTCGCGGCCGCGAGGAGCGCGGGGACGTACGAGCCGAGGCCCGCACGGCTCGCCGCGAGCACCGACGGACCCAGGGCGCTTCCGAGGACCGTCGCCGTCATGCTCGCTCCGCCGATCGTGCCGAGGTGCAGCCGCCCGAAGAATCGGGGCAGGCCCACCGTGGTGAGGACGCTGAAGTGTCCGCCGGCCACGCCCAGTGCCACCGTCGCGACCCCGTAGCCGACGGCGTTGTCGAGGAACGCCATCGCGGGGTAGCCGACCGCGATGGCCACGAGGAACGTCTGGAGGAGTCGGCGGATGGCCACGCGGTCGGCCAGCCAGCCCGCGAGCGCCCCCACGCTGGTGCTCACGACGGCCATGGGAACGAAGATGGCGACAGCCGCCACCCTGTCCAGTCCCTGCTCGCGACCCAGATCCACGATGTGCATGGTGACACCGGTGAGCACGAGGCCGTGCCACGCCACGGCCAGCGTGAGCACCCAGAATGCTCGCGTGAGCAGGGCCTCCTCGCGAGTGACCGAAGGCTCCGGGTCCGCCGCCTGCGCCGACCCGGTCACCCCCCCGTCCACGACGAGGCCCGAGGACTCGGGGTCCTCGCGGAACAGCAGCCAGGCCAGCGCGGTGACCCCGACGATCTCGACGACCGCGATCTCGACGTAGGCCATCGACCAGCCGCCCCGCCCGATCCACGCGTCGAGGACCCGAGGCGCGATCGCGAATCCGAACGCCACGAACAGCCCGCTCACCGCGGTCGCGGTGCCCCGACGCCGCACGAACCACCGCCCGAGCATCGTCTGGCTCGCGAGCGTCAGGAGCCCCTGCCCGGTGAAGCGGACGCCAAAGAAGAGGACGGCGAGGATGACGAATGCCGCCACGTCGCCAGGCCACGCGGCCACCAGACCCTCGACCTGGGAGAGCGCCCCCACCACGATCCCCAGGCCTCCCGCCGCGACCATGGCTGCCACCCGGACCCCGACACGATCGAGCCACCGTCCCGCGGCCGGGAGCAGGCCGGCGGAGACGAGCGTGCCCACCAGGTAGGCATTGGAGAGCTCGAGCCGAGACAGCCCCGTTGCACCGAGCAAGGCGTCCGTGAACACGCTCACGCCCATGGTCTGGCCCGGGAGGCTGGCCAGGATGCCCAGGGTCGCCGCACCGACGACGACCCATCCGTAGTACGCGGGAACCTGGGCCGGCGAAAAGGGAACGTCGGGAGGGAACAGTCGGCGACGGTCGCTCATGGGGAGCTCGATTCGTCGTCGGGCGTGGCGAGCGGAGGAATACACCCGACATCTGACCAGGAGAGTCGATGCCCTCGATCGATCGTGATGCCGACCGACGCGGGCTGCTCGCCCAACTCGACCAGTTGCTCCTCCACGCGCCGCCGCTCGTTCCCCTCGCCGAGGAACGGTTCCTCGAGACCCACGTGCTCTACGAGGGACGCTCGGACCAGCAGCGTCGCATCATCGACTGGTTCGGCCGCCGCTTCGGGCCTCGCGTGCCTGGCGACCGCCCGTACCGCGTGCTCTCGGTGGGCTGCGGCAGCGGCATCCTGGACGTGCCCGTCGCCGCCTCGCTCGCCGAGGCGAGCCCCGCGCTCCAGTACGTCGGCGTCGACCCCAACGCCGTCGAGTGCGAAGCGTTCGCCAGCCGGTTCGCCGAGGCCGGCGTGGACGCCGAGTTGTCGGTGGTGGCCGAGCCCTTCGAGGTCTTCGAGGACGAGGCCGGCTTCGACCTCGTACACCTCGTGCACTGCCTCTACTACCTCCCCGACCCCGGAGCCGCGCTCGAGCGCGCCCGCTCCTTCGTGCGATCGGGCGGCGCGCTCGTGCTCGTCCACGCCCCGTGCGGGGAGTTGAACGAACTCTCGACGCGGTTCTACGACAAGGCCTACGGCCGGCCCACGCTGTTCGCGGACGACTGTGCCGACCAGATGAGGCGCCTCGGCTGGCGTTCGGAGCGCTCGAGGATCGACGCCCGCGTCGACGTGACCCCCCTCGTCGACGGGGACGCCGCGACCGCGCTCGCGCTGCGCGACTTCATCGTGCAGTTCGACTTCCGGCAGCTGCCGTCCGACGTGCAGGCGCTGGTCGACCGGTACCTCGCGCTCGTGTCGCAGCCGACCCCCGACGGCGCGGTGTACATCGATCATCCCGTCGACGTCTTCGTCATCGCCGAATCGTGATCATGGCGACGTGCTGGGTGAGCCGGGTGACGCCGTGGTCGTCGGTTCGCTCGGCGAGGTAGGGGCCCAGGGCATCGTCCGCACGCATCTGCGACAGCGACAGCGAGCCGTCGAAGAGGCACCGCTGGAGGAAGCCCTCCAGCACCGCGTCATCGTCGATGACCTGTACATACTCGAGCGGGCGGACCTCGACGGTCGCCCCGGCCGCCTCGAACGCGTCGACCACGGCCTCGGCAGGGGTGTAGGGCGTGCCCTCGGGCCGGAATCGCCGCAGGTAGGCTTCGTAGAACCGGAGGTAGTGGGCGTCGCGTGTCGCGTGGCCCACGAAGCCCCACCCCGTGTCACCCATCGCGTGCAGAAAGCGCTCGACCCCCGACGGGAGCTCGTCGGTGGGTAGAGCGTAGAGGGCGTGCACGGCCCAGACCACGTCGTAGTCGGTGGCGTCGGCGGGCAGGTCCTGCAGCGTGCAGACGAGCTGCCGGCCCGCGACCATCGGCGGGGCGAGCGACCGGGCAGCCTCGGCCACCGAAAACGGGCTCGGATCGAGCAGATCCATTGTGATGGCTCCCTCGGAGAGGGTGCGAACGGCGTCGTCCTCCCGAAGCGCGGCAGGGAACTTGCCGCTGCCGCAGGCCACGTCGAGAACCCGCACGGGGCCGGCGGTGAGGGCAGCGGTGTGCCCCCACGCCGCCACGAGCTCGCGGTAGTCGAGGGTGGCCACCCGGTAGAAGGCGTCCATCTCCGCACGCTGGGCCTCGGACCAGTGGGCCAGGCTCCGGTCGGCGGTGTCGCCAGTCTCTGCGCTCACGGGGACTCCTGGGGGTAGACGACGGGATTGAGGGGACTCGCGATGACGCTGCCGGGTGCGACCCCTGGCAGGAACTTCTCGAAGTCCCCGCTGATCAGGGTCGGCTCGTCGACCAGGCGTGCCCCGTCCTCGAGGTAGGTGGTGGCCAGCGCCACCCGGGCCATCGAGGTTCGGTTGGGCCCGGCGGTGTGCAGGCTCCGCGTGTGGTGGAAGCTCACGGTGCCGAAGTCGAAGCCACCGTCGTCGACGCAGACGTCGGCGCGGGCCAGCGCCTCCGCGATCCCCCGGTCGTAGCTGTCGTCGAACTTGCTGAACTCGAGATCCGCCACCAGACGCCAGGCCTCGATGCCCCTGGCGAACGCCAGCGGTCCGGCCGCGCGGGGGGTGGGCTGGAGCGGGGCCCACAGCGTCACGACGTTCTCACTGGCGATCGGGTAGTGATGAGCGTCGTAGTGCCACGGCGTGCGCCCGGCCCCGGGGAGCTTGCACAGCGCATTGTCGTGGTAGAGCCGTACCGCGTCCACGCCGAGCAGCCCGGTGGCGATGGCCGCGAGCCGAGGGCTGGTGACGAACGCACGACACACCGGGTCGTGGAGCCACATCAGCTCGAGACTCGGAAACCCCATGGCGGGGCTCCGCTGCTTTGCGAACAAGGCGTCGAAGCGACGTCGCAGCGTGAGCAGCGCCGCGGGTGAGCAGACCGCCGGAAGCTTGACGTAGCCGTCTCGGCGAAAGGCCTCGATCGCCTCGGGCGACAGGGCGTAGGGCTCGGCGAGCTCGGCGGAGAGGACGTCCGAGGGAACGTCCGGCAGGTCGGGGAGCGGAGGCATTGCGATGCGCGATGCGTCGTGACCGTCATCGTAGGCGAGGGAGAGGTACCAGTCCCACCACTGCTCGTTGTCCGCCTCCCAGTGCTGATCGATCCGGTCGTCCTCGGCGTTCGCCTTGGCCAAGAAGTCCGTGGCCACCGGCTTTGCGTCCTTTCCCACGCATCCCCCAGGAATCCTGCGTATCGAATGGCGACGTCCGTCGGCCGGAGGGATTCGTGGTGGGCCCTCGCATCGACGGCGCACGGAATGGTCCGTCGAAGCAGAACGACGAGCCGCTTTGACCGAGCCGGCACCCTCGCCCGCGGTGCTCCCCGCGGACCCCGCTACGTTTCACTCGACACCGCGCTCGTGACGCGCTGCACGGGATCCCGGAGGAAGCGACGACGATGGGCGACGACACGATCCGGGAGCTCCACCGGAGAAGGGCCGCGATCTACGGCGGCGGCGGCGAGAAGCGCCTCGAGAAGCAACACGCGGCCGGCAAGCTGTCGGCTCGCGAGCGGCTGAGCCTGCTCTTCGAGCCCAACACGTTCCAGGAGACCAACCTCCACCTGCGTCACCGGGCCACGAACTTCGGCCTCGATCGCAAGGACCTGCCTGGCGAGGGTGTGGTCACGGGCTTCGGCTCGGTCACCGGCCGCCCGGTCTACGTCGCGAGCCAGGACTTCACCGTCGGCGGCGGAAGCGTCGGCGAGGGCACCGCCCGGAAGATCGTGGCGGTGATGGATGCCGCCCTGCAGACCGGCGACCCGTTCATCTTCATCAACGACGGCGGGGGCGCGCGGATCCAGGAGGGGGTCGACGCGCTGAGCGGCTATGGCGAGATCTTCTACCGGAACGTCCTGCTTTCGGGCGTCGTGCCCCAGATCAGCCTCATCCTCGGTCCCTGCGCCGGCGGCGCGGCCTACTCCCCCGCGCTCACCGACTTCGTGATCATGGTCCGCGGTGAGTCGCAGATGTTCATCACGGGCCCGAAGGTGATCAGCGAGGTCACGGGCGAGCAGATCGACGCGGAGTCGCTCGGGGGCGCCGACGCCCACGCCCAACGCTCCGGGGTCGCGCACTTCGTCGTCGAGAACGACGAGCAAGCCATCGCGCTCGCCCAGCGCCTGCTCCGCTTCCTGCCCAGCAACAACACCGAGGACCCGCCCTTCGACGCGCGCGCGTGGGACGGCGAGGTCGTCAGCGACCCCGCGCTCAACGACATCGTGCCCGAGGATCCCCGCCAGGCCTACGACGTTCGACACGTGATCGAGCGGGTCGTCGACCAGGGCGACTTCCTCGAGGTGCACAAGCAGTTCGCGGGCAACATGGTGATCGGCCTCGGCCGCATCGAGGGTCGCGTGGTGGGCATCCTGGCCAACCAGCCGCAGGTCAAGGCCGGGGTGCTGGACATCAACGCGTCCAGCAAGGCTGCGCGCTTCGTGCGGTTCTGCAACGCCTTCAACATCCCGCTCGTGACGTTCGTGGACGTGCCCGGCTTCCTGCCGGGGGTGGAGCAGGAGTACGGCGGCATCATCAAGCACGGCAGCAAGATGCTCTTCGCCTACGCGTCGGCGACTTGCCCCAAGCTCACGGTGGTCCTCCGCAAGGCGTACGGGGGCGCCTACCTCGCCATGTGCGCCAAGAGCATGGGCGCGGACCGCACCTGTGCCTGGCCCGGTGCCGAGATCGCGGTGATGGGCGCCGAGGGCGCGGTCAACATCCTGCACCGCAAGGAGATCGCGGGCGCGCGGGACCCCGCCGTGGAGCGCGCCCAGCGGATCGCCGAGTACCGCGAGCTCTTCGCGAACCCCTACGTGGCGGCCGGACGGGGGCTCGTCGACGACGTGATCGAGCCCGCCGACACGAGGCTGTACCTCGCGACCGCCCTGCAGGTCCTGCGCACGAAGCGGGAGCTGCGGCCCCAGAAGAAGCACGGCCTGATCCAACTGTGACGAGTGGAGCGCTCCCATGGACGAACACGCCTTCGCGAACCCCGCTGACGCGCTCACCCTCGCCCTGGTGGGCTTCGTGATCGTCTTCGGCGTGCTGTCGCTCACCGCGACGCTCGTGTGGTTCGTGGGTCGAGCCGACGTCGGGTGGCCGCAACGCCAGGCCGAGCCCGAGCCTGGACCGGTCGAGACCGATTCGGCGATCGACGCCACGACGGCCGTGCTCATCTCGGCCGCCGTCGTCGCCACGCTCGGCGCCCGAGCCCACGTGCGCTCGGTGCGCCGTCTCATTTCCCCCGACGCCCGGACGAACACCTGGTCGAGCCACGGGCGAGCCACACTGCTCGGCTCGCACGTGCTCTCCGGACGAACGGGCGTCGCGCGTCGCCCCTGACGGCGTCCGAGAACCCTCCGAGGAGAACCCGCGATGAAGCTCAAGATCACCGTCCAAGGTGTCGCCTACGAGGTCGGGGTCGAGATCCTCGAGTTCGGTGACGACGTCCCGGCCCCCCGAGCTCCCCTGCCCCTGCCGGCCCAGCGCCGCGCGACGGGGACTCCGGCGGCCGCCGCGCCCCCGCCGACGAACCGTGTGTCACCCGACGGTGGGCCGGGCTCGGTGAACTCCCCCCTCGCGGGCACCGTGGCCGAGGTGCGCTGTGCGGTGGGTGACGCTGTCACCAAGGACCAGGTGTTGCTCGTGGTCGAGGCGATGAAGATGCACACGTCGATCGCCTCGCCGCTCGCCGGCACGGTGACCGCGGTGAAGGTCTCGGCCGGCGATTCGGTCCGAGAGAACCAGCCACTCGTCGAGATCGAGTAGCGAGCCCATGGACATCCTCTGGCAGTTCCTCCAGGCCGGCGCCATCGGTCACGCGAACTGGGGCAACCTGATCATGCTCGTGGTCGGGTGCATCTTCATCTACCTGGCCATCACGAAGGACTACGAGCCGCTGCTGCTCGTGCCGATCGGCTTTGGCATCCTCGTCGGCAACATCCCCATGCGCGACGGGCTGGGCATCGGCGTCTACGAGTCGGGGAGCGTGCTGTCGATCCTGTACCAGGGCGTCAGTCAGGGCTGGTACCCGCCGCTGATCTTCCTCGGCATCGGGGCGATGACGGACTTCTCGTCCTTGATCGGCAACCCACGGCTGGTGTTGCTCGGCGCGGCCGCGCAGGCGGGCATCTTCCTCACCTTCCTCGGGGCGATCGTCCTGGGCTTCGACGTCGAGCACGCGGCGGCGATCGGCATCATCGGCGGAGCGGACGGTCCGACCGCGATCTTCCTCTCGTCACAGATGGCGCCCGACTACCTGGGAGCCATCGCCATCGCGGCCTACTCCTACATGGCGCTGGTGCCCGTGATCCAGCCCCCCATCGTGCGGCTGCTCACCTCGCGACGGGAGCGACTCATCCGCATGAAGCCGAGCCCCCCGGTGAGCAAGCGCACCCGGGTCATGTTTCCGATCGTGGCCTTCCTCCTGACGACGATGCTCGCCCCCGGGGCGATCCCGCTGCTGGGGATGTTGTTCTTCGGGAACCTGCTGAAGGAGAGCGGAGTGACCGAGCGTCTGGCCAACACGGCCCGGACGTCGTTCATCGACATCGTCACCATCCTGCTCGGCTTCACGGTGGGCACGTCGACGGACGCTTCGCGCTTCCTCACGCCGCAGTCCATCCAGATCTTCGTGCTGGGCGCGGCGAGCTTCGCGATCGCGACGGCGGCGGGGGTGCTGTTCGCCAAGGCGATGAACCTGGTGATTCGCGACAAGATCAACCCGATCATCGGGGCGGCAGGGGTGTCGGCGGTGCCGGACTCGGCGCGGGTGTGCCAGATGCTGGGGGCAAAGGAGGATCCGCACAACTTCCTGATCATGCACGCGATGGCCCCGAACGTCTCCGGAGTGATCGGTTCGGCAGTCGCGGCGGGGGTCTTCCTGTCCGCCCTTCGCTGACCAGTCCTCGTCGACGGCGACATGGACCTTCTCCAGCCTCGTTTGCCGCGGCCGCCCCGCTTCGCCACGCTCGCCCTCGCCGAACCCCCACACGGTGCGCTCCCGACTGGTCTACTCGCTCAGCGACGCGCTGAAGCCCGCTCTGCGCGAGGCATGTTGCGCACCCGCGGTCGCTCGTGAGCCCGAGCCGGCTCACGCCCGATGGACCTGGGACG
>CAZZLC010000134.1:0-9856 GCA_964655065.1 uncultured Enterobacteriaceae bacterium | reverse complement strand
TAGTCTTCCCAGCTCCAGATGCGGAGGCCTTCCGCGCCCGTCGCGAGCCACCGGCCCTTCGTGGAGAACGACACGGACGTGACAGGGTCGGTGAACGCTCGGACGAGATCGGGCCGGATGCGCTTCTCCATCCGGTCCATCCGGGCGAGCGCGACCGCCCCGTTCTTGGTGCCGAGCCCGAGGTACTGGCCGTCTCGGCTGATGTCGCCCGCGGTGAGGTCGGGCAGCCGCATCGAGCGCGGCACTCCGCCCTCTTGACCCCACACGCAGATGCCCGTACTGGTGAAGCCGAGGATGTACTCGCCCGAGGGCCGCAGGCGGTGGGCGGTGCTCTCGAGGTCCGCCGGGAAGCCGTGATCCTTGCCGATGGGGATCACGCGGAGTCCGGCCGCCGTCGACCGAGCGAGGAGCGGCCGGCCGTCGGCGTCGAGCGTGCCCACGACCTTGGGCGGCAGGCGGATGCGACCCGTGGTGCTGCCGTCGGCGAGCGAGATGATGCGCATGACGCGGTCGCCGTGCTCGTCGCCCACGATGACGGCGTGCTTGTCGGCGAGGAAACCGCCCATGCCGCCCACGAACGAGTGTTCGCCGTTCAGCTCGGTGCCCCCGTTCAAGGTGCCCACCCGCCAGGTTCCGTCGCGACACACGGCGAGGAACCGCTGCTGATCGGCATGGATGTCGAGAATCGCGGTGTCGGCGAGGCCATCGGCCACGAGTCGGGTCCCGAGGACGGGGTCCACGCTGATGAGCTCGCCTTCGTGGGTTGCGGCGACGAGCTCCTCGCGCCGGGGGACCCAGCGGAGCGCCGTGGGCTGCTTGACCGGCGGGCGCAGCACTGCTTCGAGCCCGCTTCGCTCGTGCAGATAGTGCGCCTCGGTAACTTCTCGGCCGACAGCCATTGTCCTCAACCTATTCGATGACTCAAGGAAAGGCGACCTGCGGCCGCCGATCCCGAACGATCTCGTCCCGCTCGCCATCGTCGACGGGTACCGGGTACACGCCCGTGAAGCAGGCGGCGCAGATGTCGTTGCCGGCGACCTCGCGGAGCCCCTGCTCGGAGAGGAAGGTCACCGAGTCGGCCCCGAAAGTACGCGCGAGGCGGGCCTCGAGCGCCGAGCCGTCGTCGGTGCCGTGGGCGACGAGCTCGTCGCGCAGCGGCATGTCGATGCCGTAGAAGCACGGGTGCTTCACGGGCGGGGAGAAGATCGCGACGTGGATGGCGGCCGGCTCGAGCTTGCGCACGTGCTGGACGATGCGCCGCATCGTCGTCCCGCGCACGATGGAGTCGTCGACGATGATCACGCGCTTGCCACGAAAGATCTCGTCGATGGGATTCAGCTTGAGCCGGACCGTGGCTTCGCGGGCCGCCTGGTTCGGCATGATGAAGGAGCGCCCGCTGTAGCGATTCTTGATGAATCCCTCGCGGTGGGGCAGCCCGAGGCGCTCCGCCATGGCCTGGGCGGCCGGGCGCGAGGTGTCGGGTACCGCGACGACGACGTCGGCTTCGTGGCCCTTGCGAGCCCACTCCTCGGCGAGGCGCTCCCCAAAGGCCCACCGGCGGTGGTACACGCGGGCGCCCGCCATGAAGGAGTCGGGCCTGGCGAAGTAGATGTCCTCGAAGATGCAGTGCTTGCGAGGCGCCTCGAGCAGCAGCCTGACCACCGGGGCCTGGTGGGGTCGCAGGAGGATCATGCCACCGGGCGGCACCTCCGCGTCCCGCGCGAAGTCGTTGACGTCCAGCGACACGCTCTCGGAGGCGACGGCCCAGGCGCCTTGCGGGTTTCGACCGTACACCGCAGGACGAATCCCGTGGGGATCCCGGAAAGCGAGCAGCGTCTGCTCCCCGTCGATCTCGAGCAGGGTCACCGCAGCGTAGCTGCCCCGTAGCCGCTTCATGGTTTCCGTTACCGCCACGGCAACATCATCGGTCGTGTGCCCGGTCGGCTTCAGCTTCAGGAGCTCGTCCGCAAGGACGAGCATGATGGGCTCCGCGTCGCAGCCCGACACCACGTGGACCCCGCGGGTCACCAGGTGATGCTCCAGCTCCTTCATGTTGGTCAGGTTGCCGTTGTGCGCGAGGGTGAGGCTCGGCCGGCGCGACATGAAGGGCTGAGCGTCGTTGCGGACGGGCTCACCGGAGGTCGGGTACCGCACGTGCGCGATGCCCGCGTTGCCGCGAAGCTCCTCGAGCCGCTCGGACGTGAAGACGTCCGCGACCTTGCCCACGTCCTTGTAGAGGCGCAGGCGGCCGTCGTGGTGGATGGTGGCCATGCCGGTGGCGTCCTGGCCGCGGTGCTGGATGGCGGAGAGCGCGACGAAGAGCGCGGGGGCGACCGGCTCTTCGGCGATGATTCCCACAAAGCCACACACGGGTGCTCCAGTTGGGGAGGGGAACGAACGGTCCCCGAGAGGCTGGCTCCGTAACAAGAGCCCTCTTCCGGGGCGCGGGGCTCGCGACCGGTCGACGACCCGGGCGGGAACCAGCTCGGACAGACTCAGCGCGAGGCGGGCTCGGGCATGCGCCGCAACAGCTCGGCGAGGATGTGGGCCTGGTACAGGGCGTCGTAATCCGCGCGGTGGACCTTCTCGGCCTCGACGTCGGGCAGGGTGAGCTGCTCGGCGAGCACCTCCTTGCTCGCGTCGAGCCAGTGCAGTCCGAGAACCCCCGCGGACAGCGCCTTGGTGTCCAGCGCCTTGTAGCCGAACGGGTTGCCGATCCCGCAGGCCACGTAGGCGTGGGCGACGAACGACCAGTCGAAGGGCGCGTTGTGGCCCACGAACACCGCCTGGGTCCCTGGGACGCGCTGCGCCTCCACGAAGGCGTTCAGGCCGCGCAAGCCCTCGGCCAGCGGCTGACCGTGGGCCCTCAGCTGTTCGAGATCCAGTCCGTTCACCGCCATGGCTCCTGCGTCCACGCGCGGTGCGGTCGGCACGAACTCGCCGTACCACGATGCCCCGACGACCAGGTCGCCGCCGTCCCGCTGCACGACGACCGCGCCGAGAGAGAGCATGTCGTAGAGTCCAGGAACCGGGCCCGAGCACTCGATGTCGATCGAGAACCAGGTCGCACGTGCCGTCATCGAAGCCTCCGGAATCGACTTACCTTGGGGGCCCGAGGGGGGAGTGGAGATGCCCAGCGCGCGACTGTTCCTCGTCCGGCACGCCGAGAGCGAGGTCAACGCCCACGCCACCCCTCTCGTCGGGGGACGCAGCAGCTGGGCCGAGCTCCGGCGTAGCGACACCGCGCATCTCTGATCCCGGGGCGCCATCGATCGGAAACCCACTCGAAACCCGAGACGAGGCGAGCGGGGATTCGACAGTTTCCTGACGCGAGGCTTCAGGTAAGGAGGAAGCGGCTCCTTGGAGCACGGCCCTCGGTGCCCGACGCTCGGGCCCGGTCATGACGTTCGCTTGACAGCCACCGGCGCGACAATCCCTCGGTGCAACGAGGCACCATCGTTGGAGGCGCTGTGCACCGTTACCTGTTTCTTCCCCTCGCCCTCGGGGCCGTCGCCTGCGAGGCTCCCCCGGAGCCCTTCTCGGGTGACGTGTTCTGGATCCAGATTACCGACGACGGCACCGTCTGCCCCGACATCGAGATCACCCACAACTTCAACGCGGAGCTGTCGGACACGACGTCGACGTTCGACGTGACGCGCGAGGCCACCGAGTCGATCGGTGGCGAGTACGCCTACGTCACCCGGGGTGAGGACGGCTCGATCTTCCTCAACTTCCGCAACGAGGTCCTCACGGGCACCGAGCAGGACAACGGAGCGATCGAGGTCTCCTGGATCAACGACGAGAGCACCACCCAGTCGCTCAACGAGCCCACGTTCGTCTCCACCCTCACCCAGGCGCAGACGGTCGAGCAGACCATGACCCTGCGTCCGGGTGCTGACGAGGAGAATCCGACGTACTCGGGCACCTACTCGCTCCGCGAGTACCAGTTCATCTCGCTCGACGAGACCGACGAGTGGGATTTCCAGGCGCTCGGCATCGGCACCCAGTTCGAGGACACCGACGACTTCCTCACCTGGATCGTGCCGCCCGACCCGCCCTTCAACGGATCCACCAACGTCCGCAACCGGTCGTTCCTCGACGACTGCCCAGAATCCGACGTCTGCGAGTTCCGCTACGAGGAGGACTGCACGCGTCAGTTCACGGTCGACGCGATCAAGCTCGACGGGGCCGACATCAACGACTTTGGTGCCATCGGCGACTTCGGCCAGCCCAACGGAGTGGAGTGATCATGCGAGCGATGCCCATCGGAGCGCTCCTCGGCGTGCTGGGGGCCGTGGCTTGCGAGCCCGCGCCCGAGCCCTTCGAGAGCGACGTCTTCTGGATCGAGATCACCGAGACCAGCGAGCCCTGCGCCGGAATCGAGATCACCGAGAACATGACCAACGCGGCACCATCGCCGTCGCAGACGGCCGCGGTCGAGACCACGACGTCCATTCCGGGTGACTACGCCGCGGTTACGCTCGGCGAAGAGGGAACCGCCTTCGTGAACTACCAGGGCAGTGTGCTGGTGGGGACGGCGAACCCCGATGGCTCGCTCGAGGCGAGCTTCCTCAACGAAGAGTCGCTGAACGAGACCCGAACGTCCGAGACCTACACCCACACGCGCATCGAGGAGCTGGCCTTCGAGCAGACGCTGTCGCTCGTGCCCACGGGCGGCGAGGAGAACCCCCGGTTCACCGGGTCCTTCACCGTCCGTGACTCCTTCCTGCTCGACGTCAGCGAGAACGACGAGTGGGACCCCGACGTGGTCGGTACTGGCGCGACGCAGATGCCCGAGACCGACGACTACCTGGTGTGGACCGAGCCGACCCAGGGCGGGGTCATCAACCAGGAGTTCCGGGACGACTGCCCCGAGGACGTCTGCTCGATGCGCGTGTTCTCCGAGTGCACCCGCAGCTACGAGGTCTCCGCGGTGCGACTCGAGGGTGCCGACGTCGAAGCGTTCGAGATTCTCGAGAACTTTGACCAGCCCGAGGGCGTCCTGTAGGTCCCCGTGCGGGGCCTCCGGACGAATCGGCGTTATCGATCGGGCAACCGGAGGTCCTGATGACGGGGCACGCAGACCCGGGGGGCTGGCGCCCCCTCGCCTTGATCCTCTGCATTACGGGTGCGCTGGTCTGCCTGCTCCCCTTCTTCACCCTCCTCGGGCTCGGCGTGCACCGACACGCCCCTCCCCTGCTCATCAGCGCGTCGGCCACGCTGCTGACGTTCCTCCCGCCGGTCGCGGTGTCGCTGGCCCGCGCGCAGAACCGCGGGCTGTGGCTCGGGGCCGGGCTCTCCATCTGGGGCTGCCTGCTCGTGGTGGTTCTGCCCCTGTACTTCCCCGGTGAGCGGCGGCAGGCCGTCGCCACCGGGCTCGCAGTGGCCGGATTCGGGTCGGGCGACCAGCTACCGAAGCAGATCGCGCAGTCCCTGCCCGAGGAGCCCGAGGTGGCCTCGCCCGAGGTGGCCGAGGCGTCGTCGCTCGTCGCCGAGCCGCCGCCCCCGGTGACCAGCGGGCTGTCCGACAACCAGATGGTGCTGTCGTACGAGGGCGAGGGTCGCCGGATGACCGTCCCCGTCGTGTTCACGAACGGCAGGCGCGAGGTCGAGTCGGACATGATGTTCGACACTGGAGCGACCTACACGACCCTTCCCCTGTCGGTGCTCGCCGAGCTGGGCATCTCGCCTGGCCCGAGCGACCCCACCATCCGGCTGCACACCGCCAACGGCGAGCGCGAGGCTCAGCTCGTGCTCGTCGACGACGTCTGGCTCGGCGACCTGCGTCTGTCGGGCATCGCCATCGCCACCTGTGACGACTGTGCGTCCGACGACACGGCTGGCTTGCTGGGCCTCAACGTGGCCGGTGGCTTCAACCTCGCCATCGATGCCGACCGTCGGGAGGTCGTGTTCACCCGGCGCCGGTCCTTCGACCGGAAGCTCGACGTCAAGCCGTTCAGCGACCTCTCCGCCACCTTCACCCGGTTTCCGGGGGGACGGGTGGAGGTCCAGGTCTCGCTCGAGGCGCTGGCGCGTCGCGACATCCTCGGCGCGACGGCCGCGATCGGGTGCGGCGACGAGAAGTGGCGGGTGGAGCTCGAGGACGTACGATCCGGTGAGCTCCGCACCGTGCGTCGTCGCCTGCCCGAGCACGTCCCCTGCGACGCCTACGAGATCTCGCTGCACGAAGCGGAGTGGTGAGCTTCGAGGCGACCGAAGAACGCGTTACAGCGACCGACCAGCGGATCGCGAGCCCCTTGCCGCCGACCGCTCGGCGAGCGCACCGTCCGCGCGCTCGTGCCGACCGCTCAGGAGAGAAACCGACCGATGGGGAATGCCCTACTGTCCCGTGAGCAGGTGCACGCCTGGTCCGAAGCGATGTCCGCCCACCCCGAGGGTCATCAGGCCGCGATCACCCGGCTGCTCAAGGATCAGCGCCGCATCTCCCGCCACGTCGAGGAGAACGGCGCCCATCTCGCTGGCATGACGGCCGGCGTCGCGATGTACCTCGTCGGTGTGATCGTCCGCATGTTCGATCTCGCGGGGGGGCGCCTCAAGAAGGCCACGTGGGACGACGTCCGAGCAGCCGAGCAGCGGGTCTCGGCTCAGGTCGAGGCCCTGCTGCCCGTCGACGATGGCTTCGTCGCGCGGGCGCGGCAGGTGACGCGGGCTCAGGCCCACATTCTCGACGAGGCCCTCTACGCTCTGTTCGTCCGGGACGAAGAGGGTGAAGACGCCGACGAGAAGCTCGACGACCTGGAGGCGTTCAAGGTGTACCTGATGATGTGGGTCGCAACCGAGGCGCTCGACGCCAACTGGACGCCCCCTCGCGACTTCGAGGGGCTGACCGACTATGCGTTCACCCCGGTGACCGACGAAGAGCGCGAGGCCTCGGCGTGACGGCCAAGGCACGCGACGGCTCGCCGGTTCGGTCGCTGGCCCTGTTCACGGTGGCGTTCCTGCCCGTGCCCGTGCTCGTGTTCCTGCTCGTGGGGGACTTCTTCGCCGCGTGGTACGGCACGGCGGTGTCGGCGCTTCCGGCCACCACCGAAGACCCGCGGAGCTTCGAGGTCCTGATCGTCGAGCCAGGCGACGACGAAGGGTTCACGCGGCGCTGGCCGGCTGGCGTGGTCCGACGCCTCGACCTGCCGAAAGACGAGTTCGCGCTCGTGCCGCGGCAGATCGACCCGACGCTGCCCGAGACCCGCAAGGATCGGTTCACGCTGAGCTATTCCATCGAGCCTGACGAGGGCGACGCCTTCACCCTGGCTACCACCTCGCCGGCCGCGTTCGGGCTCGCCATCCTCGTCTGGATCCTCGGTATCTTTGGTCGGAACATGATCGTCGCCGGGTCTCCGTTCTCGCTCGAGCCAACTGGGGTGTACCTGCCGAAGGCCCAGGCGCCGTCGGGTCAGGTCGCGCCGAGTCGAGGGAACCGGCCCCAGAAGGGCCCACCGCCGTCCGGTCGTCGAAAGGGACGAGGACGACGCTGATGGGAGGCGTGGCCGGGATCGTCCACTTCCAGGGCGATCCGCCGGAGGCGGCCGAGCTGACGCGCGTGCTCGCGAAGCAGGTCCACCGTGACTCCGGACTGGAGTCTCCCGACCCGTTCGCGGAGGGGCCCGCTCTGCTCGGCCCCGCCGCCCTGGTCGGACCCGAGCGCGTGGTCCTGGTGGACGGTGTGCTGTGGGGCCCCGCCCTCGACGATGTACAGACGCCGACCACCGCCCAGATCGTCGATGCTGCCTTCGCGCGCCACGGGGTCGCGGGCCTCGACCGGCTGGAGGGCGAGTTCGCGGTGGCGGTGTGGGACCGCCGCAGCCAGGAGCTCGTGCTCGCTCGGGACGCGCTGGGCACGCGACCGCTGTTCTGGTGTGACCGGGCCGGTCGCCTGGCGTTCGCCTCGGAGCTGCCCGCTCTGCTCGGCGTCTCGTGGGTGCCGCGGGAGCTCGATCGCTCGAGGCTCGCCGAGTACCTCTCGTTCCAGGTCGTGCACGCCCCACGAACCCTGGTTCGCGGGGTCAAGCAGGTCGACGCCGGGCACGTCGTGGTCGCGCGGGCCACGGACCGGCGGGTGGAGCGCTACTGGTGGTACCACTATGCTCCGCTCGGGACCCCGCGCCCTCCCGACGCGGACGTCGTCGACAGCCTGCAGGGCGCGGTGTCTCGGGCGGTGGCCCGGCGGGTCCCGCGGGCTCGCCCCACCGGGCTCTACCTCTCGGGGGGCCTCGGGAGCTCGGCCATCGCGGCCGCGGCTCGGGAGCAGTACCTCAACCTGCCGAGCTTCACGGTGGGGTTCGCGGACGACCCCTTTCCCGAGGCGCCGTTCGCGGGACGCGTGGCTACCCTCATGGGGCTCGAACACCACGAGATCGTGGTCGGCACCGCGGAGCTCGCGGCCCAGTTCGACGCGACCGTCGCGCTGCTGGGCCACCCGGTCGGCCATCCCGCCGCGGTGTTGCAGCGCGTGCTCGCTCGCGAAGCCCGCAACCACGTGGAGATCGTGCTGTCGGGCAACGGCGGGGAGGCCTTGTTCGGGGGGCGGCAGCTCGACGGGCTCGTGCGCGACCTGCGCGTCGCCGGGTGGTTCCAGCAGCTCCCGAAGCCGCTGCGCGACCCGCTCGGCCGCTGGATTGGCCGCAAGCCCGAGGGGCGGCGCTACGTCACGCCTCCCTCCGAGTACGTGCTCGAGCTGGGGATCGGAGGGGCGAGCTTGTTCTCGACCGAAGAGCGGTCGCGGCTCCTCCGGGATCGCGATCTGGTGAGGTCGGGGATCCGTCGGCGGGTGCTCGAGCCCTGGTACGAGGACCTCAAGGAGCAGACCGACCCCGTCAACCTCGTGCTGCACGGGTTGCTTCGGTCGTCGCTGGCCGAGCGGGCGCTTCCCCGGGCCGAGCGGACAGCGGCGGCGGTGGGCCTCCAGTGCAGGTTCCCGCTGCTCGATCGCGAGGTGGTGCGGGCGGCCACCGCGCTGCCCGGGGCATCCAAGGTGCGGCGAGTGGGCGGCTCCCTGCACACGCGATGGCCGCTGCGTGGACTGCTCGCCGGCGTCCTGCCCCCCGTGCTCGTGGATCGCCCCAAGCGGAGCCTGCCCACCCCGCCCGGCTCCTGGCTCGCCGGTCCCGGGCGCTTGTTCATGGAATCACGGGTGAGCCGGCTGCTCGAGGACCCGTTTGGCCTGTGGCGCGCCGACGCCATCGAGAAGCTGCGCACCGACGTGACCCGCTCCAACGCGGCGGGCTTTCGGCTGTGGACGCTCTTCGTGCTCGACGCCTGGCTGCGGAGCCTGTGACCGACGAGCCCGGCGGCGGAGTCAGACCTCGAGATCCAGCTCGGCCGTCCAGAGGAAGTGTTCGAGCCGAAGCCCTTCGTAGTACGCGGTGGTCGGACCGCGGTGACGCAGTCCCACCCGCTCGGCCACCTTCATCGAGGCGTGATTGTCAGGCTCGGTCACAGCGTGGATCTCGTCCAGACCGAGCTTCTCGCGACCATACGCGACCAGGCCTCGCCCGATCTCGGTCGCGATGCCGCGTCCCCAGACGCGGCGAACCACGTGCCAGCCCACCTCGATGTCGTTGGTCCTCTCGCCGTTGCGGTCGGGCAGCGGCTTGAGTAGCCCACATCCGACGATCTCGTCGTCGACGAGCACGGCCCAGGCGCCGTAGCCCGCGGGGTACCTGCGGGTCTTCGCGATGCGGGCTGCGAGCTGCTTGCGCATGTCGTTGGTGTTCGTCGCGGTCTCGCCGCCGATGAAGCGGGTGACCTCGGGGTCGCCGTACAGCGCAAAGGCCCCGTCCACGTCGTCGAGCGTCCACGGTCGGAGCCGGAGGCGCTCCGTGGTCAGATGGGGGAGCAT
>CAZZLC010000133.1:3626-10158 GCA_964655065.1 uncultured Enterobacteriaceae bacterium | reverse complement strand
GCGCTGCTCGACGCCGACGAGGCTCCCCCACCCGAGCTCGTGCTGATCGGGCGTCGCCACCTCCGCAGCAACAACACGTGGCTGCACAACCAGCAGCGGTTGGTGAAGGGGCGGCCGCGCTGCACCCTCCTCGTGCACCCCGACGACGCGGCGAGGCTGGGCCTCACCTCGGGCCGCGAGGCGGTCGTGACCTCCGCGGCGGGCCGCATCACGGCGCCAGTGGAGATCAGCGACGAGGTGATGCCCGGCGTCGTCAGCCTGCCCCACGGCTGGGGTCACGACCGGGGAGCGGGCTGGTCGGTCGCCGCCAAGCACCCTGGCGCCAGCGTGAACGATCTCACCGACGCCGCCGTGGTCGAGCCCCTCTCCGGCAACGCGGTGCTGAACGGGGTTCCCGTGACGGTCGAGGCGCTGGGCCCCCTCTGACCTCGCCGCGTCGTCGCCCTCGGTTAAGCCGGCTGCCCGGAGGTCGCTTGCTCACCCGATCTGGTCTGTTGTGGGGCGCCTTGCTCTCGGCCGCGTGCGCAGGCACCAAGAACGTGCGCGACGTGGTCGGTCAGGCACACGCGCTGCCCGGAGGGGCCCGCATCGCAGTAGCCGACCCGCTCTTCTATGCCGATCTCGTCGAGATCGAGTCCGAGGAAGCCGAGCGAGACCTCGACGAGTGGCGGGCGAACGCCTGGGTGGGCCGCATCTGGTTCGCAGGCGGCTACGAGATCCTGCCCGAAGAGGGCAACCAGGTTCGCTCGGTCGAGGTCGAGCTCTCCGACCGGGGCGTGATGCGAGCCCAGGTGGCCGAGTGGCTCGATCAGACGGTGCCGGCAGCGCTGGCGGAGACGGGATTCGTGGTCGCCGAGCCCGTCGGACGCGTCGCCGTGAGCCGCCCCGAGCAGCGCAACATCCGCGGCACCACCGCGTTCGACGGCGGCGACAACGTCAACCTGCCCCGCTTCGATCTGCGCCCGGGCCCGGCGGTATCCCCGGGGGTGGAGACGCCTGCCGACAGTATCTTCGTTCCCATCGTGGTGAGCTACTACGCCCACAACGCAGGCTGGTTCGTCGGTCAGGAGGACGGAACGTGGGCGGGAGCCCGCTTCCGCCTCTTCTGGTCGCTCGTGTCCCCCGACGATGGCTCCGTCGTGGGCTGGGGGGAGATCGCGACCAACACGAAGCGCGAGGCTCTCGCGTCCCCCAACCGCCAGCAGCAGCAGGACCTGCTGCTCGCGGTGGAGGCCGACGCGGCGAAGCGGCTCGGGCGCCAGCTCGCGGCGCGCCGAGCCACCCCGAGACCGATCAATCGTTGAGGCGGCTGAAGGGCGTCTCTTCGACGCGAACGCCACGAGCGTGGACGGTGGCGCAGCGCTCACCAAAGATCGGCAGCCCGCCCAGGATGAGCCCCTTGACCGAGCCCTCGAAGCGAGGCTCGAGCAGGTGGGTGGCCTTGGGCATCTTTTCGAGGGCCATGAACATCGCCCGGCGCTGCTCGCGGTTGGTCCCACCGATGAAGGGCAGGATCGGAACGCCGCTCACCGGAGCGACGGCCGACTGGTTCGAGAAGAGGTGGCCCCAGTCGATGCCGAAGATGTAGGCACCACAGGTCTCGGCCTTGGTCTTGCCCATCACCTTGTAGTCCGCCTCGGCGAAGGGAATCGCCGCCGTGGGAATGCGCGCGTTCTTGAACGTACAGGCGGACGCGAACGCCGTGAAGATGAGAGCCAGGCCAATGTGCTTGATGTTCATCCGAGTCTCCTCTGGAGCGGAGCGAATGGAGGGGCTCCAGCGTTGGGAGCCTAGCGCACGCGGCCCGGGCGTCAACGTGTGTCACGGACAGCGATGGTCCGACCTTGGCAACGAGGGGTCGGCGTTAGCGCGCGAGCACGTCCGCGACCAACTCGTCCGAGAGGCGACCGGTCCGCTGGAAGTGGCGCATGTGGAGAATGGGCTCGCTCCCCAGATCTGCGACCGTGCGCCCGCCAATGGTCTCCCGGTACACGTGGGGGGCGAACGCCTTCAGCACCGCCGGGTCGTCGGCTCGCTCCAGGACGTCGAACAAGGCATCCAGGTCGTTCATCTTCATGAAGGGACAGGTCGCGCAGCCCCCGGCCACCGAGCACCCCTCGCCGGCGGCCACGCCGGGAACCACTCCAAAGGCGTCGTCGGTCGCCACCGCCTCGCTCGCCACGGGGAAGATGATCTCGACGTCGACGTCGTCGCGGCCATGATCCCGAAGCCGCTGCTGGACGGAGCCGACGATGCTGGTGATCATCCCTGCCTCGGTGCCAAGCACCACCGGCAGGTGGCGGGCACCGGATGCCTGGACAGCCGCGTCGACCTGGTCGTTGATGAACCCGAGGATGTTCGAGGTCGAGCCCACGACGCCCCGCCCCTCGGTCTGGGCGCGAGCCGCCAGGGCGAACATCTCGCCCGGGACCTCGAGGTGCGCGGTAAGCAGGGCGTCAGCGTGCTCCTCCTCGACGCGGCGAACCACGTCGGAACCGAACAAGTGGTGCACGATGCAGGTGCCCTGCTCGAAAACCCGGAAGCGCTCGACGAGCGAGGCCAGCGTGTCCGGAGTGTGCTCCGGGTGCAGTTGCCGCACGACCTCGGCGGGCATCTGCTGAAACTGGGTGAACATCGCGTGGAGGTTCCCGCCCATGTAGGTGTCCGGGCCGTAGAAGACGGACACGTCGTCGATCTGGGCGGCGGCCTGAAGCACCGTCGCCACCACGTTGGACGAGGTGCACGTGATGGTGGGCACGCGATGGTGGGCGTCGGCCTTGGTACGCAGGCTGGTGTTGATGTAGATGACGTGGAGGGCCCGCTCGGTAGCCTTCGCCTCGTCGAGCCACGCGTGGTACGCCGGCGCCTGTGCGGACTCGGCGAGCGAGCAGCCGATGGGGTCCTCGGCGAGCCGGACCACCGCGACGTCCTCGAAGCCCTGGGCGTCGAGCACGGCACGCACGTTCTCGCTCATGAAGTCGACCCCGAGAACCGCCACGAGCTCCACCCCTGCCTCCGCCATGGCGACCGCGGCGTCGGCCATCTTGAGGGAGTCGGCGATGGCGACGTGAGGACACTGCAGCGCGGAGAGAACCCCCTGAAGCTCGGCGTCCATGTAGAAGTGTGCCACGACGCCCGCCTTCCGCCTGGCGAGCAACGCGTCGAGGGACGCCACCGTGGCCGGATCGGGCCGGAGGAACGCAGCCTGGGCCTCCGCGAAGCTGCCCTGGGGCTCGAGCTCCCGCGCGGCGATGCGCAGGCTGGGGAACGGAGTGTTCATGTTTGCTCCCGGATCTTCTGGCTGGGTCCGTACCACCGGGCGCCGGCGAGGTGCTACCGCTTCCAGCGGCGGGCGAGCTTGCACGCCTTGTCGTCACCGAGCTGACAGGCCTGCTGGGCCAGTGCCACCGCCTGCTCGCGGTCGTCCGACTTCCGGGTGCGGGCGAGCTCCCGACAGGCCACGGCGTCGAACCGGTGACACGCGTTCACCAGGTAGGTCGACGCGCGCGCGCGGTCCTTCTCGATGCCCCGGCCCCGCCACAAGGCCACCCCCGCCTCGCGGCAGGCCACCGCCTCGTCGAGCTCGCATCCCCTCACGTACAGGGCCACGCGACGGCGCTGCTCCTTCGTGCGCTGGGCGAGCTCGGTGCAGCCGGGTCCGTGCTCACCCTCGCACGCCTGCTCCAACATCGCCCGGGCCCGCGCCGGGTTTCGAGGTCCGAGCTCGCCACGCTCGATGGACTGCGCCGCCATCGTGCAGCTCGGAGGGTCACCGGCGTCACAGCCCTCGGCGTACCACTCGGCGGCCCTCGTGGTGTCGATCTTCCCCAGGGAGCCCAGTCGGTGGAGGTCCGCGAGCTCTCGGCAGGCCGACGCCTGGCCCACGAGACAGGCCTCCTCGTAGAAGAACGCGGCGTCCTCGATGCTCTCGACGACCCGCGACCCATCGCGGAAGGCCTCCCCCAGCCAGCGGCAGCTCTCGGCGTCCGCCGCCTGGCAGGCCTCGCGGAAGAGGTCGATCACGGTCTCCGACACCACCTCGTCGGTCTCGGACTCGGCGAGCTCCTCGGCAGCGATCCGGCAGGCATCACCCACTCCGAGCTCACACGCCTCACGGAGCCCGATCCAGGCTCCATCGTCGACAGGTCCGGCCATCGCCGCCCAAGTGAACCACCACATCGAGTCCGGTCCCCCTCGGGACCCCATACCCCGCCGGCAACGTCGCCCTCGCCAAACCGTCGATTGTCGGCGGCTTGGCGTCGCGGCTTTGGACCTTCGGACTAACGGCCGGCATCCTGAAAGGTCGGCTGACCCCAGTGTGACCCTGCGTGAAACCTGCACCTGGTCAGGTGGTCCGAGGATGAGGGCATGAACGGCCTCACGCTACTCGAGAACCTCAAAGCGGCCGCCCAGCCCGGGCAGGCGGACCGCGACCCGCTGACGGGTCTCGAGTCGCGGGCCCACTTCCTCGCCTCCGTCCGCGGTGACCCGGTACCGAGGGTGATCGTGTGCATCGGTGTCGATCCTGTCGGTCGAGGGCGGCCGAGCCGGAGCCCCACGGTGGTTCGCAAGATGGCCGCCCGCACCGGCGCGCTGATGACCCAGGCCCTCCGCCACGCGGACCACCTGGTGCACTGGGAACCCACCGTCCTCGTGGCGAGCTTTCCCGAGCACTGCACCGACGACGCGTTCGCCGAGCTCGAGCTCCTGCGAAAGCGGTTCTCCGCCCTGTCCTTCGCCGGGGCGACCGGACCGGCCGTCTCGGGAACGCTCACCTCGGCCCTCGCCGACTGGGCCGACCCCTCGGACGTCGCCCTCGCGTCGGCGCTCCTGCGGAGCCGCGCCGGCGTGGCCGGGGCCCAGCTTCGGGGTGGCGACCGCGTGGTGACCGTCGACGCCCGCTTCGGGGCGATCCTGGCGCCGCTCCTGATCGCGTGAGCGCCGTCGGCTACCGGCCGGTCCAGCGCTTCCGGAGGTAGGGCTCGAGCTTGTCACCGGCCGTGACCTTCATCACGAGCACGATGAGCGGCATCACCATGGCGAGGAACCAGGCCGCGACCAGGCGCGAGTTCATGAGCGCCGAACGTTCGTCAGCATCCTCGCCAGCGCCTTCCCCGGAGACGATCGCCTCGAGAGCGAGCGCACGCTCGATGGCGCCGGGCTCCTCCTCGCCCTCGCGCACCCGCTTGGCCTTGGCTCGCAGCTCCTCCATGCGACGGTCGAAGTTCACCACGGCCGGCGAGGTCGTGGCTTCGTCCTCGCAGGTGGACCCGTTCTCGAGGCACGACTGCTCTGTCGCGAGTGCCTTGTCGTACTTCCGCTTGGCGGTCGCCTCCAGCTTGGCCGCGCGCTGGTAGCGAGCCCCCATCCCAGCCTGACCGGTGCTGCCGGTGCCGAGCAGCACCACCACCTGATTCGCCTTGAGCTCCTGAGCCGTCTTCTGGAGATACTCGTAGGTGGTCTTGGACGTCACCCCCAGCAGCTCCTGCTCCTTGACGAAGTCGATGGCCTGGACGAGCAGCTCCGCCCGCTGCCGCTCGAGCTCGGGCTCCTCACACTGAAGGTCCGGGGGAAGCCCCTTGCGACGCATGCACTTCTCGAAGGCCTCGGACCAGGCCGCCTCGCGGAGCGGCTTCTTCTCTTCCATCTCCGCCGTGATGCCCGTGAGGGCCTGGGCCTTGTATTCGTCCATGATCTCTTTGTGGAACATGGTTTCGTGCAAGGGCGTGGCCACCAGGTAGCCGACGGAGAACATCACCACGGCGCGGGTGAAGATGAGGAACCCGTCGGAGAACCCGAACGTGTTGAAGAGCCAGACCCCGGCCCCTGCGAGCAACGAGGCCAGCGAGAGCGCCTGGACCACACCGACCACCCCCTCGAGACCCTCGGGGAACACGGCCGTAGCCACGAATCCGGCCAGCGACAGCAGCGCGAGCACGATGCCGATCACCGTCGCCCGGACTTCGAACGTGGGGCTGCGGATGGGCTTTCGAATGAGTGAAAGCGCAAAGGTCGCGAAAGCGGAGGAGAAGGTCAACCCCAGCGCCAAGGCGACAATCCAGGGGAACCACCACGGACGAAGGTTCGCGAAGTAGGTGTAGAACAAATAGGTGAAGCCGACGACGTCGACGACCCAGTTCATCGTGATGGCCACGAACACGTCGCGAGCGTAGCCCACGCTCGGGTGGTACGCCGGAGCCTGCTCTCGGGGGGTGGACAGCGGGGCATCGAGTCCGCGCAGCATCACCCCGAAGAAGGGCAGGATAGGCGTCCACCGGCCGCTCTTGCCGGAGCTGGTTCGATTCTGGGTGCTGGTTGTCGGGCTCAGCGGAGGCGGTTCGGGGAGCGACGGGATCTTGCTGCCCTTCTTCGGCTCCTCGTCCTTCCTGAGGTCCATCGAGCCACGTCCGAGACGCAATCGAGCCACGATGCTCTCCAGATGTCGGCGTCCACGCCGTGCTGCAATTGGGTACCGTTATCCCGACTCGGACGAACGGCGAATTCCACCTTGATGATTTCTTCGTTCCGCCAG
>CAZZLC010000133.1:0-3526 GCA_964655065.1 uncultured Enterobacteriaceae bacterium | reverse complement strand
GGACCTGCCGGCTGGGCCTCACCCGTGACGTGAAGGCTATCGACGACGTCCATGCCCTCGACGACCTTACCGAACGGTGAGAAACCCATGCCGTCGAGTCGCTGGTTGTCGCGGTAGTTGATGAACAACTGGGTCGTACGACTGTCCGGGAACCCCGTCTTGGCAAAGGTGACCATGCCGCGCGTGTTCGACTGGACGACCGGCTCGTCGCGAATGCTGGCCGAGCGCCAGGCCCGGTTGACAGCCGGGTCACCGTGAATTCCGAACTGAGCCATGAAGCCCTCCACAGTCCGGAAGAACGCAACGTCGTCGTAGTACTTCGCCATGACCAGGTTGTAGAAGCGATCCGCGCCGATCGGCGCCCACTCCCGCTTCACCTCGATCACGACGTCACCCTTGGTGGTCTCCAGCTTGACCTTGAAGGTCTCGGGCGCCTTGACGTTGGCGAGCGCAGGGTTCTTGAGCGCAGCCGACCAGTCGACTTCGTCGGCCGTGGGGCGCGCGGGCTCCGGCTCTGGCTCCGGTTCGGGGGCCTCGGGGGCTGCGACCTCGGGCTCCGCGGCCTCGGGGACCTCCGAGGAGCTGCAGCCCAAGAGCAACACGGCGAGTGCGAGCGGGGTCATCCGTCCTCCATCGGACGCCCAGTTAACCGCCCAGCCCTGGGGCCGTCAGCGAGGAAGTGTCCGCGTCAGTCGCGCCAGACCGTATTGACGGGGCTCCCGCGGAAGGTGTCGTCGACGGGCTGACCCGACACCTCAATCTCCACGAAGCGCCGCTGGGTCGCGAGCAGCAGCGCGATGGTGTTGCGGAGGAGCCCCTGGCGGAACGTAGAACCCACGGCATCGTCGACCTGCACGAGCTGATCGAAGGCCGCGCGTCCGAGCCGAAGCGCCACCACGTCGTCGCGCGCCACGGTGGTGGAGGACCGCGGGCTCGACTGGAGCATGCTGGCTTCACCGCACGACTGCCCCGCGGACAACGTGGCGATCATCTCCGCCGACTTCGGTGACGTCAGCAGGAGCACGTCGGCGCGCCCTTCGGCCAGGACGAACATCTCCTCGGCCACCTCGCCCTGACGACAGAGGACCTGACCGGCACGGAGCTCCCGGGGCTCGAACTCGACTCCGAGCGCCGCGAGCACGGCCGGGTCGGCCCAGTCGAACAAGGGGGATGCACGGAGCACCTGTACCGGATCGACTTCGGGCCGCCGAGCCCCCCCGAAGAGACCCGAGAAGAGGCCCCCCCGCCGTGGCTTGACGTCGGGCAGCACGTAGGCGATCCCGAGGCTCCGATCGACAATCGCGTCGTCGAGCCACCGCATGCGCTCGCCGACCCGCCGCATGGCGTGGCGCTCCAGGTTGAACGCCGCGGGGTTCCCCCGGTTGCAAAGCTCGATGTAGTCCTGATGGTCGAGCACCGCGAGCTGGACCTGACCCGACGCGGTCGCCGTGGCCACCCGGGGCATCTGGCCGAAGAGCTCGAGCTCGCCGAGCATCTGGTGGGCACCCGCGGACCCGATGTGGACGCCCGCGACCGTGAGCTGGACGGCGCCCGACTCGACGAAGGCGAGGGTGTAGTCCTCGTCGCCCTCCGCCATCAGGATCTCCCCGGGCTCCACCGTCACGCGCTGCAAGAACCCTGCAGCCTCCTGGGTCGCGACCGGATCGAGGCCCGCGAACACGGGCGGGAGGGCACCGAGCACCGTCTCCTCCTGCTTGCCACTACATCGCGTACCCTGTCCCCGATCTGTCAACCACCCAGGTTCTGCGCTGACAGCTCGGTCGGCTCGCCCACCCACGAGAGCGGGCGCCGCCGATGACAGAGCTTGCAAGTCCCTACTGGATGAGCCCGTCGATCTTCGAGATCAGACGCGGGAAGTCGATCGGCTTGGTTTCATAATCGTCACACCCTGCCGCGAGAGCCCGCTCGCGGTCGCCGACCATGGCGTGGGCGGTCAGGGCAATGATGGGAATGTGCCGCATCGCGTCGTCGGCCTTGAGGGTGGTGGCGACCGTCCAGCCGTCCATGACGGGCAGGGACATGTCGAGCAGGATGAGGTCGGGATTCGACCTGGCCATGTCGACGGCCTCGCCACCGTCCACGGCGACATCGACCTCGTACTGGCGCCGCCGGAGCCGCCGCGAGAGCATGTCGCGGTTCATCTCGTTGTCTTCGACCAGGAGAATCTTCGGCATGTTGCTCCTCAAACCAGGGTCCAGGTGCCGGGCCGGGCGCTTCGAATCCGACCTGACGCTCGGTAGCGGACCCCGGGTTTCCATCCGCGTAAGCCCATCGGCAACTCAGGCCCCGAACTCAAGGGGCAACCGGCGGCGCGCGCAATCATATCAAGGAGCCTGCGCATGGGCGGACAGAACCTCGAACAGGAGCCGTTATGGAATCGCGGACCCTGTCCCACTGCGGAGGAACCCATGCTTCGTCGATCGCACGCCGTCGCCGCGACCGTCGGGCTCCAGCTCGTGCTGGGCGTGGCGTGCATGGGCCGGGTGCCTGGCTGCGGTCACACCCCCGAGGCCATGGAGCGCGAGAACGTTCTCGGCATCGTGAACCGCCAGGACATCCTGCTCACCTACGCCGATGGTGAGACGCCCCTGGGCGCTCTCTTCGAGACCGAGCACCGCTATGCGCTGGCCTGGAACGAGCTCCCCGTCGCGTGGGTCGTGGCCATCGTGGCGGCCGAGGACGGCCGCTTCTGGCATCACGGGGGCGTCGACGCGACCCACGTCGCTCGTGCAGCCCGGGACAACCTGAGCGCCGGAGGAGTCGTCTCTGGCGGCTCGACCCTCACGCAGCAGACCGCGAAGAACCTCGTCGACCGGCAGGGCCGCTCGCTCGGTGCCAAGTTCGAGGAGCTGGACCACGCGCTGCATCTCGAGGACGTCTTCGAGAAGCACGAGATCTTGACTCTGTACGCCAACCTCTTCCACGTGACGGGCACGGGCGAGGGTCTCGGCGTCGCCGCCCGCTACTTCTTCGACAAGACGCCCGAGGAGCTCACCACGCTGGAGTGCGCGTACCTCGCGGGCATCGTGAAGGGACCAGCGAACTACGATCCGCATCGCGGCACGGCCGAGGAACGTGCCCGCGCCACGGAGCGAGCCGCCAAACGAACGCGCTACGTGCTCTCCCGAATCGTCGAGGAGGACCTCGACAACCTCGTCCCCAGCCGCGGAGGGATCGTCGACGCGGCAGCGGTGGAGCGCCTGAAGGCCGAGGCCTCGGTCCTCCTCGAGGCCCCGCGAGCGATCCCCTTCCGCCGGGGCGAGTTCCGCTTCGAGCGGACCGTCGTGGCCGACGAGGTCGAGGCCGCGCTCGAGACCCCGTACTTCCAGGACGTCCTCACCCGAGCCGGCATCGACGATCCCGACACCGCCGGTCTCACCGTCGTCACGAGCCTCGACCTCTACGACCAGCACGAGGCCGTCTACGCGCTGCGCCATCACTTGACCGAGCTCGGCGCGTGGCTCGAGGAATCGGACGCCGCGCGCTTCGTGCTGCCGCCCGACGC
>CAZZLC010000132.1:0-10235 GCA_964655065.1 uncultured Enterobacteriaceae bacterium | reverse complement strand
CGTTGGTGCGGCACGCGGCCTTCCCACCTGGTGGGAGTTGCTCCGCGACCTCGAGTCAAGGGCATGTTGACCGGGATTGAATCCCCCACCGTGTCAGGTACGCTCGACAGAGGCGACCGTGCCGCCCATCGTCCGGGCGAGTTCCCGGCCACGCCGGCCTCCGGACCTCAGAAGTAGTACCGACCGCCGATCGAGCCGTCGAACCCGGCCCCGACGCCGGGCACGACGGCGAGGTTGAAGGCGATCTCGGCGTAGAACTGCAGCGGGATTTCCTCCAGGTCGAAGTCGAGGCCCAGCGGGGTCCGAGCCCCGACGATCACCCGATCATCGTCGAACTGCGGATAGACCCAGCTCGACCCCGCGTTGATCCATCCCCCGACCCCCACGCGCCAGGGAATCGTGACGCCATTGCCCTCGGTCAGCGGGTCGAAGTGGAAGTGGTACGACACCTGCGCCTGGATGCCGCTCGCGAACGTGCGACCGTAGGCCGTGCCCACAGCGAAGTCGAGCGCGTTGCGCCGACCTCCCAGGTAGAACTTTCCGGTGATGCCCGAGAAGCTCCCGAGCTGGATCCCGAGCCCGAGCGGCCGCGAGTGTCCCACCTCGGTGGCCCCCGCCGTGGTGAGGCCCGCCAGTAACAGCCACATCCGTGCTCCCTTAGTCGAGGTGGAGAATGGTACCCCGAGAGCCCGACGCGAGCACGATGGGTGCACGGGCCCCCGACCTGGTATCGAGCACGACCGACGCCGCCCTGCTCGCTGGTTGCCTGTCGACGTTCACCGGAACGAGGGAGCGGCCCGTTCTCCCACGACGCCGACATCGGATCACGATGCCCCGCAGGCAGCACCGGACTGGTCTCGGCGTCCACCCGCGACACGTCAGTCGGCCGTGGCGTCACGCCGATCCACGACCCTCACGCTCACCGTCGGGCGCCGGACGGACCCGTGGCCTCCGCGCGGGCGCGGATCTCGTTGTTCATCGCGCTGAATCCCGCATCGAGATCCTGCATCTGCGGTAGGCGTCGTACGAGTGGCGACAGCAGCCCCGAGTACCGCTCCTCGTTGATCAGTCGGGTGCGGCCCGCGGGCAGCGACGCCAGCCGAAAATGGTGCTCGCCGTCGAACAGACCGGGCAGGCCGGCCGTGCGTCCCACCCACGCCAGGTGCGACGCCGGGCGCACGGCCAGGACGGTGGGTCGAAAGGACCACCCGTCGCCGTTCGGCGGGGTCAGCCGGAGCGCGATCCGCTCCCCTTCCACGAAGGCGCCACCCTCCCAGGCCAGCCAGCTCGACCACTCCGACCACCGCTCGACGTCCACGAGCACCTCCCACACGCGCTCGGCGGGCGCGTCGATCTCCACCGTCGCCGAGGCCGAGAACGCCATCACGCACGCTCCGGAGGGAGCCGCCCGACCTCGCTGCGCCGCCGACCCGTAGCCAGCTCGACCGCGGCCTGACCGAGCACCTGCCCTGCGAGCACGCCCTCCTGCCACCAGGGCCCCAACGAGACGAACAGGTGGTCCGGACGCTCCTCCTTGCTCCGCGTCGGAGCGAGCGCCCGTGCGCCGGCCCGCTCGAAGTCAAGCGCCGCTCCGTGTCCCACGTTGCCCGATGCGCCGAACACGACGACCCGGGTTCCGGTCAGCGGTCTGTCTTGCATGTTGCCCTCCTGGTTTGAAGTCGTGGCACGGGCCTACTACGGGGGCCCATGGATACCGAACTGCTGGAAGCATTCGTCCACGCGGTCGAGGGGGGTTCCCTTTCCGCGGCTTCGCGCGTGCTCCAGACCGACCTGTCGACCACCAGCCGGCGCGTTCGTGCGCTCGAGGAGCTGGTGGGCCGGCCTCTGCTCTAGCGAACCGCGCGAGGGATCAGGCCCACTCCGGAGGGTCGGCGCCTGGCGTCTCGCGCCCGTGACCTGCTGCGTGAGCTCACCACCGCGCTCCGCGAGGCCGCGGAGTCCGGGACCCCCAAGTCGGTCGTGCTGACCTGCCCGCCCGAGGTCGCGGCCAGCCTGCTGCCCCACGTGGTGCCCTCGGTCATCGACGAACACCCGACGACTCGCTTCGAGATCACCCCGTCGGCCCGCCGCGTCGGCCTGACGGAGGAAGGCTTCGATGCGGCGTTCCGCATCGGAGACCACGACAGCGAGCGCCTGGTTCTGCGGGAGCTGGGATCCATCCGGCTCGTCACTTGTGTCCGCCCCGGGATCGAGCCCTCCGGCCACGTCCGTGTGCGGTCGGTGCCCCCGCCGCTCGACGAGGGCCTGGCCGGAGCGGCGATCGTGACCGTGTCCACCTTCAGTCAGGCGGCGGAGCTCGTGCTCAACAGCACCTGGGAGGCGACGGTGCCGCTCTACTGCATCGCCGGACCGCTCCGCCGCGGGGAGCTGGTCGTGCGCCACCGGTTGCCGTCCCCGGTGGTGCAACTCTACCTCGCGCTGGTCCCCGAGCGGCGCAACGACGCCGTCCTCACCACGCTGACCGAGGTTGCCCGCGATGTGCTGTTCCGAATTCAGGCAGAGGCCGACCCGCTCGCCTGAGTCGGGCGGGGATCGACGCCGGGCGACGACGTCGATGCCCACAGTGACGACCCAGTCGTAGGTACGGGTAGGCCCGCCGAAGGGATTCGCGCCCGCGACCACCAAGGACTCGTAGGTGGTGTCGACCTCTCCTCGCAGGGAGAGGGGACCGACGAGCGGTGCCCGAAGCACCAGCAGCGAGTGGAGCGCGACGTTGGCTGGGTCCACCGCGCTGACCATCACTCGGTGGTCGTGGCGCACCTCGAGGCGACCATCCGCCAATCGATGGCGGCCACCGAGCCGACCGAGCGCCCGGATCTGTCGCACGCGATCGTCCCCGTCGTAGCGTCCCAGATTGAACCGCTCCTGGCCGTAGCGAGTGTGCTCCCCGACGACCGCAAGGCTGGCTCGGACCCAACCCCCGGGCCCATCGAGCAGCCATCCCGCCATCCCCGCTCCGACCTGCGCACGCACGTCGATGCTGCGACGCAGGTTCCGCTCGGCCGAGGCGAGCGCGAAGGGGTACACCCGGTGCGAGGGGAGACCTCTCAGGTAGTGGCGCGACAGCAGGTCGTTCTCGATGACGCGCCCGGAGTTCTGGCCGAACCGGTAGCTGTTCTCGGCCGCCCACTCGAAGCGGTCGTGGACGCCGAGCGCCCACGTTGCCCGACTCTGTGACACCAGACGCTCGACATTGCCGCCGGTCATCAGGAACGTGGTCGACGCCTCGAGCTCCCCTGTGATCGGATCCGCGAGCGCCGGCAGTACGCCTCCGAGCAGCAGCCAGGCGATCACTCGCGGTCACCGCCCATCATTCGCCGGATGGAGTCACCAGTGGCGGGGTCGAGCGTCGAGGCGTGCCGGACGATCTTCCACTTGCCGCCGCGCTTCTCCATGGTGTCGACGTTCACGGCAGATCCGACGAAGTCCATCGCCTTCATGCGCTCGAAGACGACGAGGTAGCTCCTGACGACGAGACGCTTCCGTCCGTCTGACCTGATGATCAGGTTGGCCGCCACGTGTCGGCGACCCGTGATCATCGGGCGGACCTGCTGCAGGGCGGCGGCCACCGCGGCCGGGCCGACGGCATCGCCGAAGTCGGACTCGAAGACGCCGTCGTCCGCGAAGAAGCTGCCGTAGCGTTCGTAGTCCCCGGAGTCCAGCGCGTGCTGGAGACCGGAGATGATCTGACGGGCCGCGAGGTCGTCGGCGAGTCGTACGTCGTAGGGCGTGGAGAGGGCTTCGGAGACGCTCTGGGCGTGGGCCGGACGCGCCCAGAGCGCAGCGACGACGAGGTACGTCATCATGGGGAACCAGGGGGTCATCGGGAGGCCTCGCGTGGATTCGGAGTTCAGGTGTCCGAGGTCTCTTTGCGTCCATCGGTCCGACGCGGGAGGGGCCCCTCGCGCGAAGCCGCCTTGCAGGATCCGCCACCCCGGTGACGCCTCGGCAGGCGACCCGTGGCCCACCCGACGTGAGAATCGACGCGAGCGGAGCGCGCGAGGCGGGCACGCACGTGGGCGGCGACGGCGACGGCGCCGGGTGAGGGCTCCCACGCGCGGCCCTCGAGACGGGCCCAGGCGGCGAGGCGCATGACGTCTCGCTGCTGGCCGAGCCAGGCGAAGAGCACGTCGAGGCCCCGGGTGAAGAAGCCCACGTCGTCCATGTCGCGTGCCCATTGCTCCGTCTGGGCGTCGGTGTAGTCGTGCATCGACGCCTCGAGCACCGCGTCGAACAGGGCATCCTTGGACCCGAAGTAGTGGTGCACGAGCGGCTGCGTGACACCAGCCCGACGGGCGATCGCACGGGTGGTCGTGGCGACGAGACCGCGCTCGGCGAAGCAGGCCCGCGCGGCCTCGAGGATGGCGGAACGCGTCGCGGCGGCACGCGGGGAGAGGGCGGTGGTGCGCATGGGGCCTCTCCGTACCACGGCCTCACCGGCGGGCGGTAGCCGCGCGATTGTCGGTCGGGGTGCTCGTACGACAGCCACGCATCGAGGCGCAGTTCATCGGTCCAGGCACAAGGCTCCACGTCGGAGGGCTCGTCCGCCCATCCCCCGTCCGTGCCCGTCGGCGAGAGCCCCCCGGACCAGCGACCGTGCGATCCGTGATCCGGCGGTCGCTGCGGCCGGGACCCTCCGGGCCGACCCCCCACCCAGGATCACGACCTCCCGAGGGCAGGCGTGACGGGGACCCTGATCGACCACATCGCGGGCACGTGCTGACCGAGGCCGGGCAAAGCGCGGAGCAAGGGGAAGGCGATGCGGCTGACGCCTCGCGGGAAGACCCACGGGATCTCCTTCACCGTGGCCCCGGGGATGACGCGCCTCACGCGGGCGACGAGGCTGCGGCGGGTGGTGCCGAACGGCCTGGGCGGGACCGTCTAGTGCTTGGTGAGTCGCAGACCGCCGGGCCGGGTGGTTCGTCGCGAGAACCAGGGCGGGATGGTGTCGAAGGCGATCCACCCCCCAGGGAATCGGGCCGCGAGGTCGTGGAGCAGCGGGTCGACCGTGGTGTCGGGCAGGTACATCAGGAGGCCCTGAGCGGTGACCATGACGGGCCCATCGCGCACGGCGTCCATCCACGCTCGGTCGAGGACCGAAGCCACCACTTGACGGCGGCGCGGGCCGGCAGGGATGAAGCGGTTGCGTACGGCGATCGCCTCCTCGACATCGACGCTCAGCCAGTCGATGTCGAGATCGGCGAGACGGAGCGCCTGCGTCTCCAGGCCCTCCCCGAGGTTCACGACGGTGCCCCCGGGGTGGGCGCGCGCAAACGCCCGCACCTCGGCGTCGAAGCAGGCGGAGCGGACCGCGTGCGACGCGTTCGCGGGCCCGAACGAGGCCTCGTAGTCGTAGTGGATGGCGTCGTAGATTCGCAGACAGTCGGGGTCACGGAGCACCCCGTTCGGCCGGCGGCACTCGCTCGCTCGGTTGTGCAGCGTCCACAGCATGGTCTCCGGCACGCCGGAGAGGCGAGGCTCCATCGCTGTCTCCCTGATGAAAACGCAATTCAATTGCACACCATTTATCGAGCGAACAACATCCGTCAAGCGGGCTCGTCGACGGTGGATTCGCGGTCTCGTCCGAGGGGACCCGCAGACCTCCGGGCGCGCACGGCGTCCGGTCGTCCACGGTGGTTCGCCTCGAGATTCGTGCGGCAATTCCTATGCGTCGTTCGAGCCGAAGAACCGCACTCCGCACGTTTCTGGTCGCTCCGAGGAAAGGAGAGAAGCGATGTCCGTCGTCGTCGTCCCGCTACCGATCAGCCGAATCGACCCGCCCGAGCGATGCCTCGTCACGGGCCAGACCGAGGAGGTCGAGCTCCGCCCAGCCCCTGTCTACGGACTTCTCTACCGCCAACCGCTCCTGCTCCCTCTCACCGAAGAAGGCCGAGCTCGCATCACGTCGCGCACCCGTCTCGCGGGCTGGATGGCGTTCGGCGTACTGCTCGCGGGCATCGCGCTCTCGCTGGTCATCACCTTCCTGGTGCCCGGAGGGGTGGCCCTGCTCGGGCTGCTCACGATCGTGCTCGGGTGGATCGGGGTTCGGATCTGGCGTCAGCGGGAGCTCTACGCGCTCTCGCGCCGTGACGACATCGCCACGCTCGCCATCCCGCGGAACGAGGTGGCGCGAGACCTCCGCGAAGCCATCGACGCGGCCGAGCTCTCCGACGAGATGCGGGACAAGATCGCGAGCGCTCGAAAGCTCGGTGCGCTGGAGGCGTCGCGGCACCCGCTGGCCCGATGAGTCAGTCGCTGGGTCGGCGGTCGACGGCGGACGGATCGTCATCTGCGGCCTCGCCACCGACTACTGCGTCAAGTGGTCGGCCCTCGACGCTCGCGTGCTCGGGCGTCGCGCCGCGACTGTGAGCGCAATGCGTGGGTGCCCTCGGTCTCTCGATTTCAATCACACCGAAGATCCCTACGCCCCAGCGACGGCCCCAACTCGAGACAGGAGCCTCTGATGCCCGCCCCTCTCGCCACTCAGCTGATCGACGAGCACCTGGTCGACGGCACCCTCGCTCCGGGCGCGTCGATCCGCATCCGAATCGATCAGACGCTCACCCAGGACGCCACGGGAACGCTCGTGATGCTCGCGCTGGAGGCACTTGGCCTGGACCGCGCGCAGACCGAGCTGTCCGCCCAGTACGTCGACCACAATCTCGTACAGGCCGACCACCGCAATCCCGACGACCACCGCTTCCTGCAGAGCGCGTGTCGGCGCTTCGGGATCTGGTACGCGCGACCCGGTACCGGAGTCAGCCACCCCGTGCACGCGCAGCGCTTCGGACGCCCCGGGGCGACGTTGCTCGGTTCGGACAGCCACACCTGCGCGGCGGGGGCGCTCGGCATGCTCGCGATGGGCGCTGGGGGCCTCGACGTGGCCCTCGCCATCGCGGGTGAGCCCTATGCGATGGCGATGCCCGAGATCTGGGGCATCGAGCTCACGGGGGCGCTCCCCGACTGGGTGAGCGCCAAGGACGTGATCCTCGAGATGCTGCGACGCCACGGGGTGTCCGGCGGCCTCGGGCGGATCGTCGAGTACCACGGGCCGGGGGTGGCTGGGCTCTCCGTGTGGGACCGCCACGTGATCGCGAACATGGGGGCCGAGCTCGGCGCGACGACGACGGTGTTCCCGTCCGACGACACGACGCGCGCCTTCCTCGAGCAGCACGGTCGCGGGGATGCGTTCGTGCCCCGGGCCGCCGACGATAGCGCTACCTACGACCTTACCGACCACATCGACCTGTCCGCGCTGGAGCCGCTGATCGCGCGGCCGTCGAGCCCGGGTGACGTCGTTCCGGTGCGCGAGGTGAGTGGCCGGACGATCCAGCAGGCTTATCTCGGCTCGTCGGCCAACCCCGGCTACCGCGACTTCGCGGTTCCCGCGAAGATGGTCGAGGGACGCACCATCGCGCCGGGCGTGTCGTTCGACGTCAACCCGACCTCGCGGGACGTGCTGCTCGCCCTGACCGTCTCGGGGAACCTCGCGCACCTCGTCGCGGCCGGCGCCCGGCTCCACCAGACCGGCTGCAACGGGTGCATCGGCATGGGCCAGGCCCCGGCGACGGCGCAGAACAGCATCCGGACGGTGCCGCGGAACTTCCCGGGGCGCTCCGGCACCGCCGACGACGCCGTCTGGCTCGCGAGCCCCGAGACCGCGACGGCGAGCGCGCTGGCCGGCGCGATCACCGATCCGCGGACGCTCGCTGGTCTGCCCCCCCGGGTGACGGAGCCCGCCGTACGTGCCGCGGAACCAGGCCTCACTCCGCCATCGCCCGAGCCCGATGCGACGCTCATCAAGGGCCCCAACATCGGCACGATGCCGGAGCTGTCTCCGCTTCCCGACGAGCTGCGGGTGCCGGTGGCCCTCGTGGTGGGCGACGACCTCTCGACCGACGGGATCCTCCCCGCCGGGGCCGAGGTCCTTCCCTTGCGGAGCAACATCCCGCGCATCGCCCGGTTCAGCTTTCGCGACGTCGACCCCGATTACGTCGCACGAGCAGAGGGCGAAGAAGGCGGCCACTGCATCGTGGCCGGTGACAACTACGGCCAGGGCTCCAGCCGAGAGCACGCCGCGCTCGCACCGCGCTTCCTGGGCCTGCGGATGGTGCTCGCGCGCAGCTTCGCCCGCATCCACAGGCAAAACCTCGTCAACTACGGGGTGGTCCCGCTGAGCATCGGGGACGACGTCGAGCTTCGGAACGGCGACGTGGTGGAGGTCGACGACCTGCGCGGCCAGCTCCAGGGATCGCGACAGGTCCAGCTCCGCGTGGCGGACCGCGGCGTGTCCTTCGTCGCGGGGCACGACCTGTCCGATCGCGACCTCGAGGCGGTCCTCGCCGGCGGGGTCATCAACCTCCACCGCGCCATCTGAGCGAGGTTTCCATGTCTGAAGGGATCCGTCCCGAGTCGGCCCGAGAGTCCGAGCGGCAGACCGCACGCGACTGGTTCGAGAGCCTGGACGAGCTGCTCGCCGCAGGCGGCCCCCGCGCCGCGGAGCGGCTCATCGGCCAGATCACCCGCCGCGCGGCGGTAGCGGGAGCCCGACCGCCTTTCGTGCGCGACACTCCCTACGTCGACACCATCCCCACGCGCGACGAGCCTCCGTACCCCGGCGACGAGGCGCTGGAGGACCGCCTCGACGCGCTCGTGCGGTGGAACGCGATGGCACTCGTGCTGCGGGCGAACCGCGGAGATGCCGGCCTTGGCGGACACCTCGGCTCGTACGCGTCGGCCTCGACGCTCTTCGAGGTGGGGTTCAACCACGTGTTCCGCGGCCACGATCACGAACGCGGCGGCGACCACCTCTTTCTGCAAGGCCACGCCTCGCCTGGGGTCTACGCGCGGGCGTTTCTCGAGGGCCGACTCGCAGAGAGCGACCTGGACGGCTTCAGGCGCGAGCTGCACGGCGGCCTCGCGAGCTACCCGCACCCCTGGACGATGCCCGACTTCTGGGAGACCCCCTCGGTGTCGATGGGGCTCGCGCCGCTCATGGCGATCTACCAGGCCCGGTTCGATCGCTATCTGCACCATCGGGGCCTCCTCGACCGGCCCCGCCGCGTCTTCGCGATCATCGGGGACGGCGAGATGGACGAGCCCGAGTCCACGGCCGGGCTCGCGCTGGCCGCGCGCGAGGGGCTCTACGACGTGGTCTTCGTCGTCGACTGCAACCTCCAGCGTCTCGACGGACCGGTTCGCGGCGCGGGCAAGATCATCCAGGAGCTGGAGGCGCGATTCCTCGGCGCGGGCTGGCAGGTGATCAAGGTGCTGCTCGGCCGAGGGTGGGACCGCCTGCTGGCGGCCGACCACGATGGAGCGCTCGTGGCGGCCCTCGACGAGTCCAGCGACGGCCACTTCCGGAAGATCGTCACCGAAGGCGGCGCGTGGATGCGCGAGCACTTCTTCGAAGCGCGCGGACTCGCCGATCGGGTGGCGGACTGGTCGGACGACGAGCTCGCGGCGCTCGGCTGGGGAGGCCACGATCGTCGGCGCGTGCTCGCGGCGTACCGGATGGCCGAGGCGACGGATCGGCCGACCGTGATCCTCGCCCAGACCGTGAAGGGCCACGGCCTCGGCTCGCGGGTCGAAGCGCGCAACGTCGCTCACAAGACCAAGGTACTGCCGCCCGAAGCCGTCAGCGCCTTCGCGGAGCGCCTCGGGCTCGAGCTGCCCGAGAACGGCGCGACCGAGGTACCGCTGCTGCGCCCCGACGACGAGGATCCTGCCTTGCGCTACCTCCTGGAGCGACGCACGGCGCTCGGCGGGTTCCGGCCCGAACGTCGACGAGGCTCCCGGCGCCCGAACCTTCCGAACGACGACGTATTCAGCAGGTTCTACGAGGGGTCTGGCGAGCGCGAGGCCACGACCACCGCGTGGCTCGTGCGGCTGCTCGGCGAGCTGGCCGAGCACGAGGGGATCGGACAGCACATCGTGCCGATCGTCCCCGACGAGGCGCGGACCTTCGGCCTCGAGGCGCTGTTCCCTCGTGTGGGCATCTACCAGCCGAACGAGCCCTCGGTAGAGCCCGTCGACGCGGGCGCGCTCCTGTCCTACGAGCAGTCCCCGACCGGACAGATCCTCGAGGAGGGCATCACCGAGGCCGGCGCCATGGGGTCCTTCATCGCGGCGGGGACGAGCCACTCGGCCCACGATCTCCCGATGGTGCCGTTCTACCTGTTCTACTCGATGTTCGGGATGCAGCGGGTCGGCGA
>CAZZLC010000131.1:3205-10257 GCA_964655065.1 uncultured Enterobacteriaceae bacterium | reverse complement strand
CCAGAAGGTCCGGGTTCCCGCGACCGGCGGTGGCTTCTACGCCGATCTGACCATCGGCCTCCGGCGCGCTGTAGCGCGACCGCCGGCCGCCCCGGCGTGACCGGTTTACGAGCGTGAATCCCGCTCGTGGTAATCGGGGCGACGGAGGCGGTGTGAAGGTCTTCATCTCGTACTCGCGCAGGGACCTCGAGATCGTCCGGCAGATCGAGGTCGCGCTCAAGCCGCTCGTGCTGCAGGGCATCCTCGACGCGGTGTGGCGCGACGACGCGATCGAGGCGGGCGTCAAGTGGGAGGAGGTGCTCCACACCGAGCTCGAGTTGGCCGACATCGTGCTCGCCTGCCTGTCGATCGACGCCCTGGCGTCGGAGTGGTGTCGCCGCGAGTGGGCGTTCGCCATCGCGCAGCGTAAGCTCGTGCTGCCCTGCATGCTGCGGGAGTGCGAGCTCGGGGCGAGCGGCCTGCAGCACTACCAGGCGATCGCCGGCGCGGAGCCCCTGTCGGCGGCCCCGGACCGGGACGCCTGGATGACCCGGCTGTACCGCGACGTGGAGCAGGCCGTGCACCGGGCCCGGGACGCGCGGGGGCCCGACGGCCGCGTCGAGGCCACCGGACTACACCGCGCGCTCGTCGAGCGTCTGTGCCCCGACGACGCGTCGCGCACCGCGCCCGACCAGGTGCTCCAGATCGTGGTCGAGGGCGCTGGCCCCTTCACCCTGCGGTGGCTCCTCGACGACGCGCCCGTGGCCCCCGCGGCCTCTCGGACGCGCGGCCCCCGGGCCGACGACGTGCTCGCGCAGCTCGGCGGCGACGCCGCGGGGGTCACGATCGACGCGCTGATCGGCCTCGGCGAGGTGCTGTACGACTGGCTGCTGCCCGAGCCGGCGCGCACGCAGGTGCTGGAGCGCCTCGATCCGGAGCTCGTGCATCCCGAGGCGCGGCCGGTGCGGCTGGTGCTCTCGATCGAGGATCCGGTGCTCGCCGGGCTCCCCTGGCGGTTGATCGCCTACGAGGGGGAGCTGCTCGCGCGTCGCTGGACGGTGGAGCATCGCGGGGCGGCCGTGGTCCAGGGCTCGCTGCCCGTCGTCGCGCTCGAGCCCGCCGACGGCGTGCTGCTCGTGGCTCCGTCGACCGACGATCGCCGCCTCGCCCCGCGGTGGTTTGCCGACGTCCTGCGCCAGCACGTCGCGAACTCGCCGCACCTCGCCAGCGAGCCCGGGCTGCAGGTGGCGCGGACGATGGCGGACCTGCAGCGGATCGCCCCGCTGCCCAGCGTGGTGGTGGTGCACGCCGCGCTGCGCACCTCGAGGCGGGGGCTGCGCATCGCGATGCCCGACGCGAGCGGCGACCCCGCCTGGCTGAACCTCGCCGACCTGCCCCACGGGGGCCAGGCCAAGCTGCTGCTGCTCGACGGCCCTGTCGACGGCGATCCGGTCGCGCTCCCGGCCGCCGTGCGGGACACCTGGGCCGCGGTGGCCCTGCGGGGCGTCAGCGGCACGCCGTGGCAGGCCTCGTGGGCGAGCCTGGGGTGGCTCGACGCGGTGGTGCAGCAGGGCCGTGACCCGGTGGCCGCGGCGGGCGCGCGGCCCACCGAGCCCGCCTCGGCGCTCGCGCTGGCCACCCTGCAGGTCTATGCGCGGTTCTCGGGCTGGCGGGTCCGGCGCGTGGCCATGGCCGACGTAGCCCGCAACGCGATCCGCCGGGTCGACCGCCACACCCAGCGCCAGGCCGCGCGGGGGGCCGCGCTCGACGCGGTGCAGCGCTACCGGGTGCTCGCCATCGCGGGCTTCGGCGATCGCGAGGACGGGGTGGCGCAGCTCGGCGAGCAGATCCTCGCCCACCTGCGCACTCACCGGGGCGACGACCTCGAGCTGGTCAACGTGCCCGTCGACCATCCGTTCCCCGACCCGGACTTCGCCGCGTCGTTCGACGACGCCGAGCCCGGCCCCGGCTGGTTCGAGCGGCGGGCCGCGGAGCTGGCCGGGGTGGGCCGCACCGCGCTGTTCTTCTTCGACTGGGGCGTGCTCGACGCCTCGACCGACGCGGGGCCGCTCGTCGACGCGTGGTGCGCGGCCATGCCGCCGCTCGTCGACCGATGCCCTGCCTCCGCGCGGTTCGTGCACCTGGTCGCGGTGGCCGGGGACCGGGAGGTCGATCGGCCGCTGGGGGCCGCGCTCAAGCGCGCCCTCCGACCCCACGTCTCGCGGGGGGTGGAGCTCGAGCTGTTGCCGCGGCTCGGGCTCGTGAGCGAGGACGACCTGTTCCACTTCCTGCGCACCGAGGAGTGCGACTGTCGCGACGAGCTCGCCTGGGACGTGGCGCAGGTGCTCCACCGGCGCACGCAGGGCGAGTGGGCGCCCGTGATCGAGGCGATCGAGCTCGCCGAGCGCGACGGCTGGGACGGGCTGTACGCCGAGGCGCGAGCCCTCGGGGCGTAGGGGGGACCGTGGCCCGAAGCGACGAAGCACTGCTCCTGGACCTGCTCGACGAGCTCGAGCGGCGGCGGGTGCGCCCGACCCTGCGCCTGCGCCTGCGCCTCGGCGCGCTGCTGTCGAGGCTGCGTCGGCTCGACCCCGACGAGGCGGCGAGCTGGGTGGAGGCAGCGCTCGCCGGACCGGGCGTCGACGTGGCGCCCATCGGCGACGCGACGCGGGCCTGGGTGGAGCGCATCCGGGCCGAGGAGGGGGTCGAGGAGGCCGAGCCCGCGCCTCGGGCGTACGAGCCCCGCCGCGAGGCGCCCGTGCGGCCCGCCCTCGCTCCGCGACGCCCGGCGCGGCGCGGCTGGCCCCTCGTCGCGGTCGCGCTGGGGGCGCTGGCGCTGCTGGTGGTGGGGCTGGTCGTGCAGCTCGACGGAGGCCCCGTGTGCGGCGACGCCACGTGCGCGGAGGGGGAGGTGTGCGAGGCCGACTGCGGCCCGCCGCCCCCACCCCCGCCGCCGCCCGATCCCTGCGGCAACGGCGCGTGCGACCCGGGCGAGGAGGCCTCCTGTCCCGAGGACTGCCCCGATCGAGTGACCGTCGGTGCCGATCTGCCCATGGTGGTCGCCGTCGAGCCCCCGGCGCCGCCCCCGCGGGAGCGGTGGCTCGCGGCGGCGGGCGGGGTGGCGGCCTCGACGCTTCTCCTGTGGGCGCTCGCGCGCTCGCGGCCCCCTCGCCGTCGGGTGGTGAAGGGCGAGGCGGCTCCGGAGGACCGGGGAGTCGTGCCCGCCGACGCGCCGCTGCTGCTCACCCCTTCCGACGAGGAGGCGCTACGCTGGAGCGCGGCCCACACCGCGGCGGTGGCCACGCCGTGGCTCGACATCGGCCGCACGGTGCGGGCTACCGCGGCGCGGGCGGGCATCCCCGAGCTGCGCTACCGCCTGCGGCGCGAGTCGGTGGCGGTGTGGCTGTGGACCGACGTGGGCGACGGGCCGCTCGAGGTCGGGCGCGTGGCCGACGAGATGGCCCGCACCCTCGCCGAGGCCGGGCTCGTGGCCCATCGCGCCACCTTCGCCTCGGTGCCCCACGAGCTCGCGTTCGAGCAGCGTCGGGTGCGCGTGGAGGACGTGGAGGACGAGCTCCGGCACGCCCGGGTGGTGGTGTTCACCGACGGGCCGGCGTGGCGTGACGCGGTGCTGCATCCGGAGACCCCGGCCGCGGCGGTGCGCGGCGAGCGGCTGCTGCGCGAGCTCGCAGGCTGGCCCCACGTGCGGGTGGTGGTCTTCGACGACGCGGCGCGGACCGACCTCGAGCCCGTGCTGGCGGCCCACGACATCGTCGTGCTCCCCCCCGAGCAGGCGGCCGACGCCCTGCTCATGGTGCCCCGGCCGGCCGAGGGGTCGCGGCAGCGCGATCTCGACCGCTGGGCCGCGGCGCTGGCGCTGGTGCCGGGGCCCGTGCACTTCGAGCTGGCCCAGCGCGTGCGCCTGCAGCTCGAGCTCGAGGCGCGCGGCCACGACTGGCGGGCGCTGGGGCCGCGCGGCCATCGCCTGCAGTGGACGCCCGAGCACCGGGCGCAGCGGCTGGGCTGGCTGCGACGGGTGGGCCAGGGCTCCCGCGCGCTGCTCGACCGCATCATCGGCGCGTGGGAGCGCCTGCTGCCCGCGGATGGCGACGCCGACGACCGCCGCGCCCGCGCCCTGCTCGGGCTGTGGCGCAGCGACCCGACCCCCGCGGCGCGGGCGCTGGAGGCGCTGGTGGACGAGCCGCGTCAGCGGCGGCTCGTGCGCCGCGACCTGGCGCACCTCGTCCCGGCGGACCGCATCGAGGGGCGGCCGCCGGCCGGCGCGATCGTGCTGCCGTGGGCCTGGGCCGATCTCGCCCCGCCGGTGCGGCGGCTGCTCACCGAGCTCGGGCTGGGGTCTGCATTCGTGGCGGTGCCGGCGCCGCGGCGCGCGCCGGAACGCAGTCGGGCGCGGAGGCTGCTGCTGCTGGGCGCGAACGCGGCAGCGATCCTGCTCGCGGTAGCCGCGTGGCTGCCGGCCCCCGCGGGGCCACCCACCGTCGTGTGGGAGGAGAGCGACGTCGATCGGTGGGCGAGCTGTGCGGGCGAGGTGTGCGCCTTCGGCGGCGACGACGGGATGCAGGTGGTCCCCGCACTCTCCCCGGGCACGGTGGTGCGCGCGGGCTTCGTGCGGCGCGAGGTGGCGTGCGACGAGGGGGACCTCGGGGCGCGGGTGTGGCGGTGCCCCGTCGAGCACCCCCTCGACGAGCCCGATGCGCCGAGCCGGCGGTTCGCGTTCCTCACGGGCGGGTCGGACGAGGGGCGGGCCGAGGTGGCGAAGGCGCTGCTGGCGACGCATAGCGCGACCGCGGTGTTCGAGGACCCGGCCCTCGTCGCCGGGGCGTCGCTCGTGCCCGGCGCCGCGGTGAGCGTGCTCGACATCGGACGGACCGAGGGCCTGGCGACCCGCCTCCGCACCGTCGAGGCACCCACGCCGCTCGACGCGCTCGCCCAGGTCGAGCCTCTGGATGCTCGTGGCCTGACCGTGTACCCGCCCCCCGCCATCGCGACGCCGCCCGAGCCGCCGGCTCCCGATCCCCCGGTCGACCCGCTGCCCAAGGACCCGCCACCACCCGCGGAGCCCGTCTGCGACGGGATGTGTCAGCCCGACGACGCGTGTGCGGCCGACTGCGAGCTCGTGGTGACGGTGACCGTCGAGCGGTCCGCGGACGGTGGGGCGTGGCAGCCCATCGGGCCGGGGGTCTGTGACGGCGAGCCCGTCCGGGTCACCCTCGAGGGCAGCCGCCCGGTGTTCGCGTGGCGCCCCGGGAGCGCCGAACGGGAACGGGCCCGCCGTCACGTGTTCGAGCTGTCCGAGCCCGATGCCTCCGGACCTGTCGTCCTGGTGACGACGGCCGACGATGCGACCGGGGAGGAACCACACTCGCCGCACTCGCTTGGTGAGGCCCGCATCGAGGCCCGGGTGGGGCAGCTCCTGGGGCTGGAGGCGGACCTGCCCCGGCGGCCCGACTGTGAGGGGTCGCTCTGCGGCAACGGGAAGAGGGACGAGGGCGAGGAGTGCGACTTCGGGCCCGACAACGCCGACGTCGACGTGAACCCGGCGGGCTGCTCGACGCAGTGCCGCTTCCACTGGGCGACCGTACCGGCGGGCGAGCACGCCTACGGCAGCCCGGAGGACGAGGACGACCGCGACGACGACGAGGGTAGAAAGCAGCGCCTCATGAAGTTCGAGCAGGGCTTCCGCATCCTTGCCACCGAGGTGACACAGGGCCACGACCGCCCCTTCGGCCCCCGGCGCGATGGCGACCGGCTGCCCATGGTCGACGTCGACTGGCAAGCCGCGAAGTCGTGGTGCGAGTCGCGGGGGTGGACGCTGCCGAGCGAGCTGCAGTGGGAGGCCGCGGCCCGCGGGGGCACCACCACGGCGTGGTCGTGTGGAGACGACGACGCCTGCCTCGGCGACGTCGCCTGGTACTCCGCCAACTCCGGCAGCCGCGCCCACGAGGCCGGCACGAAGCGGCCCAACGCGTTCGGGCTGTACGACATGCACGGCAACGTGTGGGAGTGGGTCGAGGACTGCTACGTCGAAGATGCTTGGGGGCGTGTCGAAATGGCGACACAGATTGTCAGCATGAGGCCATGCCCGCTGCGGGTGGACCGCGGCGGGTCGTTCAACAACTCGCCCAGGCACCTGCGCTCCGCGACCCGGGACAGGAGCTGGCCCACGAACTCGGACTCGGGCCTCGGGTTCCGGTGTGTGCGCGGCCCTCGCCGCCAGATATTGCTCCTCGATCCTTGAGAGCTTGTCCGGATCGTCCAATCCCGTCGCTCGGCTCACTGCTCGCGATCGCTCCGCGTGAACGCGGAGCGATCGCGGGGTTGCACTCACCGCTGCCCTGTGTCATCCTTCCGACATGCACGTCACCCTGCAGCAGGCCGCGGACCTCCTCGGCAAGAGCGCCCGTCAGGTTCGCTACCTGGTGAAGAAGGGCGAGCTGAAGGCCGAGAAGGTCGAGGGGCGGTGGATGATCGCGCGCGACGCGCTGCCGTTGCCGCCCGCACAGGCCAAGGCCGCGGGGCGCCGCGACGACCGGCTGCACCGCGTGGTCGACGAGTCGCTGGCGGCTGCGGGGGCCGAGCGCAAGGCGCCCAGCGTGCACCAGCTCCGCGCCTACCGGCTGCTCCTGCCGCTGTACCGCGAGGTGGTCGCGGCGGGCGAGGCCGGCGACCCGGTCGGGGTGAGCCTGGCCGCCGCCCTTCGCGCCCTCGCGCTCGGGTGTCATCGCTTCTACAAGGAGGACAAGGCGAGCGCCTACCGCGAGGCGCGCGACGCGGTGAGCGAGGCGGTGTTCCACCTGTCGGTGGCGGGCGACGAGGCGTCGGAGCAGCGCGCGGGCACCCTCGAGACCGAGGTGATGCCCGCGATCAGCGGCCTGCTGTCGCGGTTCGACCGGCGCCGTCGTGTCGCGTGATCGCGCGCCGATCCTGCGGGACGCGAGCCGGCTGCACCTGTGGCTGCACGGGCGCTTCGAGGCCGATCGGCGCCCCTTCGCGCGGCACCTGTGCGGGCTCACGCTGGCGCTCGTCGACGATCTCCTGCTCGCCCTGCGCGA
>CAZZLC010000131.1:0-3105 GCA_964655065.1 uncultured Enterobacteriaceae bacterium | reverse complement strand
ACCTGTGCGGGCTCACGCTGGCGCTCGTCGACGATCTCCTGCTCGCCCTGCGCGACCGCGATCGCCACGCCCGCCTCGAGCGCAGCGATTAGAGCGACCGTGTCGGCACGAGCCATGCCCGAAGCGGGTGAACCGCGGCGGGTCGTTCAACAACACGCCCAGGAACCTGCGCTCCGCGAACCGGAACAGGAACAGGCCCACGAACTCGAACTCGAACCTCGGGTTCCGGTGTGTGCGCGGCCCTCGCCGCCAGCACGCGATCGCCGTCGTCGGTCGCGTTCAGCCGACCGGGCGTTCGCGCCCGTACCCGTGCCGCCCCGTTCGGACCGGCCCTCGCGCCGGGGGTCCGGGGCGGCCATCGCTCCCGCTGCCCCGGGGCGGTGAGTGGGTCGCCGGGTGCCCGCGGGCAGCTTCGCGCGCCTGTCGTCGGTCGCCGCCCTGTGGCGCGCGTGGGTTGCGTATCGGACCGGCAAGCGCCGCCGTCGCCACGTCGCCGCCTTCGACGTCGAGGCGGACCGGCACCTCTTCGCGCTCCACCGGGAGCTGGTCGCCGGCCGCTACCGACCGGGGCGGCGCGCAGTCCACGTCCTGCGTGACCCCAAGCCGCGGCTGGTGGTGGTCGCGCCGGTCGTCCACCGGGTGCTCGAGCAATCGCTGGTCGCCGATCTCGCGCCCACCTACGAGCGCGGCTTCCTCGACCAGAGCTTCGCGTGTCGGGCCGGTCGCGGCCCGCTGCGCGCGGTGTGGCTCGCCCGCACGCTGTTGCGCCGTCACCGCTGGCGGCTGCACCTCGACGTCAGGGGCTACTTCGCCCACGTCGACCACCGCCGCCTGCGCCGGCTCTACGCGCGCCGACTGCGCGACGCCCGCACCCTCGACCTGATCGAGACGATCCTCGCCCATGGCGCCAGGATCTACCAGACGCCCCTCGGCCAGCGGGTGGCCGGCCTGCAACCCGATCACCCGGCTCACTGCGGCTTGCCCGTGGGCTCGCTGCTCAGCCACTTCAGCGGCGCGCTGTACCTCGACGGCCTGGACCACCACGTGAAGCGCGAGCTGAAGGTCCCCGGCTACCTCAGATTCATGGACGATCTGCTGCTCGTCGCCGACGATCGCGAGGCGCTGCGCGATGCGGGCGAGCGCGTGCGCGACTGGCTCTCGAGCCAGCGGGGCCTCGCGCTGAAGCCGGACCGCCAGGGCGTGGTGAGCACGCGCGCCAACCTGGTCCTCCTCGGCCACCTCGTCACCCGGGCGGGGCTCACCCCCGCTCGCACCGTGCGCCGCCGCGCGCGACGGCGACTCGCGGAGCGCGCCCGCGAGGGGCCCGAGGCGCTCACCCGCACGCTCGCGTCGTACCGCGCGGTGTTTCGCACGCCGTGAATCGCCGGGGGCAGCGTGAACGCTCCGGCGTGGTAAGCGATGGGTCGTCGACGGGAGGGGTCATGTTCGAGCGGGTCGCCGATCACGAGCGTGCGGGAGAGGCCGGTCCCGGCTCGCCCCAGGCCGCCCACCGCCGGGGGGTCCCGGCCCGGCTGTCGGATCTGCGCGCGTCGGCGCCCGACTACGTCGCGAGCGACAAGCTGGTCGCCGCGGTGAACGTGGCCCTGCACGTGGGCGCTCCGCTGCTGCTCACCGGCGAGCCGGGCTGCGGTAAGTCGCAGCTCGCGTTCCACCTCGCCTGGTACTTCGGCACCCGGGGCCTCACCTACCCCGCCACCGACGACCGCGACGCCGCCTCGGTGCTCGTCGAGCCCCGGTTCGCCGCACCCTCCGACGAGCCCGGCGACGTCGTGCGCCAGCCGTTCGTCTTCCACACCAAGTCGACGTCGCAGGCCGCCGACCTGCTCTACCAGTTCGACACGGTGCAGTACTTCCACGACGGGCAGCACCCGGACCGCCGCGCCGAGGCCCTCGATCGCAGCCGCTACGTGCGTCGCGGGCCCCTGTGGCACGCCTTCGACGCCCTGCGGCTCGGCGGCCCCGCCGTGCTGCTCATCGACGAGATCGACAAGGCCCCCCGCGACTTCCCCAACGACCTGCTTCACGAGCTCGGTCAGTTCGAGTTCGACGTCCGCGAGGTCCCCATGCGGGTGGGGCGCGGGGAGCACGATCCGCCCATCGTGATCGTCACCTCGAACGAGGAGCGTCGCCTGCCCGACGCGTTCCTGCGGCGGTGCGTGTACCACCGCATCGTGCTCGACGAGGACACCCTGAAGAGCGCCGCCCGCGCCCACCTGCGCTCGCTCGCCACCACGCGGCCCGAGCTGACGCCCCACATCGACGACTACGCCAACCACGGCACCGCGCGGGTGTGGGAGCTGCGCACGCGCGCCCTGCGCAAGAAGCCGAGCACGTCCGAGCTGCTCGCCTGGCTCACCGCCGTGATCCGGCGCGGACTTGGCCCCGACGAGCTGTCGCCGGGACGACCGCTGCACTGTCCGGGCGCGCTGCTCAAGGACCAGGAGGACTTCCGCGCCGTAGGTGTGTGAACGCCTCCCTGTGACCCCTGCGCGAAGCGCAGACCGCGTTCCCAGTGAGCGCGAGATCCGCGCCCTCCAGAGGCGACTCGCCGGAAGATTCTCGAGGGTGCTGCGCAACCCCCGCCGCATTCAACCGGGGTCGCCCTGGGTTCCGCCGTGAGCGTGCCCGGCGGCAGCGACCGTGGGCAGGGGCCCGCCGGTGACCTCGAGGCCTTCCGCGCAGCGTGCGGGCGCATCGGCCATCACCGTGTGGTCACTCGCCGCGACCTCCGCCACGTGTGGAGGTCGGCATACCGGCTCGACGAGGGACTCTTGGAGCGGCGATATCCGCACAGCCCCACGGATCCTCGGCAGGCCTGCCGAACGCGTGTGTGAGGTGACGGGGCTCGCCTGCTCGACACGCACGAGACCGGCCGCGGAAACGGCTGGTGCAACCGAAGCTTCGGGTGAAGACGGGGAAGGTACGCGGAGAGGTACCGTCGGCATACCCTCGAGTGAGGCGTGACGAGCGATCTGTCATTCGTGACGGAGGAAGCTCGGAACGAGTCGGGCTGGCAGGATTCGAACCTACGACTTCCTGCTCCCGAAGCTCGATCTGGCAGTGCTGGTGGAGGTTCTGGCGTGT
>CAZZLC010000130.1:0-10590 GCA_964655065.1 uncultured Enterobacteriaceae bacterium | reverse complement strand
CGGCTGCGCTGGCCGACTCGACCGAGGCCGAGCAGTTCTGATCCTGGCGAGCCGACGACGTCGAGGGCAGCCGTCTCGCGGCCGCGAGGCGGCTGTCTCGCTTTGCTGACCCGGGTGCGCAGGCGTGGGTCGACGCGGGTGGGGCCCCGTGCCGCTCAGGCGTTGTAGCCACCATCCACGTTGAGCTCGGCGCCGGTCACGTAGGAGGACTCCGGGCTGGCGAGCCACGCTACGGCCCTCGCGAGCTCGGTCGGGCTGCCGTAGCGCCCGAGCGCCGTCCGTGGGGTGTTGAACCCGGAGAATGCGCCATCGGCAGGATTCATGTCGGTGTCGATGGGGCCGGGATGCACGCAGTTGACGGTGATGCCCTGACCCGCCAGGTCCCGGGCCCACGCGCGGGTGAGACCGACGAGCGCGAACTTGGACATCGCGTAGGCGCCGATGCCGGCCATGGGCACCGACTGGCCCCAGATGCTCCCGATGTTGATGATGCGTCCCCCCTCGCCCATCTGGGCAGCCGCGGCGCGGGCGAGCAGGAAAGGCGTGCGCACGTTGACCGCGTAGTGACTGTCGAAGGCCTCGTCGGAGGTGTCGGGGAGGGGTGCGGGTGCGACGGTTCCGGCATTGTTGACGAGGACGCGGATCGGGCCGAGGGTATCGACGACGCGGTCGATCAACGTCGCGACGCTGTTGGAGTCGTGGCCATCGAGGTGGAAGGCCGCGGCGGGCACGTCGCGAGCCATCAGGGCAGCGACCCGGGCCTCCGCGGCCTCGCGATTCGACGCCCAGGTGACGGCGAGGGCGTGGCCGCTGTCGGCAAGGGCATCCGCGACGGCGGCGCCGATGCCCCGGCTGCTGCCGGTGACGAGCGCGACGGGATGGGTGGACATGAGATCTCCTGTGGTGCGAGGCGCGCACCGAGACGTGGACGCGTTGGCCGCGTCCAGGTGAGTGGGGTGGGGCCGTGGCTCAGGCGGAGCGACGGAAGGGCAAGGCGGCCCGGGCGATCGCACGTCGGGCCTGGGCGAGTCGCGCCTCGGGGGCGGAGCCGAGACCGTCGGCGCGGATGACGTGCACGTCGTGGAGGCCCAGAAAGCCGAGCACGTGGCGCAGCCAGGGCGTGACGAAGTCGACGGGGCCGTCCAGGCGGGTGCCGCCCGAGGTGACGATCACGTACACGGGGCGGTCGGCGAGGAGTCCGCGTGGGCCATCTGGCCCGTAACGGAAGGTGACGCGGGGACGGGCCACGAGGTCGATCCACGCCTTGAACGACGCGGGGACGTGGAAGTTGTAGATGGGCAGCGAGACGACGACTGCGTCGGCGGCCATCACCTCGGCGATCAGGGTGTCGGAGGCGCTTGCCGCGTCGGCCTCGGCCGGGGTGCGGTCCCCGGCGGGCGTCGACCGTACGGCCAGGGCATCGGGGTCGAGCAGCGGGACTCCATCCACCAGATCGCGGTGAACCACCGTCCCGCCGGGGCGGTCGTCGAGCAGACGCCGAACGAGGTCGTCGGCGAGCGCTCGACCGCGAGAGCCGTCACGTCGGGCGCTCGCATCGATCCGCAGGACGGAGGGTCCCTCCGCGACCGACGTGGGGCGGTTGGGCATGGTGGCGGCCGCGGCCTGGCGCAGTCGAGTCTCGTGGAGTTCCAGCGGCACCCCGAGCCAGATGGCGTCCTCGCGGTGTTCTCGGACCACGTCGCCGGTCAGCGGGTGCACCAGCAGCGACAGGCCCTCCCGGTGTCGCTGCAGCCAGGGGAGGAGCGTGCCGAGGGGCACGCGGTCGAGGGCGACCTGGAACATCGGCGCGGGATGGAAGGCGACGGCGATCTCGTGAATCCGCCCGAAGTGTGCGCTCGGGAACCGATCGCGGATCGCGCTCCGCAGGGTCAGCGCGAGGGTCCGCTCGCGGTCGTCGCGGAAGTAGACGTGGACGTGCCAGGGCGTCGGCATGGATGACCTCCGATGTCCGCAACCTAGGCAGTCTCGATTTTCGTGAGAATAGCTGTTGTTCGGGAGTCAGTGTCCCGGTATTCGGGACGAATGGATGCCGACACCTTGAACCTGCGCGCGTTCGCCCGCGTGGCTCGCCTCGGGAGCTTCGCCGCCGCTGCGCGGGAGCTTCGCCTGAGCACGACCGCGGTCAGCCGCCGCGTGGGCCTGTTGGAGGAGCAGCTGGGCGCCCGGTTGCTGCATCGGACCACCCGCCGCGTGTCCGTGACGCCCGCGGGCACCGAGGCGCTGGCGCGTGCGGAGCAGCTGCTGTCGGATCTGCAGGAGCTTCACGACGTGGTCGCGGGGGACGGTCGGCCTCGCGGCCACTTGAGGGTCACAGCCGGTGTGTCGCTCGGCCACGCGCTGCTGCACGAGTCGCTGCCGGGGTTCCTGATGGTGCACCCCGATGTCTCCGTCGAGGTCCTGCTCACGGATCAGCACGTGGATCTGGTGGAGGAGCGAATCGATCTCGCGATTCGGATCGGCGTCCTGGAAGACTCGGGCCTGGTGGCGACGCGCCTCGGCACCATCTCTCACGTCGTCTGCGCGAGCCCGACCCGGGGCACGGCGTCGAGCACCACGTCTGCGCCTGGCCTCGTGGCCGCGCCCCGGGTGGTGGACACCAACCAGCCTCGGACCTGGCGGCTGACGGGGCCTGCCGACGAGGTGGTCGAGGTGCCGGCGGAGGGCCGCTATGCGGTCAACAGCGCCCATGCCGCTCGAGACGCCTGTCGGGCGGGGCTCGGACTGGCCATGCTCCCGTCGTTCGTGGCGCAGTCGGATCTGGCATCCGGCGCCCTGGTCGACGCGCTACCGGGCTGGTCGGGGCCAACGCTGGGGCTGTATGCGGTGGTGCTGGAGCGGCGCTGGATGTCGGCGGCCGTTCGTGCGTTGGTGGACCACGTGCGCAGGATCGTGACCGTGGGCGACCGAGACGACGACAACGGTTCGTGACGTCACCCGGAAGACAGCGCCAGGCCCGCACCGACTGGTACACGCCGACCGACTCGAGACGGGAAAGTTGACACCATGGTAAGGTCGGTGGGGTTGTGGCTCGTGGCGAGCTGCACTGGACCGACGGCCGACGGCCCGATGGCGGTCGACACGAACGTCGAGACCGACGATACCGACACGGACGCGGACACCGACGCGGACTCCGACACCGACACGGACGCGGACTCCGATGCCGACAGCGACACGGACACCGACGCCGACACGGCACCCACCGGCGATACGGGACCTGCCCCCATCACGCCGTTCGTCGGTGACTTCTCCGGGTCGGCTCGCTCACCCTCGCGGACCTCCGCGGGCTGGCCGACCTCGCGCCCTCACGCGGCGTCGGACTGGGTCCACGCCGCCCGCGGTCCCTCGAGCAACCGCTCGAGCGTGCCGTCCTCGAGCGCCGCGCGCAGGCGGCGGTTCCCCCCGACCAGGGTGCCCCGCACGAACACCTGGGGGAACGTCGGCCAGCCGGCCCAGAGCTTCACGGCGAGGCGACTCCGCCAGCCCGTCGCGTAGTTCCCGATCTCGATGTAGTGGTGCTCGAGGCCACGCTCCCGGAGCACCTGACGCGCCCAGCGCACGTGGGGGTTCCACCCCATGCCGACCACCACGATGTCGTGTTCGAGCACCGCCTGCCGGACCTCCCGCACGGTGTCGGCGTGGAATCGCTCGCGAAAGCTCGTGACTGCCTCGGTTGCCGCCGGCTCGATCATGCATCCTCCAAGCCGAGAGGCGTATCCACGCCGGAGGCCTGGCGGCCACGGACCGTTGTTGAAGATGATCACGGGCCCCCCGACCTGGGGAATGGCGTCGACGAGAGCGCGAGCCGCCGCGTCGCCAAGCGCGGGGTTGCGGCCGATCCGGACCCGACCGTCGATGCGCTGCAGGCCGAGCAGAGCATCCGCATCGGCGAGCCTGGCGTTCGAGTCGAGCTCGAGGTCTCCACCCACCTCCTCGAGCGAGGCGAGGGCGGACCGATCGGGGTTGCCAGAGCTGACGAGGTAGACCTCGCCGTCGGCCGACCGCAAGGTTCCCGCGAGCGTGCCACAGCGACCCACCATACGTCGACCGGTGCCGCGGAGGGCGCCTTGGCGATCGAGATGGTGTGGATGCAGGGCCGGATGTGGGCGCTCGGGTCGCCGCTCGAGCTTCGACGGGATGGCAACTCGGTCCGGCTGGTCGGCGGCGCGTCGCGCATCGAGCGGTCGCCGGCGGGCGACCGGGGGTTGCTGGCACTGCCCGATGCCACCTGGGTGCTGCTGGGCGATCTGCGCGCCACGCAGCGGGGGCTCGTGGGTCGCTTCGCGAGCCCTCCGGGGGGTGCGGTGGTCCGCGAGCTCGTCGCCATGCTGCTGGTGGCCGACGGAGACCCGATCCTCGAAGCGTTCGACGGCGCGCCGGGCCCCGCCATCCTCGACGGCTGGTCGGCACGAGCGCCCTCGACCGAGCCCCGGATCCTCCCCCGACTGGTCCGGGGTGAGCCGCCCATCGTGGTCCGCGCCCTCGACGAAGCCGGCGACGAGACCACGGCCGAGCTCGCGGCTCACGCCATCGGAGAGGACCTCTCGCTCGTGTACGCCGAGGACGCTCCGGATCACCTGCGTCGGCTCACCGTCGAGGAGGCTCGGCAGCGGGAACCCGACGACGACGCTCGGCTGGGTCGGGCGCTCTCGAACCTCGCGAGCCTCCCGCTGATCCGGGTGGTGGGCGATGGCCCGGTGTTCTCGGTTCGCCGGAGCGGGGAGCACGAGGCCGCGTTCTTGCTGCTACCCTCGCTGTGGGAGGTCCTCGACCCGCTGCTGGACGGTCCGCGCCTGGTGGCGATTCCCCGTCACGACGTGCTCCTCGTCACGGGCGATGCGGGCGAGGAGCGGCGCGCGCGCCTGCGAGCGCTCGCCGGGGAGTCGATGACCGGTGGCGGTCCGGTGCTCAGCCGCGACCTGCATCGCCACGACGGCGAAGTGTGGCGTCTCGTGAGGTGACCCACGTCTCGCGGCGGTTGGTGCACACCACCCCTTCGAGCGACGCCTCCGAGAGCCACGCCTGGGGGCCCTGCGACAGGACTGGGCTCTGGCGCAGGTCGTCCCACGTTCGAGGCGTGGCGTGCACCGCGACCGCCACCTCGGGGAAGCCGCCCTTCGGCCGCAAGTCGAGGGCCGGATCCAGGTTCGGGAAGGTCGTCGACCCGCGCCAGGGCCCGTAGAAGGTCCACGACCCGTTGCCGCCTTCGGCCGTGACCTCCACGACGTCGGGAAGGTCGTTGTCGCAGGACCACTCCGGTGGCAGGGGGAGCGCGAGGCTCAACCGGTCGCTCTGGTCGAGGGCCCAGTCCGGAGGCACTGGCGGCAGGACGTCCTCCCCCAGCGCCACGATCCCGGGATTGCCCGGCGGCGGGAAGCTTCGCCCGGCGAGCACGAGCTCCCGCGAGGTCGGCGAGTCGTCGGGGACGAGCTCCAGCAGGATCTGGAACTCGTCGTGGAACAGTGGGTCCACCGGCGTGGCGATCTCGATCACCGTGCCGTCCGAGACCGGTCCGCTCTTGATCAGTCCACGCGGGGCCGCGCGACTACCCCGCAGGGCCTCCGTGCGGATGGTGACGCTGCCGGGCTCACCCGCGTGGGTGTACTGCCCGCTCACCGTCCCGAAGTCCGTGCTCCAGTCCCCCAGCGCCACGATGCCCGAGAGATTCGGTGGGGAGCCCTCGAGCGGGGCCCCGATCACCGACGCGATGGCCAGGGGCTGCAGCGTCACCGACGACGCGACCGCAAACGCGTCCACGGTGTTGCCCCGTAGACAGCGCGCGTCCAGGCCGGCGGAGGTGAAGTACGGGATCTCGAGCACCGCTCGACTCGCGCAGGTCGACTCGATCACGGCGAACGACCAGTCCGGGGGAGGCTCGTCGGTCAGCTCCAGTTCGTAGCCTCCGAGCATCGCCTCCCCGGGATCGTCGAAGCCGGGGAAGTGCAGCACGTCTCCGTCCTGCACCTGCCCGAACGTCACCAGCCGGACGGCGCCCGACGGCGTCTCGATCCGCTGGGTCACGAACCCGCCGATCGGTACGTCGTCGAGCCGGAGCTCGCGCTCGTTGGTGCTCGACGTGGTGAGATGCTCGCCCTCGCGATCGGCCACCATGAGCTGCGCGGGCGCGTCGCGAAGCGGTGTGCTCAGCCGCACGGTCACCGAACCGGTCGGATCCGAGATCAGCTGGCCGGTGTCCCCCGCGGTCTCCGCGGTGGGCAGGGGAGGCGGCGCGATCACGCCGGTGTCGGCTGTGGCCGGCGACCCCTCGGGGGCGGGGGAGTCGGGGTCCCCACACGCGACGACGAATCCCGCGAGGACGAAGGCTCGAGACATGACAGGCTCCGGGTGGCCCCCCAGCATCGCCCAGGAGCCCCCCCCTTCGTCAACGTCAGTCGATCGAGAGCGTCACCGCCCCCCGCTCCACCGCCACGAGCTCGTCGTCCTCCCCGCCGATCACCTCGACCTCGACCTCGACGTCGAGGCCGTGCAGCTCCTCCTTGACGAAGCCGTAGTAGCGGAGGTGGACCTCCGATCCGACCCAGAGACCTGCGTTCTCGCCCACGTTCGCACAGGTCAGTCCCTTCTCGACGGAGTCCTCCGTGATCAGGGTCCCGTCGGTGCCGACGACCCGGACGTTGACGTCCACCCCATCGAACATGGCGTCAGGACCCGAGACCCGGATGCGGAACGGACTGAACGGCGCGCCTCCCTGGGGCGGGTCACCGACCCAGAACAGGCCACCCTCGGCGAGATCACCGAAGTCGCCCTCGGGCGGCGCGACCTCGAGGCCCACCGTGTCCGAGGCACAGGGATGGGCCGGGATGAGCGAGTCGTCCTCGGCACATCCGACCACGAGCCCCCACAGCAGCGAGAAGCGATGCACGGTCAGTCCCGCCGACGACGCAGCAGCACGAGGCCGAGCGCCCCGGTCAACGCCACCGAGGCGCCGAGCGGACCGCTGGACGAGCAGCCCCCGCAGCTCTGCGGCAGTGCGTCGAACGTCGCGTTGTGGGCATCTGCGACCTCACCCGCACGCTCGGTGCCGTCGTAGAGGGGCACGGGCGGGCCCTCACCCGAGGTCTGCTCGATGATCAGGGCGAAGTCGTCCATGAGGGCGCGCAGGTACTCGTACTCGGTGAGGTTCTGCTCCCAGAACCACTCCATCGACGGCAGACGGTAGCCCCGCCCGTCCGGGAGGACGAGCCGCCGCTCGAGCTGGGTCCACGACTTGTCCTTCTCGCAGAAGTGCTCGACCGTGGCGTTGCGATCCAGCGCGACGTCCTGGGTCATGTCGGCGTTGAACACGAAGGTCGGGTCCACGGTCATCTCGACCGGGGACACCGAGCTCGTGAGCCGCGTGAGGTGCGCCGCGTCGTCGATCATCTCCTGCGCCTCGGCGCGCGGCTCGACGATCCGCTCCTGGATGGCGGTGGCGAAAGCCTCGGCGTCGAACTCCATCGTCGCCACGACGTCGGCCCACGGATCGCAGCGCAGGCAGTTGTAGAAGTCCTGCTCGGAGTACCCTCGGGTCACGAACTCCTGCGGCATGGGCAGGTACTCGCGGAAGAGCTCGAGCATCAGCGCGCTGCCCTGGAAACCCTGCTGGAGCAGGCCGTCGAAGAACGCGAAGACGTCCTCGCTCTGGGCGAGCTGGTCCGTGTCGAAGCGACCCTCCTCGTAGAGCGCGCCCGCGAGCACGTCCGCCGGGCCCGAGTAGTCGGTCGCGAATGCGTGTCCGCCCGCCTCGTCGGCCGCGACCGTGATCGCGTCCTCCCAGTTGCTTCCCCAGGAGAACCAGTCGACGACAAGATCGTTGACGATGACGTGGAGGTAGCTCCCGGGCACCGCGCGATGGTCGCCGAACACGAAGGCGCGCATGCGCATGTCCTCGGTGGCCGCGATTGCGGTGAGGCGAATCGGTACGGCCATCGCCGTGCCCGGGTAGGTCAGGGCCAGCGGCTGAAGCTCGCCGACGTCGCGGTCCTTGCCGAGTCGCAGAGCCACGAAGTACGCGTCCTCGGCAATGTAGGGGGCGAGGACTGGGTCGAGGTCGTCGGGCAGCACGAACTTGCGTCCCTGGAGCCAGTCGAGCAGCGCAGTAGCCGACGTCGCCTTCAGCACCACCGTCTCGTAGGGCCCGACCTCCTGCTCCGAGACGACGGTGACCCCACCATCCTCGGGGTTCGCGGAAGCGGGTGGCCCGCCCGCGCTGGCGTCGAGGCTGTAGTCGTAGGGGTAGCGGGGCCAGTCGAACGCGCAGTCGCCGATCGCCTTGGCCTCCAGGTTGAAGCGCGGTGCGGTGATCCACTGCAGCTGCTGGAACAGTGCGTCCGTCGACAGTCCGAGCACGGGCTCACCGCCGACGGGCACGATCCACGCGAACTCCTCGGCGGTTCCCGTGTAGGCGATCTGGACGTGCATCTCGGTGCGGCCGAGCTCCTGGTCCACCCGGAACACGATGTCCTCACCGGCCTGGTCGATGGGGTCGTTGTTGCAGAAGAAGCCGCCGCAGGCTTCGGCTTCGGTCGGCAAGAACAGCGTCGAGAGAATCGCGAACGTCATGGGCACCTCGTTGGACGACAGTGACAGGTCGCGACGGCCGTTGCAAGGCCCGATCCATTGCGAGAACGCCGTAGATCCGGTCATGACCTCGTCAGCTCATCCGTAGATCGCGACAGCGAGGTCTCGATCAGATCACCATCTGCTCGTGGGTGTCGAACACCCGGTCGAGGGCAAAGGCCGAGAGCGGCACCGTGGCCTCCTCGAGCGCGACCTCTGGAAGGTCGCGGCCCGCCTGCACGAGGGCCCCGGCCACGCGAGCCGTGAACGGCCCCATCATCGCGCCGTGTCCCGAGAATCCCACGAGCCGGATCAGGTTGCCCTGGTGGGCATCGAAACCCAAGAAGGGATTGTGGTCCGGCGTCTCGGCGTAGTAGCCGCTGGTGGTCGCCACGAGCCCGTCGAACTCGCCCACGGCCGGGAACACCTCGGCGAGCCCCGCCCACAGCTCGAAGGGCCGCGCGTCGATGCCGCTCCGGTGGGAGAACGCGGCCTCGATCTCGTCCTGATCTTCGTAGGTGAACTCGTTGTCGGGCTCGGCATCGTGCTTGTGGCCGAAGAGCAGCGTGTCGGGGTTCTCGGGTCGGAAGTAGGTGCCGAACGGCGCGATCGTGAGCGGCATCCTGGCGAGGGTGGCCCCGGCGAAGTCCGGATTGCGCTTGAGGAACCAGAGGTAGCGCTTGCGGGCGAACACCGGGAGCTCGGTCGCCTGCAGGATCGCGCCGAGCCGGGGAGTCCACGCGTTCGAGCAGTCGATGAACAGGTCACCGGTGTGCTCGCCCTTCGGCGTGGTGACCGACTCGATGCCCCGCGTGCCGTGGCGGGCTTCGGTGACCGGGGCGTTCTGCAGCAGCGTGCCGCCGGCCTCCACGAGGTGACGGTGCGCCTCCTGATAGATGACCTGGGGCAGAAGAAAGCCGTCGGTGGGGCAGTGGGTGCCCCCCGTGACCTGCTCGGGGTCGATCCACGGAAACCGCTCCGCGATCGCCTCGCGGTCGAGGAGCTCGACCTCGGTGAGCCCCGCCGCGTGCTGCATCGCGACACGAGCCCTGGCCCGGGCGTGCGCGTCGTCACCCTCGTGGAGGAAGAGGTACCCGTTCTGGACGATCGGCGAGACCCCGTCGGCGGTGTGGGCAGCGAAGTCGCGGTAGAACCCGACGCTGTAGCGCATGCCCTGGACGGTGCCCGGGGTGGAGAACTGCTGGCGGATCCCCGCGGCCGTCCGACTGCTCGAGCCTGCCCCGACGTGACGCGCCTCGAGCACGGTCACGTCGTGCCCCGCGAGCTGGAGCTCACGCCCGACCAGGGTACCCGTGAGACCTGCTCCGATCACCACCACCCGCATGCGACATTGCCTCCCGTCCCGCCCTTCGACGGTTCCAGAGATTATCCTGGCTCCCAAGCCATCACAGGGAGCATCCATGTCCACCCAGCCCGAGATGACCGGGAGTTCCAGGTCTACGAAGGGGACCATCGCGGCGCCTTCGGCCGACGAGCTTCGCCACGCGTATCGCGTGGGTACCCGATCGCGCCTTGCCGAGGAACACATCGTACGGCTCGTGACCCGGGGCGAGGTCAAGTTCGCGATCTGGGGCCCCGGCGAGGAGGTCCACGGCACCGCCTGTGCGCTGGCCCTGTCCAAGGTCGTCAACCCCGAGCACTTCGGCTTCGTCGGGCACTACCGGTCTGGCGCGCTCACCTCGATGTGGTGCGAGCTGCGGGGCATGCAGGACTTCACGCTGCGCATGATGCGGCAGCAGTTCTCGCGCAGCACCGACGAGATGAGCGGCGGCCGGCAGATGGTCTACCACCTGAACCTGCCCGACGTAGGCGTGCTGCCCGTCCAGTCGCCCGTCGGCATGCAGCTCGGCAAGGCTGCCGGCTACGCGCTGGGCTACCGCCGCAAGGGCATCGACGACGCAGTGACCATGGGCATCGTCGGCGACGGCACCACGGCAGAGGGCGACATGCACGACGCGATGAACGCGATCAGTGTGTGGAAGCTGCCCACGA
>CAZZLC010000129.1:0-11526 GCA_964655065.1 uncultured Enterobacteriaceae bacterium | reverse complement strand
CAGGTCAGCAAGGGCTGTGTGCATCGACCTGGTCGTGCGGGGAGCGTCGGTCCGCGGCGCTGGTGCACGGATGCCTGAACGTATGATAAGCGGTGACGCTGGGAGGCGATGCGAGTGGCGTCGACGCGGTCGAAGGTGAGTCCGAAGTACAAGGGCAAGTACCGGGTAAAGAACTCGTCTTCCTATGATCAGTCGCTTCGCCGACGGGGCGAGTTCACGCTCTGGTTCACTCCAGCGCTGCTCGACGCCTGGAAGGGCCTGCCCACCGGTCGTCGTGGCGGTCAGCCCAAGTTCTCCGACGCCGTCATCGAACTGGCCCTGACCTTGCGACTCCTCTTTCGTCTTCCCTGGCGCCAGACCGAGGGATTCCTCGGCTCGTTGCTTCGGCTCGTGGGGCTTGACCTCGACGTTCCGGATCACACCACGCTATCCCGGCGGACCCGAGGATTGGACCTGCAACTCCGGGTCTCGTCCACTGGAAATCCGGTGGTGCTGGTCCTCGATGCCACGGGCCTTGGCATCGTTGGCGAGGGAGAATGGGCTGCGGCGAAGTGGGGGCGAAGGGGACGTCGAGGCTGGAAGAAGCTGCACATCGCGGTCGACGAGCAGGGTCAGATCTGTGCTGCGGAGCTGACGGAGTCGACCACGACGGATGGGTCGATGGCGCCAGCGCTTCTCGCTCAAGTCGCGCAAGCCGTCACCGAGGTCATCGCGGACGGCGCGTACGACCAACGTCCCGTCCATCAGGCGATTCACGACAAAGGCGCTCGTTCGGTGATTCCTCCCTCGCGAACCGCGAAGATCTCGGGCGAGGCCGCGCACCGGAGCCGAGATGCACATTTGGAGCGCATCGAGAAGGTCGGACGAAGACAATGGCGCCAGGAGTCGGGACAGACCCGACAAGCCAAAGCCGAGAACACCTTCTTCCGATTCAAGCAGACCTTTGGAGGCCGAATCCGAGCACGACATCCTGGAGCCCAGCTGGCGGAGGTTCTAGCCTGCTGCAACCTCTTGAATCGCTTCACGAGCCTTGGGATGCCCAAGTCCATCCGTGTTGCAGCCTGAGGTTTGCCGACGGGTCCATCATGAGGCCAGCCGCCTTCATGCACCAGCGCCGTTCGGCGCCTGTCGTCCTGCGCTTCGTCGGAGACGCGCACGGCGCGACCCGCGGTCTGCCTCGATCCCGTCCTCCGCAGCCCGACCAGACCCGAGGTTTGCCTCGAGCCCACGCTCCGAGGTTCCGACACGACCTGAGGTCTGCCGCGAGCGGGCGATGACCAGGGCGGCACGACCTGAGGTCTGCCTCGGCGAACCATTCTGTGACCAGAGGCAGACCTGAGGTCTCGTCGCACCGTCCGACGCGACACCCAGGGCAGACCTGAGGTCGGACGCGGGGCTCGAAGCGGTCAGTTTTTGGGACCTCAGGTCTGGTCGAGCTCCGTCTCGCGGGTCCGAGACCAGACCTCAGGTCTGGTCGGGACGCGCGATCGGGAAGCGGACGAGACCTCGGGTCGGCACGGCGGACGATTTCAGGCCCGGAAGCCAGACCTCGGGTCTGGCGGGGCACGCCAGAGACCACGCGGACGAGACCCGAGGTCTGCCTCCGGGCATGCCAAGATGGCAAGCGCGCGAAAAACCGGGATGCGAGGCGGGGCGGGCGCACCCACGCCAGAGGGGCGGGCCCACCGCGCCCAGGGCCTGTCGCCATCCCGGGGGGCCGCGGTCGCCCGCTGGGCTACGCCGCCATCGGGTCGCCGAGCCTACCGCCCTTCTCGATCCGCCGGCCCGACGTCAAGTGCGCATCGATCCCGTCGAGCACCTGCCCCATCAGCTTCGTGAACTGCGGCTTCATCATCGCCTTGCCCATCAACCAGCCCACCGGGCCGTACTTCGGGCGGAAGCCCCCCGAGAACGTCACCCGACTGCGCTCCTCGCCGTCCGGCTCCACCGCGACCGTGACCTCCATGTGGCTCATCGGGAACGGGCCGTGGTCCACCACCTCCAGGCGATAGCTGCGCGCCTCCGGCGTGTAGCTCACGATGCGCTCCTGGACCTGGCCGCCGCTGTAGAGCGTGCACTGGCGCTGCGCGCCCATGCCCGTCTGCAGGCCGTTCACCGACGAGGAGTGCTCCACCACCGGGTGGTACACGTAGGTGTCGGCGAAGTTGTCCAGGAGCTTCCAGACCACGTCGGCGGAGTGATCGAGGACCTTGGTGACGCGAAACGAGTGCATGACGACCTCCTGCATGCCAGGTAGGATGCCCTCGATGGGCTGCACAGCCGCATCCTTGCGGGTCGCGGGCTGCACGCGTGCAGGTCGGAGGGCCCGGTGATCGAGCGCTGGGACGACCTGCGGATCCTCCTGGCGGTGGCCCGTGGCGGCACCCTGACCGCGGCGTCGGAGGCCCTGCAGGTCGATCCGACCACCGTCACCCGACGGCTCAAGGCGCTCGAGGCCACCGTGGGGCTGCGGTTGTTCGATCGGCTGCGGGGGGGCGTCGAGCTCACGCCGGCGGGCGACACACTGGTGGCCACCGCCGAGCAGTGGGAGGCGGGTCTGCTGGACGCCGAGCGGCGCCTCGAGGGCGGGCGCGAGGAGCTCTCGGGTGCCGTGCGCGTGGCGCTGCCCGAGCTGCTCGCCCTGCCGTGGCTGCCCGAGCTCGTGCGCCTGCCGCTGGCCCACCCGGGCCTCACGCTCGAGCTCGTCGTCTCCAACGACTACCAGAGCCTCGCACGGCGCGAGGCCGATGTGGCCGTGCGGGTCACCGAGCGCCCTCCCGAGCACCTGATCGCGCAGGAGATCGGAAGCATCGCGGGGGCGGTCTACGCCGCGAGCTGCTTCGACGACCGGCCGCTCCGCGAGGTCCCCTGGGTGGGGTGGCACGTGGCCGACACCACCGACTCGGTCGTAGAGGCGTGGCGCCAGGAGTTCTCCCCCGACGCGCCCTACAGCTTGCGGGTGAGCAGCTACGGCACGCTGTGGGCGGCAGTGTCGGCGGGGGCGGGGGCGACGTACCTGCCGTGCCCGACCGGCGATGCGCTGCCCGACGTGTCGCGGCGGACCGAGGCGCGCCCGTGGCCGAACGCGATGTGGCTGCTCACGCACCCCGACGTGCGGAGGAGCGCCAAGGTGCGGGCGGTCACGGCCTACCTCGCGGAGTTCCTGGCGGCGCAGTCGACGGGCTGACGCGGCTCCGCTCACGGCCGCCCGGCGCCGCTCACCGGCCGCGTCCCGTCCGCGTCTCGTCCGCGGCGGGGATCACGCGATGCCGGGCGGGGATCACGCCGGTTACGGCCCGTCCGCCCGCCGCCCGCCGTCCTGCGGTGATCGGAGCTGCCCTCCGTGCTCGTCCTCGCCCTGATCTCGATCGCCCGGGCCGACAGCGCCGCCGGCCTCGCCGTACCCACCGTCGGGGGGGGGCTTCGCCGGTCCCGCCGACCCCGGCGCCCTCGGCCTTCCCTACACACCGGCGGCAGTCGCCCTCGGGGCCGGGCCCGAGCTCGTCGTCGACGTCGGAGCCGTCGCCACCCAGCTCTCCGTCGACCTCGAGGCGTGGGACGATCCCCGCGTCACCCGCGGCGTCGTGCCCCAGCCCACCGTCATGCTCGCCGTGCCCGTCGGGCGCTTCGGCTTCGGCGCCATCGTGCAGGGGCCCTACGTGCGCGGCGGAAGCGGCGACGAGACCTCGCAAGCCGCCATCTTCTCGATCGCGTCCACCATCCGCCTGATCGAGGCCGACCTCGTCGGTGCCTGGCGCGCCAGCGACCTGCTGACCGTCGGCGTCGGCCTGCGGATCGGGCAGTTCGCCTACGCCTCGGATCGCCTGATCGACACGGGCGCCACCCTCAACCAGGCGCTCGACCTGCAGCCGCCCTTCGAGGTCGGGGAGCCGCTCCTCGCCGGCCGGCAGACGGTCGGCCCGATGACCGGCTGGAGCGCGAGCTGGACGGCCGGCGTCACGCTCACGCTCCCCCAGGGCACCTCCGTGCACGCCTACGGCCGTCCCACCTGGCGGCAGCGCGCCACGGGCGACGTCGCCCTCGTCCCCTCGAACGATCTCGACGCGGTCGTCGAGGGCCAGGTCGCGATCGAGCTACCGCTCCCCGCGCACGTAGGGGCGGCAGCAAGGATCCCCCTCGGCGAGCGGTGGCGGCTGATGCCCCAGCTCGAGTGGGCGGGCTGGCGGCAGGCGGGTACGAACGTGGCCGACATCTCGGGGCTCTCGCTCACGTCCGACGATCCGCTCCTCGACGGGGTGCTGGGCGCGGCCGACACCGAAGACTTCCTCGCCGCCTCCGAGGGCGTGGACGCGTCCGACCTGCAGTGGCGCAACACGCTCGAGGCCGGCATCCAGGCGGAGGTCGACGTGTCCCGGGCGACCACCCTGCGCGGCGGCGTCGGCTACGCCCCCCAGGCCGTCCGCGACACGTGGGTGAGCCCGTCCAACGTGGACTTCGGCGGCGCCTGGCTGCGGGCGGCGGTGGCGTGGACCGCGCCCTCGGCATCCTCGAAGGGGCCCGCGATCCGCCTGGGGCTGTCCACCTCGGCGGTGGTTACGAGCCCTCGGGTGATTCGCGACTCTCCGCTGTCGCTCGCCGATCCTCCCGCGGGGGCCCCGCTCGTCCCGTCCGGCAACGGGCGCTACGCGCTCCTCCTCGGAAGGCTCGGGCTCACTGCCCAAGTGGTCCTCTGACCGGGGTGTTCTGTGCTCACGCTCTCGCTTCTCTTCGGCGGCGCCGCCGCAGCGCCCGTGGATCGCGCCGTCCAGGCCCAGATCCTGCCTCCTGGCTACGACTTCGTCTCGGAGCAGCTCACCGGCTTCCGCACCGCGATCGGGCCGCTCTCCGTCGACACGAGCTGGGACTGCTTCCACACCGTCGAGGTGAGCGACTTCACCGTCGCGATCTCCCTCGGCGAGGTGTCGTTGCGCCCCGTGTCCGGCGGCATTGCCGTCGACGTCGAGCTCGAGCGGGTCCGCTCCGAGGACTTCGACATCGTGGGGGTCACCGACTGGCTCGACCTCTGCCTGGACGTCGACTTCGACGTGGTCTACGCGGAGCTCGCGGACGGGCGGGTCACGGGCACCCTGCGTCCGTCCGTGGTCGACGGGCGGGTCGCGCTGGCCTTCGACGGGTCGCCGCACGTCGAAGGCGCACTCGACTCCGACATCGCCTGGTTCCCCGACACCGTGATGTGGTGGTTCGTCGAGGACCTGGTGCGCGAGACCGCGGCGGAGCTCCTCGAAGACGAGCTGCCCCCGCTGGTCGAGGAGCTGGTGAGCGATCCCGTGCTGCGGGCCCGCCTCTCGGGGTTCGACGCGTCGTTCGAGGTCGCATCCCCCGCTTGCCCGTCGACGACCTCCATCACCGTCTGACGTTGCGTGAGGGCGACGGCGAGCCCGAAATCCTCCGCCTCGCGAGTCGTCGTGGCAGGCGAGCTCTGTCCCGAGTTGCCGCCAACTACGGCTCTTCGAACCCGGTGATCGTGACGGTCGACGGATCGATTGCAAAGGTGATGACCCAGTCCAGAGTGGTCAGGGTCACGGACTGCCCCGATGGCAAGCCGGTCACCAGGTCCCGGCGGATCGTACCGCCAGACTGCGTCAACTCTCCCTCACTGCTCGACACGAACTCGACCGGAACCGCGTTGTTCTTCGGGTCGTTGTTCTGGCCGGCCTCGACGCCAAGGGTGTCATCGGCTTCATCGTAGAAGAACCGGAGGTACTGAACCCCGCCTGAGCAGGCATCTCCGTCCCCGTCCGACGTCCGATAGTCGGGACCGGAGGTGAAGGCGATGTTGTTGCACAGGAAGGCTTCGGGGTCAGCGCCGAAGTTGCCGACCAGCGACGCCGTGGCCGGCAGTACGATGAGGTCGGACCCGTCCGGGGTCCCCGTTTCCTCGCGGGGAGGAGAGTCGTCTCCCGCAGCCGAGCAGCCGCCAATCCACGTGAAAGAAACCATCGAACACGCTACGAGCACTCCGCGCACATGACCTCCGCTTGAATACGCTGCCCCGCTCGTAGCGATCACAGGGGCGTCCCCCAAGGCCTCCGGCGACCTTGCGAGGGAACACGTTGTTGCGCCGAGCGATGCTTGCGGCGAGACCACGAGATCGACGGACGCGCCTGTCGTCGCGGTCGCGGATGCCCAACGCGTTGCCCGTCACCACCAACGAGGCCACGACGGACGGCGGCGGCTCGCCGTGATCCCGGCACCCATCGGTCGACTCGGAGGGCCGCTGTCAAGTAGAACGACACTGACGAACCACCTCACGAGGAGACGGCCTCCCGCTCATGCCGCACCGTCCCCGACGCACCCTCGCGAACGCCGTCATGTTGACCGGCCGAGGCTTGTTCCGTGGCTCCACGACACGTCTGCGTCTTCTTCCGGCGCCCGAGAGGTCGGGGCGACGATTCGTGCGGCGGGACCTCGACGGGCGGCCATCGGTGGCGGCGGACATCGCCTGTCTGCACGAGGCTCCGCGGCACACGGTGCTCATCGACGGGGCGGCCCGGGTGGAGACCGTGGAGCACGTGCTCGCGGCGTGTGTGGGAATGGGCCTCGACGACGTGACCCTCGAGGTCGACGGGCCCGAGGTGCCGGACCTCGACGGCAGCGCCCGCCCCTTCGTCGACGCCATCGCCGAGGCAGGCCTCGTGGAGCAGCCCGTCGACGTGGCCCCCGTCGGGGTGGACTCCCCGCGTACACGATTCGCTTGTTGTCACTGGCCACGGGGTCTCCAGGTCAGGGTTCGAGGGGGCAATCGAGAGAAACCGGGTGAAGGCGCCGCGCGCGCCAGTCGAGGCGGAAGTGGCCTGGCCTCAGCACGGCAACCGTCGCAGAGCCCGCGGATGACTCAAAGGTCCAGACCGGGCCGGTGGGACGGTGGGCGAGGCCTTCGCAACGGGGACTGGGCATCGCCACCGCACCGGCCTCCCAGCGCCCGCATCGGTTGTGGATGGGCAGGTCCGAACTGATGCACCGAGGACCGGGTCGGGTCTTCGAAGGGATGCCGAGCTCGGTGACGTACAGGGCTGCGCCAGGCTCCCATGCCACCAGCAAGCGGATGGGCTCCGCCATCGATCCGGCCTGGAACGACAGCTGGCCCGTCCCCTCGCCGGGAATGACCGCTCTTCCAAGCTGGCGACCGTACTGGGTCGTGGTGACCGGCAGCTCCTCCACCGACATGGCGCGCCCATCGAGCGAGACCGCCAGCGGCAAGTCGCCGAGCACCGCCGTCGTCGTGGGGAGGGCGAACTCGAGGGGGAGGGACGTCGAACGGAAGACGTGGGCTTCGCTGGGAAGGCGGGTGAACTCGGCCCCGAGTCCCTCGACAGCCTCCTGCCCCCACACATCGACGAGGAAGCGCAGCGCCTCGATGCGTCGGGGAGACGCCTCGGCCTTGGTGAGGGCTTTGGCGAAGGCGGCCTGCAACGGGGGGCCACCCACCCGGGCCAGCTCGACGGGCGTGGGCTGCGCCCGGGCCAACGAGACCGTGGTGGGCGTGGCGACCTCGGCCTCAACCCCCGCCACTTCGACCCGCAGGCGAATGGTCCCCGAGACGCGGTCGAGTGCGGGCTCCTCTTCCGTGGAGAGGTCGAACACGGCACAACCGACGGGGGCGAGGGTCACCTGTGCGCCGTCCGGCGACCCGAACGAGAACGTGGGTGGCGGATCGGTCGGCCCTGCCCAGAACGTTCGGAAGGGATCGACCTGGATCCACGGGTCACCAGACGCCGGACGCCCCCCTCGAGCGGCGATCAGGTCTCGCGCCAACCTGGCGACCGCCGCATGCTTCTTCAGGGGCGACGCAAGACCCCGACGGGATGCGTGGTCCGAAACGTCGGCGCAGGTCTGGGGAGCGATGGGATAAGTCAGCCATCGCAGGGCGTCATCACCACGCAGTGACGAGAACGTGGATTCCCATGATGATCCACGTGGCACGACTACCGCCTCGGACTTCGGATCGAGCCGGACCGAGAGCGCCCCGCACGTGTCATCTGGGGTTCGACCGACGAGCCAGGCACGCTGCGTGCCGAGCTCGTGGAGCCGAGCCACCACCGCAGCGACCGGCTCGCTCCGTGACCGTCCGTCGGCCACGACCGCGACTTCGACGGGCACCTCCCCATCGGCAAAACTGCGGGAGATCAGGTCATCCGCGTAAGCAACGACGCCGGGTTGGTCGGGTTGCGGTGCGGGGATGACGATGCTCGGAAGTCCGCTCGGGACCGCCTCTGCGGCCCGGACCGGAAGCTGGACGTCGGGGTGCCGGTCGCAAGGCGACGATGCCGTCGCTCCCTCGCAAGCGGGGACTGTGAGCAGGATAGCGCAGCTTGCGAGCAACCGTTCCATGGCATCTCCGCTTCCAGCCTATTGGACTAGGTTTCCCGCTGCTACTCGGTGCTCGGGTCGATGGTTGTGGAGAGACCTCGACAATGGGGCTCCGCTACTCGGTCGGCTCGATCAGGCGGTCGTGCTCGAGGTTGCTCGGTCGTCCTCGGTGGCCGATGGACTTGCGTCGACCGACCCACACCCAGGTCTTGCCGTCGGGCCCGCGCGCCATCTGCCAGCCACGCTTCACCTTCACGCCGCTGCGCGGAATCTCCTCCTCGTAGATTCGCAGGGGTTCGCCGGGCTCGAGGAGCACGCCCTTGGGGGTCTCGAGCGGCTGGCCGACCCCTCGGAACAGCTTGCCGCGCCGCAGCCACACCGATCGCTGGTTGGCGTCCTTGTGAACCGGCACGAAGGGAAACCAGTGCGTCGGCACGTCGGTAGAGAGGTCCCACGTGGGGACGCTGGGAGCGGGCGGGGCCGGGGGGCGGTTCTGGAGCCACTGCTCGCGACGGCGCTGTGGGTCGCCCGAAGCGCCCTCGATCCGCTCCTCGACGCCCCAGGCGAGGTTCGCCATCTCGTCGCGGAAGAAGGCGACTTCTTCGATGGGCTGGCCCTCGAGCGATGCCGAGAGGCTCGGCACGAGCATCAACCACGGACTCTTCGTCGGGTCGGTGAGCGCGGGGTCCTTGGAGGAGACGAACAGGCTCCAGGCGCGCCCCCGCTGCACCGCAGCGCGCCGCCGAGCCGCGAAGGGGCCCTACTCGCAGCCCCCCTCGGTGCAGGTGAACGACGCGTCGTTGCCGAAGTCGAACTCCGCGCACCAGCCCGACGGCGTGTCGATGCACAGCTCGCCGTCGTCGGGATCGGTGACGTTGTCGTTCGCGCCCTCGCCGAAGTCGCAGCCCTGGCTGACGAACGGGGTCGCGACGTCGGAGTAGCTCAGGAACAGGGCTGCGCCTTCGTCGGCGCTGTTCCCGAAGAACCCGAAGTGCCCCGTGCCCGCGCGACACTGCACTGTCAGGGGGTCCCCGAAGCTCTTCTGGGTCACGTAGACCGCGCCCCCCCGCAGGCTGGCCGAGTTGCCCACGAACTCGCTGTCCTCGATCACGAACTCGCCCTCGAGCACCGCGCGGATCGCGCCGCCCTCCCGCGACGCGACGTTGTTCACGAACCGGCTGCCCACCACGGTCATCGAGCCACCGTTCAGGTCGATGGCGGCACCGTCGGTGCCCGTGTTGTCCTCGAAGGTGGTGTCGGTCACCACGAGCTCGACCTCGGTGGGGTCGAGGCGCAGGGCCGAGCTGCGGAAACCGGAGATCGTGGACCCGGTGAGCGTGATGCGGTGCTCGATCGGGTCGTTGAGGCCCATCGACCAGATCGCCCGGGATCCCGAGCCGTGGGTGGTCTCGATCCGGGTGCGGACCACGTCGAGCGAGGCGTCGCGCGACGTCAGGACGATGACGCTGCTGGAGGCGTCCACGAACTCGCTGTCCTCGACCGTCACGTGGCCGCCCCACACCCCGAGTCCGGAGAACGCGCCGAACCGGCTGCGCACGATCCGGGTCTGGGAGTACCAGGAGTCGATGGCGTCGTTGGCGTCGTCCCGGAACTCCGAGTCCTCGACGGTCAGCCGGCTGTTCCTCACCCAGATCGCACTCGAGAACCGGTCCTCGTCGTGGCCGGCCACCAGGCAGTCCCGCAGGGTGAGATCGGTCCCCAGCGCGGTGAGGATGGCCGCGCCGTCCTCGTCATCGTCGGGGGCGCCGTTCACGAGGGAGAGCCCCTCCAGCAGCACCTCGGCCTCGGCACTCTGGGTCACCACGAGACGGTCCCCGGTTTGCGCGCTCGACCGACTCCCAGCCGTCGAGGTCGAACTGGTCGACCAGATCGCAGCCAGCAGCCAACACCAAGAGAAGGGACACGTCGTTCCTCCACGACAGGCGCGGAGCGTACCCGTGGTTTGCCTCGACGCCAAGCGAAATCGGCCGACCCAATACCCGTGCGCCGCGAACGTTCTCGGGAGCTCAGGGAGGTGTACGTGTCCGCCATTCTCCTTCTGCTGGCCTGCTCGGGAGAGGACCCACCCGGTACCGACGCCACCGGAACCCCCGACACCGTGCCGACCGCACCGGTCGTGCCCACGGCGCCCAAGGGCTCGTCGATGACGGCGGACACGGCATCCCCGCTGCCCGACTGCCTGGTCGAAGGCGCCTACGACCGAACCGTCGACGTGGACGGGGTCACCTTCCGCTATCGGCTCACCGTCCCGGGGGGCACCGAACGTCACCCCGCCATCGTCCAGTTTCACGGCGGGGGGAGCACGGGCCTGGCCATGGAAACGGTCACGCAGCTCGCGCTGCGAGGGGGCCCACGCGGCTATGCCACGCTCACCCCCGAGGGTGCCCCCGCCGGCGGGGTCGGCCCGCAGGTGTGGAACGCGGGCGCCTGCTGCGGTCCCGTCGCCACGCTCCCCGACCACGTGGCCGCGACCATCGCGATGCTCGACGATGCGCAGGTGGCCGGGGCCTGCCTCGACGACGACCGCGTGTTCGCCACCGGTCACTCCAACGGCGCCATGATGACCTACCGCCTCGCCTGCGAAGCGAGCGACCGGCTGGCGGGGGCCGCGATCAGCGCCGGCACCCTGGCCACCGAGGACCAAACCAAAGAGCCTCCCGAGGTGGCGTTCACCTGCTCTCCTTCGCGGCCCGTTCCCGTTCTCCACGTTCACGGGCTGGAGGACCGGTGCGTGCCCTTCGACGGGTCGGTGGCGTCGCAGGGATCCGACCTGCTCGCGGTGGAGGAGGCGGTCGCGGTGTTCCGCCAGCGGGCGGCTTGCCCGGACTCCCCGACCGACGTGACGAACGGGGTGGTGCGGCGCCGAACCTGGACCTGTCCCGACTCGGTCGAGGTGCAGCTCGTGACGGTCGAGGAGCTCGGGCATCCCTGGGCAGGCTCCCCCATCTACGGGAATCCCGAGACCTGCGGGGGCACCACGACGATTGCAGTATCGACCACGGAGGAGGCGTTGAACTTCTTTGACCGCCACTGAGTCGCGAATCGATTGAAGCCCTCGACACCCCATGCAGCCCTTCGGTGGCGACCCTCGCGCACACGGGGTCCCATCCGGAATGCCTTCGATCCCCTGGTGGGGCCGAGCCTCGTTGTAGTACTCGACGAACTCCGTCACGA
>CAZZLC010000128.1:0-11807 GCA_964655065.1 uncultured Enterobacteriaceae bacterium | reverse complement strand
GCCGCCGTGGCCAGCCGAACAGATCCGCGCGGCTTCGTGCACCGCGAGCCCGGTGGGCGGCTCCCGCCCCGCGTCAGAGCGCTTCGGGCACCCAGATGGCCGTCATCTGCCGGGGCACGATGTTCATGTCGTCGTTGTCGAACGACGTGCCCTGGTACAGCGCGTAGAACGTGCGCGGGCCCTCGGTTACAGTGAAGGTGCCGGCCACCGAGAACGACTCGGTGTCGCGCAGCGTGCTCGACCCGTCGAGATGTCCGATGCGCCCGCGGTAGTCGAACGCGGTCGAGGTGTCGCCGATCCCCACGAAGGCGTCCCGGTTCTGGCCGAAGGTGATGACGTACCCATCGAGGATCACGATCAGTCGTCCAGGGCCGGGGACGTTCACCGCCATCGACGCCATGGTCCGCACCGCCACGTCACTTCCTGACAGGAAGCTGGTGGAGCTGAACGTCTGCGAGCGCGCCGCGACCTTGGAGCCCTGCAGCTCGGTGTCGAGCAGGATCACCGCGTTGTCGAGGTTCAGGATGTCGGACTCGGTGCTCGTGACGCGGGTCGTCAGCGCCGTCAGGTCCGATCCGAGGGTACTCGTGTCGGTCTCGAGGCCGTCGACCGCCTGCTCGAGCGCGGCGATCGACGCCCCTTGGTTGGTCAGGGCCGCGTCCTGGGTCGCGTCGTTGGTCTCGAGCGCTTCGATCCTCTCCGACTGCGTCGCGATCGAAGCCCCTTGGTTGGTCAGGGCTGCGTCCTGGGTCGCGTCGTTGGTCTCGAGCGCGTCGATCTGCTTAGACAGCGCCGCCACCTGCGTCTCGAGCTCGGCCACGCGATCTGGCGCCGTCTGTGGGAACTGGTCGTTGCCCTGGCTCTCGATCTCGGCCTCGAGGCTGGTGAGCCGGTCATCGTAGCAGCCCGTGGCCGCCAGGAGCGGCCCCAGGGCGATCAGCACATTGCGCATCATCCCTCCTTGGGACGCCGTCCTATGTCCGGCCGTCGGGAGGGACCAGCGAGTCAAATCGCTTTGGGCATCCAGACCGCCAATGCGCATTGGTGATTCGAGAATGCGAGTGCGTCAGCGACTGCCCGTAGTCACCGCGCGGAGGTTGCGGGATCGGTCGCTTACTTCGGGCTGGTCGCGTCGATGGTTCCAATAGCCTTCTTCAGCGCTCACCCTCGTGCGGACGCCTCCCGAGGCGTCGCCGAGCGAGCCAGGCGGAGCCGATCGACTCCGGGACGCGTCGCGACCGATACCAGCCACGCTCCAAGGTGAGGAGGTGCTCGGGTAGATGGTGCCGGCGAAGCTTGGAATCGACCCGGTCGCACGTCGTGGCATCGACCCTCCGCAAGTTGCAGGTTGGGAATCGAGCGCACCCGGGGAGCCCGGAGCCGCTGATATCTTCCGCCGGCGACTCGCTACGTCAGTCGACGCCCCACTTCCTCGACCGCACGGAGCGGGGGAAACTCGGCGGCGAGCCCCCGGGCCACGAGCTGATGGATGCCGTGGGGGACGTCGAAGTCCTCGAGTCGGAACTGTCCGAGATCCCGAAACGCCCAGCCGGGTCCGAGCGCCTGACGGACCTCGTCGGAGACCAGGACCTGGCCGCCGTGGCCAGCCGAACAGATCCGCGCGGCTTCGTGCACCGCGAGCCCGGTGAACCCACCCGTGACCGGGATCGGCTCCCCCAGGTGGACACCCATGCGGACGCGCACTTCACCGCCCTTCGGCCAGGGATGCTCCGACAGCGCGAGTTGCGACGCCAGGGCGGCACGCACCGCGGCCCCGGACGACGGGAACAGAGCGAACACGGCGTCGCCCTGTGCGTCGACGAGCTCACCCCCGTGAGCCCGAATCGCACCACGCAGGATGTGCGTGTGCGCCTCGAGGACCTGGACGTACCCCCGGCCTAGCCGCTGGAGGATCCTGGTCGATCCTTCGATGTCAGTGAAGAGGAGCCCGAGCGGGCTGGATGGCAACGTGAGGTCCATGCTGGATCGTGAGTGCTCGCGACCCCCGACGGGTCACACGGTACGCGTACGAGATTGGTTCTCGAACGTCCCGCGTCGAACGCGAAAACTCTCGGTGCCACCGCCGCTGGGCCCTCGGTCAGCCCGCGACGTCGTCCTTCGTGAACGAAGGGGGAAGAGCTGCGTTCTCGGTCAGCTTTGCGTAATCGTGCACCGTCGCCCCGGCCAGGCACATCTCGATGATCTGGCGCCCCATCGGAGCCAACTCCGGGTGGAGGTAGAGCGAGACCTGCTCGGCGAAGAAGTCCGCGAGCTGCTTCGCCCCTGCGTCGTAGGCCTCGATGCCGACTTCGGGCTGGGTCTCGACCCGGAGGAAGCCCGGGTCGAGCATCGTGCCCTCGACCTGCAGCGACTTCATGGCGTAGCCGAGCAGGGAGCAGCGCGCGGGCTCGAGCTGACGGCTCCGGAACCGCGCGGTGCCTCGCCGGGCCAGGTACTCCCGCGCGATCCACTGGGGCATGAAGCTGACCCTCCAGGCCCCGATGTGCTGGTTCGGGATCAGGACGTAGAGGTTGTCGGTGTTCCGCATGAACTGATCGAGCAGCAGGTTGGCCTGCTCGACCCGTCGTCCGGTCGAGAACGGCCAGTACGATCCCACGCCCTCCGACGTCATGCCCGCGGAGTCGGTGATGCTCGGGTTCGCGTGACCTCGCGGGGCGGTCAGCCGCCACAACCAGGCCAGCGACGGCGGAAGGACGTGGAGCAGGCCAATGATGCCGTAGCTGGGCTGCTCTCGCGTGCAGGGCGGCGTGCGTACCCCGAAGCTCCGGGTGTCGACCCGAACGTGGCCCTCCTTGACGCCCGGCACGATCTTGCGGGGAACCACCACCCGGGGGTTGGGGCACGGCACACCCGGGGCGTCCTCGACGTGGTCGAAGATGAGGGCCCGGCTGCCCGGCGGCGCCTCGATGTTGAGGAACAGGAGCGGCTCGGGCGGCTGGGTCGTGAGGCGCTCGAGGTGGGGGTCGGTGCCATACCGGGTGATGTGGTTGACCCGGATGAACCAGGCGTCCTCGGCGTCCATGACGACCAGCTTCTTCTGGCGAGTGCGGCTCTGCAGGTGGGTCGGGCAGAGCGCCATGTCGTCGGTCACGGGAGCCAGGTGGCAGGCCCGCGACAGCTGGACGTGCACCTGCTCGCCAGTGACCGTGTTCTCGCCGAGGAGGAGCCGGCCGTCCTCCTGCCGGTGGACCTGCTCGAGCATCTCGCTCTTGCCGCCACCGCTGGCCCCCTCGTGCATGATGGTGATGGTGTTGTCGTAGGGCGTCGTGACCTCGACCGTCGAGCAGTGGGTGGTCACCCAACCCTCCTGCTCACCGAGGTGGATCAGGATCCCGTAGATCCCCTTCTTCGCGCTCGGACCCGGGTAGAGGTTGTAGCTCCACACCTCGTGGACCTCGTCGGTCCGGTTGTGGACCACGATCTGCCGGCCCTCGAAGTGCGTGTGCCGGAAGGGCGGGGCCACGTAGAGGATGGCCCGGGGCGAGAACGAGGCGTCGAGCTCGTCGATGGGCCGAACGCCCTGGAGCAGGGCGAGCCCCATCGCGAAGAACCCGGCGTTGGCAGGCGCGATCACGAAGGCATCGACCCCGTTCTCGCCGACGCCGGCCGTAAAGGCGAACACGGCGAGAGGCTGCGTCTTCAGCCACTCGAAGGTCTCGCTGCGGATCCCGTCGAACGGGACGCCGAAGCGGTCGGTGTACCGGACCTTGTCCGTGGGCCGCTCGTCGCCGATGAGCAGGCACTCCGGATCCCGGCGCCGCATGTAGGGCTCGACGTAGTTGGCGGCGATGCCGTTCTTGACGCGGCACACCCGGGCCTCGAGCACGTCTCCACGGCCCGGAACGTCGTACGCGACGTCGTGGTAGCCGTTGACAGCGTCCTTGACGGACAGCTCGACGAGCTCCTCGACCGTAGAGGCGACGATGACGGACGGCGCCGCCTCGAGCACGGCGCTGGCCTCGGGGGGTAGGTTGAGCTCTCGCCACTTCTCGCGATTCTCGGTCGGGGCAACTGTGACCATGTCTCGGTACCTCGTCTCGTCTGAATGGCTGGCTGCCAGTCGTTGCGGCTGGATTCACGAAGTCGATATCGCAGGTCCGCAAAGCAAGGAACCACCTGGAAGCGAGCCGTGGTGACCGACTCACGAACTGTCGAGGTTCGGCGTGGGGAAGAGGCTGGGTTCGGCCCCAGTTGAATCCCCGGCTCGGCAAGCGCCCGCCGCCCGCGTCGAGCGGTGCGTCAGGCGGTCGCCGTGACGACCATGGCGGGCATGGCAAATCTGAGCGCCGAGCCATCGACGAACGGGGCAAGGGCCGATTCAGCCGCCTCGAGCAGCGCCGAGAACGCACGCTCGTCGAGCCGACCACCGAGCGTCCACGCGCAGCTGCGCTCGCTCTCGACGAGGTCGCGGATCGAGTCGAACCGCACCTCGCCGTCCATCTGCCCGACCGTGGCCGTCACCTCGGCCGTCTTCGCGATCTCGCGCCACTGGCCCTCGGTCCCGAGTGTGAAGGGTGCCCGGAACGCGTCCGCGACGTCAGGGCCGAAGAGGCGGTGGAGGACCTCGGTGAGCACGGCGTAGCCAGGCGAACGCTCGACGGCGGCGCAGGTCGCGACCACCACCCTCCCCCCGGGCCGGCACACCCGAACCATCTCCTTCAGCGCTCGTGCGGGGTCTGGCACGAACATCAGCCCGAACTGGCTCCCCACCCGGTCGAAGACCCCGCCCTCGAAGGGGAGGGCCATCGCATCGCCCTCGACCCACTCGGCGCCCGGCACCACCGTGCGGGCCACCTCCAGCATGGCGGGCTCGACATCGAGGCCGACCACCCGGCCCCTCCCCCGGGTTCGCGCCGCGATGGACCGGGTGAGGGCCCCGGTGCCACACGCGACGTCGAGGCAGTGATGGCCGGGCTCCACACCGAGGTGCTCCGAGAGACGGACGCCCCAGGGACCAAACAGGGACGGCACGAAGCGTTGCTCGTAGACGTGGGCAGGGTTCATGGTGCCTCCTCGGAACGTCCAATACGAGGCGTCGTGGCCTCCCACCTTGACCGGACGTCCGATGCGTCGACCCGAGCGTCCATCGGGCCGCCGCCCACGGACTGGCTCTCCGACGTGCTCGCGACCGTGCGGCTCTCGGGCGCCGTCTTCTTCCTCTGGGAAGCGGGCTGGCCGTTCACCATGCCCGTGGCCGACGGCTCCGTGGTCGCGGACCTCGTCATGCCGGGAGCCCAGACGCTGGTGTCGTTCCACGCCGTTCTGTCGGGGACCGCCTGGGCCGCGACCGCGGATGTCGGACCCGTGTCCCTGAACGCGGGCGACGTCCTGCTCGTGCCCCAGGGACAGGCCTACACCATGAGCGACCGGCCCGAGCCGTGTCTCGGGAGCCACGACGCCGGACCCTCCCGGGCGTTCTTCGCGGCGATGGCCGAAGGGTCGTTGCCCCCCGTGATCCGCGACGGCGGCCAGCTCGGGCGGACCGACGTGGTGTGCGGCTTCCTGGGCTGCGACCTGCGGCCGTTCAACCCCGTGCTGTCCGCCCTGCCGTCGCTGGTTCGCGTTCCCAGCGGCTCGGCCACTGCGGTTCACCCCTGGGTGGCTCGGGCCGCCGACGCCTCGAGGTCGGCAGGGCCTGGCGCTCGGCAGTCCCTGCACCGCCTGAGCGAGTGGCTGTTCGTCGAGCTCCTGCGCTGCTGCGTCGATCAGGTGGCCGACGGATGGCTCGGCGCGCTGCGCCACCCCACGGTGGGGCGCGCGTTGGCTGCGCTTCACGCGGAGCCGGCGCACCCGTGGACGCTGGAGGCGCTGGCGTCGTCCGTGGGAGTGTCGCGCTCGCGCCTCGCCGAGCTCTTCGTCGAGGCGGTCGGCATTCCGCCCATGCAGTACCTCGCGCGCTGGCGAATCCAGGTGGCCACGCGAGCGCTCGTGGAGACCGACGCCAAGGTCGAAGGGATCGCGTCCGACGTCGGCTACCGCTCGGCGGCCGCCTTCGGACGTGCCTTCAAGCGCTTCGTGGGACTCTCCCCGGGCACTTTCCGGGCATCGCGGAGGCGGGGCGGCTGACGCTCGGAACCCCGGGCCTCGTCGCCGCCGGGAAGGACCAGTGACTCCACGAACCGCTCGACCTTCTGCGCGGGCATCTCGCAGGGCTTGAGGAGCGAGCGACCGTCCTCGAGACGAAAGAGGTTGAAGCTCACGTGGTCGGGGCCCCCAAGCTCCTCCGCGAACAGCCTGGCGCGTCGGCCGTCGGCCGAGCGGTGCACGCTCACCGAGTAGCGGCGGCCCTCGAAGTCCACGTCGAAGGCGCCGTCGGGCAACGCGGCGAACCGGTCGAGGAACTCTGAACGCATGGTCGGACTCCCAAACCCCGTCGGCGGCCACCGCCGTCACGAAGTGGACGCACGCTCGGCCCAGTGCAGGACGTAGCCCTCCTGGACGGAGCGCGCGATGGATGGGAGGTGCGCGGCCGAGCGGTCGGAACGGGTGAGCTGACCTGACGCGTTGTGCAAATGCACACAGATCATCTTCAACGAAACCAGGCATCGGGCCGCCGACGCGAGCCTGGCCCTCGCGGGCACACCACGTGCAAGCTGGATCGCCGGGAGGTTCCCATGTCGGCCACCGGACTCGAGACGTTCGACCGCACCCTGCACACCACGAACAAGTGGCTGTCGGAGATCATCGACGAGCTCGGCTACGGCGACAAGAGCGTCGCCTACCACGCGTTCCGCGCGGTGGCTCACACCGTGCGCGACACGCTCCCGGTCGCCGAGTCGGCCGATCTCGCGGCCCAGCTCCCGCTGATGCTCAAGGGGGTCTTCTTCGACGGCTGGTCCGGCCATCGCAACGAGGACACACCGCGAACCGTCGAGGCGTTCTATTCGGACGTGCTGGGGCGCTACGACGGACCGGTGCAGCCCGCCGATGCCGAGGCCCTGACCCGCGCCGTGCTCAGCGTGCTGCGGCGCCACGTGTCCGAGGGCGAGATCCACGACGTCCTTCACGCCATCCCCCAGCGGCTCGTCGAGCTGTGGCCCGAGGCGTGAGACGCGCTACGAGCTCCCCTGCGCTGGAGGGGTCCGTGGCCTGGGCGGATGACATTCGGGAGTACATGACCCTCGATCCGCAACGGGTCACCGAGACGGAGCCCCTCGAGAACGCGGCGTGGCTCATGTCCAAGCACCACGTCCGGCACCTTCCCGTGATCGGCGAGGGCCGCCGCGTCGTGGGCATCGTCGAGGACGCCCAGGTCTTCGGACGGGGTCGCCTGGTCGGGGCGGCCTGGGAGACCTACGACGAGCGCGACAAGCTCGCCGTCGTCGCCGACGTGATGCGCCCCTCCCCGCTGGTCTCTCGGGCCCGCACCGCGCTCGTCGACGTCCTGCGTGCCCTGGCCGAGAGCCAGGAGGAAGCCGTGATCGTGGTCGACGCCGAGCACCGACCGATCGGGATCTTCACGATGCACGATGCGATGCGCGGCGCGATGGCCGTGCTCCCTCACGACATCCAGGCGAAAGACCTGGGATCGGCACAGGTGCTCGGCGTGAGCCGCGAACAGAACGTCGGCGCCGCCCTCGACACGATGCTCGCCCACCGGATCCGCCACCTCGTGGTCGTCTACGACGGCAAGCCCTGGGCGGTGGTGTCGTTCCGCAACCTCGTCGAGATCGGGGCCGACCGGCGCCCGTCGACGCCGCTCCGGGAGCTTCGGCCCGGCGTGGTCGAGACCGTGGCGCCGAGCACGTCGGTGCACCAGGTCGTGGACCGGATGATCGCCCAGAAGGTCGGCTGCCTCCCCATCGTCGGCGACGACGGCGAGCTCGTCGGAATCGTGACCCGCACCGACGTACTCCGCAGCATCATCACGGCCCTGGACTGACGACCGCTCCGGCCTCAGCGCGCGAGCGCGAAGGTGTCCCGTGCGATCAGCTTCTCCTCGTCGGTGGGCACCACGAGGATCCGGGACCTCGACCCCGCCGACGAGATGTCCGCCTCGACGCCCCTCGCTGCGACATTGCGGTCTCGATCGATGGAGAGGCCGAGCGCCTCGAGTCCGACGCAGGTGCGCTCGCGGACGAGGGGGGAGTTCTCGCCGACCCCAGCCGTGAAGACGAGTGCGTCGAGCCGGCCGAGCACCGCGAGGTAGCCGCCGATGTACTTGCGCAGCCGGTAGGCGAACACGTCCAGCGCCTGTTCGGCATCCTGGTGGCCGCCCTCGACCAGGTCCACGAGCTCGCGGACGTCGTTGCTCTCTCCGGACAGGCCGAGCAGCCCGCTCTGCTGATTGAGGATGCGGTCGACCTCGTCGACGGTGTGTCCCCCACGAAGCAGGTGGAACACCACGCCGGCCCCGATGTCGCCGCTCCGCGTCCCCATGACCAGGCCCTCGAGCGGGGTGAGCCCCATGCTCGTGTCGATGGAGCGTCCGTTCTCGATGGCGGCCACCGAAGCGCCGTTGCCGAGATGGCAGGTGATCAGGTTGGTCTCGGAGAGAGGCCGACCGAGGAGCTCCGCCGCTCGAGCCGCGACGTAGCGGTGGGAGGTGCCGTGGAACCCGTAGCGACGGATGCCCTGCTCGGCGTACAGCGGCCGCGGAATGGCGTACAGGAAGGCCCGGGGCGGCATGGTCTGGTGAAACGCCGTGTCGAACACCGCCACCTGGGGGACCTCGGGCAGCAGCGAGCGCGCCACCCGGATTCCGAGGAGATTGGGCGGGTTGTGGAGCGGCGCCAGACCGACGTGGGCCTCGATCGCCTCGATCACCTGGTCGTCGATGATCACCGTCTCGGTGAAGTGCTCGCCCCCGTGGACCACGCGGTGGCCGACCGCGCCGATGGCGGCGACATCGTGCAGCGGCGCGTCGGCTCCGTCGGTGAGGAGCTCGACCACCAGCCGCAGGCCTTCGCCATGGTCGGCGATCGGCACCGTCCGCCCGCGGTCACCGGTGGGCGCGTGCTGACGAATCTCGCTCTCGCCGCCCCCGATGCGCTGCACGAGGCCCTTGGCCAGGACCTCCCCCTCGGGCATCGCGAACACCTGGTACTTGATCGACGAGCTTCCGCAGTTCAGAACCAAGACCTTCACGGCCTACCTCACAGCGCCTGCGCCTGGATGGCCGTGACGATGACGGTGTTGACGATGTCGGCGATGGTGGCTCCGCGGCTCAGGTCGTTGACCGGCTTGCGCAGGCCCTGAAGGACCGGGCCGATGGCGATGGCCCCGCTCGAGCGCTGGACCGCCTTGTAGGTGTTGTTCCCCGTGTTGAGGTCCGGGAAGATGTAGACCGTGGCCCTCCCGGCCACCTCAGACTCCGGCAGCTTCGTGCGCGCCACCCTGGGATCGATGGCCGCGTCGTACTGGATCGGGCCCTCGACGAGCAGCCTGGGGTTCCGTTCCTTGACCAGGGCGGTCGCGGCGCGGACCAGATCGACGTCCTCCCCCGATCCCGAGGGGCCGGTCGAGTACGACAGCATCGCCACCCGGGGCTCGATGTCGAACGCCGCCGCCGTGTCCGCGCTGGCGAGCGCGATCTCGGCGAGCTGCTCCACCGTCGGGTTGGGGATGACCGCGCAGTCGCCGTACACGAGGATGCGGTCGGGCAGGCCCATGAAGAACACGCTCGACACGCTCTTGAAGCCCTCGCGCGTGCGGATGAACTCGAAGGCGGGGCGCACCGTGGCCGCGGTGGTGGTGGTGGCCCCCGAGACCATGCCGTGAGCGCGGTTCTTGTGGACCATCATCGTGGCGAAGTAGGTGCGGTCGCGCATCAGGTCGCGGGCCGCCTCCTCGTAGAGGCCCTTGTGCTGTCGCTCTTCGAGCAGCGTCTGCACGTACTCGTCGAAGGCCGGGTCCGTGTGGTGATCGACGATCTGCACGCCGTCGTCGAGCTCCACGTCGACTTGGCCCGCCAGCTTGCGAACCTCGGCCTCCTTGCCGAGCAAGATGACGTCGACCACGTCGCGGTGACGCAAGATCTCGACCGCCTTCAGGATGCGGTCGACGTCCGCCTCGGGCAGGACGATGGTCCGCTTGTTGGACCGGGCCTTGTCCCGGAGGCGCCGCAGGAAGCGCTTGGGGGTCACCACCCGCAGCCGCGGCTCGACGCGGTTCGCGAAGAGGCGATCGAGGTCGACGTACTCCTCCATGGCCTGGCGTATGGCGATCGCCTTGTCTTCTTGGTGCTCCTCGAGCGACGGCTCGATGCGGTCGATGGCAATGGCGGTCTCGTAGGTGCCGGACTCGACCTGGAGGACGGGCAGCTGATCCCCGGTCATGCTGCTCACCAGCTGCATCACCTTGCGTCGAGGCTCGAACCCGCCCGTCAGCACGACCCCGGAGGGACGGGGAACCGCCGGCGAGACGTGGGCAGCCGCCGCGGCCAGGAGAATCTCCTCACGGTCGCCGGGCGCGACGATCAGGCTGTTGGTGTCGAAGTGGTGAAGCGCGTTCTCGAGACCCATCGCCGCGATCAGCACGGTACCGACCCGAGTATTGAGGTGGCGGTCGCCCTGGAGCACGCGCGCCTTGGTCTGGCGGACCACGTCGACCACCCGAGGCTTCGACAGCTCGGCGATCTCGGGCATGACGCCAAAGACCTTGATGCCGCAGCGCCGACACTCGCGCCGCAGCGAATCCGCGAACTCGTTGTGGTGCGAAGGGTCGACGTGGTTGACCAGGACGCCGAGCACCTCGGCCCCTCGCTCGGTGAGACCGTTGCAGGTCAGGGTGATGCTCGACAGCGCCTCGTCGACGGTGCGGTCGCGGGCCGAAGACACGAGCAGCAGCGGGGCCTCGAGGTTCTTGGCAATGTCGACGTTGATGTCCGAGTCGAGGGCGGGGAACGCGTGCAGGGAGTCGATGCCCTCACACACGACCATGTCGGCCTCGGCCGCGAGGCGGGCGTGGGCCTCGAGGATCCGGTCGAGAACCTCGTCGTAGCGCCCCTCCTGAATCGCGCGGGTGACGTCGTCCCGAGACGCCGCCACCATGGCGTCGGGGGCGGCGGTCAGGCCGAGCGTCCGCTGGATGAACACGACGTCGGGGTCGACCTGGCCGGGATTCACCGACGACAGACCCACGGGCTTGAAGAAGGTCGCCCGGGTGCCACTCCGCTCGAACAAATCGGTGAGCCCGAGCGAGATGACACTCTTCCCGCTTCCCGGCTCGGTGGCAACGACCATGACCGACTGCGCCACGACGACTCCTCGTTCCCTGATGTCTCTGATGGCGAGGTCATCACCCGATCCCGGAGCCTCGTAGAGCGAGAAGTGGTCGCCTGCCACGACAAGCTGCCGGGCTCAGCCTTCATTTGCCATCACAGCAGGATCGAGGTGCAGGTCGAGCTGCGGGAAGGGGATGCCGATTGGGGACCCCGCGAGCTCCTTGTGGACCTCGACGCGTACGGACTCCTGGACGGAGAGGTAGTCCGCGGCCTTGCACCAGGCGTGCACCTGGAAGTCGAGCGAGCTCGAACCGAAGCTCGCAAAGTACACCACGAACTCCTTCTTGCCGTCCGCGTCGACCAGGACACCCTCGGCCCGCTCGGCGGCGCGGGTGAGCGCGGCGCGGGCATGGTCGAGGTCAACGCCGTACTCGACCCCCCTGTGAGGGCGTCGTCGACGGCGCGTTCGTGGAGTGCCACGATCGCCTGTCGCTGCCCGACGGCACGTTCCCCCTCGCCCCCGGTGAGCCCGTGGTCCGCCCCCGAGCCCCGGCGCGATCGGAGCGGCCTCGCGGTCTGCCTGTTCCGCACCTGCACCTCCACGGCGGACTGCCCGGGTCGA
>CAZZLC010000127.1:0-11821 GCA_964655065.1 uncultured Enterobacteriaceae bacterium | reverse complement strand
CACCCAGGTGGCTTCGGGCCCCCAGCTCCCTGGCACCCCGAACCACCGCTGCGCGGCGTCAGCGAGCTCGACGATCCCCACAGTGAGCCACACCACCGCGAGCGGCGCGGTGAACGAGGCGAAGCGGAAGCCGCCCATCCAGTCCCCCCCGGCCCCGAGCCAGAACGCGACGCTCCCGACGACCATGGCGGACACCCGCAGTCGCGCGGCCTCTCCAGGTCGCCCTACCGACGCGAGGGGGAGGCCCCCGAGGATCGCCGCCACGACCACGAGCCTCAGGGTGACGAAGGCCGCGGGAGGGTCAGGGAGATCCGGCCACCACCCGGCTCGCTGCAGTCGCGACGGCCCGGGCCAGGCGTACAGCAAAGCCACGATGCCCAGCGCCAGCGCGATCCCCCGCGCCTGCCGCCCGCGGATCCCGGCGACACCGACGGCGTAGAGGGGAAGCAAGAAGCCCTGCCAGCCCCGGGAGGCGTACTGCTCGAGCTGGGTCCAGCCGCGGGCCATCGGGTCGAGCCACGACCACGCGGCGATGCGCTTGGCGTACCAGCTGTTGGGCAAGGGCCAACCGAAGTAGGCGAGGCGGGCGAGCTCGATGACGATGCTCGGACCGACCACGATCCCCCAGAACCCGACGGCGCGGTTCGGAGCACCTCGACGAACGGCTTCCATCGTGAGGATCGCCCCCGCGAGCACGGCGTAGAGGGCGCCCTCCGGCCGGGTCCACGTCACCAGGAGAAAGCCCACGGCCGACCACGGCGGTCCCCCGTCCGTCGCCTCCACGACCGCCCGGTGCACCGATCCCGTGAGGAGAAGCGCGAACCAGGCGTTCTCGAGCCCGCTCGCGGACCAGATGGCGAACGGCCCCGAGGCCGCGAGGAGCACGGGCGCGACCAGCACACCAGGCCCGCGGTGGTCGGGCAGCGCGCGCCGCGCGAGATCCGCAACCAGCGGCACCAACGCGACCCCGCAGACCATCGCGAAGGGCTCGGCGAACGCGAAGCCATCGAGCCCGATCGCGTAGGCGAGGGCGAGCAGCACGGTCCACGACGGATGGGAGGTCGCCTCGACGCGCTCGCCACCGGGCCACGGCACGAGCCCGTGCCCTTCGGCGAGGTTGCGGGCGTATGCAAAGCCGATCGCAGCGTCGTCGATGAACCACCCGGCTCGGAGGGCCTGGTGGACCACCACACCGACGGCGCAAGCGGCGATGGCGAGGATTCGGAGGGTCCGCTCTGACATGCTCTCGTGGAAGCCGTAGCGGAGTCCCGGTGGACGGGAAGCTCGCGTTCGGCCTCCGGGGTGCGGCATCCCGTTACCCGGCCTGCATGACCATCGGCTGGCAATCGGCGATCGGCGTGACGAGTGCCGCGGCACTCCTCGTGGCAGGCGCCCGCCGGTCCGGCTTGCCGTGGCATCGGGCCCTCCTGGGCGCGGCGACCCTGGTGGGTGCCTTGCCCCACGCGAGCCTGGCCCCCGCTTCGCTCCTCTCGGCGACCGGTGTGGGCATCGCGATGGTCGGGGCGACCCGACCCTGGCTGGTGGCGACGGGGCTCCTCCTCGCGCTCGGCTCGGGCACGCTCGAGTCCTCGGGGAGCCCGGAGCTCTGGCCCTGGCCGTGCGCACCCCGACGCCTGGGCACGGCGGTGCCGCTCGCCGCGGTCGCAATCGGCCTCTACGGGCTCCTCCTCGCGATCCGCCCCGCGCCGCGAACCGCCACCGGTACCCTGCTCACCCGGGTGGGGCCCCTGACGGCCGGAATCGTCGTGGCGTGGCTCGGCACCTGGCGACCGCCCAGGCCCCCGCTCTACAACCTCCCCTCGGGGCTCGCGATGTGGGGCCTGACCGCGGGGCTCCTCGGGTGCGGCATCCACCTCGCCCGCGGCGGTCGTCCATCTGCGGAGGTACGCCTCGCCCTGGCCCTCGGGGTGCTCGTCCTCGCCGTCACGGCGATCCGCACCCAGCCGCTCGGGCTCGGCCCCGTGTGCGGACAGCTCGAGGCTCCGCTGGCCGCGCTCTGGCTCCTCGTCTTCGCGATGGTGCGGCTCGCGCACGAGAGCCCCCTCCCCCGGGTGGTGGACGGGCTGCTCGTGCTCCAGCTGATCTGGATGGCCGGCTGACGACGGTCCGACCGACCGGCCATTGCGCACGGGAGGTCGCGTCGACCGGCGCTTCGGCATCCGCCCGGCCTCCAGGTACGTCCCCCCTGCGCCAACCCGCGGGGCAACGTGCTACTCTGCCGGACGCTCGCTCCGGCTCCCCGGTGAGGACCCACCATGAGACCAGTCGTCGTCACGCTCGCTCTGCTCACGATCGCCGCTTGCGACAACACCTTCGAGTTTCCCGAGCTCCAGAGCGTCGGCCCCCGCACCGACACCGACGGCGACGGGCTGACCGACCGGGAAGAGCAGACGCCTCCCGTCCTCACCAATCCCGTCCTCGCCGACACCGACCGAGACGGGCTCAACGACTTCGTCGAGGTCCGGATCCACAACTGCGATCCGACCCTGGAAGACACCGACAACGATGGGCTCGACGACTTCGAGGAGGTCGAGCTCTACGAGACGAATCCCAACGTGAGGGACACCGACGGCGACGGGCTCGACGATCGCGAAGAGCTCGAGGACCTCATGACCGACCCGCTCAACGACGATGGCGACGGCGACGGGGTCAGCGACTTCGACGAGGTCATCACCTACGGCACCGACCCGCGGAACCGCGACACGGACAACGATGGTCTGCTCGACGGCCAGGAGCTCGACCCCGGCCGGGGGACCGACCCGCTCGACACCGACACCGACGACGACCAGCTCTCCGACTTCGAGGAGGTCCGGGTCCACGGCACCTTGCCGACCGAGCCGGACACCGACGGTGACGGGGTCGACGACGGTGCCGAGATCCTGCAGACCAACACGGAACCGCTCCAGCCCGACACCGACCAGGACGGGCTCATCGACGGCGAAGAGCCCACCTACTCCACCAATCCGCGCGACTCTGACACCGACGACGACGGCCTCGTCGACGGGGCCGAGATCGCCTTCGGCTCCGACCCCCTCGTCCCGGACACTGACGAAGACGGGCTCACCGACCGCGAGGAGTTTCAGGCCGGGACCTCCCCCGTGCGGGTCGACACAGACGGCGACGGTCTCGACGACCCCACGGAGCTCCGGGTCACGCTGACGAACCCCACCACCGACGACACCGACGCGGACGGACTGTCGGACGGTGAGGAGATCAACGTCACGGGGACCGACGCGCTGGTCGCGGACTCCGACGGTGACGGCCTGCTCGACGGTCCCGAGCTCAGTCAGTACGGCACGGATCCGCTGGATCCGGACGGCGACAACGATCGCCTGACCGACGGCGAGGAGATCCTGATCTACAACTCCAACCCCGACGACACCGACACCGACGGGGACGGGCTGCAGGACGGCGACGAGGTCGACAACTTCCAGACCCAGCCCTCGCGTGCCGACACCGACGACGACGGACTCGACGACGGCCAGGAGGTCCTCGTCCACGGCACCGACCCCCTCGATCCCGACATGGACGACGATGGGGCGCTCGACGGCCAGGAGATCGCGCTCTCGCTCGATCCGCGAGATCGCGACACCGACAACGACTCGCTCGGTGACGGTGCCGAGATCAACGTCTATGGCACCTCCGCGAGCGATGTCGACACCGACGACGGGGGAACCAACGACGGAGCCGAGGTCGGCTCGAGCCTCGACCCGCTGGTCGCCGTCGACGACCTCGTCTGCGTCTACACGTCGACCGATCGCACGGGTAACGCCACGAACCCCGGAAATCGGATCGCCCCGGTCGAGGTCCGGATCGACTGGATCGGCATCCACAACGGCGGCTTCATCGAGGACTACAGCTTTCTCGGTGTCGACCAGTCGGCCCGGATCATCTTCCGGTTCTTCAGCAACGCCGACACCCAGATCTGCACCGTCGAGTTCGACGTCAACAATGGCGTCTCGGCCCGCGCGGTGTGGCTCGGCACCGGCGGCAACCCGCTGTTCAACACCTACGAGCTTCGTCTCGTCAACGGCGCCAGCACCTGCAACCCGGTGGACCCCGACTTCTTCGCAGGATTCAACAACCTGCACGACCTGTTGACCACGATTCCCTGGGGCATCGGCTACGGTCCGCTGTTGGCGAACGCCGACCAGCTCGAGGCGCTCACCGAGATCGGCGAGATCGAGTACGACTTCCCGGTCTCGGACTATGACGACGACGTCGAGCCCTACGTGATGGGCGCCTACATCACCACCGATCGCGAGCAGATGCGGGAGCTCGGCTTCGCCATCGCCTACGAGACCACCTGCAAGGACGTAGAAGTGACCTCCGGTGAGCTCACCCCGCTGCCCGCTGCGAGCGTCGCACTTCCGCTCTCCTACGTCGAGGCCCGCGCCCTGGACCCGATCCCGATCCTGCAGCTCATCAACGCGCTGCCCTGATCTCCGGTAGAGCTTCGCGCTGGAGCACAAAAAAGAAGGGCGGGGGTCCGAGACCCCCGCCCACCGAAGCTGCCGGCGTCAGATCAACGCTCGACGCGCTCCCGGAGAGTCTTGCCCGGCTTGAAGTAGGCGTAGTTCTTCGCGGGGATGTCGATCTTGGCGCCCGTGGCGGGGTTGGTTCCCTTGCGGGCGGCGCGACGGCGGGTGCCGAACGTGCCGAAGCCCGGGATGACGACCTTGCGGCCGGCATCGAGCTCGACTGCAATGATGCCCTCACCGGACTCCGCCGAGAAGATCGCGTTGATCACCTCGAGGGACTTGGCCTTGGAAAGGCCCGTCTTCGCGGCCAGCTTCGCTGCCATCTCACCCTTGTTCATGGAAAACCTCCGTCAATCTTGGGGTGAAGCGTGGAGAGCATAAGACGCGTCGACGAGGGCGTCTCGCGGCACCAGCGATTTTCCTGCGAATCCCCTGCCCAAACAGCCGCCTCGGCGCCACCAGCGCATCGTCATTCGATTGTTTGCAACGGCAAAAATCCGAAAGAGCCCACCCCTCGGAGGTCCGTGAAGATCTTCTCGTCTCACAGCGGATCGAGGTGATCGGAAGTCGCGGCGCGCGGCGCATCGGACGATCCGCCATTCGGTTAGCTGGCGCCATGATCGATCGAGAGTCCGACGACACGCCCACGGGGCGCCTCTTCGTGGTCGCTTTGCCCATTGGGCACCCAGAAGACCTGTCCACACACGCCCGCGAGGTCCTCGGCAAGGTCCCCCGGATCGCCTGCGAAGATACCCGCGTCACGCGCAGGGTGCTGCAAAGGCACGGGATCACGGGCCCCGTTCTCGTGAGCTACCACGATCACAACGAGCAACGCAGGGTGCCGAGCCTGGTGGCCCACCTCGCTGCCGGAGAGGATCTGGCCCTCGTCAGCGACGCAGGCACGCCACTCGTCGCCGACCCCGGGTATCGGTTGGTCGTGGCTGCGATCGAGGCTGGAATCGCGGTGCGCTCGGTGCCTGGACCGTGTGCAGCCGTGGCGGCGCTGGCCGCGTCGGGGCTACCGTCGGACCGATTCCTGGTCCTCGGCTTCCTGGCCCGGGACGCGGGAGGGCGTCGAGCACGCCTGCGCGAGCACCAAGCGACCGCCGCCACGCTGATCGTCTACGAGGCCCCTCATCGGCTCGGCGCTCTGCTCGCCGACGTCGTGGAGGTGCTCGGACCCGCGCGCCGCGTCGCGATCGCCAACGATCTCACCAAGACCTGGGAGCGGTGGTGGCGGGGTCCGGCGGATGACGTGACCGCGGCGATCGCGGATCACGAGCCGCGCGGCGAGTTCACGATCGTGATCGAAGGAGCATCGCGGCGCGCCACCACCGGCGAGCTCGACCCGATCGTGGAGCAACTCATCGGCGAGCTCGTCCAGGCGGGCCTGTCCGCCGCGACCGTGCGCGACGTGGTGTCGCGGGTGTACGGAGTGCCCCGGCGCGACGCCTACCAGCGGGTACTGGACCTACAGCGCTCCGACGAGGACTGACCGATGATCCCTCCCGAGTACGACGAATCCGAGCTGCCCGTCCGACTGCGCCAGCTGGTGGCGAGCGAGATCGACCGCATCGTCGAGGACCTCGTGCAGCGAAGAGAGCTGCTTCTCGACGCGTGGAGCCGGCACCGTGAGCGGGGCCCCTTCCTCGACACGATGTTCAGCCGCTGGACGACGATCGGCATGACCGACCTCGCGCTCATCGACAGTGACGCCCTCGTCGCTTGCGAGGCGTTCTACCGGGAGCTCGACGACTTTCGGATGTACTGCCGCTACACGCAGGACATGCCCACGACAATGGCCGAGCGATACGAGCTCGCGCTGCGCACCCTCGACGCCTACGGTCGCCTGGCTGTCGAGCGCCTCGGTGGTGTCCCTGATCGCCCCGTCGTGGTGATTGATGACGAGATCCCCGTGCTCGAAGCCCCTCGCCTCGAAGTCGTCGACGTGGTGGCCGAGGAGTGACGAATCGGATTTCGGATTCGTGATTGGCGAGTGCGATTGAGGGTTCGACCGGGGTGCCGCGCTTTGCTAGAGTGATCTTCTGTCAACCAAGGGGTCCAGAAATGGCCGATTACCTCGCTCTCATGGCGGCTCATCTCAAGCAGGCCGTCCATCGCAACGACCAACAGGCTCAGGCCGGCGCCACTCTCATGGCGGCCCGAATGCACCTCGAGCCCCGCGCCTGGAACCAGTGGGTGACCGAAGAGGTCGGCCTACCCGTCGAGCAGGCGCACGTGTTGATCGATGCCGCAGAGCGGGCCGGCGCGTCGGTCGACACGCTGCGACCGCCCGAGCTTTAGCTACCCGAGCGAGACCCGAGGACTCCGCGAGCCCGGCCGAACCCCTCGGCCGGGCTCTCGTGCTCAGTTCTCGTCCGCGCCGATGTCAGGGGCGGCGTCGCGCGGCTCGCCTTCGATGTCGATGTCGACCAGCTCGGTGAACGTGGTGTCACCCTGGTCGATCGCCTCGGTCGCGCCGACCGACGTGCGGAAGTCCAGGTCGAATGGATAGAACCAGACGTCGTTGTCGGCACCCTCGATGTTGGTGCCCCGTACGATGGGAACCGACTTGGTCGCGCGCACGATACCGCCGCTCACCAGGTTGTTGGCTGCGTCGCCGGTGGTTCGGACACCGATGAACTCGAGGCTGCTGTTCACCGTCTGGTTCGCGATCGACGTCGCATGAGCGAACACGGAGTTGTGCACGATCTGTGACTCGCAGGCGTCGTTCAGCAGGATCCCGGAGCGAACGAAGCCTCGCACCCCCTCGTCCTGCGCAGCCACGATGTTGTTGGTGACCACCACCTGGTAGGCCTGCACGGGCTCGTCGCCGCAAGCGGTATCGTCATCCGCACTGTCGCGAATGTCGAGGGCCGGCGAATCCCCCACCTGGATGCCGAGGCGGGTGTCGAGGATCTGGTTTCGCGTGATCTCGACGTCGCGCGATCCCGACTTGACGACCACGTTGGGCACGGGGTTGGACACCCCCGCGACGCACCAGAAGCCCTCGGACCGGTTGTCGCGGATGACGAAGTCGCCGATCCCGTCGGCGAGGATGACCCCGGTTCCACAGACCGCGGCGAGGTTGTCACGGCCCGTGTCGGTGAGGAGGAACTCGCTGCAGCTGATCTCACCCTGGTCGACGCCGTACCACTCGTCGTCGTCGGGCGACTGGCCGTTCAGCACCACCCCACGGGCGCCTGGGTCCACGACGCGCAGATCGTGCAGTCGCAGCCCGGTGAGGTTCTCGGTCCTCGCGACCACGGAGACCGCATCGCGCCCGGTGTTCTCGAGGGTGACGTGCGCGATCGTCACGTCCGAGGCGGTGATGTCGAAGAGGTTACCGCCTGCGTAGTTCATGTCGATGGTCGTCGAGCCGGAGTCCCGATCGGCCGAGATGATGGTGAGCGGCTTGTCGATCACGATGGTGTCGGACACGGAGTGGGTGCCGGCCGCGAGCTCGACCACGTCGCCCGACGCGGCGTTCGCGACCGCGATCGACAGATCTCCGCTCGGCGCGAGCGTGGTGGTCGCCGGGGCGACCTGCAGCGGCGTGCACAGGCCCGTCGGCGGGTCCGTGTCCGTATCCGTGTCCGTGTCCGCGTCGGTGTCGGCGTCGGTATCGGCGTCCGTGTCGGTGTCCGCATCGCCCTCTGGAGGCACGATGCCGTCGTCGCCATTGTCGTCGCCGCTACACGCGATCAGGCCCGCGAGGGCTACCCAGCCGATCCAACTCTTCACGGAATCCTCCAGTCCACGGAGTCTATTGGCGAAGGCACGCCCCGGCGAATCCGCGACAATACGCTCACTCGAGCCAAGGGAGCTTCACGTGACGTTGTTGGGATTCAGCTTGCTCTTCGCGACAGGGGGCTGCGCGAATCAGTCCGTGACGAATGCGCCCGTGGAGGCGGCCGCCACGCCACGGGTCGGGGCGCCCGCCCCGGACTTCACCCTCGCCGACCTCTCGGGAGCCTCCCACACTCTGTCTGACCTGCGTGGCAAGACCGTGATCCTCGAGTGGTTCAATCCCGGGTGCCCGTACGTGCAGCACGCTCACGGCGAAGGGCCGCTGAAGGACCAGGCGAAGCGCACCGTCGATTCCGACACCGCGTGGCTGGCCATCAACAGCGGCGCACCGGGCAAGCAGGGTCATGGCGTGGAGCTCAACCGCAAGGCCAAGGCCGACTGGGGCATGGCGCACCCGGTGCTCGTGGACGAGGACGGGGCCGTGGGCAAGTCCTACAACGCCGTGACCACGCCTCACCTGTACGTGATCGACCCGGCTGGGGTGCTCCGCTACCAGGGTGCCATCGACAATGCCCCGCTCGGAAAGCCGAACGGTGAGCTCGTGAACTACGTCGAGCAAGCCCTCGCCGATCTCGCGGCCGGACGCCCCGTGAAGACCCCCACCACCCGGCCCTACGGCTGCTCGGTGAAGTACGGCTCGTGAGCTACGCGTCCGCCTTGGCGGTGCGAATGGCCTCCCACTCGCGGGTATAGAGGACGAGGTTGTCGGTCACGAGCCGAAGGTTGCGCTCGTTGATCTCGTCGCCGTCGTCTTGATCGATGGCGTCCATCTGTAGCGCGACCGGCCAGAGCCGCTCGATGATGCCGTCGAGCCGGTCTTCGTCGCGCGTCGACCGGTCCTGCCCCGCGAAGCTCTCCCGGTACTCGCCGAAGAGCTCGTTCGCGGCATTGGCCAGGACGCCGATGCGCTCGCCTGGTGACGCACTCGCGCGGGCCTCCACGATGGCGCCGAGCTCTGCCTTGTAGGCGCGAACCCGCTCGGTCACGATCTTGAAGTTGCGGTCGTTGGGCTCGGAGACGAAGCCCGCGCTCTGAAGACGGGCCATTCCCGCAGCGATGGTCTCGAGCTCCTTGATGATGCGCTCGAGTCGCGCCGGTTGCCGCGAGAGCCGGGGCTTGCCCGCGAAGCCCTCTTCGTAGAGCCGAAACTGGTGGTTCGCGAGGTTGGCGTACCGGGTACCCTGCTCCTCGAGGGTGCCCTGCGTACGCGCCTGACGGATGAGGCCACCCTCGGTTCGGCAGAGGCCGAGGGTCTCGTCGATGCGTCGCAGATCGGCATCGAGTCCCAGCGCCGCGGATTCCTGGTGCAGAGCCGCGATGCGCTCGCGGAGCTCCTCCAGGGTCGTCCGGATGTCCTCGAGGAGCCCCAGGTCGCGGGTGTTTCGGTTGCGTCCCGCAAAGGCTCGGCGATAACGCCCGATGCACAGCTCGCCCCACTGGCGGAGCCGCTGGGCCTGCAGCGCCCCCGGCACCGCTCGCGCGTCGAGAATTGCCTGGTGCTCCTTGCGGAACAGGGCGTTGCTCTCGTCCCAGCGCTGCTGGAGCTCGGGATTCCCGGCCACCTGTGGCGCGACGGACGCGAGCGTCTCGATCATCTGCTCCATGACCTCCGGGTCACGGGAGACCCGCGCACGGCCGGCGAACTGGGTGCGGTACTGGTCCTGCAGGCGGTCGAGCACCCCTGCGGCGTCGGTCTCGGACATGGGGAGGGCCTAACCTGCTGGCTGGGTGCCGAGGACGAGATCGCCGGCCTCGCACCGTGCGCTCGGCGCGAGGAGAACGCGTTGGTGATCGGCCTCGGAGAGTCCGGCGTCGAGCTGCCAGGTGACGCCGAGCCCGCCCTGAACGTGGCCCCGGCCGGTCAACACGACGAGCGGGGTCGACGGATCCCAGCCATCCACCGAGAGCTTGGCGATCTGGTGGTCCCGCCACGCCATCGCCTCGGCGAAGCGCCGCACCGCATCAGGGTCGTCGCCTCCGTGGTGGTGCGCCCTGGCCACCTCGGCGAGTCGCTTCTCGTAGGCGTCGGGAACCGGGATCTCGACGTCCTCGGGCTTCGGACCGAGCTCGGGCCCAGCGGCGACGAACCGCACGCCTGGTATCCGCAGGACCTGCTTGTAGGGGCGGAACGGGTAGCCCCAGCTCTCGGACCAGTCGACGAGGCGCCGGACGCGACCCGGTCGGATCTCGCCCGCGGAGAGTCGGTCGAGCACCCCTTGGTGCTCGGCGCCGACGGCCTCGAGCGCCACGGTCACCAGGCCGTGTTCCTCCGCTGCCTCCTCGACGAGAAACCGGGCGCGGCCCAGATCCTCGCGGCGCCCGTGGCGCTCCCCCAGCACCGTCACCGTGCCAGGAGCGACGGATACCTCCTCGAGGACCACGGGCTCACACGCCCACCCAATGGAAAGCCACCACGATACCAACATGGATGGGGCCGTAACCATTCGCGTCGGCCCTCGGAGGACGTGGATGAGCGTCGATTTGCCCGCGTGGGCGGACGAGCTTCGCAACCGCTACCTGGCTGGCGAGGCCAGCATGTTCCTGCTGCACGGCAACGTGCGCGACCTCGTGGCCTGGCGGGAAGACGGAAGAGTCGAGTGGGTCGACCTCCGGACCTTCCTCGAGCGGTTCCTCGCCCGGACCCGCGACGTCATCGCGTACTACAACGTGAGCCAGGGTCTCCAGTTCAGCGAGCCCGCCCACCGGAACCTGTTTCGGAGCATCGTCGACGGTCGCCGTCAGGCTCGGCACGAAGACAGGCTGACCCGCCTGCCGAGCTCCGCCACCGACACCATTCCGGTCATCGAAGACCTGGTCTCCGACCCCGCCCACAGCTCGGCCGTGATCGTCGACTACTTCGAGATGATCGCGCCGAACGCCGACGTCGCCTTCATGGTGCACGAAGACAAGGCGAACCTCGTGTCGCTGCAGCGCTGGTCCTCGGACCCCGCGTTCGTACAGACCGACAACCTGGTCATCCTGGTGTGCGAGCACCTCTCCGACGTGTCGCGCCGCATCACCTCGAGCAGCCAGCTGGCGACCATCCACCTGACCTTTCCCGAGGTCGAGACCCGCACCGAGTTCATCCTCGATCAGGACCTCTCGGGGGTTCAGCTGGAGATGACGCCCGACGTGCTCGGCAAGATGACGGCTGGTCTCTCGCTGGTGCAGATCCGCAACATCCTGAAGGCGGCCGAGCTCACGAAGGAGCCGATTACGTTCGGCGAGGTCTCGTTGCGCAAGAAGGCGATCATCGAGCAGGAGTGTCATGGACTCGTCGAGTTCATCCCGCCCCGGCACGACTTCAGCCACGTCGGCGGCATGGAGCGCATCAAGCGGGATCTGAACAAGGTCGCCGACGCCGTGAAGGCCGGGAACCGCCACCGCGTGCCCATGGGCATGATCTTCGTGGGCCCCATGGGCACGGGCAAGACCTTCGTGGCCGAGTCGTTCGCGACCGAGTCCGGGCTGACCTGCTTGAAGCTCAAGAACTTCCGCGACAAGTGGGT
>CAZZLC010000126.1:0-12077 GCA_964655065.1 uncultured Enterobacteriaceae bacterium | reverse complement strand
CTCACCATCCCCCCGTCAGCGAGAAGGCGCCCCATTCAGCCGGTCGCTCGAACGCCCGAGATGTCGCCCGATAGGCCGCCAACGCCGCATCCATCGCGTCCGCCCCACCCTCGAGCGCACCGTGGAACGCGCCCATCCACGTCGCGGCGACATCGGCCGGCACGCTGCGCGGGGTCGCGACCACCGCTCGGGCGCCGTTCGTCAGCAGCACCGTGTCCATCGACAGCACGTCGGCACCGCCGCCGTTGCCCGCCCGCGCCGACGTGCAGCTCGACAGGACGACCAGTGACCCGGGCAGCTCCAGCGCCCGGAGCCGTGACAGCGTCAAGGGGCCGTCGCTCAGCAGGATGCCGCTCGAGGCGGGTCGGAGACGGTCGATGCGGCCGTGCGCCGAGATGTGCACGACCGCCGCGGACTGGAGCGCCTCGAGCGCACGCTGGGTCGTCGCGCCCTCGTTCCAGAACACCCGGTCGGCCGAGATGCCGCGCAGCTCGGCCTCGGCGATCACGGGCAGGGTGCCTTCTCTGGTCGGGTCGGACAGGGCCGTGATCGGCATGCCGATCACCACGCTCCCCCGGCCCCGGGCGCGCCGCTCCCGGGCCTGGATCGCGTGGCGGACGGACGGAGCGAACGCCAGGGGGTTCCGCAGCGCGAGCGGCGTCCCATCCACCGGCAGGGTGTGCACCCCCGCCGCCCGCAGCTCCTTGTCGACCACCATCAGCACGGCGTCGCCCGCGGGAATCCGATCGGCGAGCCAGTCCGCGACCTCGCGGGCGATGCCGTCGACACGACCCGTCGACCGCTGCCGTCGGAGCTCTGCATCGAGGCCCCAGTCCGAGGTGTTCACGAAGCGGTGCTCCGCGACCCCACCCCCCGAGCGCCAGACGCTGACTTGAGCCCGTCGACCGTCGTTCAGCGAGCCCAGGGACACCACGAGGAGTCCGTCATCGGCGCGAGGCAGCTGCAGCGGCGTGGGTCGAGCATCCCTGCCCGCGAGGCGCTGCGTCTCGATCCACCGCCCGGCGTCCCACCAGTCGAGCCGCGACTTCGCGTCGGGCGCCGTCCTGGCGAGGCCCTGGTAGATCTCGCGCTCGACGTCGCGAAGCGTCTGGCTGACCGCGCCGTCCTCCCCCGCGGTGACCATCTGAAGGGCCTCCAGCGCCGCACGGTACTCGCGGTGGGCCTCGTCACGTCGGCCTGCCGCCTCGTGGGCCGTGGCCGTGGTCTGGGGGCAGAACCACGGCTGGGCCGCGCACCGCTCGGCGACCGTCGGGTTGGCCGACCATCGAGCGAGCGCCGCCTCGACCTCGCCCCCCTGCCCGAACAGTCGCGCGAGCCTCAGATACTGCCGTAGGCTGGTCGCCTCGGACGACGCGGCCTGGCCCGGCAGCGTGGGGCCGGCGCTGGCCAGCCAGTCGTCGAGCGGCGGCAGCGGGGCCTCGACGCCGCGCCATCCCGCAGCGAGGACGGCGCCGAACGTCGAGCCCGACTGCTCGAGCATGGCGACCGCGGAGGCGAAGTCGCCCGTGTTCGCATACCAGGAGGGCAGGAAGAGCTCGCCGTAGGCGCCGGGCACCGTGGTCGCGAGCGAGCGCCGCTCGGTCACCGCGTCCAGCTCCTCGGCCGCCTGCCGCGCCTCGTCGAACACGGCGAGTAGCTCTTCCTGGGGTTGCCCGAGCTGCGCGACCGCGTTGGCGTCGGCCTGGATCAGCGACAGCAGCGCGAACGCCACGGTGCCGTCCTTGCTCGGTTCCTTGCCGAACCGTGCCCGGTAGTCTTCGTGGCGCTCCGCAGCGAAGTCACGGGCGGCCTGTAGCGCCGCGCGAGCCTCGGCCACGCGGGTCCGGACCTCGGGATACAGCCCGAGGTGCTCCGACGCCTCGATCTGGGACTCCGCGAACGCGGCGACCAGGCGCGGGTCGACGTCCCGACTGGCCTTCAGCCCCGCCGAGAGCAGCGCATCACCCGTGGCGTAGTGCCGGTCGAGGTAGAACGTCCGCTCGGCGAGCTCGCGCCACACCCGGATCACGCTCTGAGCCCGCCCCCAGGCGCCGTGGGACCCGGCCTGACCGAGCGCCTCGGTGAGGTACGCGACGGCGGTGGCCGCGTCGTCGTCGGCCACCGCGGCTCGCGCTCGGAGCAGATGGTTGGCGATCTGGACGTCCACGAGCCCGAGTCCCTCGGCGATCCGCTCCGAGCGGCGGAGTGCGCGCGACGCGGCGCGATCGCCCCGGATCTGACGCGCCCACGCCTCCGTGAACGCCGAGACGGCGCGGTCCCGGGTGCCGGCTCTCGTACGGCCTGACGCGAGCGCGGCCAGTGCCGCATCGACGTCGGGTGTCGCCCGGTCTCGCGGAAGCAGTCCCTGCTCGAACATCAGCGAGCGCTGTGGCGAGTCGGACGTCGGGTGCACCCCGAGCGCCAAGAGCTCTCCATCGGGGGCCATCGCGTGTCCGGCCCGCATGCCCGCCGCGGCTGGTTCGAGCACGTCGAGATCGAAGCGGGGATCGAACGAGCGGGAGACGATCGACTTGGCGAGCGGATCGTCGACGGGAGCCTCGACGAAGTCCGCCGGATCGTGCCCGATCAGCTGGACGGCGTCGAACGTGGGAGCCTTGCGACGAGCATCTGCGGCCGCCGCCCACAGGACGGGCAGTGGCGCGTGCGAGGGTGGGGGACGCATCGCGGCGAACATGGCGGCGTTCGCGAGGCGTGAGAGGGTCTCCCAGGTCGCCGGGTCCCGGGTCCGCAGCACGTCGTCGAGGAAGTAACCGCCGAGCGAGCTCGCCTGGTCGACCGCGATCGCGTAACGCAGCGCAGCGACGGTCTCGCAGTCGCGATCGGCGCACTGGGTCGCCGCCCTCTCGATGGCCGACCCGGCGGCCGCGGCATCGGCCCGAAGGAACGCCAGCTGGGCCTCGGCGAGCGCCGCTTCCCACGGCGGGGCGCAGCGCTGAACTCCGCGGAGCGTCCGATCGAGGCGGCGGAGGTCGGCGAGCGGTACCTCGGGAACCGCCCCCGACCCGACGGCGTCCCAGAACGGCATCCCGCACGAGCCGCCCGCGGCCGCGAGACCAGCCCACAGCGCTGCGATCATCGGGGGAGTTCCTCGCGCACGCCCGCGGCCCGTGCGCGCATCCAGGACGGCGCAGAGCCCCCGGTCGCCTCGTCGAGCGCGACCGTCGCGGCCTTGCCGCAGCCGAGGAGCCCCAGCGCGACCGCCCTCCCCAGCGGGGGCGTGGTCGCGGCGGCCAGCGCGCGGGTCGCCTCGGCGCGCTGGGCCGCGGGCCGGGTCGGGGCGACGACGTACACCGCCCGCACGGGTCGTCCGTCGAGCTCCAGGACCTCGGACCGCGGCAGCTCGAGGCGGGCGAGGCTCGGGGGCGGGGGCCCGTCGAGTACCAGCAGCTCGAGACTCGCATCGGCCTTCACCCCACGCGGACGACGCGCGAGCGCCAAGGGCGAGGTCGCCCGGTCGAGCCGCGTCAGCGGCGTACCCGCCGCATCGACCCACCGGGACAGCACCGTCCGGGGTGGGGGGACCGACCACACCACCCGATGCTCGGGCGCGCCACACGCCGCCGCCTCGGTGTGGACGTCGATCGTCTCGCTCCCGCCTGGACCCTCGGCCTTGTAGGGCGACGAGCTGTTGCGTCCGAACAGCTCGTCGACGAGCAGCTGCCAGCGGCTCGGCTCGGCCGGCGCCGGTCGGGCCGGCTCCGCGGCCGAGAGCGTCGGCCAGCGCGAGTCCGGCTCCACGACCACCAGCCGTTCGCCCACCTGTAGCCACGCCCAGCCACCCGGGCCGGTGCGGAGCGACGAGCCGGCGGGCAGCGCGAGGCCAGGTGTTCCGCAGTCCACGACCTGCTCGGCGTCTGCGACCGTCAGCGTCACCGGGCCATGGCACGAAACGATCGCGTCGGCTGCCCACGCGGCAGACCACCATCCGATCAACACGCTCACCACTTCCACCTCACGACGACGAACTGCGAGAGCACGAGCCCCAGGAAGGGCCAGAGCGGGACGGACCAGGAGGATCCGAGCGCGAGCCCGATCTCGACCCCCACCACGAGCAGCACGCTCAGCGTGCCCCAGGCCGGGCGACCGAGCGCGACGAGCAAGGCCAGTCCTCCCGCCAGCGCGGCGCCGAGGCCCGGCGACACTCGCCACGGGAGGCGCCCGTGGCTCGCGGCCTCGGCGAGCACCCGTACGAGTTCGTGGGGACGGACCTCGACCTCGCCGAGGGCTGCCGTCGTCAGGCGGGTGTTGCGCTCGCGGTCTCCGGAGGGGGCGCGACCGACCACCACCGGTTCGTCCTCGGGAAGCAGGGCGAGATCCCCGATGTCGACGGTACAGCGACCAACCGCCCAGTCGCCGAGGCCCCACGGCACGAGGGCGGAGCTCGCCAGCGTCGCCGGCGCCACTCCGGCCAGCGCGAAGACCATCGACGGCGGGTCGGTAGGGACGCGGTGGGCGAGCGGACGCGCCCCGCTCAGGGGCCACAGGCGCACGCGAACGTCGGCCCGTCCCGCTTCGGTGCGGCGGTCCGAGTACAGCGACCGGGCGGCGTCGGTCGGCACCCACAGGACCCCGTCGCCCGCACCCAGCGCGTCGAGGTGATCCGCGAACGCGCGGAGCGCCTCGGGGCGGCGGGCATCCTCGCGGAGGTTCGCGACAAGGCCGATGCGCGAGGGACGTCGGGCGGCGACGGCATCGAGCGCCGAGGCCAGGCACACGAGCGACCGGGGGTCGGCGCAGGAGGGCCCGAGGGTGGTCGCAGCATCGTCACCGATGGACACCGCGTGCACCGTGCAGGCCGCGGGCGGCGGACCCGCGAGCCGCAGCGCCCCGGCTGCGACGGCCCCGACCGCCAGCGCGAGCAGCGCGAACCACGGCTGCAGCTTCCGAATCCGAACGACGAAGCGGCGCCGGATCGTCGGCGGGGGCAACCCACCGTGGGTCCGCAGCGCGAGCGCCAGCTCTCCGAGCACCGCGTCGCGATCGCGGAGCCACGGCGCGCGCACCACGACGCGCTCGGCCATGGCGGCGGGAACGGCGGCGCTCCCGTGGAGAAGGGTCACCACCGGAACATCGGCGCCCTGCGCGAGCGCGGCCTCGTGCGCCACCCAGGGACTGCGGATGCTGTCGGGGGTCAGCACCTGAAGCACGGCATCCGACTCGGCGATCGCTTGCCGGACGGAGTCCTCGATGTGGTCGCCCGCGACCATCTCCCAGGGTGCGAACCACCACTCGAAGGGCCCGAGCGCATCGAGCCGCCGCATGACCCGCCTCACCCACCGCTCGTCGACTGCCGTGTACGAAACGAAGACCCGCAAGGTGACCACCCCGGCGCTGACTATAGCGAGTCTCGGTCTTCCGTCAGTGCGCCGTGCGCCGGCACGTCCTCCCCGTCTACCGGTCTCGGCCGGCAGTCGACTTCGTCGCCTGCTCCGCGATCGGCTTCGCCAAGCGCGCCGGCGCCCGGACCCGACACGGCCCCTCATGTTATCATCGTAAACACTCGGCAAGCTCGATGATAACGGCGTAGACTGATGGCCAGGTGACCGACCGAAGGAACGACATCGTCGAAGCGGCACGCCGCCTCTTTCTCGAGGGAGGGGAGGCCGCGATCACCATGCGCGCGGTCGCCAAGCAGGTCGGCGTGTCCGCAACGGCGCTGTACCGGCACTTCGACGACAAGGAGGCCCTGATCCGAGCCATCGTGGCCGACGGTCGGGACCGCTTCGCGGCGCGAGTGTTCGGGGCGCTGTCGGGCCAGGACCCTCGGGATCGGCTCCGCCGGACCGGGCTCGCGTACTTGGGGTTCGCCCTCGACGAGCCCGAGCACTTCCGCGTGTTCTTCCTCTCGGGCGCGGTAGGGACAGCGCCTGTGGAGCCCTCCGGCGGTCTGCCGGGTCGAGCGCCACCGACGCGACAGTTCCTCCTCGACCGACTCTACGAGTGCTCGGCCGCCGGCTTGCTCACGGAGCCAGACGCCATCGAGTCCATCGCCCTGTTTCTGTGGGCCGAGGTACACGGACTCGCCGTGATGTGGGTCGCGGGAGGGCTCGACCAGGTCGTGACGAGGCAGGCGTTCGAGACGCTCGCGACCGAGTGCGTGGATCGAGCCGTCGACGCGATCCTGGTCTGACTGGGTCGAAAGGTCGTTGCGTTCAGATCCGGAAAGGTTAACATCGTTAACAAGAGAGCGAGACTCGCCTCTCGCTCCGACGGCTTCGGAGGTGAACGATGATCCGCGCACTCGGGCTGTTGACGCTCATCGGATGCGGCTTGCGTCCCTGGGACCCCGATCCCGACGACATTGGCGAGGGCACGATCGACCCTCTCGCGGCCCGCGCCCTGCAGGACGTGATCGGCGCCTCGGTCGTCGACCACGATCTCGTCGGTGTTCAAGCGGCGGTGATCGACGAGACCGGCTACTGGACGGGCCGCGCGGGGACTTCGGATTGGCAGCGCCGCCGGGACCTCGAGCTCGATGACCAGCTCCGAATTGCGTCCATCAGCAAGGTCTTCACGGCCACACTCGTGATGCAGGCCGTCGAGGAAGGTCTCGTGAGCCTGGACGAGACCATCGGCCTCCGCGCTCCTGGGCTGTCCCACCGTCACGAGATCACCGTGCGCCAACTGCTGGCCCACGAGGCAGGCACCCTCGACCTGCTGCGAATCCCGTCGATCCTGATGACCTCGACCACCTCACCACGCACCGAGTGGGACCCTTCGACCCTCCTCGGCAAAGTGGCCAAGCGAGAGCCCGCGTTTCCCCCTGGCACCGACTGGGGCTACTCCAACACGAACTACCTGCTCCTCGCGCTCCTCCTCGAGGAGCTGTTCGACGCGCCGTACGACGAGCTACTGGCGGAGCGCATCGCCACGCCTCTCGGCCTGTCGTCGACCGTGGTTCCCCCACCGAACGCCGCCCCACGGCTAATCAGCGGCTATGACCGTGACTTCGTTCCTCTCCCCGGGCGAACCGTGGTCGAGCCCGACCACACGTCCTGGGGCACGTCGTCGTTTGGTTCGGGCGCCATCGTGTCCACCGCGCTCGACCTCGCGACGTTCGGCGATGCGCTGATGGCGGGTGATCTCGTCGGGGTCGACGCACTCGAGGCCATGCTCGACTTCCGGCCCGTGGAGGACGAGGCGATGCCCCACTGGACGGGGGTTGGGCTCGGGCTGTTCCGCAGCGAGCACCAAGGCACGGAGTTGTGGGGTCACGAGGGCCAGTTCATCGGGTTCTCGGGCAGCCTCGCCTACGACCCCGAGCGCGGGGCCACCGCGGTGGTCCTCACCAACACGTCGGCGGCGGACCTCTCCGGGGTGGCGGGCGACCTTCTGGCCGCGCGTCGCTAGTCTCGAACAGCGGTCAGCAATCAGCGTTCAGCCCGTGCTGACCCAGCGTCAGTCGGCGCCGCCGTCGCGCTCCGCAAGTCTCTTCCGGAGTTCGGCCAGCTCGGCTTCGGCGGCGAGCCGGCGGGCTCGCTCACGCTCCTTGTCGGCGCGCTCACGCTCCTTCGCGGCCCGTTCGGCCTCCTTGGCCGCCCGTTCCCGCACCTTCTCCGCGCGTTCGGCCGTCTCGGCCTCCTCGGCGGTCGGAACGAGCTCCTCGCCCTCGGGCCCCACCCCGAGGCGGACCCGCGGCTGCCCGTCCACTCCTTCGACGCAGCGAAGGTGGCAACCGAGCACCTGGCACGGCACCCGATCCTCGGTCGTGGCGATCGTCTGCGCGAGGTCGCCTTCGGCGTCGCGAACGTAGACCTGCCAGCGCAGCCGGCCCGGGCCCTCGGTGGGATCGAAGATGATCAGCTCGCGGACACCAGCCTCGGCGTAGCGCACGGGCCCGACCTCGTAGTCTTTCTCGACGTCGTCGGAGACGATCTCGACGGCGAGCTCCGGAGCTCTGCCCTCCCGCCACGTCTGCCAGCTGCGGACGTCGTAGTCGGGAGAAACGCCCAACACCACGTAGAGGTCGGGCGCAAGCGAGCGCAAGGGGTTGCCCTCGACCCAGTACAGGAACTGCTCGGAGCCGGTGAGCGCCGGGACGCCTCGACTCGCGAGGTAGCGTCGTACGAGCTCGTACAGGAGGGTGCGGATGCGCAGGTGCAGGAGGGTCTCGGGCACGTCGTCCTCGGCGGGGTACGCCCAGTCAGGAAGATTCGTGCTCCGCGGTTCCATGGGTCTCTCCGTGCGTCGGGATTGTAGCGCGCAGCCGGCAGTGCGGACGGAAATCCGAGCCGGGAAGCCGAGCGCAGGCCGGAGCCCGACCGCGAGGGCGCACGCCCGACGCGGCCTCGAGGGCCCCCCGACCCAGTTGGGTGTTGCCGCCACGCGCCCACTCGAGAGAATGCCATGCCCTCCTTCCTCCTGTTGTTTGCGACGCCGTCCGTGGCGCTCGGTCAGGCCAACCCGTGCTTCGGCATCGTCGACTATGCCGACGAGCTCGTGCCCCAGTCGTTCACGCTGGCGTCGAGCACCGACGTGGGCAACGGCCTGCAGGCGGTCGAGATCGACGTCGTCCTCGACCGCACGGTCGACGCCGACTTCCTCTCTGCCGAGGTCTCCGTGGGGCTGCAAGCCGCAAGCCTGGGGGCTCAGCTCGAGGAGCAGACAGCAGCCACCTTCGGCATCTTCGGAGCCGGGGCCAACGCGTCCACCGCCCCGCTGCGCCTGACCCTTCCCGCCGGCAACGTCCAGGCACTGCTCGACGGCCTCGACAACGGCTCGGTGCCGGTTCGCGTACACGCCGACGAGAACCCCGTGGTGGCCGACGGGGTGTACTTCAAGACGTGGGACGCGGTGGACAACGAGATGCTCACGCCGGTTCCGCTCGACGTGGGGCTGTTCCCCCGGCCGTGGGACCCAAACGAGGTGGTCGAGCTCTCCATCCCCTTTGTCGAGCCACTGACGCCCAACGGCTACCCGGACTCCCTCGAGCCTGGCGAGGTGCTCTACATCACGCCCGACCCCGAGGTCGAGATCCCGGGTATTCCAAGGTTCTACCACTACTTGCGCATCGAAGACGTCGAGTTCGAACCCGACGCGCAGCCCGGCGTCAGCCTCCAGCACCTGAAGGGGCACATCACCGAGGGCGAGGACCTTGGCGACGTCTACCAGTCGGCCAGCTTCTGCGGCACCGCGGCCATCGACCCCGCGGTCGGGGGGACCCGCATCCCCTCCATCGACTCCTCGCCCGTCGAGGACCTCGTTCGCGATGCGAACACGATGCCCCTGCGGTTCAACGAGCTGTCGCTGTTCGACGGCCGCGCGACCCTCACCGGTCAGATCCAGGGCCACGTGCTGAAGCCCACCTTCCAGCTCAAGGTGCGGCCCAGTGCCCCGAGCCGGCTCACCATCGGCCTCGACACCGATGTCTCGGTCACCGCGTCGCTGCGCGTGGAGGCCGCGATCCGTCCCGAGGACGCTCGCGCCGAGGTCTCGCTCTACGACCTCTGCTTCCCCCTGCCCGATCTCACGTTCGGCCCGGTGTCGCTCCCCCTGATGCTGCAGTTGGAGCAGGGCGTGTTCGCCGAGGGTTCGCTGCAGGCCAACACCGTGATCGACGTCGCCCACCGCGTACGCGCGGGCTTCGGGTACGACTGCGTGGTCTCCGGCGGCACCACCACCTGCACCGCCCGTGAGCCCGTGAGCGAGGAGCGCCCGCTCGCCTTCACCCCGCCCCAGATCGCAGCCGGGCTCAGCGGCTACGGCGAGGTCGGGACCACCTTCGGCACCGACCTGATCGTCGGCTACGTCGCCTATCCCCAGTGCGACGTTCCGCTGCTCGGCTCCCGGGTGGGGGCCCAGGGGGCGGTCTCGGCCCGGCTCGACCTCGACGCGAGCGCCGATCCGTGGTGGTCACTCGGGCATCGCACCGAGATCGAGGGGCAAGTCGAGCTGTCGGCGCTCGGCTTCGAGATCGCGGGGGCTACCTTCCCCCTGGCCGGGTTCGATACGGACGGGGCGAGCACCGCCCAGGATCCGCTGCCCGACCTGGCCACGGCCGGCCCCTACCTTTCGGGCCAGGACCAGCGCTGGATGGTCACCCTCGATCGGGTCGACGACCCGTACAGCAGCGTAGGCATCTCGGACGTCGCCCGTCTGTCCGACGGCAGCGTGATCCTGGCCGCGAGCCAGTTCCTCGACGCCCGGATCGCGAAGCTCGACCGGACCGGCCGGATGGTGTGGAACCTGTCGTACCTCGGGGAGGCCGCCGAACACGTGGTGGCCTTGCCCGACGACGGGTTCGCGATCGCCGGGGGGCGCTCGTTCGTGGCGCGGCATGCGGCGGACGGCTCGGTGCGGTGGGCCAGGACCTATGACTTCAGCGACGGCGTCGAGCCTGCCCAGGGCATCGATATCCAGTCCCTCACCGCGATTCCGGTGGGTCCGGGCGAGGCCGACCTGCTGATCGTGGGGACCCTGATCCGCGCGGTGGTCGACGACGATGCCTTCGCGGTGAGGCTCGACAGCGACGGCAACGTGGTGTGGGCACGCTACTACGCAGCCGATGCGATCCGTCGGTTCCTCGGGGCCACCGTGGCCTCGAACGGTGACCTCGTGGTGGTCGGGCGCGGAGACGCGGGCCCGGCCGACGGGGTCCGCCACAACGGCTGGATGGCGCGCCTCGACGCGGCCACCGGCGACGTGATCTGGAGCCGCTCGGTCCTCACGTTGACCCGCACCGGCATGCTGTGGGACGTGGTCGAAGGCCCTGGGGGCGCGTTGTTCGCAGTGGGCGTGGCGGGCGCGTCCGACATCCGCTTGAGCGGGGCGGCGATGGTCGTCCGCATGGACCCCGATGGCGGCGATGCGGTGCACGCCATGCTGCTCCACGATCTGGCGACCGAGGCGGAGCAGGACTGGGAGGTCGCCCCCCCGGTGGAGTCGAGCGGGTCTCCGGGCGACGTCCTCTATGGCGTCGATCGGCTCGGTGACAGCATCGTGGTGGTCGGCAAGTCCGGGTACAGCAACGACACCTCGTGGGCCGCCAAGCTCGGCCCCGATCTGGCGACGGAGTGGTTCCTGGTGGCCGACGGCCCGGGTCGCGATGCGTTCTTCGACGTGGAGGTCGCGCCCGACGGCCTGTTCATCGCAGGAGTCACCTCGGCGTACAACGCGCCCGACGCGACGAGCAGCGAGCGCCAGATCCTCGTCATGAAGGCACCACTGTCGGGGGCCGTCGCGCTGCATCCCGACGCGTCGTCGTTGACGCTGCGCCACTCGGTGCCGGGAGTCCGGGCCACGTCGGAGACGCCGGGCGTCCTCTACGAGGACCAGATCCTCCACGACACCCCGGTGACGGTCGGGAACCTCGTGCTCGACTCGCCCCCGGTGGATCGCACGGCTGGGTTGGTGCGCGCCGCCGACGACGAGTGCGCCTTCCTGCGCACGCCCACCGGACGGCCCACCCTGACCGACCGGTGTGCCGATCCGGACCTTCGGATCCCCGTGGTGCGGATCCTCTCTCCGGTCGGGCCCCGCAGCGTAGCGGACAGCGCCGTGCTCGACGTGGTGTTCGCGGACGACGGGGCGCTCGACAGCTCGGTGGTCGAGATCGATGGCATCCCGGTGACCGAGGGTGCGACGCTGTTCTTCGAGAACGTCGGCCTGGGTTCCCACACCATCGTGGCCACCGCGACCGACACGGTGGGCAACACAGCCGAGGACCGCGCCACCTTCACGGTCGTCGACGACGTGCCGCCTGTCCTCGCGATCGTCTCACCGGCGGATCGGCCCTACTTCCAGGGTGTGCCGATCCCGGTCGAGATCGACGTGGAAGACGAGCACGGCGACGTGGGTGAGGTGAGCCTCACCCTCGATGGTGCGCCGTTCACGAGGGACGGGCCGTTGGTGGGGCTTGCCCCCGGTTCGCACGTGATCGCGGTGACGGCCCGGGACACTGCGGGCAACGTGGCTGACGCCGAGGTCCAGTTCAGCGTGACCCCGACTCGCCCGAACGGTGACGACGATGACGACGGCGATCGCGGCTGTAGCTCGAGCGGTCACCTCGCGTCGGGGTGGCTCGCGGTCCTCGCACTCCTCGTCGTGCGGCGGCGAAC
>CAZZLC010000125.1:0-12360 GCA_964655065.1 uncultured Enterobacteriaceae bacterium | reverse complement strand
CGAACCGCCGCGCCAGCGCCGTCGCCGCCAGGTACTCCGCGAACGTCCGGTGCGGGAACCCGAAGCCCCCCTCCCCGCGAGCGTCGATCACCCCGGTCTGCTGGGCGAGCACCGCGAGGAACCCGGCCACCCGACCGTCGGGGGACTTGTCCCGGAGCTCGCGGAGCCAGGGCCCGGCCGCCGTCGTGAGCTGACCGGCGGTGAACACGTCGCGCGACCCGGTGCCGTGAGCGTGCAACGCGTGGGCGCCGAGCACGTCGAGGGCCAGGCCGCCGTACGGGTAGGCGGCGCTGCCCTCGAGCTCCCCTTTGTGCGAAGTGCCCAGGAGCGTGTCGATGGCCTCCCGATACAGCCCCGTGCGGGACCAGTTCCCCGTTCCCCGCCGCTTGCGGAGCACGATCGCCATGAGCGTGACGAGCAACGGGTTCTGACCCATCGTCTCGAGTCGGCCACCCGAGCGCCTCTCCTCTCTCAGCTCGGTGATGCGCTCGGGTGGAACCTCCCACCGCTCGAGCAGCTCGACCATCCTCTCGGCCGACAGCGGCTGCACCTGCAAGGCCTCGAACCCGGGCACGTCGACATAGCCGACCGACCGACTCGCTGCGAAGATCCTGCACTTCTGGGTAACCGGAAGCTCGGCGAGCACCGCGAGCAACCTGCGAACCTCGGCCTTCCGTCCCGCCTGGTCCACCTCGTCGATGCTGTCGACCAACACCACTGCCCGTCCGGCCTCGAGCTCCCGCAGCAACCGCTCGACCACCGGCGCTGTCGTGGGGTTGCGACGCAGTGTCTGCTCGAGGGTGGGCTCGAGCTCGGTCGCCCGGAGGAAGATCGGGATCAAGCCCGCCTCGAGGCACCACAGCCCGTGGTGCTTCAGCGACAGGGTCTTGCCGCACCCCGGGTCCCCGATCAGCACGAACCGACCGGTGGGGGCGTCGCGGTGCACCTCCGCGAGCGTGCGGGGCGCCTCGTCCCCGACCTTGACCTCGACAAAGAGCTCACCGGCCTTTCGTATGGCGCTCGGTGCTTTCAGCGCCCACGGGGTGCTCTCGAGCTCGCTCCGAACCGTACGCCGGTAGGCCTCGAGCGCGGTCTCGCTGGGCCCCGGCCGCGCGGCGTGAGCGGCAGCGCGGAGCTGCGCGACCTTCTCGACGGTGGCCTCGCGATCCGGCGCGTCGGGATGGGCTTCGAGCCACTTGTCGAACAGATCCGCGAGACGACGCAGCACCTGCGACCATCCGAGGTGCTGCTCCTGACCCGCGTAGTCGTGCAGGTGCGCGTAGTTCTGCTGCCCGAAGTCGGCATCGAGGTCGTCGGACGTGAGCTCCCGTCGAGCCGCCGGGATCCACTTGCCGGCCTCGCGCGCGAGGGCCCACTCCAGTCGACACCACTTCCGTCCGAAGGCGGCGGGCGTCCAACACGCGAGCATCGCCTTGCAGCCGTCGATCTGCCGCTGGATCCGCTCGGGGAACCGGGTCCCGAGCGGGAGATCGTCGACGTCCAGGAACACGCTGATTCCGAGCTCCTCGAGCCACGTCTTCAGCGGCTCGGCGACGTCCTTGTCGACCCGCGCGTAGGAGAGGAACACGTCCCTGATCTCGATGTCATCGGCAGCCGGCGGCCGCGCGCTGGAGCTGGCGATCCAGCGCCGTAGCGGCGTTCGCAGCGCGACGAGGCCCACCGCGACCACCGAGGCGACGCCCAACCAGAACAGCCCGTTGGCCTGAATCCACGGAACCACCCGATCCCCCCCGGCCGAGTGTATGCCGTGCGGCGCTGGGGATCGCGGTGGACGTCGGCTGCGGTTTCCCCGAGCGTGAACTCGGAGATCCGTCGCGACCACGCGGGACGCCTCCCCCCTGCCTACGTCATCGGCGAGGGGGGAGGGAGGCTGTGGCGAGGTCAGGGGTTCCTCTTCGTGGCGTCTTGGTACCGCTCGTGGAGCGCCGGCTCCTGGCTCCAGACAGGCAGCTCGCCCCCGGAGGACGCTCCGACCCCTCGCTCCTCGAGACACCTGGTGGGCTCGGCCATTGCTCTGGTCGCGTGCGGGGCTCCGGGACGCTAAGCGCACGAGCGGAGGCGCGAAACGGCCAGGGGAACCGCCACGGGCGCCAGAGCAGCGGAGGGCCAGGATGGCACGAAGCACCGGGGTGGCGCTACGGGCGGGGCTGTCTCCGCGAGGCACCGTCGCGGTCGAGGTCGTCGACGACCCAGGCGTGAACGAGATCTCTGGCGCGATCGCGGATCGGATTGTGGCGGCGTTCGGCCGAGGCGTGGGGTCGGGGCTGCTCCACCTCGGCGCGGTCGAGGTCGACACCGAACTGCCACCCTCGCTCGCCTTCTGGCGCGACCTCGGCACCCGCGTGGTGAGCGCGATCTGCGCGCGCGCTGCGCCCGACGAGAGCACGCTGTGGGAGGCTCCCGAGCCTGACCGGGCCGTCCTGGAGGAGCTCGCGGCGTCGGTTCCGCCGATGCGCGGCGGGGAGCTCGTTACCGCGGAGAGCCTCGAGGGTGTGTGGGTGCGGATCAGCGAGGCCGCTGCACAGGTAGCCACGGAGCGGGCCGAGGGGCTGCAGGGCTACCTGGACGAGGCGCACTCCGTCTGGCACGTCGCGGGTCGCGTTTGCCTCCACCTCGCGGAGAACCCACGCGATCCCGAGTTGCCCTTCGCGTTCGTCGCGACCTACGCGCGCAAGCCTCCGTCGCGGACCACCATCCAGCACGTCCCGCTGGGCCACGCGCTGAAGGAGTACGCAGACGCCCGCGACAAGCCGATCCTGCGCGCGCTGCTCCAGCCGCTTCAGCGGGCTGCGCGCGACTCCGAGCTGATCCGTGACCTCGTCGAGTCCGGCGACATCTACCACCCGCTCGCGTGGGACGCCGAGGAGGCCCACCGGCTGCTGGTACAGGCCGAGACCCTGGAGCGGGCGGGCCTCGTGGTGCGGCTCCCCGACTGGTGGCGATCGCGTCGGCGGCGGAGGCCCTCGGTCTCGGTGACGATCGGCGAGGTCGCGCCGTCCACCCTGGGGCTCTCGGCGCTGCTCGACTTCGATGTCCGCGTCACCCTCGACGGCGAGCCCCTCGATGCCAACGAGCTCGCTGCTGTGCTCGACGCGCAGGCGGGGTTGCTCCTCATCAAGGGGCGGTGGGTGGAGGTGGATCCCGAGAAGCTCGCCGAAGTGCTCGAGCACTGGGAGCGCGTCCAGGCCGAGGCGCGGGCAGGAGGGGTGAGCTTCGCCGAGGGCATGCGCATGCTCGCGGGGACCGAGGGACTCGTCGACGAGGATGACGCCCGCCCTGATTGGTCGACGGTGGTGGCGGGGGGTTGGCTCACCGAGCAGCTCGACGCACTGCGCTCCCCCGAGGTCGCACAGTCGATCGCGGAGAGCGCAGGGCTGCGCGCCGAGCTGCGTCCCTACCAGAAAGTCGGTGTGCAGTGGTTGTGGACGCTGCACGGGCTGGGACTCGGCGGATGCCTCGCCGACGACATGGGCCTCGGCAAGACGATCCAGGTGATCGCGTTGCTCTCGCTGCTCCACACCCGGGAGACGCGACCGACCGACGGGGAGGTCGATCTCCTCGTGGTGCCCGCGTCGCTCGTCGACAACTGGCGGGCCGAGCTGGCGCGCTTCGCACCGGATCTCCGGGTGCTCGTCGCCCATCCCTCGGCGATCCCGTCGAAGGAGCTCAAGTCCCTGCCGTCGGAGTCCGTACGCGCGTGCCAGGTGGTGATCACGACGTACGGCACCGTGCTGCGGACCTCGTGGATGGCCGAGTTCCCGTGGCGCGCGACGGTGCTCGACGAGGCCCAGGCAATCAAGAACCCGGCCGCGAAGCAGACCCGCGCGGTGAAGAAGCTGCGCACCCGGTGGCGGCTCGCGCTGACCGGTACCCCCGTCGAGAACCGGCTCGGCGATCTGTGGTCGATCTTCGACTTCCTGAATCCCGGACTCCTCGGCACGGCGGCTGCATTCCGGCGGCTCTGCGATGCGATGTCGACCCGTGCCGACGACGGCTACGCGCCGCTGCGAAGGCTGGTCGCTCCCTATGTGCTGCGCCGGCTCAAGACCGATCGGCGCATTCTGACCGATCTGCCCGACAAGACCGAGCTGAAGACCTACTGTCTGCTGACCCGCACCCAGGCCGCGCTCTACCAGCAGGCCGTCGCCGAGCTCCGGGCGGCGCTGAAGGAAGACGAGGCGGAGGGCATCGAGCGTCGAGGCCTCGTGCTGGCCTCCCTCCTGCGGTTCAAGCAGATCTGCAACCATCCTTCGCAGTGGCTCGGAGACGGGTCGTTCGAGGCGTCGCAGAGCGGCAAGTTCCTGCGGCTCGCGGCCTTGTGCGCGCCGATCGCGGATCGGCAGGACAAGGCGTTGGTGTTCACGCAGTTCCGAGCCATGACCGGTCCGCTGCGACGCCACCTCGCGGCGTGCTTCGGCCGGGACGGGCTGGTATTGCACGGCGGGGTGCCGGTGGCTCGCCGCAGCGAGATCGTACGCCGGTTTCAGGAGGACGAGCAGGTGCCGTTCATGGTGCTCTCCCTGAAGGCCGGCGGTACGGGACTCAACCTGACCGCGGCGAACCACGTGGTGCACTTCGACCGGTGGTGGAACCCGGCCGTGGAGAACCAGGCCACCGACCGGGTGTTCCGCATCGGCCAGCATCGCAACGTGCTGGTGCACAAATTCGTGTGCAAGGGCACCGTCGAGGAGCGCATCGACACGCTGATCGAGGAGAAGCAGAAGCTGTCGGATCAGGTGTTGACGGGAGGCGCCGAGACCGCGTTGACCGAGATGTCGAACGAGGAACTCCTCGCGCTGGTCCAGCTGGACCTGCAGAGCGCGGTGACGTCGTGAGGCGGCGCTACCGCTCGCGGTCCGGGGTAGGTCCATCCGTCGTCCGAGAGCTCGAGGCCCTGCGGGCCGACGGCCCACTGAAGCCCGTGGTCATCACCGGTCGCACGATCGCGCACACGTTCTGGGGCAAGGCATGGTGCAAGAACCTGGAGTCGTACAGCGACTTCGCGAACCGCCTGCCGCGGGGTCGCACGTATGCGCGAGGGCGGGCGATCCTGGATCTGCGCATCGAGGAAGGGCACGTTCACGCCACGGTGCGAGGGCAGCGACTGTATCGGGTGGAGATTCGGATCGACACGATCTCGGCCAAGCGCTGGGCCGCGGTGCGAGCTGCGTGCGGAGGGAAGATCGAGTCGCTGCTCGAGCTGCTCGAAGGACGGCTCTCGGAAGGAGTTCTCGGCGTGGTGACGCGGCCGGGGGAGGGTCTGTTCCCCACCCCGGGGGAGATCCACTTGCAGTGCTCGTGTCCGGACTGGGCCGTGATGTGCAAGCACGTAGCCGCGACACTGTACGGGGTGGGGGCGCGGCTGGACGAGGCACCCGAGATGCTGTTCTCGCTTCGAGGGGTGGATCCCGGCGAGCTGATGAGCGGAGCGGTCGCACTGGGGGTTCCGGACCGTCCGGAGCGAGGGCGTCGGCTCGATGTGGACGATCTCAGCGAGATCTTCGGGGTGGAGATCGACTTCACCTTCGAGCCGGGGAACGCCGAAGAGGAAGCGATAACGGAGCAGGTGGTGGACCGGCTGGCCGAGGGGGACGCGACGGCGCGAGGGCTCGCTCGGGCGCTTGGGTTGGACGAGGAGCGAGTGCTGACCGAACTCCTCGCCCTCGAGGAGCTGGGGATACTGATCCGGACGGGGTCGGGACGACGTGCGAAGTGGGCTTTGGGTTGAGCGGTCGGCCCGGTTGGGGGAACGGAACGCTCGACGGGCCCGATGCACGCGCCATCCATCCAGGCGAGCACGACGGGTCAGAAGGGCGTCTCGCCGGGGTAGGCTACAGGCTGGGCTCACGGGGAAGTGTGTGGTCAGCCCATCGCACGAGGCCAGCGGGGTCGTAAATCGGAGGATGCGGTCGCTCGACGCCGTCCACCGACACGAGCAAGGTGGGGAACGAGGTCCCGCCCCGCTCCCGCGTGCGCTCGAACTCGGCGAGAACCTCGTCGGGTGCGGTGCGTCCATCTCCGAGGTCGGGCAGTTCGAGGTCGAGGCCCAGCTGTTCGAGAATCGACAGGTACGTCTCTGGCTGGTTGAGGTCCTTTCCATCGACGAAGTGGGCATCCTGCACCGCGTGGGCGAAGTCGATCGCGCGACTGGGCGCCGACGCGCGCACCGCGTGGATCGCGATGGACGGCGGGAGGGAGCTGCCGAGTACCTCGGGCGGTGCGTGCAGGATCCGTTCGACGAAGCGTCGAGATGGACGACGTCCGGTCACCGCCTCGAGACGGTCCGAGGCCGCGGTGATGTAGCCCCGCTGGTCGGCATAGGGGCCGATCCGTGACTGCGTGACGAGCCCTCCGAGGCAGATTTCGAGCGGGAGATCTGGCCGGTCCCGGCGAAGTGCGTCAACGGCAGCGTGAAACCCGAAGCACCAGCCGCAAAGCGGATCGAAAGCAATGGCGATCTCGAACATCGGACCTACCTGGCGAGCCATGGAACGGACCCTGCAGAACACCGGGTCCGTAGTGGGGGAGAGCTCGAACTGCAAAGCGATTGCCGTGGCGGGTACGACCGGTGCCCGGGGGCCGCGTCATCTGCCACGCGCTCGCGCACCAGTTCCCCCGGTCGCGACGAATCAGCCCATCGCAGCTTCGCCTGGAACGACCTCGTCGAGCCAGTCGAACGTCAGGGCCTGCATGCGGGGAAGGTTGTTGGTCATGCAGTGAGCGTCTGCTCCCTGGTCGGCGGTGCCGATCTCGAGGCGACTCTCCCGGTGGTGGGGCAGCTTGTCGAACAGCGAGCGAGCTTGCCGGAGCACTTCGCCCCCCTCGTTCTCGCCGACCAGGCCGAGCACGGGACACCGAATAGCCCCGACGCGGTCCTCCACGCTGAAGCCATCCAGCTTGTCGAAGAGCTCCGAAGGTCTGGCCACGCCGAGGATGTCCTGGTACACCCGCCAGGCGAACCCAACGAGGGGATTCGTGCGCGCGAGGAGCGGCAGGATGGCGTTCATCAGGGGAGTCGGGAGCCGGGTGAGTGCGGCTGGCAGGCCCGCACGCTGCGCCTTGCCGAAGTTCGTGTAGGGCGGGTTCGCGACCACCGCCCGAAGGCGCTCGTCGACGGCAGCCGAACGCAGGGCGAAGTAACCGCCCAGCGACAGGCCGTAGACCGCCACGCGCTTCGCATCGACCTCGGGTTGGTCGATCAGGTGGTCCAGCATCGACGCGACGGCTCGTTCGTAGTCCGCGAAGAACGGCCGATTCGGATGCTGTACGATGACGCTGCTCTGCGCTGGCCCCTCGACGCTGGCGAAGGTCCAACCGCGCGCGACCGCTTCTGCTCCGAGGTAGAGGTGCTGCTCCTCGGCGGTGCTGTCGCCCCCGTTGAGCGCGAGGAGGGTGCGACGAGCACGCGGCTCTCCTGGGCAGGCGATCAACCAGCCGTGCATGCTCACGCCCTCGAAGGGGATCGTCAGTCTCCTGTGCTGGAGCCCCGAGAGGGCCAGGAAGCGCGAGTACGTCCTCTGGGATGCCTCCGAGCAGGTGGCCCGCTCCGGCTGACGGGCCGTGAGGAAGGTCGCGGCGGTGCGCCAGTAGTTGCTCGCGCGCAGCCAGGCTCGGGCTGCAGAGGGTTCAGCGCCCGCCTGTCCGTAGGCCTCGGCTCGCGTCTCGTCCGACCGGGCGAGCGTGGACCAGCCCTCGTGCCAGCTGTCGAAGTCGCCATCGCGGATCTGGCTGGTTGCGACCAGGCACTCCCCGATCACGCTGCCTCCTTCGGATCCGAGGGAGATCGTCCGCAGCAGCTGGTTGTCGAACGGCTCGGAGCGGAACACGCCCATCCGCTGGGCACTCCAACGCGTCTTCTGACTCACCTGGATTCTCCTGGTTCGGGGGGAGCTGCCTGGAACGCCATCAAGTCGATGCTGCCGGTGAGCCCCAACGCCTGGGCTGCCACCTGGCTGGCGACCTGGCGTGTCGACTCGTCGCTCGCGGTGGCTGCCGCGAAGTACAGCGCCAGCAGAACCTTCGCCGTGGCGTGAGGGTGTTCCACGCGCAGCTCGCCGAGGGCATTGCCCCGCTCGATCAGCGTGGCGAGAAGCCCTGCATATTGGTCGCCGAGCTTGGCGCGGAAGTGCACCTCCATCGCCATGCGCGTGGTGGGGTCTCGAATGCCCGCCAGACAAGCCAGATCCGTCTGCTTGCACTTCTGGTGAATCGCCGCCAGGGTCTGGACGGCGGTGGGCAGGTCCGCCGACGAGCCGATCGCCTGCCGGCCTTCCTCGAGAATGCGAAGGATGCAACGGCGGATCATCTCGAAGAGGATGTCCGCCTTGCCGTGAAAATAGTGGTAGAAGCCACCCTTACTCAAGCCTAGATCCGCAAGGATATCGTCGACGCGGGTGTTCTCGTAGCCATCCCGATCGAACCTCCGTCTTGCGGCTTCGACAATGCTGGCCATGCGCTCTTCTGGGTTGCCCCGCGGTCGTCCCATGGCGCGGAATTAACATACCGACGTCGGTATGTAAATCGGCAGCGTCTACCGCGTCCTTCCCCTCGCGGTGTCTGATCCCTGGAGAAGACCTCGAGGAACCAACACCCGGAGCGGCTCGTGGCGCTCGTCACGGACGGCCCGGTCTGGACTGCGATCTGCGCAGCGGTGCCGCGGCCCCGTGCCGTTCACGGGCTCGGGAACGAGGTCTGCTGCTTCGAGTGCTGGCTCGAGGACGCCGGACAGTGCGGCACGGGCAGCGGGCGCTACCCGCAGCCACCGCCCTTGCGGGCCTTGGTCACGAGCTTCACCCGGCGCTCGAGCTCTCCGAACTGCTCCTCGTAGTGCTCGAGGTAGTGCTCGAGGTCGTGACGAGAGGGCCGGGACGCGTGGTGCCGGTCCCCCAGGGCGCTGCCGAGCGTGTGGCACAGGGTCTCGTCGCCCTGCCGCTCGGGCGAGGGCACCGAGTCGAGTACGCTCGCCTCGCCGAACTCGTCGAGCCAGTGGTTGATCCCACCGTCCAGCACGTAGACGTTGGCCACCTTCATCGCGGTGAGGCGCTTCCAGGCCTGCGTGGCGTGGCGCTCGTCGTTGCTCGCGACGACGACGAGCCGATTCGGGACGTCGTCCTGGGTCCAGATCGCGTCGAGCTCGTCGAGCTCGACGTGCGAGGCATCGAGAAGGTGGAACAGGTTGTACGACGACTCGTCGCGCACGTCGATGACATCGAGAACGACGTCGTCGTTGTACATGTACTCGAGGAGCTCCGCGGGGTGGACGTGCACGTCGCGGGCCTCGAGCGCCGCGCCGTACTCGTCGGCCCTGAGCGCGTAGGCCTCGTCGGCATCGGGCAGGGCGTACAGCATGACCGGCATCAGCAGGACGGCGGCCGGGATCCCCAGCACGGCGGGGTGGAACCGGCGGCCGTTCAGCTCGATGTGCCCGTGGTCCTCTTCCTTCCACACCGTCTTCTTCATGCTGTCGAGGAAGGCGAACAGCCCGATGCCGAAGCCCGCGGCTCCCAGCACCGCGACCGCCGTGGAGACCCCGAAGGTCTGGTCGAGCGTCACCCGGCCCCAGTCCGTCGTCGTCATGAACGCGGCCAGGTTGTCGGCCACCTCACCGAAGAGGAACATGCCGAACAAGGCCCCGAGGACGTAGAAGAACCCGTCGATCTTGCCCGCCCCCGTCGCGGCGAGCGAGGTGCCGGGACAGTAGCCGCCAATCACGAAGCCAACGCCCATGACGAGCCCACCGACGATGCCCGGCACGAGGTAGGTCGGATTGACGTAGACGTCCTGGAAGTCCACGAGCCCGAGGCTCGACGAGGCCATGACGAGGAACATCGCGGTGAGGATGGCGGTCATCATGACCCGGGCCACCGACAGGTCCCGGAAGAAGAACTGACCCGCCAGGCGGCGGCTGTCGCCGAAGCCCGAGGACTCGAGGACGAAGCCGAAGGCGAACCCGATGAGCAGGTACGCGACCCCGCCGCCGAAGGTGCCGAACAGGGTCCAGAGGTCGAAAGGTGCCATCAGCGCGCCTCAAGCCAGAGTCGGCGCACGAAGTACGCCACGAGGTAGCCGCCCGCGAAGATGGACAGCATGAACGCCCACGATCCCGTCGAGAGCAGCGCTCCTCCGGACAGCGCCTGGCCGGAGGTGCAGCCCCGGGCGATGCGGGCCCCGAAGCCCATGACGGCGCCACCCACGAAGGCGAGCCCCCACCGGGTGCGGTCCGTGATCTGCGGTCCGCGGAGCGTCACGATGGAGAAGCGCCCGCTCAGCATCCCGGAGGCGAAGCCGCCCAGCACGATGCCCGCGATCTCGATGACGAGCCAGTGGTTCAGCGCCCACCGGTCGCCGCCCCCCAGCTTGGCGAGCGCGACGGTGGTGTCGACGTGGTGGGGGACGAACACCTCCTGGACCGCCACGACCAGCCGGGCCAGCGCGCCCGATGCCCCCAGACCGCTGCCGGTGAGGTAGAAGCTCAGGAACAGCACCACGCCGAGTGCGATGCCGCCGACGTAGGAGTTCCAGTAGGGCCGCGGAGCGACCGTCTCATGACTCGCGGACATGTTCCTCCTTCTCCTCCTCGACGTCCTCCCACCCCACGACCATCGCGACGATGTTGCTCATCAGTGTGTGTCCGGTCGTGGTGAGGTAGACGTGCCCGATCAGGAAGGCGATGAAGAGCCAGGCTCCAATCACGTGGAGCGGGGCGACCAGACCGAGGTCACCGAGGCGCGCGAGGGGGTCGGGCCAGATGCGCCCGGCCAGGATGGCCACGCCGGTGAGGATCTGCAGCGGCAGCAACACGTTGAGGATGCCGAGGTAGGTCACCTGCTGCAGCGGGTTCAGCTTGCGCTCGACCGTCTTCTCCATCGGGTGCGGGGCCCCGTTGAAGATGCCCCACGTGTAGTAGTGGACCTGCCGGACCGCGAGTCGCATCCAGCTCGGGCTGGCGCTCGGGAGGTACTGCTCGAGCTGCCGTGCGAACAGCGAGTACAGAAGCCCGAACGCGGCGTTGACGGTGAGCAGGATGCCCAGCCACTCGTGCAGGCGTGTCGCGGTCTCGAACGACATCAGCCGGAGCTGGGTGGGGAGGTGGACGACCATTCCGGTGACCATCAGGGCCATGATGATGAACGCCTGGAACCAGTGCCAGAGTCGCTCCTCCACGGTGTACATGTAGACGCGCTTCATCCCTGGGCTCCGTTCTTCTGGGCGAGGTAGACCCGCAAGCCACCGTGCACCGTCACGAAGGCGACGGCACCCAACAGGGCGATCAGACCGCCCCAGTCCACCCAGCCCTGCCGATCTGCGCCGAAGACGTAGCGGTCCGTCCGGGCGGGAGGCGCAGCGACGAGCTGGCCCTCGCGGACGGCCATCCTCACGGCGGCTGCGCTGGCGCGAAGCGTGGGCTCGGTTCCTCCGGGCACCCACGCCGCCAGCTCCATCTCGTGGTCGAGCCGGGAGTCCTCGCCGTGGCAGACCGTGCACTCGCGAGTGACGTGGTCGCCGCGCGCGACCCCGTGATTCACGGGCCACGCCTCGACGAAGCCTGCGATCTCGGGATCCCGCACGCCCTGCGACACGAGCCGGGACCGGACGGCCTCGACCTTGTCGTCGCGATCCAGACGCCGCTCGACGTCGGTGAGGACCCCGTCGCCATCGTGATCGAGGACCGCCGCGAGCGTCGGGTCGGACCAAGCGGCCTGCAGGGCCGATCGATCGACCGGAGCGCCCTCGCTGGTCCACAGGAACGTGGTGGTGAGGTGGTGGGGGGCCAGCCGCTTCGATCCGTCCAGCTCGCTGCGGGGGAGCAGGATGGGCTCGTAGCCGACGTGCAGCGAGGTCGGGTCGTCGGGAGTCCCCTCGGTGCCCCTCCAGTCCTCGAGGGGTCGACCGTCGGCGTCGAGCGCGGTCCAGTCGAGCTGCTGGCGGGCCGTCCACGCCACGTAGGGCACGTGGCAGGTCTCGCAGGTCAGCGCGGAGAAGTGGCGGCCCCGATTGGGGAGGAAGTCGTGGCCCGCGGTGGGATCGTGGCACCCCTCGCAGCGGCGCATGGTGTTCGCCGCCGTGGCGTCGCGCCGAGCACTCGCGCCCTTGACGAAGTCGTGCGACGGGCGGCGGAGGTAGTCGCCGATCGGCGTCTTGCGGGGGTCGAACCTAAGATGGTCGGGACGCGTCGCCCCCTCTTCGCGGTAGGCGGGATGGTTCGGCGAGTAGTGACAGCTCGAGCAGTCGAGCAGGCGCTCCGCGTGCACGTCCCAGCTGCGCGACTTGGTGGCCTTGTCCACCAGGTTCAGGGCCGAGCGGTCGATGCGCTGGCCCGAGAAGACGAGGCCCGTCCGG